>CAJJCR010000008.1 GCA_905182745.1 Bacteroidetes bacterium MED-G20 | reverse complement strand
ACACTATACGTTCCAGCAGTATCGGCATAGATGGTTTGGGTAGTTTCACCTGTGTTCCATAAATAATTGGTATGGCCAGTACCTGCATCTAATAATGTACTATCGCCAGCGCAAATGGCTACATCGTTTCCTAAGATCTACTGTTGGAGAAGGTGTTACAGTTATAGCTACATCGTCAGTAGCTGTACAATTACCATCTGTTGCTGTTACTGTGTAAGTAGTATTGGTAGTTGGAGTTACATTAATGCTTGCTGTAGTTTCACCAGTATTCCAAGCATAAGTAGCTGTGCTGTTGGCAACTGTAATGGTTCCTACCATTCCGGCGTGGTATTCACATATGTAGTAGTAAGTTCCTGCTGTGGTTGGAGACCAAGTAATGGTTCCTGAAGATGTGCCGTTATTGGCTACGGTAATGGCATCGGATGTGCCTGTAGTATTAGAGGTTTTTAAATAGAACGGATGTCCTGAAGCGTTGACATTAAAAGTGAGCGTATCGCCTAACGTAATATTTATTGGTGGATCGTTTCCAGAGAAAGCACCAGAAAGAGTGTAATCAGAAGAACCGTTAGCCGTAACACCAATCGTATAATTATTGCCAATATTAGCAGTTAGTATCGCAGAACTCCCTAAGCAAATAGTTTGGTCAGTTCCAGCGTCTACTGCCAATGTTTTTTCAGTAGCTTCAATTGTATCACTCGCTTCACAGCCCGAAGCATCTTGTACCGTTACATGGTAAGTACCAGCAGTATTTACATCTATAGTTTGGGAAGTTGCACCAGTAGACCATAAGTAAGCAAGTATGCGTTCCAGCATCTAGTGTTTGAGTAGTTCCGTTACAAAGTACCAAATCATTTCCTAAGTCAACCGTTGGTAGTGGCTGAACTGTAATAGTTACATCACTTTGGCAAGTAGTACTTCCACTAGTTACATCTACTGTATAAGTAGTGGTTGTGGTTGGTTTAGCGTTTATAGAAGATGTAGTTTCTTAGATGGGGACCATTCATAAGAAAAATCCTGGTTATTGTAAAGTTGCTGAATTTCTTGGTCCGATAAAACTCGATTCCAAAATGCAAAATCATCTAATTTCCCGTCTGTGTAACAAGAATTTGTAAGATTTCTTCCAAAGTTTAATGGTAAACTGGCATTATTTGAAAGTACAGGGTTGACCAGTCCAGTGTTATGTAGCTGTCGTTGAGTTGTAAAATAATTGACCATTTAAATACATTTTAACCGTAGATCCATTTTCATATACAGATACCAAATGGTGCCAATTATTTACAGATGGTGGTGTTTGATTTGTTGGATAGTGATCATATTGTGCCCATTTTGACTTTGGTTCCATAAATACGTAGAAAATCCTGTATTGCTAGCACCATTTTGTCTCCAACCTACAACAATAGATTTTCCTAATGAGCTGTAGTTACTAAAGAAGCTAAAATCAAAACAGGAATTGGCTGTATTTATATCGTATAATCTGATAAGTTTATCCAACCAGAAAATGTGAAAGAAGAGTTAGATGAATAATTTGAAGCTTGGATGTAATCATCAATACCATCAAAATCATAAGCACTATTTGTATTACCATATCTATCGGTAGTTAAAGTAGCTCCGTTTACAGTTCCATTATTTCCATTTCCACTTTCGTCATTCGCATTACCGTTAAATGGCCAGTAACCAACTATTCCGTTATTTAAAGTACCATAAAGTTGACTGATTCCACTATTGAGAATTCCTTACCAACAACACCAAACTATCGCCTTCACAAATCGTAGTATCGTTTTGGGTAATGTCTACATTAAGAACTCAATTACCATACTATCACTAGCGTACATCCATTGGCATCGGTTCCAGTAACGTGTAAGTGCCAGCAGTGGTGGCCGATAAAGTTTGATTGGTAGAACCATCGCTCCATAAGTAAGAAGCAAAGCCGTTCCAGCGTCTATTGTTTCACTAGTTCCAGCACATATTAAAGTAGTGTCAGCGCCTAAGTCGATGGTTGGAAGTGGATTGACCGTTACTACCACATCGTCTGTTGCAGTACAATTATTAGCATATTGGGAAGGGGCATCTGTACTCCAAGATTGCTCCATTGATAGTTCCATTATTTCCATTACCACTTAAGTCTGTAACTGTACTTCCACTGCCTTCATTAAAGTTCCAATAACCAACCAATCCAGCTTCATTACCAGTTGGTGGGGTGGTCATGTAAGATTGGATTTCAGATTGAGTAAGAGCAGTATTCCAGAATTGGACATCGTCAATTTTACCACCAAAATTATAAGAATAAGATGAGAACATGTCTCTATCACCAATCCAGGATACACCATTAATGGAATACCCAGGTGCATGTGAATTAATACTCTTTGGCCATTAAAATAAAATGCTAATGAATCTGACTGATATTGTATTGTGAAATTATTCCATTGACCAAAATCTTGAGAATAAAAATTGAAATTATTATTAAGGTCTTGGAATTTATCAATCGTTAAAGAACTATTAGCTTTTAAAGTAGTATCATTAGAAATATTAATTGTCAGATTACCAGCCACATTTAAAAGTTCTCCAAAATCAACTAAATCATTGGCTTTAGCACTTAAAATGATTGTGAAATTATTCCCGAAATTAATGTTAAGAGATATTCTTAATTCAATATCATTAAATTCTAAATGCTCTTTATTTACTAGCTGTTGTTCCATTACCAACTGTTACATTATAAGTTCCGGCAGTATCGGCATAAATGGTTTGGGTAGTTTCACCTGTATTCCATAAATAGTTGGTATGGCCAGAACCTGCATCTAATAATGTGCTATCTCCAGCGCAAATGGCTACATCGTTTCCTAAATCTACTGTTGGAGTGGTGTTACAGTTACTATCTATATCGTCAGTTGCTGTACAATTACCATCGGTTACTGTAACAGAATAAGTCGCGCTAACACTAGCAAATTCATTAATGGTTTGGGTGGTTTCTCCAGTACTCCAAGCATAAGTAGCTGTGCTGTTGGAGACTGTTATCGTACCTACCATTCCGGCGTGGTATTCGCATATATAGTAGTAAGTTCCTGCTGTGGTTGGAGACCAAGTAATGGTTCCTGAAGATGTGCCGTTATTGGCTACGGTAATGGCATCGGATGTGCCTGTAGTATTAGAGGTTTTTAAATAGAACGGATGTCCTGAAGCATTGACATTAAAGGTGAGCGTATCGCCTAACGTAATATTAATTGGTGGATCGTTTCCAGAAAAAGCACCAGAAAGAGTGTAGTCAGAAGAACCAGTTAGCAGTATACACCAATTGTATAATTATTGCCAATATTAGCAGTTAATATCGCAGAACTCCCTAAGCAAATCGTTTGGTCTATTCCAGCATCTACTGCCAATGTTTTTTCAGTAGCAATTAAAGTATCACTCGCTTCACAGCCCAGTAGCATCTTGTACCGTTACATGATAAGTTCCAGCAGTATGTAATGTCTATAGTCTGGGTAGTGGCTCCAGTGGACCAAAGGTAAGAAGCATGCGAACCAGCATCTAGTGTTTGAGAAGCTCCGTTACAAAGAACAATGTCTGCTCCTAAATCCACCGTTGGAAGTGGCTGAACCGAAATAGTTACATCACTTTGACAAGTGGTAGTTCCACTAGTTACATCTACTGTGTAGGTGGTGGTTGCGCTTGGCTGAGCCGTAATAGATGAGGTGGTTTCGTCCGCCTGGAGACCAGTAAGTAGGTGTAGTTATGTGATGAAGGTGTATTGTAAGACGTAAATGGCATATTAGAAGACCAAGAAGTTCCATTTGTATTACCATCGTTATTATTACCATGAAGCATCTAACACTTGAGAACCAGTTCCTTCATTAAAGTGCCACAATCCAACCGTATTATTATCAGGCTGAAATTCATACTGGGGAGGTGTGAAATCACTGGTATATCTAGCAATATTGGAAATTCTTAGCTCATCCAACTGGCCTGAAAGCCTAGAACTACTGATCCGGACCAAGTATGTCTATTTATTACTAAGTCTTCTGAAATTAATCCAAAATTAGTTACAGTACCTGAATCAGTAAACTTTCCATCACCATCAACCCAAAACGAAGACATTTCCATCATATGTAATAGCAATATGATGCCATTGGTTCATATTATAAGGGATTTCTGAATTGGGAGAAAGTCCTAAATATGGATTGGAATTATCGTCAATGTATGGTAAAAACCCATATCAACAAAGGAATAAATACCATATCTATTTCCAGAAAAGAACTCAGTCCCAACAATCATTTCATCACTAGCATGACCCCCTGTTTCATAATACCAAAACTCCATCGTATATTGATTAAAATTTGATAAAGTTGAACTGGCCAGTAACCTACCAAGCCATTATTCAATGTTCCAGTTAATTGACTGATTCCACTTTGAGAACTTCCGCTACTACCATTAATGCTCAACACCAAACTATCGCCTTCACAAATCGTAGTATCGTTTTGGGTAATGTCTACATGTAAGAACGTCTATTACCATACTATCACTAGCAGTGCATCCATTGGCATCTGTTCCAGTAACAGTGTAAGTTCCAGCAGTGGTGGCCGATAAAGTTTGATTGGTAGAACCATCGCTCCATAAGTAAGAAGCAAAGCCCGTTCCAGCGTCTAAAGTTTCACTAGTTCCAGCACATATTAAAGTAGTGTCAGCACCTAAGGTCGATAGTTGGAAGAGGATTGACCGTTACTACCACATCGTCTAGTTGCTGTACAATTATTAGCATATTGCGATGGTGCATCTGTACTCCAAGTTGCTCCATTGATAGTTCCATTATTTCCATTACCACTTAAGTCTGTAACTGTACTTCCACTGCCTTCATTAAAGTTCCAATAACCAACCAATCCAGCTTCATTACCAGTTGGTGGGGTGAGTACATGTAAGATTGGATTTCAGATTGAGTAAGAGCAGTATTCCAGAATTGGAAATCGTCAATTTTACCATCCAGAAATGTCATAAGAATAAATAAACATGTCTCTTGCACCAATATTGACTACACCATTAATTGAAAAGGATGATGTGAATTTAAAGCTTGGCCATGTAAAGATACAAATGCTTAATCAATCTGATGATATTAGTATTAAGTAAAATTCCATTGACCAAATTCATATGGAATCAAAAATTCAAATTATTATTAACGCCGTCTTGGAATGTTATCAACGCTAACGACCATATTGAGCTTAAAGTATATCATTAGAAATATTCAATTGTCATGATTCCAGCACATTATAAAATTCTCCAAAATGAACTAATCATTGTTTAGCAAGGGATTAACCAATGAAAGTAAATTATTAGAATTAATGTATAAATGAGATATTATTAATTCATAATCATCATTCCATCAAAACTCAAAGCTATTATATTTGAAGCTGGTGTTCCATTACCCACTGTTACATTATAGGTTCCAGCAGTATCGGCATAGATGGTTTGGGTAGTTTCACCTGTATTCCATAAATAGTTGGTATGGCCAGAACCTGCATCTAATAATGTGCTATCTCCAGCGCAAATGGCTACATCATTTCCTAAATCTACTGTTGGAGAGGTTTACTGTTACATTACTATCATCGTTGCTGTACAATTACCATCGGTTACTGTAACAGAGTAAGTCGCGCTAAGTCTAGCATTCATTAATGGTTTGGGTAGTTTCACCAGTACTCCAAGCATAAGTAGCTGTGCTGTTGGCAACTGTAATCGTACCTACCATTCCGGCGTGGTATTCACATATATAGTAGTAAGTTCCTGCTGTGGTTGGAGACCAAGTAATGGTTCCTGAAGATGTGCCGTTATTGGCTACGGTAATGGCATCGGATGTGCCTGTAGTATTAGAGGTTTTTAAATAGAACGGATGTCCTGAAGCATTGACATTAAAGGTGAGCGTATCGCCTAACGTAATATTAATTGGTGGATCGTTTCCAGAAAAAGCACCAGAAAGAGTGTAGTCAGAAGAACCAGATGGAGTAGCTACACCAATGGTATAATTATTGCCAATATTAGCAGTTAGTATCGCAGAACTCCCTAAGCAAATCGTTTGGTCTGTTCCAGCATCTACTGCCAATATTTTTTCAGTGGCTACTAAAGTATCACTCGCTTCACAACCCGTAGCATCTTGTACCGTTACATGGTAAGTTCCAGCAGTATTTACATCTATAGTATGGGTAGTCTCACCAGTTGACCATAGGAAGCTAGTATGCGTTCCAACATCTAGTCTTTGGGTAGCACCGTTACAAAGTACAATGTCTGCTCCTAAATCCACCGTTGGAAGTGGCTGAACCGAAATAGTTACATCACTTTGACAAGTGGTAGTTCCACTAGTAACATCTACTGTGTAAGTAGTAGTTGCAGTTGGCTTAGCTATAATAGTAGGAGTGTTTTCTCCGCCAGGTGCCTGAACCACTACAATTCGAATTCCTATATATTGGTTATCTACGTAAAGCTACTAAGACCATTTGCCCCAGAACTTTTTACGGCAACAAGCATCTTACCTTCGATTAAATCCGTCAGCATCAATTAGCTGTGAGAAGTAGACTCCTAAGGTGTAAGAACCTGAACAGCCGGTGGACCACCTTCTAGAAAGATTACCTTCCCATCTTTCAATCCAAAACTAATACTGCTGGCATTGGTTGGCTGGGTGTCATTCGATAAAAACATTTCCTCCACCGTTGTTGGTAGACGCATTGTAGAATTAAACCAGATGATGAACCAGAAGTTGCTACATCGTTTGCATAAAGGTCAATTGGTCTTCCAATATTAATGTAATCATTACCACCATCAAAATTGGCAGAATGGGTATTATTTACTACCGTTCCATTTCCAACCGTTACACTATAAGTACCGCTTGTAGTTACATCTATAGTTTGGGTAGTTGCTCACCGGTAGACCATAAGTAAGAAGCAAAGCTCCAGCACCAGCATCTAAAGTTTGGGAAGAATTGCCATCACAAATTGCTAACGTCAGCTCCTAAATCAACTGTAGGAGATGGATTTACAGTGATTACCACATCGTCCGTTCCAGTACAACCATTGGCATCGGTTCCTGTAACTGTGTATGTATTAGCTCCTGCAGGTGGCACCGGATTTCTGTAACCCCATTATTCCAAGCATAGGTCGCCGCTCCACTTCCGCTTAATGTTACGCTTGCTCCAGCACAAATAGTTTGATCCGCTCCAGCGCTTACTGTTGGGTTTGGACTTACCGTTACTACTACATCGTCTGTTGCCGTACAATTATTAGTATATTGGGCAGGCGCGTCTGTAGACCAAGTAGCTCCGTTATTTCCGCCAATAATAGTTCCGTTGTTAGAATTGGTGCTAACATCAGTTACCGAATTGCTTGTTCCTTCATTAAAATTCCAATAACTAACTAGTCCAGATTCATTTCCAGTTGGTGGAGAAGTACTGTAAGACTGAATTTCAGATTGGGTTAATGCTTTACTCCATATATGAACATCGTCAATTTTTCCATCAAAATAGCTATTAAGACCGTTCTCATAGCCTATTACTAAGTTTGCATTAATAGTTAAATCTAAAGAATTAGTAACATTGATAACTTCTTGTCCATTCACATAACCTTTTAAAGTAGAGCCACTTCGTGTCATAACAACTTGTTGCCAAATACCTGTTTGCAAAGCATCAGTATTTGAATAATAATCCAGCTGATTGAACGATAATTTTAACCTACTATCTTCTACGCACAACTGAAAACAACCTGACTGATTGGTTGCTCCTCTTGACACAATTTTACCATTATGCTCGCTATTTAAATTAATCCACGCATGGATTGAAAAATCATTTTGCCCAAAATTATAGAGGTTGCTGTTTCCACCAATATTTATCCAATCGTTAGTCCCATCAAAACTTAAGCTATTACTATTATTAATTGGAGTTCCATTCCCCACCGTTACACTATAAGTACCGCATGTAGTTACAGCGTATAGTTTGGGTAGTTGCTCCAGTAGACCACAAATAGTTAGTTGGTGTACTACCAGCATCTAATGTTTGCGTAGCACCAGCGCAAATAGCTACATCGTCAACTCCTAAGGTCAACTGTAGAAGATTGGCAATCACAGTAATACGTAACCCGTCTTAGTTTCTGTATCTGCACTACCATTTACTGTTAAACTAACATCATAAGATCCAGCTGTGGTGTAAGTATGCGTTGGGTTTTGTAAAGTGGAAGTTGTTCCATCGCCAAAGTCCCAGCTCCAAGAAGTAATCCCCGCAGAACCTGTAGAAGCATCTGTAAAAGTAACAGTGGTTCCTTGACAAACTGATGTCGCATCTGCTGTAAAGTCTGCATTTAGAGAAACATATGAAGCACAATCGTCTAAGAAAATAGTATGGCTATCAATATTGGTCCAATTGGAAGTAGCCCAAACCGCATCGTCAACAGAAATACAAGTGAGATTGGAATTTCCAGTGTAAAAAGATTCGTAATATTAGTATTATTACCATTTCTTACATCTAAAGAATTTAACTGATTATTTTGACACCAAACCTCGCCAATTAAATTAGAGTTTTGACTTAAATCAATATTAGTAATTAAATTATCATTAAATCTTAAATTAGTTAGACTGCTAAGACCCGTCAAATTTAAAGAACCAATTTGATTATTATTGAAATATAATAAAGCGAGGTTGGTGTTGTTAGCAACATCTAGCGTCGATAATTGATTATGGTTACAATATAGATTAACAAGCGAAGTATTATTAGAAATATCTAATGAACCTAATAGATTATGCTGGCAATTTAGAGTAGTAAGAGAAATATTTTGACTTAAATCTAAGTTTGTTAATTGGTTGTAAAAACATGAAAGAGTTAACAAATTGGTGTTTTGACTTAAATCCAGAGAACTTAACTGGTTTATGTGACAATTTAAATTTTCTAGTGAGGTGTTTTGACTTACATCTAAATTGGTTAACTGATTGTCATTACAATACAAATTAATTAAAGAAACATTATTAGTAAGATTTAAAGATGTCAATAAATTATCTTGACAGTTTAAAGATGTTAAAGCCGTATTTAGAGTTACATCTAAATTGGTTAATTGGTTAATGTGGCAATTTAAAGTTGTTAAAGAAATGAAATCTTCAATACCAGTCAAATCAGAAATATTTAGACTATTTATATCTAAATTGTCACCCCACTTATATTGGCTGTTGTAACATAATCGTTATTGCAATTCCATCTCCCATAGAATTGGCATCGCCCACACTTACCACATTTCCACTAGCATCGTGCGTTTCTAAATAGGCCTCAAAATTATCGTCTGGAACATAAGTTTTTGGAACTACACATGACTGTACTTGTACCAAGTCTATTCCTAAATCTCCCTCTCCGTTGGCAGTATAGTCAAAGCTTAAATAAATCTGCTGTCCAACATAAGATGATAGGTCAACACCTACCGCTGTCCAAGCATCTGAATCGGCTGTTTGAATAGGCCCTGTCCAAGAAAAAACATTGGCAAAAGGACCAGAAACTGAAGTGCCCATCCCAACATTTAGAGTACCAATACTAGTTCCAAAAGCATGCAAGTAAAAAGAAAGTTCTGCAGAATTAATAGAGGATGATAAATCTACAACTGGTGAAATTAAACTGCCAGTACCAGAAGAAAAAGTAGGAGCATCAAACTCTGCCCAATTGGAACCTTGATGAGCACTAATCGGTCCAGAAAGAGGCGAATTTCCTGATGTTACGGCAGTAGACCAACCAGAACCAGTATTGGACCAACCAGATGCCCCCAATTCAAAGCCAGTATTTAAGTTGAAATTATTAGATCCGCTACTGCAAGTAATTCCAGTTGGGGCAGCAATAGTAGTTTGAAAATCGTAAGGTCCCAACCAAACACTTTGTTCAGATCCACAATTGGACTGTAAATAATAACTATAGATAGTTGACGCATCAAGACTTGTAAAAGTATAATTAGTAGCATTTAAATTAACCGTGGTTCCAGAATTTTGAGAAAATCCCTTAGGTCCGTATTCCAAATTCCAAGCAGTTTCTGTTCCACCAGCTATCCAAGAAAGATCAGCGCTGCTAGCTGTAATATTAGCTACCGCAATATTGGTAGGGGCAATACAACTAACACAAGATTTTATTTCTAATAAATCAATGGCCAAATCGCCATTCCAACGAAGTTCCTGTGGAAGACCTTACATAGTTTAGCTGTATGATAAACCGTTTGTCCATTGTAAGGCACTAACATCTATAGATACTTGTTGGAAAGGATCGGTTTCACTGGCAGTTTGTTGTCCAGAAACAGTATATACATTGGTAAATGTTCCACTTGGAGAACTACCAATCCCTACGTTTAATGTGCCTATTGCCATCTCCCCAGGCATGCATCCAAAAGGTAAGTAATGTAGAAGCACTCAGAGAAGATAAATCTATAGCAGCAGAAACAATACTACCATCGATTTAACCCACCAGCACTAGTTTCAAAATAAAAATATTTATTGCCACTGTATGCTCCAGAAGGTCCTGTAGATACAGAAGAAGTAGGGCCTGAGGAAATATTCCATAATCCATTGGTATTTCCAAAATCTCCGATCCAACTGCCTTGAGATTCGAAATTATCTGCATAGATGCTTCCAATTTGAGTAACTGTAATATAACCCGTCTTAGTTTCAGTATCCACTTCCATTTACAGTAAGAGCTAACATCGTAAGTTCCAGCGGTGTTGTAAGTATGGGTTGGGTTTTGTAAAGTAGATGTAGTTCCATCGCCAAAGTCCCAGCTCCAAGAAGTAATTCCTGCAGAACCTGTAGAAGCATCTGTAAAATTAACAGCAAATCCTTGACAAACCGTGAGTGGCATCTGCTGAAAAGTCGGCGTTTGGAGAAACATATGAAGCACAGTCGTCTAAGAAAATAGTATGCGAATCTATGGCTGTCCAATTGGTATTAGCATGACTAATATCATCTACAGAAATACAATTAAGATTAGCATTGCCAGTGACATTAAAATTTGTAAAATTGGTGTTATTTCCATTTCTAACATCTAAACTGGTTAGTTGGTTTCCATAGCATCCTAAATCTGTCAAAATAGTATTTGAGCTAATATCTAAAGTGGTTAGTTGGTTGTTGTGACAAATTATCTGAACTAAGAGTGTTTTGACTTAAATCTAAATGAGGTTATAAGATTAGTATAACATTGAATGTTATGTAAAGCTGTATTTTGACTTACATCTAAACTGGTTAATGAATTATTGATTAACTCGTAAATCAAGACAAAGAACTACATTGAGAAATATTAATAGTACTTAACTAGATTGTTATTAGCCTCAATGTAGTAAGCATTAGTGTTTTGAGATAAATCTAAACTACTTATTGAATTGTTATAACAATAAAAGAAAGTTAGAGCAGTATTTTGACTTACATCTAAACTTGTTAATGAATTGTTGTGACACTCTAGTCTTGTTAATGAATTGAAATCTTCAATTCCAGTTAAATCTGCAATATTTTGATTATTACATCTTAAAGTAGTCACCCCGCTAATATTGGCAGTAGTTACAGAATCATTATTGCAATACCATCACCCATAGAATTGGCATCGCCCACACTTACTACATTTCCACTAGCATCGTGCGTCTCTAAATAAGCCTCAAAATTATCGTCTGGAACGTAGGTTTTGGGGATTGACTTATACCCCAAAGCAAAATAATCGATTAGAAAAATCACTTACTGGGCTATTGGTGGTAATACTTCCGCTGGATGCAGTGCCTGTAACTGTAGAAGGGAGTTCTGTCCACTCGGTTCCATCCCACATAGCAATAGTTAGATTGTTAAAATCTGAAATATTATAACTAGCATCAAATGGAATGGTTATATTAAAACCATCTGTACCAGTGCTTCTTTGAATGTCCCAACCATAAGTTTCTATGGACGATAGCGAAGAATTTAATGAGCTTTGATTTTGATTAGCAAATAAATAGGATGCAAACATATTATTGCTGTTACTATTACTGGATGTTAAAGTAACTGGTCTGTAATTAGTACCATCTCCACATGGAAAGGTAAATGGATTAGTTGAGTTAAACCATCTTACCAAAGGTCCATCAAATGTATGGGAAGAATTGGATGCATTACTAACATCAGAACCAGGTCTAAAATCTACAGATATTGAATTAATATCTATCTGCCCTTGTGTTAAATTCAGTGTTCCAGTAATGGCAACACCAGAACTTAAATTTATTCCAGAAGAAGAATTATTTATGGTTAAATTATAAAAAGAATTATTCGCCCCAGCAATCGATTGAGCAGTAGAACCGTCAAAAGTTACTGTATGATTATTGTGAGTAAAAGTTCCATTGTTGGTCCAATTACCACTTACGGTAATGTCGCCAGTTAATTGTAATGATGATCCAGATGCTAATGGTACATCATGATAGTCAGAAGCAGATTCAAAAATTCCATCTGTTATATTCAAATGATTGCTCACTACTAAAGCACTTCCTTGGGCAGACACTTTTTCAGTCGCATTAGAATTATTAATGGTTAAATCATAAAAATTATTTCCAGCTGCCAAACTAATAGTTTGAGCTACACTTCCACTAAACTCCACTGTTCCACCAGTTGGAGTCAAATCCATTTCCAGATGATGTCCAATTGCCTTCTACTTTTATAGTTCCTCCACTTATATTGGTAGTAATATTGCCACTAGCGGTATAGTTGTCATCAATATCTAAAGTACCACCACTTATATTTAAAGTACCAGAGTTAATTACATTATTTAAATAAACAGCCCCATTGGATATGGTTACTTGAGCCCCATTTTCAATTTTTAAAGTATCTAAGTTTATGCTATAAGAAGCATCAGAAATGGTAACAGAACCGCCGCTTGAAATAGTTAAATTTTTACATGCTGCACCGGCAGTATTAATTACTGGATTATTACCTCCACCAGAAATTACAATATCATCTGTATTATCTGGAATTCCAGCAGACCAGTTTGAGACATTGTTCCAGTCTGTATCTACAGCACCTGTCCAAGTAGTAGGAGCACTTACGGAAATATTAGTCACCCTCACAGAATCACAACCATTGATAGTAGTTAAATTTTCTACTACTTGAGTAGAAGCAGTGTAAATAGTTCCGTTATAAGTCACACTAGGATCACCGCTTAAACTGGTAGTGTCAAAATAAGCTAGATAAATATCTACCGATTGTATGCTGGTATCTTTACAGGTGCTACCACTGGTAGTGGCAATTAAACGAACCGAAAAATTTCCAATAGCTGGATAATCGTAATTTATATTTTGTGTGGTGGCGGTAGTACCATCACCTAGTGACCACTCATAATCTACAGTACCACTAGAAATGGTAGTTGCATTGGTAAATACCGTCGTATCGCCAGAACAAGGATTGTTAACTGTAAAGCTGGCTACAGGTGTAGTTTCCACTACCACATTTTGGGTTTCACTACCAAAACAACCCACTCCGCTGTATGCTCTAAATTCTACGCTATAAGTTCCAGAAGTATCGTAAACAGTGGTTAGGATTTTGAATGGTAGAGGTATTTCCGTCTCCCAGAATCCATTCATAACTAGAAATACTACCGCTAGCTACAGTTGCAGTTCCAGTAAAAGAAGCAAGTTCGTTGGCACAAGAAGGAACGTAAGAAAAACTGGAAGTAGGGACATTACTTCTAAATATGGTGGTTGTAAGAGTATCGTTATTTAGGTTATCGTCCGAAGAATTAACCAGCCACATTTTAAATACATAATTACCAATGGCAGCTAAATCTTCAGTAGCGGTAAAAGTGTAATCTATATCGCTAAAAGTAGTCCCATTAATGGTTTCTGTAGTGATAGCTCCTCCATTTACTTGGTAGGCAATTTGCATATCTACAACAGCAGCATCTCCATATTGTTTAATTCTTACTTCTATAGCTTCTGAGCTGGTGTGAAGACAACTTAAAGTAGGCTGTAAAAGTTCTAATAAACCAAAGTCAATATCAAATTCTTGAGCCCCTATGTCAGGAGCCGAAGCATTTCTTACTTCGTTGTCTATATCTACATTTACTCCAGGCACGTATATTCCAGCGCCATTTAGCTGTCGCTGGCTTACCATTAAATTAGTATCCGAAACAAAGTATGGATTCACATTCAACGAATTCGCATCACTGCCCATTGCCGCTCCCAATGCCGATACACTACTATAGTTCGTCCCATTGTAGCTTCCAATTATATTTCCACTTGTATAATAACAATTGTAATCCCAGTCTGGATTAGTTAAAGCTGATGGAACTTGCACAGGAACTCCACCATTCTTTGTAGAAAATATATTATTCTTAACTGTTATATTCGTCGCTCCTGCTTCTAACCTTAGCCCATAAGATGAAGCTGAAGTTCCTATATTCTCAATGCTATTATTTACTATTTTAACTCCACTAATATCTCTCACATACAAACCTGTACTTGTTAAGGCTCCACTCAACGAAATATAATTATTAGCTATAAATGAAGAACCAGAATTTATATAAAGAGCATTTTCATTCTCAACTCCAAGAAATCTATTGGATATAATGCTATCAATATTTTCTACCTTTAATCTTCTACCTTCAAACGTATTATTTTTTAAGATTCCTAGTCCCCCATCCGCCATACTGAAATTATAATCTCCATCTGAAGATGGCAAAAGAGAATTGCCCTCAAAAATTAATGTATCTAAACTACCATTCATTACAGCATTATATTTATCATAGCCATTTCTTGAAAAACTATTGCCCTTCAATACAGCCTTCATTCCAAGATGATAACTATAACTCACAATATTCAGGGGCCAATAACCTTTAATATTACTGTTATTCAATATTCGTACATCGCTATATCCAGTCGCAGATGAATAAATATAAATCGGAGCATTATCATTAAAATTATTATTCTCCACTAAAACTCCTCTACTTCCATTTATATAAAACTGACCCATATAGTAACTCTGGGACGCAGATGATTTAAATAAACAATTACTTATACGTACTGTATCACAACTTACTATCTTATAAGCTTCACCACCTGTCCATGGAGTATTCAGAGATTTAAAACACAAATCAGCTAAAAACAGCCCCTTAACTCGATTAAACTCAAAAATCACATTGGTTACATCTGAATACTCTAAGGTCACTAAACTACTATCTCCGCTCTCCCCTTGTATCGTCAAGGTATTTGTAAAACTATTCCCCTGAATATTTGAAACCATGAACTGCTCCGTATAAACTCCGTCTCGAACATTCACCGTCACAGGACCTGTCTGACCAGCATTATTTAGTACCGTAGCTAACTCACTAAAACTCGCAAAATCAGGATTAACACCTCCCAACGTATACACGCCGTTAAGCGGCGTTACCAAATTTTCTAGTAGTGTAGTGTCATTGTATGCATTGCAATCTGCCGATCCGTTTACAGTCTCTATCCAAGCTTTTAAATTGTAAATACTAGCTCCACTAAAAGTATGGTTATTGGCTATAGTCACATTCGTAGTATTCTGACTAGACAAATTACCACTCCAATTATACGGCGTCTGTAACACATCATTCACGCTCCAGCCAATTCTTGCAAAAAATAAACCACCGGTGCCTTGGTTGCTCAGCTCTACTTCTATATTATTGGTAGTACTACTTAGTGGCGATGTAGGATGTATTACCCTATTTATTCCAGCATCGTTATTACATCCCGCATATTCTTTGGCTCCAATAGTAGATGGATTTCCTCTTGCCGTTCCATCTATATCTGTAGTAACTCCAGCTATCGAAATTCCTGCTTTTAACTGCCCTTGGTTGGTTGTAAGATTGGTATCCGACATGAAAAATGGATTCACATTCAACGAGTTTGCATCACTGCCCATTGCCGCTCCCAATGCCGATACACTACTATAGTTCGTCCCATTGTAGCTTCCAATTATATTTCCACTTGTATAATAACAATTGTAATCCCAGTCTGGATTAGTTAAAGCTGATGGAACTTGCACAGGAACTCCACCATTCTTTGTAGAAAATATATTATTCTTAACTGTTATATTCGTCGCTCCTGCTTCTAACCTTAGCCCATAAGATGAAGCTGAAGTTCCTATATTCTCAATGCTATTATTTACTATTTTAACTCCACTAATATCTCTCACATACAAACCTGTACTTGTTAAGGCTCCACTCAACGAAATATAATTATTAGCTATAAATGAAGAACCAGAATTTATATAAAGAGCATTTTCATTCTCAACTCCAAGAAATCTATTGGATATAATGCTATCAATATTTTCTACCTTTAATCTTCTACCTTCAAACGTATTATTTTTTAAGATTCCTAGTCCCCCATCCGCCATACTGAAATTATAATCTCCATCTGAAGATGGCAAAAGAGAATTGCCCTCAAAAATTAATGTATCTAAACTACCATTCATTACAGCATTATATTTATCATAGCCATTTCTTGAAAAACTATTGCCCTTCAATACAGCCTTCATTCCAAGATGATAACTATAACTCACAATATTCAGGGGCCAATAACCTTTAATATTACTGTTATTCAATATTCGTACATCGCTATATCCAGTCGCAGATGAATAAATATAAATCGGAGCATTATCATTAAAATTATTATTCTCCACTAAAACTCCTCTACTTCCATTTATATAAAACTGACCCATATAGTAACTCTGGGACGCAGATGATTTAAATAAACAATTACTTATACGTACTGTATCACAACTTACTATCTTATAAGCTTCACCACCTGTCCATGGAGTATTCAGAGATTTAAAACACAAATCAGCTAAAAACAGCCCCTTAACTCGATTAAACTCAAAAATCACATTGGTTACATCTGAATACTCTAAGGTCACTAAACTACTATCTCCGCTCTCCCCTTGTATCGTCAAGGTATTTGTAAAACTATTCCCCTGAATATTTGAAACCATGAACTGCTCCGTATAAACTCCGTCTCGCACATTCACCGTCACAGGCCCCGTCTGACCAGCATTATTTAGTACCGTAGCAAAGCTCACGTAAAACTCGCAAAATCAGGATTAACTCCTCCCAACGTATACACGCCGCTAAGCGGCGTTACCAAATTTTCTAGTAGTGTAGTGTCATTGTATGCATTGCAATCTGCCGATCCGTTTACAGTCTCTATCCAAGCTTTTAAATTGTAAATACTAGCTCCACTAAAAGTATGGTTATTGGCTATAGTCACATTCGTAGTATTCTGACTAGACAAATTACCACTCCAATTATACGGCGTCTGTAACACATCATTCACGCTCCAGCCAATTCTTGCAAAGAATAAACCACCGGTGCCTTGGTTGCTCAGCTCTACTTCTATATTGTTGGTAGTACTACTTAGTGGCGATGTAGGATGTATTACCCTGTTTATTCCAGCATCGTTATTACATCCCGCATATTCTTTGGCTCCAATAGTAGATGGATTTCCTCTTGCCGTTCCATCTATATCTGTAGTAACTCCAGCTATCGAAATTCCTGCTTTTAACTGCCCTTGGTTGGTTGTAAGATTGGTATCCGACATGAAAAATGGATTCACATTCAACGAGTTTGCATCACTGCCCATTGCCGCTCCCAATGCCGATACACTACTATAGTTCGTCCCATTGTAGCTTCCAATTATATTTCCACTTGTATAATAACAATTGTAATCCCAGTCTGGATTAGTTAAAGCTGATGGAACTTGCACAGGAACTCCACCATTCTTTGTAGAAAATATATTATTCTTAACTGTTATATTCGTCGCTCCTGCTTCTAACCTTAGCCCATAAGATGAAGCTGAAGTTCCTATATTCTCAATGCTATTATTTACTATTTTAACTCCACTAATATCTCTCACATACAAACCTGTACTTGTTAAGGCTCCACTCAACGAAATATAATTATTAGCTATAAATGAAGAACCAGAATTTATATAAAGAGCATTTTCATTCTCAACTCCAAGAAATCTATTGGATATAATGCTATCAATATTTTCTACCTTTAATCTTCTACCTTCAAACGTATTATTTTTTAAGATTCCTAGTCCCCCATCCGCCATACTGAAATTATAATCTCCATCTGAAGATGGCAAAAGAGAATTGCCCTCAAAAATTAATGTATCTAAACTACCATTCATTACAGCATTATATTTATCATAGCCATTTCTTGAAAAACTATTGCCCTTCAATACAGCCTTCATTCCAAGATGATAACTATAACTCACAATATTCAGGGGCCAATAACCTTTAATATTACTGTTATTCAATATTCGTACATCGCTATATCCAGTCGCAGATGAATAAATATAAATCGGAGCATTATCATTAAAATTATTATTCTCCACTAAAACTCCTCTACTTCCATTTATATAAAACTGACCCATATAGTAACTCTGGGACGCAGATGATTTAAATAAACAATTACTTATACGTACTGTATCACAACTTACTATCTTATAAGCTTCACCACCTGTCCATGGAGTATTCAGAGATTTAAAACACAAATCAGCTAAAAACAGCCCCTTAACTCGATTAAACTCAAAAATCACATTGGTTACATCTGAATACTCTAAGGTCACTAAACTACTATCTCCGCTCTCCCCTTGTATCGTCAAGGTATTTGTAAAACTATTCCCCTGAATATTTGAAACCATGAACTGCTCCGTATAAACTCCGTCTCGAACATTCACCGTCACAGGACCTGTCTGACCAGCATTATTTAGTACCGTAGCTAACTCACTAAAACTCGCAAAATCAGGATTAACACCTCCCAACGTATACACGCCGTTAAGCGGCGTTACCAAATTTTCTAGTAGTGTAGTGTCATTGTATGCATTGCAATCTTTGGGATTTTCTACCCATACCCTTAATGTTTGTAATAATCCTGCAGAAAAATTATGATTATCTATTACAATATTACTTTCTGTACCACCCACTGCTAAACTGCCGCTCCAAGAATAGCTAGATTGCAAAACCCCATCTAAACTCCATTTTATAGTGGCACTAGTTAATACCGAACCACCAGTATTAGACAAACTAGCTTCGATATTGTGTGTACCAGCAGAAAAAGGAATAATAGGACTAGAAATAGCAGAAATAGAAGCGTCTAATGCAAGTGGCGCATATACTTGAATATTATCTACCGCCCAAAAGTTATCTGCATTACCACTCCATACAAACTTAACCCTAGCATTACTAACAGCACCAGCAAAGGATGAAATATTAATTAATTGATTTACAACACCATTAGTACTATCGGTAATAGTTTTTGCAAGATTCCAATTAGACCCATCAAAAACTTCTACTTTTCCAGTAGCTCCGCTAGATCCAGCAAAATAATGATCGAAATAAAGTAGTACGTCATTAGCTCCTGAACAATCTAGTGTGGTGGATATCAATTCTACTTGTTCAGATCCTCCACCAGTAGAAACACTATCACTATCAAAAATAGCATACGTCCCTATAATTGGATAACCAATAGATCTGCTTCCAGGATTGTCAAAATGCCATAAATCAGTTGGAGTTCCAGTAACTGTATTATTACTCCAACCACTAGGAGGAGTAGTTCCACTTGCAGATGAAAAGTCTTCATTCAATATATATGTTTGAGCATAATTATTTAGTCCAAAAAGAACTAAAACAAAACATAATATGTAGTGGGGAAATTTGCTCAAAATCGGTTTCTCTGAATTTCTAAGATTTTCATCAAGTCTATAAATATACTATAACAGATAAAATTTGTTACCATTTTTAGGTGTTATTTACCTAAATACTGACCAAAACAGCATTTTTAATGATAAAATGCATGAAATTTAGGATGGCAAATTGAAAGTTATTTAAAAACTAAAGTTTCAAAAGGAGCCAAAGAAATAGTATTTCCATTTACCACAAAACTACTACCATCTAATAAATTAGTTCCACTAAAGTTTTGAAGCTCAAGTGGTAAAGAAAAGCTAGAAATAGTATTTTTAGAGTTTATCAAACACCACGCACTATTACCAACAATTTCTCTGTTAATACAAATAACATCACTACTCGAATAGTCATTTAACGCACCAGATTTAAATTCATGATTATTAGTATAGGCATTCATTAATTTTTTATACTTTTCTAAAGTGCTAGTACCATAGTTCCAATTTAAAACTGAATTAGTAAAAAATGGAATCTGAATATTCCACCCAATCTCTTGACTTGTATATATAAGTGGCACACCAGGATAAAAAAGTGTAGCTGCAAAAGCAGCCAAAGAAGCATCCAAACCACCATATATATCTATAGCCGTTCCATCCCAAGCACACTGGTCGTGATTGGTAGTAAATCGTACTTTTTCTTTTCCTTCAGGAACAGCGCCATAAGTTATATTATGCTGATTTCCCAAATAACTGGCATTGGTGCCATTTGCAAATATATCTACCGTTCTATTATAAAAACTCCAATCAAAATTCAAATCAAAACCAGCCTCAAAATGATCGTTTCTAGCTCCTTCTGCAAATAGTACCAATTCTCTATTGGGAATGGATCTTAAACTATCAATAGCCCTTTTCCAAAATTCAAATGGCACATAATCAGCCGCATCACATCTATACCCATCGGCATTGGCTTCTAGCACCCAATATTTCATGGCATCTATCATCTGATTAGCCATATTTTCATTATCAAAATTAAGATCCGCTACATCTGTCCAGTTGGTACCTGGTGGGTGAATAATAGTTCCATTTGCATCTTGCGAATACCAACTGCTATCTGCCATCCAAGTATTATCCCAATCTGTATGATTGGCCACCCAATCTAGAATGACTAACATTCCTCTGTTATGCGCCTCAGCTATAAAAGTTCTTAAATTTTCTAAAGTTCCATACTCCTCATCCACCATATAATAATCGGAAATAGCATAAGGAGAATTAATGGGACCACCATTGGTCTGAATGGGCATGAGCCAAATAATATTTACGCCCAATTCTGCAATATTATCTAGTCTATTTTGAACGCCTTGTAAATCGCCATTACTACTAAAAGCTCTTAAATTAACTTCGTACATCACCAATTCTTCATTGTCTGGAATATTGGCAACTGGCGTTCCGTACTGCTGGTAACCATCTGTTTCATGATCTATAGGATCCTCCTTTTTATCACAAGAAAAAACGAAGGCTAAAGAAAAAATAGCTATTAAATAATATTGAATTCTACATCGCATTATAAACCCATTAGAATTATTAAATTTAATACTTTAAATGAAAACCAAAGTTAAAATACTATTTCTAGGACTGCTATTGGGCTTAGTAAACTTCCAAGCTTTGGCGCAAATACCTATGTTTTCCAACCCTATTATAAAAGGCGGATATCCAGATCCTTCTATCTGTAGAGTGGGAGAAGATTACTATATAGTCAACTCCTCACTTGAGTATTTTCCAGGGCTTCCCATTCACCATAGTAAAGACTTGGCCAACTGGACTTTAATAGGCCATGGACTGCACCGAAAAGAACAATGTACAGGAAGAATGAATCTTGGTAGATGTACAGTCTAACGGAGGAATTCACGCCCCTACCATTCGCTACCACAATGGAAAGTTTTACATTATTACTACCAACGTATACCAGCCTAAAAAAGACGAACCAGCCCAAATGATTAACTTCATTATCACAGCTTCTAAGCCAGAGGGACCTTGGTCCGACCCCATAGTTGTGGAAGGAGCTCCAGGAATAGATCCCCACATTTTCTTTGACGACGATGGTAAGATCTACTACATGGAACCACGCTCCCGAAAATCCAAACTTCCAAGGAGAAGGAGAAATATGGATTCAAGAACTAGACTCCACAAGTTTTCAGCTTGTAGGAGAAAGACATTTTTTGTGGAGAGGCGCCTGTCAAGGAACTTGGGCAGAAGGACCGCATATTTATAAAAAAGACGGCTGGTATTATTTACTAATTGCCGAAGGAGGAACAAGTTTTAACCACGCTGTGATGATAGCAGCTAGCAACAATATAACTGGGCCTTACGATGCCAATGACAGAAATCCAATTCTATCCACCAGACATCTTTCCTACGATTATTGGATCAACAGCACTGGCCATGCCGATATGGTTGAGCTTCCTAATGGTGAGTGGAGAATGGTTTGCCTAGGAATTAGAAACGAAGTAAATAGAGCTTCTAACATGGGAAGAGAAACCTTAATACTTCCTGTAAAATGGGAAAGAGAACCCTACTGGTGGAAAGAAATAAAATACAATTGGCCTGTTTGCAATCCCTCCACTGGGAAAATAGAAAAAAATTATTCTTACTTTCTTCCCATTAAAGATTCTATCTATGTTCCAACACCAAGGGAATACGAGTTTCAAGAAAACTACTTATCCAAAGATTGGACCCATAGAAGAGTTCCTTTAGAGAACAGCTATGACCTAACTACCAACTCCGGCTATCTTACCATGTACTGTAAAGAGCCCACCATAAAAGAGAGAACAGGCTATAATTTTATGGGGATAAAACAAAAAGAAACCAATTTTGAGGTATCTACCACCATGAGATTCAAACCTACTTTAGATGGGGAAGAAGCGGGTCTTTGTCTTATTCAAAAAGACGACAACTACCTACTTTTTGACGTGAAAAGGGAGGACAAAGAAAACGTACTTCAACTAGTAATCAACGACAAAAAGAAAAATCCCATTATTAAAAAAGACTTGGTAATGGGCAAAAAATTCAAAAACTATATAGAGCTTAAAGTAATAGCAAAAGACAATACTTACCAGTACTATTTTAGATACCAATCCAACGATCTTTGGGAATTATTTGAAACTACCAATAGCGACATATTACTTTCCGAAGGGTATACAGGAGCCCATCTAGGATTATACGCAACTAGCAATGGTACTAAAAGTATTAACTTTGCAGCATTCGATGTTTTTAAGTTAGAGTATTCATCTCCACCATTAAAATTAAAAAAATGAAAAAATCTCTCTTCCTAATTTTCTTATGTTTT
Organism: Bacteroidetes bacterium MED-G20; assembly: GCA_905182745.1. Classification (GTDB taxonomy): domain Bacteria; phylum Bacteroidota; class Bacteroidia; order Flavobacteriales_D; family Parvicellaceae; genus MED-G20. Next base: position 175,015 of record CAJJCR010000008.1, on the reverse strand, counting down.
CTTATGATTATTGGCTGCTCAGAAAAAAAAACAGAGCCAAAGTCTTATCTAGAGATAACCAATAACAACAAATAGATAGCATTACCCAAACATTTGTAGATAGAGAAATATACCCTTTATATATACAAGACTAGAAGATTCTAATGGCGTTGTAGCCTATGAAAATTTAGAAAAAAACCAGCGTTTACTAGCCAATGAAAATATAGATGGAGATTCTTGGATTAGAATTTGGTCTATGAGTAAAATTGTAACCATTTGTCTGGCATTAGACCTAATGGAAGATGGAATTATCTCCCTTAACGATTCGGTAATTAAATACATACCAGAATTTAGTGATTTAAAAGTTGCTGTAACCCAAGACAGTTTGGAAATAGCCTCTATAAACTGGTACGAAGATGACTCTTCAAGAAAAGAACCATGTCCAATAAAATATGTAGAAAACGATTCGGTAATGACCATTGTTCATCTTCTAAACCATCAAGCTGGATTTTACTATTCTACCACCAACCTAGGTTGTTTAGATTCGGCCATAGCAGAAAAAAATGTAGCTACGGCCGAGAACAGTCAAGATCTCATCAATAAATTGGCAGTTTTACCGATTTGTCAACATCCAGGCTCTTACTATTACTATGGAATGAATACTACCGTTTTGGGACTAGTTTGTGAAAGAGCTACCGGAAAAACATTGGCAGAACTAGTTAAAGAACGTATTACAGATCCTATGAAAATAGAAGGATTGGCTTACGATCTTCCAGAAGGAGCTACCATGCTTCCTAGGTTTTCCGGAAAAGACTCCATATTAAGGACTGCTGAGCTAGGAGAACTAGATATTTTTGGTCAAGATGTACCTGATTATCGTCCAGAACATCAACTTTATCTTGGTGGAGAGGGAATGATTGCAACTGCCAACGGCTATTCAGATTTTTTAAGAATGCTTCTTAATAAAGGAACGCTCAACGGCTATAGATTTTTAGAAGAAACTACAATTGATGATCTTACTTCTCCCCAGACCCAATTAAATAATTCCTATGGTTACAATGGATATAATCTATGGGTGAGTGGAAAAACTTACTTAGATAGAGGAATTGGTGACGAAGGACTATGGATAGGTGGCGGTTACGAAGGCACCCATTTTTGGATTGACACCAAAAGAGGATTTGTAGGAACCATTATCACTCAAATATTTTGGGTATATGACGGAGCATATGGCTACAGTAAAGACAATAGAATAAGAGGTGCTATTTATGAGCCATGGACTAAAATGGAATACAAAGATTAGAAATGGATAACGTAAAAGAAATAAAAAGAATATTTAAACTTCAGTCAGAACCAAGTAATATTCTAAGGTTAAGGAATTCTTCCTTAAAAGAAAGAATTGAAAAAATTAAGCGCATTGAAAATTTTATTTGCAATGAGAGCAACCACAAAACCATAGCGGATGCTCTTTACAAAGACTTAAGAAAATCCAACGAAGAAGTAATTACTACCGAAATAACCCCAACTCTATTAAACATAAAGCAAGTATTAAGAAATTTAAAACAGTGGATGAAAGACAAGTATATGCCCACTCCCATTACTATGGTAGGTATGTCTTCCTATGTCAAATACGAGTCTAAAGGGAATATTCTTATGATTTCCCCATGGAATTATCCTATTTTCCTTTCTCTATACCCATTAATTTATGCAATTGCAGCTGGAAATGCAGTCATTATTAAACCCTCTGAGATTTCGTCACACACTTCCAAAGTGATAGCTAATATGATACAGGCGCTCTATGAAGAGCATGAAGTTGCCGTTATTGAAGGCTCTGTACTAGAATCTACCGAACTTTTAAAACTACCTTTTAATCACATTCATTTTACTGGAAGTCCTAAAGTAGGGAAAATTGTAATGGAAGCAGCATCCAAAAACTTATCGGCAGTAACTCTAGAATTGGGTGGTAAATCACCAGTAATAGTAGATGGTACGGGAGACATTAAAAAAATTGCAGAAAAAATAGCTTGGGGAAAAACACTTAACTGTGGCCAAACTTGTATTGCTCCAGATTTTGTCCTTATTCAACAAAACCAGCTATCAGATTTTACCAAACACTTTAAAAATTCTGTAGATAAATTTTACAATACTAAAAAAGAAGGAATTGAGCATTCCAAAGACTATGGAAGAATAGTAGATGAAAATAATTTTAAAAGAGTAGAATCCCATTTAAAAGATGCTATAAAAAAAGGGGCAAAAGTAGAATACGGAGGTGAATTGAATGAGAAAGAAAAGTTTATGGCCCCAACTTTACTTACCAACATAAATTTAGAAATGATGGTAATGCAAGAAGAAATATTTGGGCCTATTCTACCAGTATTAACTTACGAAAAAAATAGTGAGGTAATAGAACTATTTCAAAAAATGCCTTCTCCTCTTGCTATATACATAATGAGTTCCAACAAAAAGAACATAAAATTCTTTATGGAAAATACTGTTTCTGGTGGAGTATCTGTCAATGAACTGATGATGACAGTAGTCAATCCAAATCTTCCTTTTGGTGGGGTAAATAATAGTGGAATTGGCAAATCAGGTGGCAAACATAGTTTTGTAGATTTCTCTAACGAAAAAGGAGTAGTAAAAAAGAAATTTGGGAACATGCTCAAACTGGTATATCCACCATTTAATAAAAATATTTTCAAATATTTCAAAACTATTGCCAAGATATAATGACCAAAAAATCTAACCTTATAAGCTATATTATTCTAGTATCAATTTTGTCATTTTTCAACCAATGCCAACAAAAAAGAGAATCCTCTAAAACACCAGAAAATTCTTGTCATTGCAATGATTTAATTTATGACGATCTCTACAATTATTTCTTTATTGAAGAGAGAACTATTCCATATACTGGGAAATGTTTGGAATATTATGAATCTGGTGAAATTAGCCTAGAAAAGAATTTTATAGATGGGAAAATGCATGGAAACATGCTTAGATTTCGTAAAAATGGAATAAGAAAATCCTTGGTAGAATTTAAGTTGAATTTTATAGATGGAAAAGCTATTTTCTATAATTTACAAGGAGAAGACAGTGTTACACACCAGTATAAAAAAGGAACTCTAGTTTCCAATGGACATTAGTGACTCAAAATTAACTTCAATTTCTTTTTTCAGCTTAGTTAATTGTTCTTGAATTTCCTTTAACTTTTCAGCATCAGTGGTTTCATAAAGTTCAAATTCTAAACTAGTTTGCTTTTCTTCTAACTGGGTAATCTTTCTTTCTAAGGATTTTTGTTGATTTTGATTCTTTTTATTTTTTTGGGAATTCTTTTTCTCAGGTTTTTTAGATGCTTTTGCATTAGTATTAATATCGTTGTAGTAACTATTTATAAATTGAGTAACAGGCTCGTGGTATACTTTAACTGTTTTATCTTTTATAAAATAAACTCTATCTGTAAGTCCATCTAAAAACCCTCTGTCGTGAGAAACCAAAAGCAAAGTTCCGGCATATCCTGCAAGAGCCTCTTTTAATATTTCTTTAGAAATCATATCAAGATGGTTAGTAGGTTCATCTAGAATTAAAAAATTATTCGGCTGAAGTAGTAATTTACATAAAGAGAGTCTGGTCTTTTCTCCTCCAGAAAGCACCTGTACTTTTTTTTCAGTATCGTCTCCCGAAAATAAAAAAGAACCTAGGATCTGACGAATATTTTTTCTTACTTCCCCAACAGCAACATCGTCAATCGTTTCAAAAACTGTTTTTTTAGGATCTAATTTATGGGCTTCATCTTGGGCAAAATAACCCATCATAACTTGATGACCCAATTGAATATTCCCTTTGTAAGAAATGTCTTTTACAATACTTTTGATAAAAGTAGATTTACCCATTCCATTTTTACCAATTAATGCTATTTTCTCGCCTCTAGATATCGATAAATCAACATTTGAAAAAATTTCTTTGTCGCCATATTTTTTTTCTAAACCAGCTATTTTAAGCGTCTCTTTTCCTGAGTGAGAAGGTTCTGGAAATTTAAACTGTATACCATCCTTTTCTAGTTGGTCTATCTCTATGTCTTCTAGTTTGTCCAGCTTCTTAATCAGTGATTGGGCAAAAGAAGCTTTATTTTTCTTAGCTCTAAACTTATTGATCAGCTCCTGGGTGTGCTTGACCATTTTTTCTTGGTTTTTCTTGGCCGCAATCTGAGTAAAAATCTCCTCTTCTCTAAGCTCTAAATATTTGGTATAATTGCATTTATAATCATAAAGCTTACTATTGGCTAATTCAATAGTTCTATTTGTAATATTGTCAAGAAAAGTTTTATCGTGAGAAATTAAAAGGATAATACCAATATAATTTTTCAAATACATTTCTAACCATTGAATGGATTCTATATCTAAATGATTGGTTGGTTCATCTAATAAAATAACACTTGGTTTTTGTATAAGAAGCTTGGCCAGTTCAACCCGCATTTTCCAACCTCCAGAAAAACTAGAATATGGAAGATTCAATTCATTTTGCTCAAAACCCAAGCCTTTTAAAATCAATTCTGCGTCTTTTAATTGATTATCTCCATCTAACAATAACAATTGTTCGTTGAGATCGGAAAGCTCACTTAAAAGCTGCATATATGCGTCTGACTCGTAATCTGTTCTAGTTGTTAGCTCTAGATTAATCTCATCTAACCTATGATTTATTGTCAGCAGTTGTTTATTGGCATTTAGCACCTCGTTTAGAATTTCCTCATTAGAAGAAACGTTTATTTCCTGAGGGAGGTATCCAATGCTTAAAGAATTGGTGGTATTAATAGTTCCTGAATTTGGCTTTTGCTCCCCGGTAATTAATTTAAGCATGGTAGATTTACCTGCACCATTTTTACCAACAATTCCAATCTTATCTTTAGGATTTATTTGAAAAGAAATATTTTTATACAAATCTCTTCCTCCAAAACTAACCGTGATATTTGTTAAATTAAGCATATAAAAAAAGCCCTAACTAAAGGGCTCAAAATTAAAAAATTATTTAGTTTTTAGAAATGCCACAAGTCGTGCTCAAATGTGAAAATTTCATTTCTTACCCTTTCTGATTCTAAAAGTGCATCCAAACCGTCCCAGTTTGGAGAAATCTTTCTATCAAAGACATTACTTTCTTTTTGAACGAAGGAGGAAAAATCCCTTTTCCAAAATAAATCATCGAAGCTCATTCGTTGAGCGTCGTTATCAGGGTTGTAAACAAAAAAGTTCTGAAAAATATACCTACACTCTGGAAAGTACAACCAAAAAAGTTTTTTAAGACCTACTACTTCTTGTGTCTCAGGATTAATACCTAAAACTACAGGCGAAATACCAATAATTCTTACATCCAACATAGATCTTTGCTTATCAAAGAACCAGTCTTCTTTCAAAACATATCTAACAATTTCACTTGAGGTGTATAAAGAAGTGAATTCCACAATTATTTTGTCTCCATTCATATCTGTAACTGGGTCGTCATTCTCGTCCACTGAATCCCTGGAATTAGCATAGCCGAACATAGCTTCGAGACGTTTTTTAAATACTGGACTATTGGTGTTACCATTAGCAGGCCTAACAGGATATCTAAATTTATCATCTAAATCAGTACCAGGGTCATATACGGTGATAGATCCCTCTTCCATGGCTCCATATTTCATGACTTCAAATAAGGAAATTCTATCGTTTTGTGGTTCTAAAGGATAATAAAGCTTGTGATTCTTTTTTTCCTTCAAGTCTAAAACTCTCCAAATTCTTTTACTCCACATGACGTCTGCTTCTCTTAGATGAATATAAGAAACAACTCTTTTAGTAGGAATATGTTCTTGAATATAGACACCATCTAAAACATTGGACTCTAAGCTTATACCTGAACCAGGCAGTTGAGCTAAAAGTGAATTAGATAATAAAAGTATAAACGATATGTTAAATAAAAATTTCATATTAAATTAATTTAAGTACGATTCCAGACTCTAACTGAGAAACTCTACCTCCAGGACCTTTTACTTTTACCCTAGTGAATGTTAAACTTCCATTTTTAGGAATTTTTTTCATTGCAGCTAACATATTTGGAGTTAATCTGTTTGATTTAGAATTGAGTTCAATAGGAGCACCTCCCTTGGTGGTAAACATAGTGAAACTAACCACATCATAAGGCACATCCAAAGGACTATCACCAAGTGATGCCTTCAATGTTTTGTAACTGACGGCATTTGCTTTTTTTAGATTTCCACCTGCTTTACCAGCAAAATATGCAGTAGGCTTTGGAAGGGGGAAAACTCTAAATACTTCGTTTGTCAACTCATTGGTTTTACCTTTGTCATCTATACCAGAAACAATTAAATTAGCCTGTTTAAGCTTAGGATTAGTAACTGTAGCAATATAAAAACCTTTGCTATCTGGACCTTTAACAGAACATCCTCTACCAGACAATTTGATTGATTCGGGTTTGTAACCGGATGCAGATACCTTAATTTTATTCTTCCAACCTATATAAAGAACTTGCAAATCAGCTGCAGATACAGCTGCATTAGGAGCACCAACTGAATAATTAAATTTCCAAGGCTTCCATTTTTTAATTCCTTTTTCTTTAACGGCTATAAATCCAGAAAGAATGTGATCTCCAACGGATCCTGTTATACCAACACTCTGTCCAGCACGACCTTTAAAAGTTTTCATATTGGCTAAGTCTTGTTCAGACTCATTTTTCTTTAACTGAGAAGAGTCATCTACCCAATACTTTAATTCCATTGCTTCAGACGAATCGTAAGCAGCAATCATTACTCTTAATCCAAGTGAATCTCCCTGATTAATGTAACTAGTTGCAGAGAAGGCCAACGGATCAATTTTATTAAAATTAAAGGATTGTACTTTTACTCTAGAACTTACCAATTGAGAAGCTAAAGTTTGTACTTGTAAAACATCTGATCTAACAGATGTCATCACTGCAGAGGCAGCGACTATAGGAGCATGGTCAAACTGCCCAAAAATCCAAGGATATTCTTCACCATGATTCATAACCTTTTTTGGTATAGTCATTCTAACATAAATATTTCGAACAGCTTCGGCATCTTTAGGATCTAGCTTATTTTCTTCAATTTCAAATTTAATTATTGAGTCTACTATTTTTTCAAAGTCTTTTCTATTCCCCTCTGTTATTAGAAAATCAGGATCCTTAATTAAGGTAGTGTCAAATTTATATTGATAAACAATTCCATTTTCTAATGTATCACTAGGATGGTTAGCAATTAATGCAATAAGACCGTTTCTAAAATGGTGTAGATTTTCCATAAGGTGAAGACCTTCTGGAGCTATCAAATCAAAACTCTCACCAGCAAGAATTCTAGTAGGTGTATCGTAATCGTCTTTCTTAGTATAAGAAGATAAATCTCTTATATGAATATAACCCTCATCATCAATATGAAACAATGGGTTGTGGTATTCATCGTGGTCTGTTTCAGCTCCGTGCAATTCATGATGTTCATCTACGGCTATTACACCTAAATCGTTTACTTTATTAACCAATGCCTTAAGTCTTACTTTAGCATCCGCGTCATCATCAATAATAGCCATTTCGATATCGTCAAATTCCGAAAATTGAACACCTGCATCTGCAGCAGCAATTAATAGAAATAAGTTTCTCTTCACAATATCATTACACATGTGTCTTGTTAATTCAACAATTTCATCATTGGTGTTTTTGTGAAACTCAACCCTTGCCAACTCATCAGGTGGGGCACCAGTTGCTTTAAGTGTAGCAAGTTTAGTGGCGAATTCACCAGAAAGATTGGTATTAAAAGACTCTACTTGTTCTATGCTACTTTCTAATTTATTGTTTAATGTAACAAAAGCATTAATAATTTCCTTAGATACATTCATAGCTAAAAGCGCCATAAGTACTAAGTACATTAAACCAACCATTTTTTGTCTTGGCGTTTCCTTACCTCCACCCATAATCTAATTTTTAATTTACTATTAGTTATTAATTACTTATTGACATTCATTGCAGACAACATATTTCCATAAACTGAATTTAAAGCAGCAAGGTTAGATGTTAAATCAGACATAGTTTCTTTGTACTTCTTAGTATCATCTACAGAAGACTGAAGATTAGATACAATATTGGTAATTCCAGAAGACATTTCATCACTAGCCTTTGAAAGTGCAGAAACACCTTCTAGCTGCATCTCATATAAATTGTTAAGCTGAGTTAGATTCCCAGATACTTTATCTAATTGGTCGCCAAAGTTTGAATTACCAGATGAAACAGAGGTGATTTCTTTAATTGAATTTGCTGCTTGGTCGTAAGCGTTAGAAAGTTCTCCAACTTTACTAGAAGCTCCTTTTAAATTATCAACATATTCGTTTGTCGCATCAGAAGCCGAACTTATATCACCAAGTTTACCAGCATTATCACTTAAACTTTTCATTCCTGCACCTAGGCTTTCGATTAATTCAGGTTCAATCTTAGCCTTAGCTAACATGTTGTCTAATTGCTCAACTACAGATTCGTCACTAGAACTTGGTAATTCGTTTGGAGTATGGTCGTCATCTGAGTGACCTAGAGCTAATTCAGGATAAGCGATGGTCCAATCTAATTCCTCATGTAACGGTTCGTGAGCAGATAACATAAAAATAACAGCTTCAATACCAAGACCACCAATTAACATAATTGTTGCACCTGGCCAGTGTTGAATTTTAAACATCGCACCAATGATAACAATTGCCCCTCCGTAACCGTACACATATTTCATTATTGTTTTAAACTTCTTACTTTCAAAAAAACTATCTCCTGAACTCATAATTTTATTTTTTTATTATTTTGTATTTATTTAATTATTCTAATTTATTTTAAAAATCTCCTTCTCTGTTAGGACCGCCTCTACCTAGGTAGTTCATTACGCTACGAAAGCCAATATAGCTTTTTGCAGTATCTTGGTATTCATAAGTTCTTGTCCCTGTTTGAAGATAAAAGCCTATGTCTTTCCAAGATCCTCCTCTAATTACTTTTCTTTTCATTGAAGGTGGATCGTGATCCAATGCATTGTAAACATATTCAGTATTCATATCGTGTCCATACTCATACATTGATTCATCGTAAGCTGTTCTACACCACTCAGCAACATTACCAGCCATACAGTACAATCCAAAATCATTAGGATGGTACGAACTAGCTTTTACAGTATGAAAACCTCCATCTTCCATGTAACGACCTCTTATAGGTTTAAAGTTCCCTAAGAAACATCCTCTTGAATTTCTAGCATAAGGACCTCCCCATGGGTATGGATTATTATCTAAACCGCCTCTTGCAGCGTACTCCCACTCTGTTTCACTAGGAAGTCTAAAGTCCTGTACATAAGTCTCAAAATGTGCTTTTCTCCACGAATTTAGTAATTGAGTTCTCCAAACATTAAAAGCATTACACTGTTGCCAAGTAACTCCAACCACTGGATATTCGTCATATGCTGGGTGCCAGAAATACATGTTAGTCATATATTCGTTATTTGAATAGGTGAAATCATGAATCCAACATAACGTATCAGGGTAAACATTTATAACTTCTTTGATAATAAATCTAGAACGATCTTCATGTCCTCTTATAGCGTTGTTTTGACCTTTGCTGTTTCTAACTCCTAAATTTAAATCTCTACCACTAATTTGCCCTGGATCAACAGGAAAAGCCATATCTGGATTTTTCATTTTAACTCTATGGTCAGGATCTACTTCTGCAGCTGAATTTGATATTCTTTTAACTAAAGGTCTACCTTTTCTAGCAGCTTCTTGCAAATCAACCCAGTAGTATTCAAACATTAACTTTCTTGTGTCAATTTCTTTTCTTGAATAAAATCTGTCACTTTCATTTAAAAACATTGATGCTAATAATGGAGCGTAATCAATATTTTGTTCTTTGGCAGGATTAAAAGATATATAATCAAATCTTTCGTCCCAATTTAATCGCCATTCGTCTTCTCCTTTTTCTTGTAACTCATCATCATAGGTAGGAATAAGGAATCTATCTTGAAATTCAGCACCTAAAATTCTTCTGGCAATAGAATCTTTTACATAATTTACAAATTGACGATATTCATTATTAGTAATTTCTGTTTGATCCATATAAAATGCAGCAACAGAAACAGTTTTTGTTTTGTTATTATGTGTATTAGGAACATCTTCATCACTTTGGCCCATATTAAAGGCACCTGACTGTATATACAACATACCATAAGGATCAGCTTGAAACCCGAGTGGTCTTCCTGGGGCTCCTACTAAATGACCGTTACTTGACTGTGTTGTGCAACTAGTAATAGTTAAGACAACTAAAATAAAATATAATAATTTCTTCATTTTAAAGCTTTTTATCTTTAATCCAGAGCAAAAATGGCTTGATGGAACTCCTATAACGATATTTGATTTAAATAGTTTCATTTTTTATAAAAAACGAGGATTTTTGGATTTTTCAATTGGTGCAGGCTTAGATATTTTAAAATTGTAATTTAGCATAATATCGTGGGAGCCATTACTATAGTTACCAATAACGCTTGTTGTAATTCCATAGGCATAACCAATTCTTAATACACTTCCGTCCGAAAATGGATATTTGTAACCAACCATTGGGGAAATCTCATCTCCAAACCTGTAAGTCAAACCAGCCCAAAGCATATTTTTATAGAGTGCATTAATATTTACATCCATTATTGAAGATGAGGCATCAGATTTAATTAAAATACTTGGCCTAAGTTGAATGTCTGGATTTAAATCGTAATTAAATCCTGCAGTTACCCAATAATGGTGAACGTTTTGAATGTTTAGATCATCCATATTAAAACCACCTAAATGGGTAGTTGAAAATCCGAAATATAATTCTTTAGTGGAATAAAAAAGTCCAATATTTACATCAGGTGTTGATTGCGAAACACTTCCTCCTTGAGTCCCTGCAACTCCAGGAATTGAATTGTCTAATTCCCAACTAGTTCCTGAGGGAGTTCTCCATTCTGCATCAAGACTTTTTTGAATTACCCCAATACTAGCTCCAATTCCTAATTGTCCTGCACCAATAGGTAAATGATAAGAATAATTTAACCTTACAATACTATTTTTCTCGAAACCCAATTGATCGGAAACATAAGTTAGTCCTAAACCTCCTCTAACTAACCCAACAGGTGCATGAACGTTGACCATAGCAGTTGTTGGACTACCTGAAAATCCGGACCATTGTTGCCTTGCAATCATTGTTGCATTAATATTTTTACTCATTCCAGCATAACCTGGATTGAAAGACAAATTATCGAACATGTAGTGTGTAATTTGATAATCTTGTTGTGCAACAACATTCCCCGAAAGGATGATAAGTAGTATGTAAGTAATAGTTTTTTTCATTTATTCATCTGAATATCAATATTTTACCTCAATAATGTTGCTAATTAACAAATTTTAATAATTCCCGAAAATACAAAATTTAACTTGTAAATATAATATTTTATCAACTAATTTAACTTCCTGTAGGTCTTCCACCACAAATCCGGAATAACTCCATTTTGTGCGATTTTATAATCTTCGTAGTTACAAGGAATTAAGTGATGGCGCTCAAATTTGAAATCTTTTGTAGGTGGATAAGGCACTTCCAACCACCATCTTTCAGTCTTTTTACTTTTATGAAAAATAAGGTTGTGTTTAGAATCTTCGTGATAAACAGAATACTTAATTAAATCCTTTTTACTTCCTACAGGAAAATCGTTTTTTCTTTGAGAAAATCCCATTATTAAAAAGAATATTAACTGAGCTACTAACTCAGCATCTACCTCGCTAATATCCCCGGGCTTTAAATTGTAAAAACCAACACTTGAAACCTTATCACTTAGCCCAGCATATTTAATCATTTGACACATTTCATTGCCAAAAAACCCATTTGGATGATTGGAGGCGCTGTTTTTAAATTCAGAATTCCTCAACGAGGATAAATCGACACTCAGGAGATCGGTATTTCTTAAAATGGGTTCCGATTTGGAAATGTTATTTTGAAGGTCTCCAAGTCGAACATAATCAAAAAAAAGTTCGTCAAAAAACCTTAGGTCATCAGATCCAACATAATATTGCTGACAGCCAAGAATTGAAAAATTAAATAAATTATTGGGACTATGTAGCAGTAAGTGGTTAATATAGTTTTTATCAGAAATTTCTTGACCTTGGTCAACAACCACATCAAAACTATGGTCAATGCACGTTAAATTAACAGGTTGCTCTAGTTGCTCATAACCTAAATAATTGGCAAAAGTTAAATCTTGAGAACCCCCTAATAAAACCAAAAGCTTACTTTTTTTTTGAATTTCAAAAGTGATTTCCTTTAAAGCAGCATAGGTATCCTTAAGAGAAGAACCAGCGTCTAAAACACCAAGGTCTGAAATAGCTAAGGAGCTTTCCCACTTAAAATTATAAAGTTTATTTCTTATTGAGTAATGGTCTATTTCATTATTTTTTTGGCTAGAGCTTCCTCTATTTTCATTGATTGTTAAAAAAACAATATCAGACAATTCCCAATCAGGAAAGCTATCTACATGAGAATCAACAATGCTTCCAACTGAGTTTTTAGAAAACTCAATTGAATGAATCGGTTTGAAATAAATTTCAAGACTCATTTATTTTACTTTTAAAAAAGATTTGGCTTCTTCTAAAGTTATTTTAGCAGGATCTTTTGCAGGAGCTAATTGTTTTTTCTTCTTGCCAGAAATAACAAAGAATTTGCCCCATCTTCCTTTTTCAATCGAAATGCCCTCTTGCTCCCAGTTTTGGACGACTTTTTCTATTTCTTTTTTCTTCTTTGCTTCGATTAATTCTATTATATCTTCGTTAGAAAGATTGTCAAAATCGTATTTCTTATTTACATTAATAAATAAATCGTTCCATTTAATAAACGGTCCAAATCTGCCTTTTCCTTTAGATACTGGAAGGTTTTCATATTCTGCAATTGGTGCATTTGCTGCTCTTTTTTCATTAATTAAAGCAATAGCATTTTCTAATAAAACCTCGTCTGGCTCAGTACCTTTTGGAATTGAAACATTCTCAGTGCCAAATTGTATATATGGACCAAATCTTCCAACCTTAATGGTAACCTCTGAATTTTCGTGCTCCCCTAAAGGTTTTGGATAATCAAACAATTTTAAAGCTTCTTCTAAAGAAATAGTTTTAATATGTTGACCCTCTTTTAAGCTTGCAAACTTAGGTTTTTTAGTCTCATCAGATGTCTCTCCAATTTGTGCAATAGGCCCATACTTCCCTAGCTTAACATATAATGGCTCTCCACTTGCTGGGTCTTTGCCAAGCAGTCTTTCACCATTGGCTCTTTCTGCATTCTCTTTGGTATGTTCTATAGTTTTATGAAATGGAGAGTAAAAACTGGACAACATATCAGTCCATAACAATTCACCTTTTGCAATTGAATCCAATTCTTTTTCAATATCAGCAGTAAAATTGTAATCCATAATGTTTTTGAAATGCTCCACAAGAAATTCATTTACCACTTCACCAGTTGTAGTGGGAAAGAGTTTTTTTCTATCTGCACCAAAATTTTCACTTAAATCAATTTTATTAATAATGTCTTCTTTTAATACAAGTTGCTTTATAGCCCTAGAGTTGCCTTCAATATCTTTATTTTCCACATATCCTCTGTCCTGAATAGTTTTAATAGTTGGAGCGTAAGTGGATGGTCTTCCTATTCCTAATTCCTCCAGTTTTTTAACCAAAGATGCTTCGGTAAATCTTGCAGGTGGTCTTGAGAATTTTTGAGTTGCAGAAATTTCGTTACAATTCAATATTTCTCCCTGAGAAACATCTGGCAACTCCTCACTTTTACTATCTGAATTAGCAGACTTATATAGCTTTAAAAAACCTTCAAACTTTATTACTTCTCCAATAGTATTGAAGTTCTGTTCTTGTTCGTTATGACCAATTTCAATTGTAGTTCTTTCAATTTCCGCATCACTCATTTGTGAAGCCATGGTTTTTTTCCAAATTAAGGTGTACAACTTATCTTCAGGTGATCCATCTCCAATGGAACTAATTGAAAAATTAGAAGGCCTTATCGCTTCATGGGCCTCTTGGGCAGATTTATTCTTGTTCTGGAATTTTCTAGGATTTGAAAAATTAGATCCAAAATCTTTTTCAATTTGTTTTTGAATTGCGGTCATTGCATCATTAGAAAGACTCACAGAGTCTGTTCTCATATAGGTGATTCTTCCAGATTCATAAAGCCTTTGAGCAACAGACATCGTTCTTGAAACATTGAAGCCTAATACTCTACTGGCTTCTTGCTGCAAAGTAGAAGTGATAAATGGTGCAGATGGTGTTCTTTTACCGGGTTTTTGAGTAATTTTTTTTACTTTGAATTCTTTACCTTTAGCAACCTCTAGAAAAATTTCAGCCTCTTTGAAAGAAGAAAAGTTTGATGCCAATTCAGCTTTAAATACAACACCCTTAGATTCAAACTCAGCAACCACTTTGAATGTTTCAATTGGCTTGTGATTTAATATTTTGTTTTCTCTTTCTACGATTAATTTCACAGTAACAGACTGCACTCTACCAGCAGAAAGGCTTGGTCTAATTTTTCTCCATAAAACTGGAGATAATTCAAAACCTACAATTCTATCGAGAATTCTTCTAGCTTGCTGAGAATTTACTAAGTCTTCATTTATTAACCTTGGGGAGTCTACAGCTTTTAAAACTGCCTTTTTAGTAATTTCATTAAAAGTTATTCTTTTAGTATTATTAGTATTTAATTTTAATGCATGTAATAAATGCCATGAAATTGCCTCTCCCTCACGGTCCTCATCCGTTGCTAACCACACAGTTTTACATTTCTTTGCAATACTTAAAAGTTCATTGACTACTTTTTTCTTTTCTTGCGGGACCACATATGTAGGATTGAAATTATTTTCAATATCAATTGGGTCTCCTTTTCTAGGTAATTCCCGGATATGTCCGTAACATGATTTTACAATAAATTCACTTCCTAAAAAACCTTCGATGGTTTTGGCTTTTGCTGGGGACTCTACTATTACTAAATTATTCATTTAAATACTTTTTATTACACTAACAAAAGAATGCAAAGAAATAAAAATATAGTTGATTGAACAATTCGCAATAAGAAATGATTAACTTTTTTTAGGTATAAGTACATTTATTTATCAATAATTAACACTGTCATAATGGCAGTTAACAGATTTGAATTATCTTTGTACAATATTTGCTTAAATGGAAAAGATTATTTTAGAGGAAAAACAAGGAAATCCAACTTTTAAAGTCAGTTTAAATAACAACTCTAAGAAGCTATATATAGAAAGTTATGGATGTCAAATGAATTTTTCTGATAGTGAAATTGTTGCCTCTATTCTGGATAAAAATGGGTACAACACAACAAGAAATCTCGAAGAATCTGACTTGATACTACTTAATACTTGTTCAATACGTGAAAAAGCAGAATTTACCGTAAGAAATAGACTTAAGTCTTTCAAAAAGCTTAAAAAACAAAATCCAAAACTAATCGTTGGTGTCCTAGGCTGTATGGCAGAAAGGATGAAAGAATCTTTACTAGAAGAAGAGAAATTGGTGGACTTAGTAGTAGGTCCGGATGCATACAGAGATTTACCAACCCTTTTAGAAGAAGTGGAGGGAGGGCAAAAAAGTGTTAATGTTTTATTGTCAAGAGAAGAAACCTACGCAGACATTAGTCCTGTAAGATTAGACAGCAAGGGAATATCTGGATTTATATCCATAATGCGAGGTTGTGACAACATGTGTTCATTTTGCGTAGTTCCTTTTACAAGAGGAAGAGAGAGAAGTAGAAGTCCACTTACTATTGTTGCCGAGGCTAAGGACTTACACCAAAAAGGGTACAAAGAAGTTATTCTTTTGGGGCAGAATGTTGATAGCTACAGATGGAACATAAATAAAAAAGAAGAGGTGATTGACCAAAACATTCCTACCACCAACTTTTCTGAACTTTTGGAAAAAGTAGCTCTTGTAGCTAAGGACTTACGAGTTAGGTTTTCTACTTCACATCCCAAAGACATGACAGATGATGTAGTTCACGTGATGAAAAAATACCAAAATATTTGTAATTACATACACTTACCAGTACAGTCTGGAAGCTCCAAAATTCTTCAGAAGATGAATCGAGGTTATTCCAAAGAGTGGTATTTAAAAAGAATAAAATCAATTAGAGAAATAATTCCAGATTGTGCTATTTCTACAGATGTAATTACAGGGTTTTGTGAAGAATCTGATGAAGATTTTCAGGAGACTTTAGACCTTATGAAAAAAGTTGAGTTTAATTTTTCTTACATGTTTTTTTATTCTGAGAGACCTAAAACTCTAGCAGAAAGAAAGTACAAAGACAATGTTCCATTAGAAATTAAAAAGTCAAGACTTCAAAAAGTAATTGATCTTCAAAAAGAACACTCATTAAAAAATAATGAATCTTCTGTTGGGAAAATAATGGAAGTTTTAGTAGAGGGTCCTTCCAAGAAATCAGCACTTGAATACTGTGGAAGAAATGATGAAAATTACAAAGTTGTTTTTCCTAAGGAACATTCTAAGGAAGGAGATTATGTAAATGTACTCATTGAAAGATTCACTTCGGCAACATTAATTGGTAAAATTATTTAAAAATGAATTTACAGACTGTCAAAAATAGATTTGGAATTATTGGAAACTCTGAGCCATTAAATAGAGCATTGGATGTAGCTATTCAGGTTGCACCAACAGATATTACTGTTTTAATAACAGGTGAAAGTGGTACTGGAAAAGAAAATATGCCAAAAATTATCCATCACTATAGTTCTAGAAAACACCATGAATATATAGCTGTAAACTGTGGAGCAATACCAGAAGGAACCATAGATTCAGAACTGTTTGGGCATGAAAAAGGGGCATTTACTGGAGCTACAGACAGTAGAAAAGGATACTTTGAAGTTGCAGACGGAGGAACTATATTCTTAGACGAAGTTGCTGAACTTCCTCTTCCTACACAAGTTAGACTTCTTAGAGTTCTAGAGACTGGAGAGTTTATTAAGGTTGGGGCTTCAAAAGTTAAAAAAACAGATGTAAGAATTATAGCTGCAACCAACGAAAACGTTCAAAAAGCTATTCAAAAAGGCAAATTTAGAGAAGATCTTTTTTATAGATTAAGTACTGTTCCTATTTCTTTAGAACCTTTGAGAGAAAGAAAAAATGACATCCATTTATTATTTAGAAAGTTCTCTGCAGATTTTGCTGAAAAATATAGAATGCCTGGAATTAGACTAAATCCAAAAGCAGTAGATATACTAGAGAAATATTTATGGCCAGGGAACATAAGACAACTTAAAAATGTAGCAGAACAAATTTCAGTTATTGAAAACTCTAGAGAAGTTGATGAACTTATTTTAACTAAATATCTTCCAGACATTGATTCTAGCAGAAATCTTCCAATGGTAATTGATGGCAAA
Source organism: Bacteroidetes bacterium MED-G20 (assembly GCA_905182745.1). Lineage (GTDB taxonomy): Bacteria > Bacteroidota > Bacteroidia > Flavobacteriales_D > Parvicellaceae > MED-G20. Next base: position 157,554 of record CAJJCR010000008.1, on the reverse strand, counting down.
AAAGAAAGTGATAACTTTTCAGAAAGAGATATTTTATATAAAGTACTTTTTGAGATGAAGCAAGATGTTACAGAAATGAAAAGAGTTATTGTAGATCTTTTGAATAATAACAATTTATCTAGCAACGAAAAAACTGCATTGATTACAAAACTGAGTGATTCTTCAAAATTGGATGGGGAAATTAAATTTGACGAGCAATCCAACAATACAGTTTCACTGCAAGAAGAAAACATTAGAGAAGAACCACCATCCTATAATATTTCCTTTCAAGAAAGTGTTGAAATTGAAGAATCTTTGTCCTTAGAAGAAAGGGAAAAAGAACTTATTCAAAAAGCACTTAAAAAGCACAACGGCAGAAGAAAAAATGCAGCAAAAGAACTTGGTATTTCTGAGAGAACTCTTTACAGAAAAATAAAAGAATTTGAAATTTTAAAATAAGTGACTAAATTAAAAATAATATTTATAAGTATAATATTAACTAGATGTGCACTCCCCCAATTTAGTTTTAAATCTGGTGGTTCTGAAACCAAAGAAATTAATGCCAAAACAGTACAGGTAGATTATTTTGATAATAAAAGTGCAATCGGTGGTTCGTTTCTTGGAGCATCCTTCACAGAAAGTTTACGAGATATTATGCAGTCTCAAACCAAGCTTAATTTAGTAGCTGAAAATGGAGACTTACAAATTAGTGGAGTTATAAAAAACTATACAATTAGCCCTATAAACATTCAAGCAGGAAGTGAAAGTGCAGCCCAAAACAGACTCAAAATGTCTGTAAACGTAAACACATACTATAATCAAAATGACTCAATTGGGCTTAACAACAGTGCATTTAGTGCTTTTGTAGATTACGATGCTTCAACAGATTTTAGTTCAATTGAAGAAGAATTAGTTGAAAACTTAAATTATCAAATTACTCAAGATGTTTTTGACAAAATATTTGCTGGAGAATGGTAGAATATCAATTGAAAAATATCAAGCAAATAATAGAGGATCCAGAAAAAGTGTCTGAAAAAGACCTTGAATTTTTTTTCGAACTCACTTTGAAATATCCATTTTCAGGGATTTGCTTTTTGTTTTTATCTAAAATTCTTAACCATCAAAAAAGAATTGGTTTCGAACAATCACTTAATAGTACAGCACTTAGAATTGGTGATAGAGGCTTGCTATACGACAGAATTCACGAAAGGAAAAAAATAAAAGAGGATAAAAAGAATGATTTTAAGGAGGAAAAAAACAACGATTTAAATGTTTTAGAAAAAAATATTTATGGCAGCTTAATTCAAAACCAACTAATTAATGAATTAGAAAATCAACAAGATATTTTTCAAAGGGAGCATGAAGTTGATAGTCCTATTAAAGAAATTATGCCTATCAATGAGTGGTTGCTTAATAAGCCCAGTCAAAAATCTAATTCTATAGAAAAGGAAATTGATAATATAATTAAGAATTTAAACAATAGAAAAATTTCTACTGAGAAAAAGAATTTCTTTTCTGCTACTAACGCAGCTAAAAAAAGCTTAAAAGATAGCCATGAGATGAATACTGAAACATTGGCTGAAATATATGTAAAGCAAGGTAATTACCCTAAGGCAATTGAAATCTATGAGCAATTGATGTTGTCTAATCCAGAAAAAAAACTTTTCTTTGCAAGCCGAATTAATTACATTAAATTAAAAACACAACCATAAGATGGGAACTTTATTAATGATATTATCAACTATTACAGCAATTTTGCTTATTGTAATAGTTTTACTTCAGAACTCAAAGGGTGGAGGGCTAGACTCTTCATTTGGAAATGTTAACCAATTAGGTGGAGTTGCTCAGTCCACAGAAACTATTGAAAAAGCTACATGGACTCTAGCAGCTATTATGGGCTTTTTAAGCCTTTTAGCTGCATTTAACTTTGGCGGCGGCAATAACGAAATTTCAACTGACATAGATAAAAACGAAGGTATTAGTTTACCTTCTTCAGGTGACCCAGTCAATCTCCCAACTGATTTACCTAATTAGTTTAATGTCAGGATGTCATTTTTTGACCTCAGCAAGGTCAAATTGTCAACATTCTAATCACTATAATTTAATGGCACAAAATGTGCAGTACCTAACCTATAAATATTAAATAATAAACAATGTCTATAAATGTAAAACCACTAGCGGATAGAGTAATTATTGAACCATCTGCTGCCGAAGAAACTACATCAGGTGGAATAATAATACCTGATACAGCAAAAGAAAAACCTAAAAAGGGAAAAGTTGTTGCTGCAGGAAGCGGTAAAAAAGATGAACCTGTAACTGTTAAAGTAGGTGAAACTGTACTGTATGGACAATACAGCGGAACAGAAATAAAAATTGATGGAAGTGATTATCTTATTATGAGAGAAAGCGACATTTTTGCAATTGTTAAATAATTAAATAAAATAAAATGGCTAAAGAAATAATATTTGAAGTAGAGGCAAGAGACAGACTTAAAAAAGGAGTTGATGCACTTGCTAATGCGGTAAAAGCAACATTAGGTCCTAAGGGAAGGAACGTTGTTATTGATAAAAAATTTGGTGCCCCACAGGTAACTAAAGATGGAGTAACTGTAGCTAAAGAAATTGAACTAAAAGATCCTGTTGAAAACATGGGAGCTCAAATGGTAAAAGAAGTAGCCTCTAAAACCAACGATACTGCCGGTGATGGAACCACAACTGCTACTGTTTTAGCTCAGGGAATAATTAGCGCAGGTTTGAAAAACGTAGCTGCTGGAGCTAACCCAATGGACTTGAAAAGAGGAATTGACAAAGCAGTTAAAACCGTTGTTGAAGAATTAAGAAAACTTTCCCAAGATGTAGGTTCTGACAATGACAGAATAAAACAAGTAGCTTCAATTTCTGCTAATAATGACGAGACTATTGGTTCTTTAATTGCAAAAGCAATGGAAGTTGTAGGAAAAGATGGTGTTATTACGGTTGAAGAAGCAAAAGGTACTGAAACTGACGTAAAAACTGTTGAAGGAATGCAGTTTGACAGAGGCTATTTATCTCCGTATTTTGTTACCAATGCTGAGAAAATGATTGCAGACTTAGAAAGTCCTTACATATTAATATATGATAAGAAAATTTCTAATATGAAAGACCTTCTTCCAGTTTTGGAACCAGTTGCTCAGACTGGAAAACCTTTATTAATCATTGCCGAAGATGTGGATGGTGAAGCACTTGCTACATTGGTTGTCAACAAAATAAGAGGTTCTTTAAAAATTGCTGCGGTTAAAGCTCCTGGATTTGGAGACAGAAGAAAAGCAATGCTTGAAGATATTGCTATTTTAACTGGTGGCACTGTGATTTCAGAAGAGAGAGGATTTAAAATGGAAAATACCACTTTAGAAATGCTTGGAACTTGTGAAAAAGTAGAAATTGACAAAGACAATACTACTTTAGTTAATGGTGCTGGGAAAAAAGAGGATATTTTAGCTAGAACTAACCAGATTAAAGCGCAAATAGAAACTACTACGTCAGATTACGACAAAGAAAAACTTCAAGAAAGGTTAGCTAAACTAGCTGGTGGTGTTGCTGTTCTTTATGTTGGTGCTGCAACTGAAGTTGAAATGAAAGAGAAAAAAGACAGAGTAGACGATGCTTTAGCCGCAACAAGAGCTGCTGTAGAAGAAGGTATTATTCCTGGAGGAGGAGTAGCTTATATAAGAGCTGCCGCTGCTTTAGACGAAGACAGTGGTGAAAATGAAGATGAATGTACAGGTATTAAAATAGTTAAAAGAGCTATTGAAGACCCTTTAAGAACAATTGTGGAAAATGCTGGAGGAGAAGGCGCTGTTGTTGTTCAGAAAGTTAAAGAAGGCAAAGGTGACTTTGGTTACAATGCTAGAACTGACAAATATGAGTCTTTAATGAAGTCCGGAGTTATTGATCCAACAAAAGTTTCAAGAAGTGCATTAGAAAATGCTGCTTCAATTGCTTCTATGATGTTAACTACCGAATGTGTTATTTCTGATGAACCAGAAGAGGATTCTCCAATGCCGCCTATGGGTGGTGGAATGCCAGGTGGAATGCCAGGTATGATGTAAAAATCATTTAATTATAAAAAAAGCCCCATTATTAAATATGGGGCTTTTTTTATATAGAATTTTTAATGATTTGATCCACTACTGAAGGGTCTAATAAAGTAGAAATGTCGCCCAAATTAGTTGTATCCCCTTCAGCAACTTTTCTTAAAATTCTTCGCATAATTTTTCCTGATCTGGTTTTGGGCAACCCTTTAACAAATTGAATTTTATCTGGCTTAGCTATAGGACCTATCTCATTAACAACCGTTTCTAAAATCTGACCTTTAATTTCAAGTTCCAAAATAGAATTCTTATCTAAGATAATGTATGCATAAATACCTTGCCCCTTAATTTCATGAGGAAAACCAACAACAGCACTTTCAACTACCAAAGGGTGCTCATTAATACCATTTTCAACTTCTGCAGTTCCTAGCCTATGTCCGGAAACATTAATTACGTCATCTACTCTACCTGTGATGCGGTAAAAACCATCATGATCTCTTTTGCAACCATCCCCAGTAAAATATTTTCCGGGATAATTAGAAAAATATACGTTTTTACATCTTTCATGATCGCCATAAATAGTTCTAATCATACTTGGCCATGGGAACTTAATACATAAATTACCTTGAACATTATTCCCCAATAATTCGTCTCCATTTAAATCTACTAAACAGGGTTGGATTCCCGGTAATGGAAGAGTAGCATAAGTAGGTTTGGTCTTGGTAATATTTGAAAGTGGAGATATTAGAATTCCTCCTGTTTCGGTTTGCCACCATGTATCGACAATGGAACATTTTTCTTTTCCAATATACTTATTATACCAATCCCAAGCTTCTTCATTAATTGGCTCACCAACACTTCCTAAAGTTTTTAAAGAACTTAAATCATACTTTTCTGGGAATTCATTACCGCATGCTTGTAGAGCCCTAATAGCAGTAGGTGCAGTATAAAAAATATTTACTTGGTGCTTATCACAGATTTCCCAAAATCTACCAGCATCCGGAAAAGTAGGAACCCCTTCGAACATAAGTGTTGTAGCTCCAGCCAATAACGGACCATAAACTATATACGTATGACCTGTAATCCATCCAATATCAGCAGTACACCAATAAATATCATTTTGGTTGTACTGAAATACATTTCTAAAGCTATACTCTGCATAAACCATATAACCTCCACAGTGGTGTTGTACTCCTTTTGGTTTTCCTGTTGAACCAGAAGTATATAAAATGAATAATGGGTCCTCAGAGTCCATCTGCTGAGCTTTACACAAGCTGCTAACTTTGGATGTTTCTTCCTTCCACCAAAAATCTCTTTTGGGCTTCATTGAAATATTTTCACCTGTTCTCTTTAGTACAATACAACTTGTAATACTTGAACACGATTCCAAAGCTTTATCTGCAATTTCTTTTAGACATAATTGTTTGGATCCTCTATATGACCCATCACTTGTTAAGAGAATATTACAACTAGCATCATTTATTCTATCTGCTAAAGCTTTAGCTGAAAATCCTGCAAAAACTACCGAATGTATTGCCCCAATTCTTGCGCAAGCTAAAGTAGCGATTGCTAGCTCGGGAACCATTGGCATGTATAAACAAATCCTATCGCCTTTTTTAGCTCCATGAGTTTTTAAAACATTTGCAAAAACACTTACCCTATGATGAAGTTCTTTGTATGTAATCTTTATTACTTTCTCTTCTGGATCATTAGGTTCCCATAGAATTGCAACTTGATTTGGTCGTGTTTCTAAATGTCTATCTAAACAATTCTCAGTTATATTTAACTTTCCACCAACAAACCATTCAACTTTAGGAGTGTCAAATTCCCAATTAAGAACTTTGCTCCATTTGGACATCCATTGGAAAGAAGAAGCTTTATCCTCCCAAAAACTTTCAGGATTATCTATGCTTTCTTGATAATCTTGATAATATTCGCTTAAACTCTCTATTTTCTTCATTCAAAATTTTTATTAAAATAATAAAAATATAGGATATCTTAATCCAAAAAGACCCACCTCAATCCAAACTTCAAACAACGATCAGCAATCGGAAAATGAAAAGCAGAAAAATAATCAAATCCTGTTAATCCGGAATTCAAATGAGTAACCATAAGAAATACTGTAACACTTTTAATTTGAGTTTTCGCTAAGAAATCAACCATGAAATAGGAGGGTTGTTTGCGCCCATTACTAATTGTAAACTGATTTATTTCAGAGGAGTAAACTGGTAAAGCATAACTACTAAAAACCTTAGCATTGATTCCTAGAGCTAGTTTTAAATTACTTTTTTCATTTCCAAAAATATAATTGAATTTTACTTGTCCTACCCAGTCAGGTAATTGAAAAATTTGAGCTCCTCCTTGAAATTGATATACAATTTCAGTGAATAAGTTATATTTTTTCTTAATTAAATTATAATTTAAAGAAGATTGGATAACCTGTGCTGACGAATCAAATTGTGAAGGCACTGAAAAGTCAGTAAAATATATTGGTCTATAAGTCTGGTTGATTTGTGACTTCAAGGAAAATAAGCCACCTGATATTTCTGCAGAAGCGTTCCAAAATAAAATATTATTGAACTGTTTATTGTTCCAAAAGTGGTGATTACTTTGGTAATTGTTAATTTCAAAAACTGGTCTAAATTCACTTAAATCTCCTGAAATTTTAAATTTTTTATCTTTTAAAATAAAACCTTCGTAAAAAAAATTGATTTCATAATTGTTCTTTTTATAACCTAGAGGATAAAAGTTACCACCCAATCTAAAAGAATTATTTGTTTTACTCTTAACAAAATCTAAACTCAGAGACTGGTTGGTTAAAACAGTATCTATTAGTTTGTTTTTATAAGACAAAATTTCTGAATCCCAGCCAATTTTAAAGTTATGTGCCACAGAGTCTTTATCTGAAATTATATTGTACCTAATAGAACTATTAAAAACATCTAACAATAAAGAATCATGTGTGCTTTCACTACTATGAAAATTATTAAGAAATAAATCTGGGTTAAGACTGTCAAAATAAACTCTAGAGCTTCTTTGTAAGGAATTATTAAAACTAATCTTTTTAATATTTAACATGGCAGAATCACTTTTTGAAGAGCTAAGAATCCAATTTTGATTTAGGTATAACTTCAACAGTCTGTTAGTTGCATAGGAGTTTTGCATATTTACATTCAAAATCTTTCTATTGCTTTCAAAATCATTGGAATTAGTGAAATTTGAGTCGTTAGTTAAACCACCGTTTAGCTGGTTATAAAGTCTGTGGTATTTTAACCCAAACTTCATATTGTAGGTCGAATCCATAGATCTATTATTAAAAGAAAACTGAAAATAATTATTATTCGTTGACTGATTGGTGTAATAGCCATCATGACTTCTTTTTAAAAATGAAACTGCATACCCAGATCTGTTGGAAACAGATTGACTATGGTATAAAGAAAGATTCTGTTCTGATTCATTCCCCAGAATATATTGTGCATCAACAACAGGAATATTACTATTGACAAAATAGATGTCCTTTTGCTCTGAAAAAAACATGTAATGTTTGTCATAAATAGACAAATTATCTTGGCTAAATTTTAACGACCTTTGAACACTCCCTGGTCCACCTAGAAATAAATTATATAAGTTAGAATCTGGGAATAAGGACATCTGTCTCCAAGATATGGGTGGTTTAATAGTGTCGCTAAAGCTATAAAATGTACTAAAAAATGAAATAAAAAGTAAAGTAATACAGGTTCTCATTGTTTAGTGAAAATATAAAAAAAGGCCATAACTATTTAGAAATGGCCTTTATTAAAAAATTGTGAAAATAAATTAAGCTTGCGTAGCAGGACCCCCAAAGTTTAATGGAATTGGAGAGGCTTGATCAGTTTCTTTTATTTTTCCGTGGTTATTCTCATACTTTGACAAATTATCAGATAAAGCACGATGTAATTTCTTAGCATGTTCAGGTGTCATAACAATTCTAGACTTAACCTTACCTTTAGGTACTCCAGGCATTATTCTTATATAATCTAAGATAAACTCTGAGGAAGAGTGAGTGATAATTGCTAAATTGGAATAAATCCCTTCGGCAACTTCTTCAGAAAGCTCAATATTAATACCTTGTTGTTTTTTTTCTTCAGACATGGTGTTAACCTTCAGTTTTTTCTTCTACAGTTTCCTCCTCCTTATTAGTCATTCTATTTAAATCATCAACAGAACCAACTAATAAATCTCTGAATTTTTTCATTCCAGTACCAGCAGGAATTTTATGACCAACAATAACGTTTTCCTTAAGACCCAACATGTGATCGACCTTGCCGCTAACAGCAGCTTGGTTAAGTACTTTTGTAGTTTCTTGGAAAGATGCTGCAGAAATAAAGCTGTCCGTATGAAGTGAAGCTTTAGTTATTCCTTGCAACAATGGTTCTGCAGTAGCTGTTAGAGCATCTCTAGACTCCACAGGTTTAGCATCGTTTCTCTTAAGGGCTGAATTCTCATCTCTTAATTTTCTAACAGAAACAATTTGACCTGCTTTGAGCTCAGTAGATCCTCCTGGATCAGTAACTACTTTTTTGCCGAAAATTTTATCGTTTTCAACCATGAATTCCCATTTATTAACCGCATTATTTTCAAGGAATTTAGTGTCACCAGCTTCGTTAATCTGAACCTTTCTCATCATTTGTCTAACAATTACTTCAAAATGCTTGTCATTAATTTTCACACCTTGTAATCTATAGACTTCTTGGATTTCATTAACAATATATTCTTGAACAGCAGTAGGTCCTTTAATTGAAAGAATATCTTTCGGTGTAATGGCTCCATCAGAAAGAGTTTGACCTGCCTTCACAAAATCATTTTCCTGAACTAAAATATGTCTGGATAATGGAATTAAGTATTTTTTAACTTCTCCAGTCCTAGCTTCAATAACAACTTCTCTGTTACCACGTTTGATTCTTCCATAAGATGCAACACCATCAATTTCAGAAACAACAGCAGGATTAGAAGGGTTTCTTGCCTCAAACATTTCAGTTACTCTAGGAAGACCACCAGTAATATCACCTGATTTACCAGACATTCTTGGTATCTTAACCATAACGTCACCAGAACTGATTTTATCTCCATCTTTAACTATAATATGGGCATCTACAGGTAGATTATAAGATTTAAGTTCATTCCCAGTTTTATCCTCAACAGAAATAGTTGGAATCATCTTTTTATCTCTGTTTTCTTTAATTACAATTTCTGTAAATCCAGTTTGCTCATCCACTTCTTCTCTATAGGTCAATCCTTCAATTAAATTATTAAACTTTAAAACACCTTCAAATTCAGAGATAATTACTGCATTATATGGATCCCACTTACAAATAAGATCGCCTTTTTTAAGCTTGTCTTTGTGAGAAACAAATAATTTAGAACCGTAAGGGATATTAGCAGTCATTGAGACATTTTTAGATTTATCTGTAATCTTTAATTCTCCAGCTCTTCCTATAACTATTAATTCAGTTTCTCCTTCACTTGTAGTTTTTTCAATGGTTCTTAACTCTTCCATTTCAATAACACCATCTGTTTTTGCAGAAATCTCAGCTTGGTCAGCAATGTTTGATGCAGTTCCTCCAACGTGGAATGTTCTAAGAGTAAGTTGCGTTCCAGGTTCTCCAATAGATTGTGCTGCAATAACTCCTACAGCTTCTCCTTTTTGAACTATCTTACCAGTAGCTAAATTTCTACCATAACATTTTACACAAACACCTCTTGTTAACTCACAAGTTAATACAGATCTTATTTGTACTTCATCGATACCTGCTTCTTCAATAGCAACTGCTGAATCTTCATTAATTTCTTCACCTTCCAGAACAATAATCTCACCAGAAGCCGGATGTTCAATATCAAACAAAGCAACTCTACCTAAAATTCTATCATAAAGATTTTCTACTATTTCATCACTCTTTTTAAGTGCGCCTACAGTAAGTCCTCTAAGAGTACCACAATCGGGATGGTTGATAACGACATCTTGAGCAACATCTACCAGTCTTCTAGTTAAATAACCTGCATCTGCGGTTTTAAGAGCAGTATCTGCTAGTCCTTTTCTGGCACCGTGAGTAGAAATAAAATATTCTAAAATTGACAATCCTTCTTTAAAGTTAGATAAAATAGGATTTTCGATAATGTCTTGTCCACCTGTGGCACCAGATTTTTGAGGTTTTGCCATCAATCCTCTCATACCAGACAACTGACGGATTTGTTCTTTAGAACCCCTAGCTCCAGAATCCATCATCATAAAAATAGAGTTAAATCCTTGTTGATCAGATTTTAACTTCTCCATTAATGTGTGAGTTAATCTTGAATTAGTATGTGTCCATATATCAATGATTTGATTATATCTTTCATTATTAGTAATAAGACCCATGTTGTAGTTCAACTTCACCTCGTCTACTTCTTTTCTAGCTTTTTCAATTAAGATGTCCTTCTCTTTAGGAACAACAACATCAGAAAGAATAAAAGATAAACCACCTTTAAATGACATTTGATATCCCAAATCTTTAATATCATCTAAAAATTTGGCAGTATTAGGAACTCCTGCAATCTTGATAATTCTAGTTAGAATATCTCTAAGTGCCTTTTTAGTTAAAAGTTCATTGATAAAACCTGCTTCTCTTGGAACTAATTCATTAAATAAGATTCTACCAGTGGTGGTTTCAATCATTTCAATAACATCTTCACCATTTTTATAGTTATTTATCTTAACCTTAATTGGCGCATGTAGATCTAACTTTTTCTCATTGTAAGCAATTTTAACTTCTTCTGGAGAATAAAAAGTCATGTTCTCCCCTTTGACAATATGGTCTGCAGTGGAAGTTCTAATTTTAGTAATGTAATATAATCCTAAAACCATATCCTGAGACGGAACAGTTATAGGTGCTCCATTTGCTGGATTTAAAATATTATGAGAAGCCAAAATTAATAACTGTGCTTCCAAAATAGCTGCATTTCCCAAAGGAACATGAACGGCCATTTGATCTCCATCAAAATCTGCATTAAAGGCAGTACAAACCAAAGGATGAAGCTGAATAGCCTTTCCCTCAATTAATTTAGGTTGAAATGCCTGAATACCCAATCTGTGTAAAGTGGGAGCTCTATTCAATAGAACTGGATGACCTTTCAATACATTTTCTAAAATATCCCAAACTACTGGCTCTTTTTTATCCACTATTTTTTTAGCCGATTTTACAGTTTTCACAATTCCTCTTTCAATCATTTTTCTAATGATGAACGGTTTGAATAACTCTGCAGCCATGCCTTTTGGAAGGCCACATTCATGCAGTTTTAAAGTTGGGCCAACAACAATTACAGATCTTGCAGAATAATCAACTCTTTTACCAAGAAGATTTTGTCTAAACCTACCTTGCTTTCCTTTTAAACTATCAGAAAGAGATTTTAAAGGTCTATTCTTATCTGTTTTAACAGCGCTAGATTTTCTTGAATTGTCAAAAAGTGAATCTACAGATTCTTGTAGCATCCTTTTTTCATTTCTTAGAATAACTTCTGGTGCTTTAATCTCTATTAATCTTTTTAAACGGTTATTTCTAATAATAACCCTTCTATATAAATCATTTAAATCAGAAGTAGCAAACCTTCCACCGTCTAAGGGAACTAATGGTCTTAAATCTGGTGGAATAACTGGAACAACCTTAACAATCATCCACTGAGGATTGTTTTCGATTCTACTGTTAGCATCTCTAAAAGATTCTATTACCTGTAGTCTTTTAAGAGCCTCATTTTTTCTTTGCTGAGATGTTTCGTTATTTGCTTGATGTCTTAACTCGTAAGATTTAGAATCTAAATCTTCTCTACCCAACAAGTCATGAAGACCCTCTGCCCCCATTTTTGCAATAAATTTATTAGGATCAGTATCTTCTAAATATTGGTTTTCCTTTGGCAAAACATCCAAAATATCTAAGTATTCTTCTTCAGTAAGGAAGTCTAATTTCTTGAGTGGTTCACCTTCTGCATTTTTAGTATCCCCAGCTTGGATAACTACATATCTTTCGTAATAAATAATTTGATCTAACTTTTTAGTAGGAAGACCCAGCAAATATCCGATTTTATTTGGGAGAGATCTAAAATACCAAATATGAGCAACTGGAACAACTAGAGCAATATGCCCCATTCTTTCTCTTCTTACTTTTTTCTCGGTTACCTCAACACCACATCTGTCACAAACTATACCCTTGTATCTAATTCTCTTGTATTTTCCACAATGGCATTCGTAATCTTTAACTGGTCCAAAAATTCTTTCACAAAATAAGCCATCTCTTTCCGGCTTATAAGTTCTATAATTAATGGTTTCAGGCTTTAAAACCTCTCCATGAGATCTTTCTAATATAGATTCTGGGGAAGCTAAGCTGATTGTTATTTTACTAAAATCACTATTGAATTTTTTATCTTTTCTAAAAGCCATTTTTTTAATTTATCTATTGTGAATATTAATCTAAATCTATATTTAATCCTAATCCTTGTAATTCATTAAGCAGCACATTGAATGATTCTGGAATTCCAGGTTTAGGTAAGTTCTTACCTTTTACAATACATTCATAAGCTTTTGCTCTTCCTTGAACATCATCTGACTTAACTGTTAAAATTTCTTGAAGGTACTAGAGGCTCCATAGGCTTCTAATGCCCAAACTTCCATTTCACCAAATCTCTGACCTCCAAATTGAGCCTTTCCGCCAAGAGGTTGTTGTGTGATCAATGAGTATGGTCCTATAGATCTTGCATGCATCTTATCATCTACCATATGGCTTAATTTAAGCATATATATTATACCAACTGTAGCAGGCTGATCAAATCTTTCTCCTGTTCCACCGTCATATAAATATGTTTTTCCATTTCTAGGGATACCAGCTTCGTCTGAGTATTATCAATCGAATCTAATGAAGCACCATCAAAAATAGGAGTAGAGAATTTTAGATCTAATTTCTGTCCAGCCCAAGCCAAGACAGTTTCATAAATCTGCCCCAAGTTCATTCTTGAAGGTACACCAAGTGGATTTAAAACAATATCAACTGGTGTTCCATCTTCTAAAAATGGCATGTCTTCTTCTCTAACTATTCTAGCAACGATTCCTTTGTTACCGTGTCTACCAGCCATCTTATCACCAACTTTTAGTTTTCTTTTCTTAGCAAGGTAAACTTTAGCCATTTGTATAATACCATTTGGCAATTCGTCTCCAACTACTATTTGAAACTTCTTACGTTTGTAATCTCCTATAAGCTCTGTAGCCTTTAAATTGTAATTGTGTAATGTAGTATCAACTAAATCATTTACTTGATCATCTTTAGTCCAGTTTTTGGAATTAATGTGAATGAAGTCTATTGATTTTAGTGTTTTTTCTGTAAACTTTACACCCTTCTTTATGACTTGTTCTTTAAAAACGTTAATAACACCCTCTGATTTGTTATCTCCAAGAATTGAAAGTAATTTTTCAATTAATGTTGATTTCAATTCAGCTTGTTTCATTACCTCTTCAGCATCTAATTGCTCAATGATAGGCTTATCAGCTGCTTTAGACTTTCTATCTTTAATAGCCTTTGAAAATAATTTCTTATCAATAACAACACCCGTAACAGATGGAGAAACTTTTAAAGAAGCATCTTTAACGTCGCCCGCTTTATCACCAAATATTGCTCTGAGTAATTTTTCTTCAGGTGTTGGATCGCTCTCCCCTTTTGGAGTGATTTTACCAATTAAGATATCACCTTCTTTTACCTCAGCTCCAACTCTAATTATTCCATTTTCATCTAAGTCTTTGGTAGCTTCTTCACTAACATTAGGGATATCTGCAGTAAGCTCTTCAAGACCTCTTTTGGTATCTCTTACGTCCAAACTATATTCATCGACATGAACACTTGTGAAAATATCGTCTTTCACTACTTTTTCAGAAATAACAATAGCATCTTCAAAGTTGTATCCTTTCCAAGGCATAAATGCTACTTTTAAGTTTTGGCCCAAAGCCAATTCACCATTATCAGTACCATAACCTTCAACTAAAACCTGTCCTTTGACAACTTTATCACCTTTTTTAACAATTGGTCTTAAGATTAACTGAGGACCCTTGGTTAGTTTTCTGAAATTTAATAAGATTATATATAGTAGTATCTGTATCAAAACTTACCAATATATCATCTTTAGATAATTTATATTTAATATGAATCTCTTTAGAATCAACATAAGAAACTACTCCGTCTTTTTCAGCATGAATTAAAACTCTAGAATCTCTAGCAACTAGTTCTTCTATACCAGTTCCGACAATAGGAGCAGTTGGGTTCAATAAAGGAACTGCTTGACGCTGCATGTTAGATCCCATCAATGCTCTGTTTGCATCATCGTGTTCTAAAAATGGAATACAGGAAGCTGCAATAGAAGCAATTTGGTTAGCACCTACGTCAATTAAGTTAATTTCTTCCTTTGGTGGCAGAGGAAAATCTCCCATAAATCTTGAAATAACATTGTCATTTTCAAAAACACCATCTTTTGTGATTTGTGCATTTGCCTGCGCAATATATTTATTATCCTCTTCTTCAGCAGAAAGATAAATTGGTTCAGATCCTAAATCAACTTTACCTTTCTTCAACTTCTCTGTAAGGCGTTTCAATAAAGCCAAGTCTATTTACTTTTGCATATACACAAAGAGAAGAAATTAAACCAATATTTGGTCCTTCAGGTGTTTCAATAGTACACAATCTACCATAGTGAGTGTAATGAACATCCCTAACTTCAAAACCAGCTCTTTCTCTTGTAAGTCCTCCAGGTCCAAGAGCAGAAAGACGTCTTTTATGAGTAACTTCCGCTAAGGATTGGTTTGATCCATAAACTGAGAAAGTTGATTGGTTCCAAAAAATGAATTTATCACACTTGAAAGTGTTTTTGCATTAATCAAATCAATTGGAGTAAAAACTTCATTATCTCTAACATTCATTCTTTCTCTGATAGTTCTAGCCATTCGAGCTAAACCAACACCAAACTGAGAATATAATTGCTCACCAACAGTTCTAACTCTTCTGTTACTTAAATGATCAATATCATCAACATCAGTTTTAGAATTAATAAGCTCTATTAAGTATTTTACAATTGAGATTATGTCCGTCTTTGTAAGTACTCTTTGTGTCTCTTCAATATCAAGACCTAATTTTTTATTAATTCTATATCTTCCTACTTCACCAAGGTCATATCTTTGCTCAGAGAAAAACAATTTATCAATCACCCCTCTTGCAGTCTCTTCATCTGGTGGCTCAGCATTTCTAAGTTGTCTGTAAATATGCTCAACTGCTTCTTTTTCAGAGTTAGAAGTATCTTTTTGCAAAGTATTGTAAATAATTGCAAAATCAGCAGAGTTAATATTTTCTTTGTGAAGTATAACAGTTTTTACTCCAGCATCTTCAATCATTGTAACGTGCTCATCTTCAATGATTGTTTCTCTATCAATTAAAACTTCGTTTCTTTCAATAGATACAACTTCACCTGTATCCTCATCTACAAAATCTTCTACCCAAGATTTAAGGACTCTAGCAGCAAGTTTTCTGCCATTAATTTTTTTAAGATTTGCCTTGTTGACTTTTACCTCATCGGCCAAATCAAATATTTCTAAAATATCTTTATCGCTTTCATAGCCTATAGCTCTGAAAAGTGTTGTAACAGGTAATTTTTTCTTTCTATCAATATAAGCATACATAACACTATTGATATCAGTAGCAAATTCTATCCAAGAACCTTTAAAAGGAATTACTCTAGCTGAATATAATTTAGTTCCATTTGCGTGAAACTTTGACTGAAAGAAGACACCAGGAGAACGATGTAACTGAGAAACTACAACTCTTTCAGCACCGTTAATAATAAATGAACCCTTTGGGACTCATGTATGGAATTGTTCCTAAATAAACTTCTTGAACAATAGTTTCAAAATCTTCATGTTCAGGATCAGTACAATATAATTTCATTACCGCCTTTAAAGGAACGGAATATGTAAGACCTCTGTCTATACATTCTGTTATGGTATATCTTGGTGGATCAATAAAATAATCTAAAAATTCTAATACAAATTGATTCCTTGTATCAGTAATAGGAAAATTTTCTGAAAAAACCTTAAATAAGCCTTCCTCAATTCTATTTTCAGAAGTGGTTTCTAATTGAAAAAATTCTTGAAAAGATTTTATTTGAATATCTAAAAAATCTGGATACGAAAAACGGTGCTGACTGGATGCAAAGTTTATTCTTTCTGTAGTTTTATTTGATTTAGCCAATGTCTTGTAAATTTAGTTATTATGTATTAAAAAAAGGGTATAGGTCTAAGAATTCTTAGACCTATAGTTCTATAAATAATTGAATTACTTCAATTCAACCTCAGCACCAGCTTCTTCTAAAGCTTTTTTGATGCCTTCAGCCTCGTCTTTTCCAACACCTTCTTTGATAGCTTTAGGAGCTCCATCCACTAATTCTTTAGCTTCTTTAAGTCCTAATCCTGTAAGTTCTTTTACAGCTTTAACTACCTGAAGTTTAGACCCGCCGGCCGCAGTAAGAATAACATCAAATTCTGATTTTTCTTCTGCACCGCCAGCATCTCCACCACCACCTGGTGCTGCTACTGCTACTGCAGCAGCTGCTGCAGGCTCAATACCATGCTCTTCTTTTAAGACTGCTGCTAATTCATTTACTTCTTTAACAGTTAAGTTAACCAACTCTTCTGCCATTGCTTTTATATCTGCCATTTTGTTTGTTTTTAAAATTTGTTTTTTATTTAATTTTTTATGCTTCTTTTTCCGATAGGGTTTTAACTAGTCCAGCAATTTTTCCTTTGCTTGATGTTAGAGCTGAAATTACATTTTTAGCTGGTGATTGTAATAATCCAATGACTTCTCCGATGAGTTCGTCTTTGGACTTAATATCAGCTAGTAAATTCAATTGATCATCACCTATATATATAGATTCTTCAACAAATGCACCTTTTAAAACTGGCTTATTGCTTTTCTTGCGAAAATCTTTAATCAGTTTTGCAGGTAAATTTCCCGTATCCGACAACATAATTGCTGTTGGGCCAGGCAGAATATCATATAATTCTGTGAAGTCTTTTCCCTGTACATTTTCCATTGCTTTCTTAAGCAATGTATTTTTAACAACGCTAAGCTTTTATGTTTTTTGCAAAACACTGTCTCCTAAGAGAGCTAGTAGCTACCGCATCAAGATTGGAGATGTCAGCAATATAAATAATATTGTTTTCATCTAACCTTTTGCTTAGGTCATCAATCATTACTTGTTTTTGTTCTTTTTTCATTCTATAATGTTTTGATGATTAAGCTTCAACACTTTTAGGTTCAATTTTAACCCCAGGACTCATTGTACTAGAAATTGTAACACTTCTAAAGTAAGTCCCTTTGGATGATGAAGGTTTTAACTTGATTAATGCAGCTAAAAATTCTTTTGCGTTATCAATAATTTGATTTGACTCAAATGATGCCTTTCCGATTGGAGAATGAATAATACCATATTTATCAACCTTGAAATCAATTTTACCAGCTTTAACATCTGTTACAGCTTGTCCAACATTCATGGTTACAGTTCCAGTTTTTGGGTTTGGCATTAATCCTCTTGGTCCTAAAATTCTTCCAAGAGCACCAACTTTACCCATAACTGAAGGCATGGTAATAATTACATCTACATCCGTCCAACCTTGTTTAATCTTGTCGATATATTCGTCAAGACCTACAAAATCAGCACCCGCATCGGTTGCTTCTTTTTCTTTGTCAGGGCTACACAAAACTAAAACCTTAACATCTTTTCCTGTACCGTGAGGAAGAGATACTGTTCCTCTAACCATTTGGTTAGCTTTTCTAGGATCTACTCCTAACTTTACCGCGAGGTCTACAGTTGAATCAAATTTTTGTTTTGTAATATCCTTAACAATTTTTGAAGCATCCTCTAACGAGTAAGATTTCTCTACGTCATACTTCGATAAGGCTTCCTTTCTATATTTTGAGAGTGTCATTATTGTTAAATTTTATGATTAATTACTCCAAGGAGCTTTTCCTTTTACATTTAAACCCATACTTCTTGCCGTACCAGCCATCATCCGCATAGCAGATTCAACAGTAAAGCAATTTAGATCTGGCATTTTATCTTCTGAGATAGTTTTTATTTGATCCCATGTGATTGACCCAATCTTGATTTTATTAGATTCTGGAGAACCCTTTTTAATCTTAGCAGATTCCAATAACTGGACAGCCGCTGGGGGTGTTTTCACAACAAAATCAAATGACTTATCTGAGTAAACAGTAATTACACATGGTAATACCTTTCCTGCCTTTTCTTGAGTACGTGCATTAAATTGCTTGCAAAATTCCATAATATTCACACCTTTTGCACCTAACGCAGGTCCAACAGGAGGAGAAGGATTTGCAGAACCACCCCTAATTTGAAGTTTTATTAATCCACTTATTTCTTTAGCCATCTTTATTTATTTATTAAACATGTAAAACGCCACAGGGAAGCTAACAGTTTTGCTTTACAATTTCTTTATTATCCGTCTTTCTCTACTTGCATATAGTTCAATTCTAAAGGTGTTTTACGACCAAAGATTTTCACCATAACTGTAAGTTTTTTCTTTTCCTCATTAATATTTTCTATGACACCGTTAAAATTATTAAACGGTCCGTCTACTACCTTAACCGATTCGCCAACCACATAAGGTATATTCATTTCCTCATCGCTAACAGCTAATTCATCAACTTTTCCTAAAATTCTATTAACCTCAGCTTGACGCATAGGAAGAGGATCTCCTCCTTTTGTTGCACCAAGAAAACCAAGAACATTAGTCATTGATTTTAATTACATGCTCTACCTCTCCAATTAAGGCAGCTTGTAATAAAACATATCCCGGAAAGTAATTTTTTTCCTTAGATATTTTTTTTCCTTTTCTTATTTGGTATATTTTTTCTGTAGGGATCAAAACTTGTTCAACATAATCGTTTAAATTATGACGATCGATTTCTAGCTCGAGCAATTCTTTAACCTTCTTCTCTTTGCCACTAATAGCCCTAATAACATACCACTTTTTGGAAATTTCTGTCATAATCTAGTTATTGATAAAGTGATAAATAAAACCTAAAACACCTCTCCAGCTAAAAGACTGAGCACTATCTGCTACAGGCCAAATTCCAAAAACATAATCCATTAGCCAGATAATGAAGGCTAAAATAACACTAGTTACTAAAACAATAATTGAGCTAGTTTGTAGGTCTTGCCAAGTAGGCCAAGAAACCTTATTTGAAAGTTCATGAACAATTTCCTCTATATAATTTTTTATTCCAGCCACTATTATAATCTTTTAACTCGTTTGCACGGATGGAGAGACTCGAACTCCCGACACCTGGTTTTGGAGACCAGTGCTCTACCAGCTGAGCTACATCCGTATTATGCGTTTAAAGGCGCTCTATTTCTAAAGCACCTTTAACAACACAAACTTTTTAATTTATACTAATCTAAAATCTCAGTTACCTGACCTGCACCAACAGTTCTTCCACCCTCTCTAATTGCAAATCTTAGACCTATATCCATAGCAACACCAGTAATTAGTTCTACATCAATAGTAACATTATCACCAGGCATTACCATTTCTCTACCAGATTCTAGTTGAATTGTTCCAGTAACATCTAATGTTCTGAAATAAAACTGCGGTCTATAATTATTGTGAAATGGAGTGTGTCTACCACCCTCTTCTTTTTTCAATATGTATACTTCAGCTTTGAATTTAGCATGTGGAGTAATAGAACCTGGCTTAGCTATAACCATTCCTCTTTTAATTTGCTCTTTTTCAATTCCTCTTAAAAGCAAACCACAGTTTTCACCAGCTCTACCTTCATCAAGAATTTTTCTAAACATTTCAACTCCAGTAACAGTAGAAGACATTTTCTCTTCACTCAAACCAACGATATCTACAGGATCTCCAGTTCTAATGATTCCTGTTTCAATAGCACCCGTTGCAACAGTACCTCTACCAGTAATAGAGAACACATCTTCAACAGACATTAAAAAAGCTTTAGCTTCGTCTCTTACCGGAGTTTCAATCCAAGTATCTACAGTATTCATTAACTCCATAACAGAATCTACACCAGATTGCTCACCATTAAGAGCTCCTAAAGCAGAACCTTTAATGATTGGTGTATCATTAAAATCATAAGATTCCAATAAGTCACCTAATTCCATTTCTACTAATTCAATTAATTCTTCATCATCTACTAAATCAGTTTTATTCATGAAAACAACAAGTCTAGGAACATTCACCTGCTTAGCTAAAAGAATATGTTCTCTAGTTTGTGGCATTGGACCATCAGTAGCTGCACATACTAGAATCCCACCATCCATTTGAGCCGCACCAGTAACCATGTTTTTAACATAATCTGCGTGACCTGGACAGTCGACGTGCGCATAGTGACGATTTTCAGTTTCATATTCAATGTGAGCAGTATTAATTGTAATACCTCTTTCTTTTTCTTCAGGTGCATTATCAATCTGATCGAAATCTTGCTTGCTAGCCAGTCCTGCATCAGAAAGCACTTTAGAAATTGCTGCAGTAAGTGTGGTTTTACCATGATCTACATGACCTATAGTACCTACGTTTACGTGCGGTTTGGTTCTTTCGAAATTTTCTTTTGCCATTTCTTTTGTTGTTTAGTTACTAATTTATTTTTTTTATTTTTTTATTTATTTAATTTAAATGCCGTTAAGCAAATGAGCCAATGACGGGAGTTGAACCCGTGACCTCTTCCTTACCAAGGAAGCGCTCTACCCCTGAGCTACATCGGCAGTTCCATTAAAAAAGAGCGGGAGACGAGATTCGAACTCGCGACCCTCAGCTTGGAAGGCTGATGCTCTACCAACTGAGCTACTCCCGCAAAATGGACCACAAATGTAATACATAATAACATATCTACACATATAAAAATTGATATTATGCCACATTGGTATTGGCTTGGGTGGGGAGAGCAGGATTCGAACCTGCGAAGGCGAAGCCATCAGATTTACAGTCTGACCTCGTTGACCGCTTGAGTATCTCCCCTGAAATACTTTTATGTAAAGAACTTAAAGCCGATGGAGGGACTCGAACCCACGACCTGCTGATTACAAATCAGCTGCTCTAGCCAGCTGAGCTACATCGGCAAATTACCCTTGCTTCGCAGAAAAGGTGTGCAAATTTATAAAAAGAAACAGTATATCTTACAAAGTGAAGAAAAAAATTAGTTTTTTATGCTATTTTTTCCTTTATGTTTATTGATTTGCCTTCTAAGTGCATCTACAGCTTCATCTGTAGCCTCCTCGAAGGATTTAGATTTTTTTCTTGCAAAAAGTTCTTTGCCAGGAATATTAATTTTAATTTCAACAAGCTTATTATTATTTGAATTAGCCCTAATTATTTTTAAAAAAACCTCAGAAACTAGAATATTACCAAAAAATAAATTGAGTTTGTTAACTTTTTGACTTACAAAATTTAATAATTTTTGATCGGCTGAAAATTGGATAGATTGAACTTTTACTTGCATAATTTAAATTTTTAGCCACGAGGATGTGACTGTTTGTGAATAGATTTTAATTTTTGAAAAGTATTATGGGTATAAACTTGTGTAGCTGAAAGATTTTCATGTCCTAAAATTTCTTTGATTGAATTTAAATCAGCCCCATTGTTTAACATATGGGTTGCAAAAGTATGTCTTAGTATGTGAGGACTCTTTTTTTGTTTGCTTGACACCATAGAAAGATAATGATTTACTTTTCTGTAAACAAACTTTTCATAAAGTTTATTGCCCTTGTCAGTAACAAAAAAGTACTTTTTTTTGAAACCCAATTCGTCTTTCAAATTTAGATATTGATCTATTAAAGGTTGAATATTATTAGACAAAGGAATAATTCTCTCTTTGTTTCTTTTTCCTAAAACTTTTAACTCTCCATTTCTCACGTCCACATCTTTTAAGCCTATCAATTCTGAAAGTCTTATTCCCGTTTGATAAAATAGATACAAAATCATTTTATCCCTCTTGCCACTAAAAGAATCTTCAAACTTAAATTCTTCAAATAAATTTATCACCTCCTCTTCTTTTAAGAAAACAGGCAAACGACTATTTAGTTTTGGGGTTTCTAATAATTGAACTGGAGAAGAAGAAATAAGTTGTTCTTTTTTCAAAAACTTATAAAGTGATTTTATGGTGCTCACTTTTCTAGCAACAGTAGATTTCGCTAATTTAGTCTCCAACAAATGAACCATGTAACTCCTAACATGAATCATTTCAACTTTACGAAATTCTATTCCAGAGTAAGATTCAGAAAGATATAAATTGAATTGATTTAAATCATTTCTATAAGACACCGTTGTATGAACAGAATATCTTTTTTCTATTATTAAATAATCTAGAAAATTTTTGATGAGAGTTACATTACCCAATAAAACAAATTTAGTTAGTGTAATATAAAAAAAAAGAGGGCACTAGGCCCTCTTAAAATAAGATTTTAAAGATTTTATTCTGCAGCTTTAAGCTTTTCCACGTACTCAGCTTTAATCACTTGCTGTCTTCGTACAATAGATTTTTTAGTATACTCTTTTCTAACCCTTAACTCTTTAAGAACACCTGTTCTTTCAAATTTCTTTTTATACTTTTTAAGAGCTCTTTCAATTGACTCTCCTTCTTTTACTGGAATCTGTAACATGTTTAATTTTTATAGTTGACAAATGTATACAATTAAAATAAATCTCCAAAAAGAAATTTAATTATTTAGTAAAGCTCTTGAAATTACTAGCTTTTGAATTTCGGATGTACCTTCTCCAATGGTACTTAATTTAGAATCTCTATAAAATTTCTCAACTGGATATTCTTTTGAATATCCGTAACCACCAAAAATCTGAACTGCATCGTTAGCAACAGAAACAGCCACTTCAGAAGCTTTAAATTTGGCAATTGCGGAATGGTAATTAGTATCTTTGGAATTAGATAGCATTTTGGATGCTGCTTTGTAAAGCAACATTTTGGATGCTTCAATCTCAGTTGCCATTTCTGCCAATTTAAATGATATACCTTGAAATTTACTTATTGGCTTTCCAAACTGTTCTCTTTCTTTTGAATAGGCTATTGATGCTTCCAACGCCCCCTCTGCCATACCTAGAGCCATAGCTCCAATAGAAATTCTTCCACCATCTAAAATTTTCATTGACTGAATAAATCCCTCACCAACATTGCCAATAATATTATCATTATGAACTCTACAATTATCGAAAATAACTTCAGCTGTTTCCGAGGCTCTCATACCTAACTTATTTTCTTTCTTTCCTGAAAGAAAGCCCTTTGTCCCTCGTTCCACAGCAAAAGCAGTCATTCCATGAGAGTCTAGCAAATCTCCAGTTCTCACTATCACTACAATAATATCTCCTGAAATTCCATGAGTAATAAAGTTTTTAGAACCATTAATCACCCAATAATCTCCATCTTGTTGAGCAACACATTTCATTCTCATAGCATCTGAACCTGTGTTGGGTTCTGTAAGCCCCCATGCTCCAATCCATTGACCAGAAGACAACTTTGGAAGCCATTTATTTTTTTGATTATTATTTCCAAACTTCAATAAATGGTTAACACAAAGGGAATTATGAGCTGCTAAGGATAAGCCAATAGCACCACAAATTTTAGAAATTTCTTTAATAACCAAAATATATTCTTCATAACCTAATCCAGAACCTCCAAACTTTTCTGGGACTAGAACGCCCATTAATCCTTGTTTGCCAGCTTTTTTGAATAACTCTGTTGGAAAATACTGTTTTTCGTCCCAGACATTAATGTTTGGCAAAATTTCTTTTTTTGCAAAGTCTTGAGTCATTTGCTGAATCATCAGCTGATCTTCTGAATAGTCAAAATTCATTTCTAATAAGTTTTAATATTTAACAATACTGTTTATGTTTTTTGAAAATTCATCTAGTCTTTCTCTTCCATTTAAAAAATCAAGCTCAACGACAAACGAAAATCCATCTACTATTGCACCTTGTTGGATTACCAATTTTGCTGCAGCAACTGCAGTCCCACCGGTAGCTAGCAAATCATCGTGAATTAAAACTCTGTCTCCTGGACCAACATCATCAATATTCATTTCAATGGTTGCTTTACCGTACTCTAAATCATAATTAGTTGATATGGTTTTATAAGGAAGTTTGCCTTTTTTTCTTATCAAAACAAAAGAAAGATTATTTTCAATTGTTAAAGGTAGGCCAAATAAAAATCCTCTACTTTCAACGCCAACTACGTGGGTTGTTTTAGGCGTTAAGTAACTAGAGAGTTGTTTAACTATATTGGAGCAGAGCAGAGGGTTTTTAAGAACTGGGGTAATATCTTTAAAAATAATACCTTTTTTAGGGAAATCTTTTACATCCCTTATATGACTTTTAATTTCCTGTTTTAAATTCAATTCTACAGCATTAATTTATGGTCAAGTAAGGTACGATTTTATAATATAATTTATTATCTAGAATATGGATTTTTTTTAAATCCTCTAATAATTTGAAAACCCCATGTTGTTCCCTAAAATTAACTATTGAATTTGCAAGATTCCAATTAATATAAGGATGGTTTTTTAATTGTTTTACTGAACAAGTATTTATATCAATTTTTACCAAACTAGAATCTTTGATACTAAGAAATCGCTCGAAACTTTTAAAAAGACTATCATTAATACTGAATACTTCATTTACCTGATAGACACTAACAAATCCACCAAGAGAATTTCTATAATTTAAAATATGTACGGATCTTTTAGCACCAACTCCACGAAGTTTTCTCCATTGTAAGCTGTCCGCCAAATTAACATTTATAATAAATTTTGATTTTTTTAAGGGTTTGGATTTATAAATTTTTGAGGGTTTGCTTAAAATCATTCTTAAGTTTCTAGGATTCAAACTATAAGCCATAGGATTTTGACCATCTAAACAATTCTTGATTGCTAAAAAGTTATTTGTTTTAGAATTTGAAACATAATAATTAAAAATCCCTTTTGAGTTTTTATTATAATAAATTGTGTCAAAATAGTTTATCAGTTCATAATTAGGGGTTTCTGAACTTAAAAGAAAAACAAAGGACTTTTTAAACTCTGATTTAGTTGTTTTTTTTTTAATTACGACCATCGAATCTAACATTTTTCTTTCCATTTCATTAAATGCATAACATTTCAATAGTTGTTTTTTTTTAGTAAAAACATTTAACTTTTTCTTGTAGTTTTCAATTATCTTAATTTGAGAATTAGAGAAGCCTAACTTAATCCAGTCTTTTCTTTTCCAAAAATTAGGATTTCTATTTTCGGGAATAATAATGGGTTTTTCATCATCTAAAGCATTTATCGACTCACTGTCAATAACAACAATTGGAGAGATGTTTTCTCTAGAGTTTCTTTCGAAATAAAGAAAAATAAAATAAGAAATAAAAATTATAAGTAGAAAGAAAATTCCTCTACGCTGAGAAGGCGAGTAAAGTAAATTAAACTTCATTGACCTTTTTAAACATCAAGATTCTTTTTCACTATTAATAGCGCCTAAATATCTAGCAAGTTGCTTTTTGACCACTGGAAATAAAAAATAAAGTCCAACCATGTTTGGGAAAACCATAGCAAATATCATTGCATCTGAAAATGCCCAAATAGAATTCATGCTTGCTGCAGCACCAATAACAACAAAAACCAAGAAAAGAACTTTATAAGTTAAATCTGCTACTCTTCCTCTACCAAATAAATATTTCCAAGACTGAAGACCATAATAAGACCAAGAAATCATGGTAGAAACAGCAAATAACACAACTGCAATTGTGAGAAAAACATTTGAATAAGGAATATACTCTGCAAATGCCATAGATGTAATACCAGCTCCTTCATAAGCTACACCATCAATTAAGACAGTTCCGTTAGTGCCTCCATACTCAAAAGCACCACCAAAATTGAAAATAATAATAACCAAAGCTGTCATTGTGCAAATAACCACAGTATCAATAAATGGCTCTAATAAAGCAACAAGTCCCTTCGGAGGCAGAATATTTTGTTTTCACCGCAGAATGGGCAATAGATGCAGAACCAGCACCGGCTTCATTTGAAAAAGCAGCTCTTTTAAATCCAACTAGCAAAACACCAATAACTCCACCAACACCAATTGCCTTTGGGTTAAATGCTTGGGTAATTATTAAACTAAAAGCATCGTCCACCAAATTGAAATTGAGGACAATTATATACATACAAGCCAGTAAGTATAGTACTGCCATAAAAGGGACAATTTTTTCTGTAACTGATGCTATCCTTTTTATACCTCCAATAATTATAATACCAACAAGTAATGCCAAAACAATTCCAATTACTGCCCCAGCACTTGTACTGTCTAAACCCAATAAATCTTTAATAACTATTGTAGCTTGATTGGATTGTGCTGCATTGCCACCACCAAATGAACCTCCAATACAAAAAATCGCAAATAATACTGCAGTTATTTTCCCAAGGGTTTTAAAACCTTTTTCTTTTAATCCTTTGCTTAAATAATACATTGGACCTCCATAAACAGTACCATCTTCCCCAATGTCTCTATACTGAACGCCTAATGTGCATTCCACAAATTTTGTAGACATCCCCAATAATCCACATACAATCATCCAGAAAGTTGCTCCCGGTCCACCAAGAGCTATTGCAAGAGCAACACCAGCAATATTTCCATTTCCAACAGTGCCTGAAACAGCCGTAGCTAGTGCCTGGAAATGGGTAACCTCTCCTTGTTTACTTTCGTCAGAAATAGTGTCTTTAATATCACCATCTACTGCCAAATCTGAATTTACAGAACTAGGTTTATCTACATGATCGTATTTACCTCTTACTACACCAATAGCTTTTCCAAAATATTTAATGTTTGGGAAACCGAAATATAGTGTGAAGAACAATGCACTAAAAACCAATAATACTATTACAAATGGTGCTCCATTAAAGACCTCAAAAAATACAACATTTGAAACAAAGTCAGAAAAAGGCTTAAATGCTTTATCAATTTTTTGATCCAACCCCATTTCAGTAACTTGTTGGGATTGTGCCAAAATAAAATTAGGCAATATCATTAACAAGATGGTAGATATTTTAAACTTCATATTTTTTTATTTGTTGGTTCATTATTTTTATTCCTTCTGTAAAATCTACAGGGTTGTATTCTAAATCCCTCTGTGCTTTACCAATATCAAACCCCGTAATTAATGGTCTTTTAGCAGGCTGCTTTAAAGATTCAGAAGTAACAGGATTTATTAATGATTTATCTAAATTATAAAAATCTGCGACTTGATAAACTAAATCTAAAATACTGTAAGTCTTTGGTCCAGAAAGATGGTATAACCCAAATGCTGACTTATCAATAATAGAAATGCAACCTTTTGCTAAATCTTCTGCTAATGTTGGAGACCTATATTGATCCTTTACCACGTTAATGGTATTCCCTTTGCCAATTTCACTTTTAGCCCACAAAACAATATTAGAACGACTCATGTTATCTGTAATTCCATAGATTATGATGGTTCTAGCAATACTCCAATTGGTTAAAATTTTTTGAATAACCTCTTCCGATTTAAGTTTAGATTCGGCATAAAAATGTAATGGGTTAGGTCTGTCATTTTCATTGTAAGGTCCTGCTGTTCCGTCAAAAACAAAATCTGTACTCAAATGCAATACATGGGTCTTAATCAACTCACAAGAAATAGCAATATTCTCAACGGCATTGACATTAATATCCCAACATTCTTGTTGATTGTTCTCGCATTTGTCCACATTGGTCATTGCTGCACAATTAATTACAGCATCTGGTCTTTCTAACGAGATAACTCTTTGAACTTCATTTTTATTGGTAATGTCTAGTTCTATATACCTATAACCGTTGGTTTCTAACAATCTATTAACTCCTCTGGAACATGCTAATAAAGTAACATCTGTTCTCTTTTTTAAATTGTAGATGATTTTTTGACCAAGCAAGCCATTAGCACCAGTAACTAAAATTTTCTTTTTGACCATTTTAAACTTTTAAATTACTTAAAATCCCAAACGGTTTTTCTTTTTTTTCTCCAATATAGTTTATCCTTATTTTCTAAAAAATAAGCCATTGGAAAGTAAATTAAAAGTGGACTTCCTAAAGTTACAAAGCTTAAATAAATAAAAAACTTCCTAACTAATGCTGGATTGACACCAAATTTTGTTCCTAACCACTCACTTACTCCAAATGCTCTCTTCTCAAAAAAACTTAAAATTTTATCTAATAAGGTGTAGTAAATTTTCATAAATCAAACTTATAGGTATTTAGACATTCTATTTTTTATTTTCATAGCTTCTTCTCTAGATTTTGAATCAAAATCCTTATCAGTACCAGCATAAATTATTCCTCTTGAAGAATTTATCAACAAACCTACATCATCATTAATTCCATTTTCAATTACTTCATCTAAATCTCCTCCCTGTGCTCCTATTCCTGGTATTAACAAAAAATGTTCTGGTATAATCTTTCTTATTTCTAGTAAATCTTTTGCCTTAGTAGCACCAACAACATACATCATATTTGAAGCAGTTCCCCATTTACTAGAAGATTCCAAAACTTCTTGGAATAGAAAATTTCCTTTTTCTAGAGCTAAATTTTGAAACGATTTAGAACCATTATTACTAGTTAGACCAAGAACAATAGTCCATTTATTTGGATATTCAAGGAATGGCGTAATTGAATCCTCTCCCATATATGGAGTGACTGTTATAGAATCAAAATTAAAAGTTGAAAAAAAAGTTTCAGCATACTTTTTAGACGTATTTCCAATATCTCCTCTCTTGGCATCTGCAATAGTGAAAATATCTTTAGGAATGTACTCTACTGTTTTCTGTAGACTTTTCCAGCCATCAATCCCTATTGATTCATAAAATGCAATGTTGGGTTTATAAGCTACACAAAGATCTTTTGTAGCATCAATAATACGTTTATTAAATTCAAAAATAGGATCTTCAAAGTCCAATAAATATTTTGGTATTTTAGAAATATCAGTATCTAAGCCTACACATAAAAAGGATTTTTTATAATGTATTTGCTCTATGATTTTATTTCTAGTCATAACTTAGTCTAATTTACTTTCATTTAACTTCTCAGCATTTTCAGCCATTATTAATGCGTCTATCATTTCCTGAATATCCCCATTCATAAAGTTAGAAAGATTATAGATGGTCTTGTTTATTCTGTGGTCAGTAATTCTACCCTGAGGATAATTGTATGTTCTTATTTTTGCAGATCTATCACCTGTGGAGATTAATGATTTTCTCTCATCTGCCCTTTCCTTATCCAATCTTTCTTCTTCTGCTTGATACAGTCTAGACCTTAAAACCTTTAGTGCTTTTTCATAGTTCTTGTGTTGTGAACGACCATCTTGACATTCTACTACTGTGCCAGTTGGCAAGTGCGTAACCCTAACTGCAGATTCCGTTTTATTTACATGTTGCCCCCCTGCACCAGAAGCTCTGTAGGTATCTTTTTTTACATCTGTTAAATTAAGTTCAAAATCTACTTCTTCTGCTTCAGGAAGAACAGCTACAGTAATCGCAGAAGTATGAACCCTCCCTTGAGACTCTGTTTCGGGAACTCTCTGAACCCTATGGACTCCAGACTCAAATTTTAACTTCCCATAAACTTCTTCTCCAGAAATACTAAGCGATATTTCTCTAAATCCTTTTGTGCCTCCTTCGTTAGAGTTAAGAACTTCAAAACTCCATGATTTTTCTTTGAAAAACATAGTAAACATTCTGAAAATATCCTCTACAAAAATACATGCTTCATCACCTCCAGTTCCAGACCTGATTTCCATTATGACATTTTTATTATCATTTGGGTCTTTAGGAATTAATAACCATTTTATTTTTTCATCTAATTCTGTCTTTATTCGCTGAAATTCATCTAGCTCTTCTCGAGCCATATCTTTAAATTCAGCGTCTGTTTCAGTCTGTAAAATTGACTTTGCATTTTCTATGTTGTCAAGTACATCTTTGTAAGAGTTGTAAGTATTTACAACTTGTGTAAGTTCTTTATATTCTTTATTTAAACTCACATATCTCTTCATGTCTTTAATAACATCTGGATCTACCATCTGTTTAGATATCTCTTCATATTTTATGGAGATTTGCTCTAATTTGTTAAGTAATCCATTATCACTCATTTGTAATTAAACTCCCCCTTTTCTGAAACAATAGTTAACTTTTTAATATTCAATTCTTCAACTCTTCCGATTTGTTTAGCCTCCAAATTAAACTCATTACATATATTAATGATAGATTGTATATTTCTTGGATTTGTGTATATCTCCATCCTATGTCCCATATTAAAAACCTTATACATTTCTTCCCAAGGAGTTCTTGATTCTTCCTGAATTAAATTAAATAAAGGAGGTACAGGAAAAAGATTGTCTTTGATTATATGATTTTTGTCAATAAAATGAAGAATTTTTGTTTGTGCACCACCGCTACAATGAACCATACCATTAATATCGGATCTATGTTTTTCTAAAATTTTACAAATTACTGGAGCATATGTTCTAGTAGGCGAAAGCACTAATTTACCAGCATTTATAGTTGAATCTTTAACAGTGCTTGTCAATTCTTTTGAACCTGAATAGACCAAAGAAGAGTTAATACTATGGTCGTAAGTTTCGGGATATTTTTCAGCAATATTTTTTCCAAAAACATCGTGTCGAGCAGAAGTTAACCCATTACTTCCCATTCCGCCATTGTATTGTTTTTCATAGGAAGTTTTACCAAAAGAAGATAACCCTATAATAGCATCACCAGGTTGGATATTTTTATTGGATATGACATCCGATTTTTTCATTCTAGCAACTACTGTAGAGTCCACAATAATTGTTCTAACTAAATCTCCTACATCGGCAGTTTCTCCTCCAGTAGAATGAATGCTTAAGCCAAACGATCTAAGTTCTTCTAATATTTCTTCTGATCCTTGAATAATGGCTGCGATGACTTCACCTGGAATTTTATTTTTATTCCTTCCAATTGTTGAAGAAACTAAAATATTTTCGACTGCTCCAACACAAAGTAAATCGTCAATATTCATTATAAGCGCATCTTGAGCAATTCCTTTCCAAACTGAAAGATCTCCAGTCTCTTTCCAATAGGCATAGGCCAAAGAAGACTTCGTGCCAGCACCATCGGCGTGCATTACAATGCAATGGTCATCGCTATTAGATAAATAATCTGGTACTATTTTACAAAAAGCTTTGGGGAATAGCCCTTTGTCAATGTTTTTAATTGCTTTGTGAACTTCTTCTTTTCCTGAACTAACACCTCGTTGGGCATATCTAGAATCATCTTTCATGAAAAGTGGATCCCTGAAGGGCAAATAAAATTGTTTACTAATTATCTTTAAGAGGCTTGTCATTTCGAACTGGTGTAAATGAGCATCTCCTGTTTTTCTGATGTGCTGCTTCTTGCTCCTCCTGAGTAGATAAATCCGCAATTGCATCACACTCTAATCCTTCCAAAGGTTTATTCTCACCATATCCTACAGCTTTCATTCGCTCAATAGAAATTCCTTTTGAAATTAGATAATCCACACAAGCTTGTGCTCTTCTTTGAGAAAGTTTTGAGGTTGTAGTCATCCCCACCTCTACAATCTGAATGGGCATTGCAATTCAATACTAATTTTTGGATTATCAATTAATATATTGTACAAAACTTCCAACGAGTCCTTTGAATTAACTTTATTTAAAGTAGTTTCTAAAGTGTCTACTAACAATTCAGCTTTATTAAATACAAAAAGTATTTGTTCTTTAATTTTTATTTCACCAGTTGCAGTTATAGTTGGCTGAACTTCAAAAGGATCGTAAAAAGTTTTATTGTCTTCTAAATTAAAAGTAGAAAATTTTGACTTTCTTACTAAAAAGCTATCCTTTTGGCATTCAACTTCGTAAATTAAATCGTGTTCGATATATCTTTTGCCTTTAGAAATTTCGTTAAAAAGAATAGTTCCATCAATATCTGTTGTTTGAACAAACTCATCTCTAATACCGCCAGAAGTATCAATTGCAGTAACTTTTACAGTAGCACCAGGAACAGGATCGCCAGTTTCTGAATTGGTTACTTCCACATAATATTTTAATAATACAGGTGGAATATTAAATTGAAAATATCATCGTGTCCTTTGGTTCCCTCTCTTGAGGATGTAAACAATCCTCTTCTATCTGTATTTCTTTCAAAAATAATTCCAAAATCATGCTCATTTGAATTTAATGGATATCTTAAGTTTTCTAAATCATCCCACTTATTCTCCCCAAGCTTTTTTAGCTTTAAACATATCTAAACCACCAAACCCTTCGTAACTGTCAGAGGAAAAATACAAATCTCCATTATCTGAAAGATATGGAAACATTTCATCACCTATACTATTAATATCAGGACCTAAATTTACTGGTGTCATCCAGCTCTCTTCTCTTGAGTCATACTCAGAAATCCACAAATCGTGCATTCCATATCCTCCAGGAAAATCAGCAGCAAAAATCATTATCTTCATTTCGGAATCCATAGCAGGATGACCACAAGATAATGTATCTGCATCTTCAGGCTTTAATCTTACTTTTTTAGCTTGTGTCCAAGAATCCCCTTTTCTTTTTGAGTAAAATATGGCACACCCTAAATCCACTTTTTTCATTCTTGGACATCTTGTAAAATAAATTTCGTCTCCAGAGGGGGACAAAACCGAAGGGCCTTCGTTGTCCTTAGAATTGATGGAATTTGGAAGGAGTTGAGGCTCGCTCCATTTACCATTATTGTCTCGAGTAGTAGACCATAAATCCATAAAGCTATCTCCAGTTCTAGAATCAATCCCGTCACCGTTGGAACCATCTCTAGCAGAAACAAAAATAATAGTATTGTGATTTATATCTCCCCAAGCAGGTGAATAATCATAATGTTCTGAATTAATTTGTCTTCATTTTGAATGATGTGTTTGGTCTTATTTCTTACCCACTCTGCATAATGTTCGCAGGACGAAAGCAGAGTATTTGCATGGTTATCATCAGGAAAAATCTCTAAATATTTTCTTATATTTTCAGCTGCAGATTCATACTCTCCTTCTTCTACCAAAACATCTGCTAAGTAATATATATAATTTAGGATGGTTTTTTTGGTACTTTAATTTAAAAGCTCTTCTGTAATATGTTTCCGCCTGAGCAGGTTCTACATCCAATCTATAGCATTCTGCTATTTGAAAATTAATTCTACCTTTTTCCTCAATGTTTTTTTCTTTTACCTCCCCTTTTTTGTACAAATCAATAGCGTCAAAATATGCTTCGTTTTTAAAATTTAAATCTGCTTGAATGAATATATGGGTTTTGACTCTGGGAATGGAAAGAATTCAAAGACAAAAAGAAAGACAAAATCAACAAGGTTTTTGTAGTTCTAGAAAAAAATCTACTAAAAATAAATTGTATCATAACTATAGTTTGACGCTAAAATAACTAATTATTTCCTTAAAAATTCATAAAACTGTAAAATCTCGCTTAAGATTTTATCAAATAATTTAAATAAAAATAGCAGTGTATTTTACCTAAATTTAGTGTTTAATTAACACTAAGGCTTGCTTTTGTTGATAAATATTATCTATAAATCAAGTTGAAAAAGCAAATTAAAAAATGGAAAAATATATATTTGTTACAACTATAAATTATAATTCATTGAAATGGCAAAATCAAAATTAGAATACATTTGGCTGGACGGTTATAATCCAACTCAAAACATGAGAAGTAAAACTAAAATAATTGAAGATTTTAGTGGAGAACTTAAAGATTGCCCCATATGGTCTTTTGACGGAAGTTCTACCAAACAAGCCGAAGGAAGTTCGTCAGATTGCTTATTAAAGCCAGTTGCTTGCTATTCTGACCCAGTAAGAGAAAATGGATTTCTAGTAATGACAGAAGTTTTAAAATCGGACGGGACACCCCACGAATCTAATGCAAGAGCCAAAATTGACGATGATGACAATGATTTTTGGTTTGGTTTTGAGCAAGAATACTTTATTATGGATGTCAATACCCAGCTCCCACTAGGGTTTCCAGTAGGTGGATATCCTGGTCCTCAAGGAATGTATTATTGCTCTGTAGGAGGAAGAAATACCCACGGAAGACATTTGGTAGAAGAACACGCTGATATCTGCATTGAAGCTGGCATTAATATTGAAGGAATAAACCAAGAAGTTGCTAGTGGACAATGGGAATTTCAATTGTTTGCAAAAGGTGCTAAAAAAGCAGGGGATGAAATGTGGATTGCAAGATATATTATTAGACAGATTAACTGAAGACCATGGATATTATATAGATTATCACCCAAAACCAGTTAAAGGAGACTGGAATGGATCTGGAATGCATGCAAACTTCTCTAACACATTACTTAGAACTTGTGGGTCTAAGGAAATCTATGAAAAAGTATGTGAAGCATTCAGGTCAGTTACTAAAGAACACATAGAAGTTTATGGTGAATTTAATGATCAAAGATTAACTGGTCTTCATGAAACTGCAGCAATTACAGACTTTAGCTACGGAGTTTCAGACAGAGGAGCATCAATAAGAATACCAATTATTACTGTTGAACAAGGCTGGAAAGGATGGCTTGAAGATAGAAGGCCTGCATCTAACGGAGATCCTTACAAAATTGCAGGAAGAATAGTAAAGACTGTAAAATCTGCTAAAGTCTAATTTAAAGAAAAGTTTATTCTTTATTATCTTTTTTACCAACAGAGAATCCAGTGATATCGTCATCATCAAAGGCTGCTGATTTAATGTCGTCTTGTATTTGTTGAGAAGCATCTCTTAATTGTCTCATTCCTCTTCCAAGTGTTCTTGCTATTTTTGGAATACTTTTGGACCCAAAAAATAATAGAACAACTAGGAATACAAATATTAGTTCTCCCGCACTAATTCCTTCGAGAAGTAATAGCTGGAGACTGTAAAACATTAAGCGTTAATTTTATTTTTTGACAAATCTACAACAAGTGGCGTTGCTATAAATAATGAAGAATAAGTTCCTACAACTACCCCCACCATTAAAGCAAAAGCAAAACCTTTTATAGACTCTCCTCCAAAAATAAATATTGTTAGAAGAACTAAAAATGTACTTAAAGAAGTATTAATAGTTCTAGAAAGTGTACTATTTAAAGCCTTATCAACTACTTGAACAGCGGAAGATTTTTTGTGAAGGACAGAATACTCTCTGATTCTATCAAAAACAACAACAGTATCATTAATAGAATAACCTACTACAGTTAGAATTGCAGCTATAAAGGCTTGATCAATTTCCATTGAGAAAGGAACAATATTGTAAAATATTGAAAATAAACCAAGCACAACCAAAACATCATGAAACATTGCAATTAAAGCCCCTAATCCAAATTGCCATTTTCTAAATCTATAAGCGATATAAATAAATATGATAAATAACGAAAATATTACAGCTAAGAAATGAACCTTTAATTAACTCCTCTGAAATTTGACTTTCAACTCCTCTGGAAGTCAAAAGAGTATAAGTCATACCCTCACTTACCTCCTCAATATTTGAATAACCTAAGTCCTGAAATGCTTGAGCTAGTGAAGCATCTATTTTTGCAACTTTAACTTTGTTCTTAAGAACTGATTTTTCTAAGTATTTGGTAGTTATTTCTAAAGTATATGCGTTATCTACAGTTTTAACTTCAGGAGCAATATTATTTCCATTGTCATCAACGCATCGATCACTTACCGCATTTTGAACTGCCGATTTATCAATTTTTTCTGAAAACTCAACTCTGTAGGTTCTTCCTCCAGTAAATTCTACGCCTCCATCTAATCCCTTAGTAGATAATGAAAAGATTCCAAAACCAACAATTAAAGCTGAGAAAACATAAAATACTTTTCTTTTCTTTAAAAATTCTATCGTACTTCCAGTAAATAAATTTTCTGTAAATTTTCTAGAAAAATGAACATCTTTATTAGTATCTAAAAAGTAAGAGAAGATTAATCTAGTTATAAAAATTGCTGAAAATAATGAAGTAAATACTCCTATTATTAATGTCGTAGCAAAACCTTGAATAGGACCAGAACCAAAGTAAGCCAATAC
This sequence comes from Bacteroidetes bacterium MED-G20, assembly GCA_905182745.1. Classification (GTDB taxonomy): domain Bacteria; phylum Bacteroidota; class Bacteroidia; order Flavobacteriales_D; family Parvicellaceae; genus MED-G20. The sequence goes on along the minus strand of CAJJCR010000008.1, from coordinate 121,322 downwards.
CACAGCTGTAAGAAGTGAGGTTACATTGGCATCAATAATCGCAGAATAAGCATGCTTGTAACCATCTTGGATAGCTAATTTAATTCCCTTTCCATTTTTCAATTCCTCTCTTATTCTTTCATAAATAAGAACATTTGCATCTACAGACATTCCAATAGTTAATACTAAACCTGCTATACCAGGCAATGTTAATGCTGCTCCTAAGGAAGCTAGAGTTCCTATTATAAAAAAGACATTTGCTATCAAAGCGACATTTGCAACCCAACCTGCTCTATTGTAATAAAAAATCATGTAAAAAAGAACTAATAAAAAAGCAAAGAAAAAAGACCAAAGACCAGAATTAATATTTTCTTCACCAAGGGATGGTCCAACAATAGCTTCGTCCACAATCACAGCAGGAACAGGAAGAGAACCTGCTTTTAAAATATTTGCTAAATCTTGGGCTTCTTCAATTGTTTCAAATCCACCTGAAATTTCTGTATTTCCGCCCGTTATCTTTTGCCTGATAAAAGGAGATGAAAAAACTTGATCGTCTAAAACAATAGCTATTACTTTTCCAACTTTCTGTTCTGTCCACTTTGCCCAAACATCTGCAACATTTGAGTTGAAAGAAAGTGCAACCGATGGTTTAGAATCATTATCAAAACTTTGCGAAGCATTCACCACATCTTCCCCATTAATCTTAGGCTCTCCACTAGTTGGTATTTCAATTGCCATTAAGGTATGTCCAGTGAAACTTTGAGATGTTTCGTATTTACTTACATCTCTAGACCACAAAAATTTATGTCTTCTAAGATTGAAAATATCTCTTGCCACCTTAGACTTAAGCATAGAATTAATTTTAGCAGTATCCACAGACTTTGCAACCCCAATATATGGACTGTTTGATGTGTGAATAAACCAAAGACTACCATTCAAAATTTTTCCATCTGCTAACATGATAGAGTCTTGAATTACTCTTTCTAAAGATTTTTCTTCAAGTAAAGAATCGTTAACTTTCTTAGCATTCATATAAGATTCTAATTCAACAGCAGATAAAGAATTTAAAGAATCTTGAGGGACTTCTATAAAATCTGATTCAATGTTATTAGATGACTCTTTAGAAACCGCTTTATTCAGCTCTAAAAACTCATCTGTCCAATCTGCGTGAGCTCCGTCCCAAAATTCTAAGCTAGCGGTAGACTGAAGTAAATTTCTAATTCTATTTTTATCCTTTGCTCCAGGAAGCTCAATCTGAAGTCTTCCAGAAACAGCAAGCTTTTTAATGTTAGGCTGACTAACTCCAAATTTATTGATTCTAGATTCTATTATTCTGTGTGTTTTTTGAATAGCATCTTCACTCAAATCTCTAAGAGTTTGAATTATTTGATCATTTTTATTAGCTGCTGTTTTTTCAACAGAATTAATATCCATGTAGTCTTTAAGTCCATTACTAAAGAAAATCATTGGAGGATTTTTAGGATAAAGCTCTTTGTAATGGGCATAAAAAAGACCTATAAAATCATCATTATCTGAATCTACTGTAGTAGAACCTTCCTTAAAATCTTTAAGTGCAGCATTAAAAGGATTTTTGAACGAAATTTTGGAAGAATTTCCAGCAAAATTCTTTACCAAATCTTCTATTGAAACTTCCAAAGTGACACTCATACCTCCCTGAAGGTCTAGTCCAAGACCTAATTCTTGATCTTTACATCTTTGGTAATCTAAATCTAAGATTGGATAAATGGGTTGGTCTCTGTTTTCTGCTAATAATTTTTGTTCATAGTAGGAAACAATCTGTTGTTTTTCTTTATCGGCTCCGATTAATAAAGTTTCTCCATTGATTACAAATTCAACCGCCTCGTTAGAGAGAGAGTCGTATTTTTGCTCTGCTAATTCATGAATATCTGTTTCAAAAGACTTAGTAACCCAAGAAAAGGAAAGCTGATATAAACAGGCTAAAAATAATAAAATGGTAAATACCCATATTGCACTTCTATTTCGCATTAAAATTTTTTTAGTTATTAGTATAAATAAAATTGAGGGCGCAAATATAAAATTTCAATTGGTTATTACCAACAATTCCACAACAAGTTAACAATGTTTGACTTTAAGAACTACATTTGTATTAACTACATTATCAATATTTTAAAGAACTAAACCATCTATTTTATAAAATAAATCGTATAAATATTAGTGTACACAACTATCACAAAAAAAATATCGATACTCTCATTATTATTAGTGTCTTTGACTTTAATAAAAAGCCAAAACTTCTCATTAGTCCAGGAAAACAGTATTAAAGTAATCGTTAATAACGACACTCTTGTTAACCCATGGACAGGGGGATTTAATTCTGCACAAATTTCAAAAATTGACTTAAATAATGATCAAATTGAAGATTTATTTGTTTTTGACAGATCTAGTGACAAGGTGATTACCTTTATATCGGAAAATAATAATTTTACCTACGCACCAGAATATGAAAAATTATTTCCATCTAATTTAAAGAACTGGGTTTTACTAAGAGACTTTAATAATGATGGAAAAAAAGATATATTCAGCTATGTATCCGGAGGAATAGGGCTTTGGAAAAACACTTCTAACGGAAATGAATTATCCTTTAATTCATTGAGCTTTTTCCAATCTTCAATCAATACTAATGTGCCATATATCTTGTCTTCCCAATATAATAACGATGTCAATATTTATGTGGTTGCATCTGATATTCCTTCTATTAGTGACATAGATAACGATGGAGATTTAGATATTTTAAATTTTGGAGTTCAAGGATCCGTAATCGAATACCATAAAAATATTTCGACAGATTTAGATACCTTAATTTTTGAAATGAAAAATGCTTGTTGGGGAAATTTTAGCGAATCTGGATTGTCAAATACCTGCACCTTATTTGATACTTGTTTATTTAATGTGCCAAACCCTGAAGACCATATTAATATTACAAGAAATAATTTAAGACATAGTGGATCAACTATCCTTTCTTTAGATTTAAACAACGACCTAGTAAAAGACCTAATTCTTGGCGATGTTTCTTACAGCAACCTAGTAGGATTATACAATGACAACATAGGAGTTAATTTAAATACCTCCTTTATTTCTCAAGACACACTTTTTCCAAGCTACTCCGTGCCAGCTAATTTACATCTTTTTCCAGCTACATTTTATGAAGACATGGACCACGACGGCATAAAAGATTTGATAGTATCCCCAAACTCTAGTAGTGAGGCTGAAGATAAAGAAAGTATTTGGTTCTATAAAAATTTTGGAGGCAACACTTCTCCTCAATTTTATTTGCAAAATAAAAATTTTCTTCAGGAAAACACCATTGAACTTGGGAGAGAATCTAAACCGTTAATAGTAGATATTAACAACGATCAAATTTTAGATTTATTAGTCTCTAATTTTGGTGAATTTGATTTAAGTGTCCCCATTCATTATAATTCTTATATAGAATCATATGAAAATGTAGGAACTAATGAAAATCCAATATTCAAGAAAAACTCCAGTGATTTTCAAAATATTTCCTCCCAAATAAACGATATTAATTTAATTCCAACTTTAGGAGACTTAGACGGGGATGGGGATTTAGATGCAATTGTGGGTGACTATAGCGGAAAATTGCATTTCTTAGAAAACATTTCTTCAAATCCAGCAATAATAAATTTAACCATAAGCATATCTCCATTAACTGACATTTTTAATAATGTTTTTGATTTTGGATTTAATGCTCACCCCACTCTTTTTGACATAGATAATGACAATGATCTTGACTTAGTAGTAGGTGAAGCAATAGGAAATTTAAATTACATTGAGAATATTGGAGATTCTATTAATTTTAATTTTGATTTAAGGTCTGAAACATTTGGAGGAGTTTCGGTCTCTGAGTGGTGGACTAATATAGGGATGAGTTCGCCAATTTTTTATAGCAATGGATCGGATATTGAATTGTACGTGGGGAGCAGAAGAGGTGCTATTTATAAATACAATAATATATATAACAACCTGTCGGGAAATTTTAATTTGGTGGATAGTAACTTCAATAATATCTTTGTAGGAACTCATAGCACACCAGCAATTTCTGATTTAAATAATGACTCTTTAATTGATTTTATTATTGGTAATAAAAGAGGTGGACTTTCTCTTTTCATGGGTTCTAATGATTCTTTGATTTCAACTTCAAGCATCCCTCATAAACTAAAAAATAAATATGAAATATTTCCGGTGCCAGCTACAGATATTATTAATATTAAAAACCTAAAAAAACTGCTTTATTTTGAAGTGATAAGTTTAACCGGAAGAAAAGTTAAAACTGGATATACCAAAGGTACAATTCCATTAAGCAAATTGAATAATGGAATATACTTTATAATACTTGAGGATGGGGTTCATAAAAATATTTTAAAGTTTGTTAAATGCTAAATCAAAATCCTACAATAGTTTTTATTGATGATGAATGCATATTTTGCAATTTTTGGGGGAAATACATACTAAAAAATGATAAATCAGACTCTATTTTAATAAGTCCATCTAAATCAAGTATTTTTGCAGAAATCAAAAAAAAATCTAGCCTATTTCCAAACCCAAAAGAAACTATTATACTCTACCACAATGGGCAAATATATTCTAAATCTTTAGCGGTAATTAAAATATCAGTTTTAATGAAAAATTGGCAATCAATAATGTCGTTAAGCTATATAATTCCAAATTTTATAAGAGACTTTTTTTACGATATAATTTCTAGAAATAGAAAATCTATAATGTTGGACAGTTGTGTAATTGATGAACTAAAAAGTAAAGATAGATATGTAGTCTAGCTTTAATCTAGATACTGTCTAATGCACTATTCATATTCCTTACTGCAGATGCACTTTTTTCAAATAAATCCTTTTCTGAATCATTTAAATCAATATCCACTATATTTTCCCAACCATTTTTTCCAACAATAACTGGCACTCCAAGACAAATATCTTTCTGGCCATATTCTCCATCTAAGAAAACAGAACAAGGAATTATTCTTTTTTGATCGTTGAGAATACTATCTACTAAAAAAGCTACAGCTGCTCCAGGTGCATACCATGCTGAAGTTCCTAATAATCCAGTAAGAGTCTTACCACCTACCATAGTATCAGATGCAACCTTGTCTAAATGATTTTTATCTAATAAATTACTTGTTGATATTCCGTTATAAGTTGCTAGTCTTGTAAGTGGAATCATTGTTGTATCTCCATGACCTCCTATTACCATTCCATGAATATCACTTGAGGGTTTTGCTAATGCTATTGATAAGTAAGTTCTAAATCTTGCACTGTCTAATGCTCCTCCCATACCTATAATTCGATGCTTGTCTAAACCACTCTCTTTTAATGTTAAATAAGTCATAGTATCCATAGGATTTGATACAATAACAATTACCGCATCTGGTGAATGCCCTAAAATATTATTAGTTACTGTTTTTACTATACCAGCATTAACGCCAATAAGTTCTTCTCTAGTCATTCCTGGCTTTCTTGGGATACCACTCGTAACAACGACAACATCACTTTCTGCAGTTTTTGAATAATCGTTAGTGCTTCCTACGATTTTAGTGTTGAAACCAAGTAATGAAGATGTTTGAGTCATGTCTAATGCCTTACCCTCGGCAAAACCTTCTTTAATATCCAGTAGAACTACTTCACTAGCAATTCTTTTATAGGCAATTGCATCGGCGCAAGTTGAACCTACATTCCCAGCTCCTACAATGGTTACTTTCATAATATTATATTTTTAAAAATTTTAATTAAGAATTATGTGTCAATATTAGCATACTTAGCATTCTTTTCAATAAATTCTCTTCTTGGTGGAACCTCATCCCCCATCAGCATTGAAAAAATCCTGTCTGCTTCCAACAGCACTTTCAATAGTAACTTTTCGTAATGTTCTATTTTCTTTAGACATAGTTGTATCCCAAAGCTGTTCCGCATTCATCTCTCCAAGACCTTTATATCTTTGTACATGAACACTAGATTCACTTCCAGAACCTTTCATTTGATCAACATAATCTTTTCTTTGGTTATCGTCCCAAGCGTACTTGGCTTGTTTTCCTTTCTTAATTAAATATAGAGGCGGAGTAGCAATATATAAATAACCGTTTTCGATTAATTCTTTCATATATCTAAAGAAGAAAGTCATTATTAAAGTTTGAATATGGCTTCCATCTACATCGGCATCACACATTATAATTACTTTATGGTAACGCAGCTTTTCCATATTTAACGCTCTAGAGTCATCTTCGGTACCAACACGAACACCTAAGGCAGTATAAATATTTTTAATCTCTTCATTTTCAAAAATCTTATGTTGCATTGCTTTTTCAACATTAAGAATCTTCCCTCTTAAAGGCATGATGGCTTGAAAATGTCTATCTCTGCCTTGTTTTGCAGTTCCACCAGCAGAATCTCCCTCTACAAGATATACCTCACATTCTGCAGGGTCTTTGGAAGCGCAGTCAGAAAGTTTTCCTGGTAATCCAGCTCCACCCATCGGGTTTTTACGCTGAACCATCTCTCTTGCTTTTGTAGCAGCATGCCTAGCAGTTGCCGCAAGAATTACCTTTTGAACAATTTGTTTAGCATCGTCTGGATTTTCCTCTAAATAGTCGTTCAACATTTCACTTACAGCCTGACTGACTGGAGCAGTGACTTCTCTGTTGCCCAGTTTAGTTTTAGTCTGACCTTCAAATTGAGGTTCTTGAACCTTCACAGAAACAATTGCTGTCAAACCTTCACGAAAATCATCCCCTGAAATATCAAATTTCAATTTGTCAAGCATTCCAGATTTTTCAGCATACTTTTTTAAAGTCCCAGTCAATCCCCTTCTAAAACCAGAAAGGTGAGTCCCTCCCTCGTGAGTGTTAATGTTATTGACATAGGAATGAATATTTTCCGCATAGGAATTATTGTAAATTAAGGCTACTTCTACAGGTATTCCGTTTTTTTCTCCTTCAACGCTTATAACTTTTTGTATTAACTTTTCTCTAGTTCCATCCAAAAATTCAACAAATTCTGACAAGCCTCTTTCAGAATAAAAAGTTTCTACAGGTGCATTCCCATCTTCATTTTTAAATTCTGAACGCTCATCTGTCATGATAATTGTCAAGCCTTTATTAAGAAAAGACAATTCACGCATTCTAGTTGCCAAAATATCGTACTGATATTCAAGAGCTTCAAATATTTCAGGGTCTGGGTAAAAAGTAACTTCAGTTCCTTTTAAGTCAGTAGTACCTTCCTGCTTAACTAAGTATTGTTCCTTTCCTTGTTTGTATTCTTGGACATAAATCTTACCTTCTTTAAAAACACTTGCCTTTAAATTAATGGATAAAGCATTTACTACAGATACCCCAACTCCATGCAAACCACCTGAAACTTTATAGGAGTCTTTATCAAATTTACCACCAGCACCAATCTTTGTCATTACAACTTGTAATGCTGAAACACCTTCCTTTTTATGAATCCCTACTGGAATTCCACGACCATTATCCATTACGCGAATTCCATTACCTTCTAAAATAGATACTGAAACTTTATCGCAATGTCCTGCTAGAGCCTCATCAATAGAGTTATCTACAACTTCGTATACTAAATGGTGTAATCCTCTTGAACCAACATCTCCAATATACATGGAAGGACGCATCCTAACATGCTCCATTCCTTCAAGTGCTTGAATGCTGTCTGCTGAATAATCTTTTTCTTCACTCATTTAATAAAATTTGAATGGACAAATATACTATTTATAGAGCATTTTAAACGAGAGAAAACCTCCAATTAATTGGATACTTTTCAACATATTAGAAACTAATTGTAATTCCACCTAAAACATTAATGGATTGGACTGGGAAATTTTGCCAATATTGGTATTTTTTGGCTGTGAAATTATTGAACTGAATGAATGCAGAAACTTTTTTATTGTACCTATATTCTGCAGAAATATTCATATCTACAAAAGCTGGTAAACTGTAGATATATTTATCGTCTTCTAACTCATATAACGATTCTGGCTCAGAATATGAAAAAACATCTCTTTTGCCTACCAAATAAAAATCAGATTTTAAAACGATTTTATCAGATAAGTCTAATAAACTAGACAATGTGAATATAAAGTCTGGTCTTTGCCAAGCACGACTAAAATTAGCAGGGTTATAAATAAAATATTCCCCCTTAGCAGAGATTTTTATCTTTTCTAGTTCCTGGTAAGTAATTTCAGCAAGAAAAGATGTTTGACTAAGGTTGTCATACTTCATCTGGAACTTATTACCATAGGAAGACATTGTATCTGGGACAAAGAAATACATACTGTCTAAACTTTGGAAAGAACTAGATAAATTAAAAGTAAATTTGCTACTTAAAGAACCCCTTACACCAGCAAATATATTACTTTTTTGAACTGTATTTTGAAGTGGTGAGTCCTCAGAAATAAATGGATTTTCTAACCTTATGTCGTTAAAAGTATTTCTTTGCACGTTTCCTATCCATCCTCCATAAGGGATAAACACATTGTTAAAAAGACTGTAGCTAACCTCTAGGTCAGGAAATACATGAAATTTCGCATTTTCATTAATATTGGCCTGAAGAGATATCCCAGCTTTAAATATTAAATTGTTTTTTCTTGAGTAAATATGTGGTCTAAAACGAACTATACCAGAAGTATTAGAATTCAAGTTACTTGGCTGAATAATATTGTTTTCATCAAGCTCTAAAATCTCTGGAGAATTTACATTATTAATATCCAATTCAAAAGTTCCTAAAAATTCTTCATCTAATATCAACCAACCAGAATGAGCACCCAAAAGAAAATGATTTTCAGAAAGATTATAATTGCTGTTAAGATGGTGGAAATCTATCCAACTTTTAATTCTTAATTTACTAGTGTCTCTTCCAGTGTTTCTAGAATTAAACTTCAAATGCAAATCCAATAAATCGTAATTTTGCTTAAAAAGAGTATCTGAATTTTTAAACGATTCTCTTGCTAAAGAATCATTGATACCTAAACCGTAAAATTGATACATAGAATTATCGTTGTAATCCAATCCATAAAATTGATAAGAATTTCTTTCATACTGAAGTTCAGACCATAAATCATAATTCATAAAAAATTTCTGATAATACCCTCCTAAATTTAAATCTGAAAATTTAGTATTTCCCATTTCTTTAATACTAGAGAAGCTACCGTTAGTTCTTGCATTTAAGCCCCAACTTTCATCTCTTGATCTTTTAGAAGCATAATTCAATTCTAAAAGTGGAGTTAGATAAGTGCCTGCTCCAGCTTTAAGATACCCTCTATATAGCTTGTCTCCATTAGCAGTTATCTTTAACCTTGCAGGCTTAATATTTTCAATAGAGTAGTTTGTCAAAAGTCGCTTTGGCTCTAAATAGTATTTAACATCATCCAAAATAGTTACAGAGTCTGTATGGATAGGAAAAATTGGTGTTTTTTGAATCTTAGCAATTTTTCTATTCCCAGAACCAATCCCTAAAAAAGTTTCTGTGTTCTCATTTTGTTGAGCTACAAAAGTAAAACTCAATATTGTTGAAATAAAAAAAAGTAATACCTGGAGTTTATTTATTTTCATCTTTCTTAATTTCCTTTGAATCAAATTCATTTGGATTTAAAACTTCCGGAGTGTTTTCTATATCCTTATCAATTGTTTCTAATTCTATTTCCAATTCTTCTTGCTCTGGCTGTTCTTTCATTTCATTAAGTTCCAGATTCTGGATATATTCTATTTTCTGAACTGCTTCTGCTAAAATTTCATCTTTTTTATAGCCATCGTAATTATCTAAAATACTTTCTATACTATGTTTTGCATTAAAGTAATCTTTCTGAGCAGTAAAATTATCTCCAAGCAGTAGAATTCCTTTTGCTAGCCAATAATCGTACGATGGCTTCTGCTTGACTAACTCCATAATTAAGGATTCACAGAATACATAATCCTCGCTTTTAAATACAATCTCGCAAATATGGTATTTCGCTTCTGCTGCAGCAATACTTTTGGTGAACTGTACAACACTATCGAAATATAATTTTGCACTATCTAATTGATTTATTTTTTGATAAGATTGACCAAAAACAAATACGCATCTTCTTGAAGCTTGTTATTTAATTCCGATAACTGAAGAACCTTTTTTGCATACTTAATGGTAGAATTAGGATTGTCTAAATAATGAAAACAATAAAACTGACCCTTTTTAGAAATGGACAAGTCTTCTTGATCAATACTTACATCTTCTAGAACTCGAAAAGTAAGCAAGAGATTTTTTGAAATCTTTAGCATCATAAGTTATTTTCCCAGCATACCTTAAAGCCTCAATATAATAATTGTTATTTGGTTTTGCGGAAATGAAATCATAGTGAAATAAAGCTTGTGTTTTCTTATCCTCAGAATAATAGCAGTTAGCCATAAAATAATGTGCGGAAATTTCTCTTATAGGTTCCTCAATATTGTCTAGATAGTAAGAAGCTTTTTCAATTTGTTTCTTGCAATCACCATTGTCTCTTGCAAGAACAACAGACCTCCATAAAGTTGAATCTTTCTCCTGAATACTAACGTCAATTCCTCTTGAGCTAAGCCAGTCGTAATAGCCAGTTAAATCTCCCCTTAAATTATAAACCTCCATCATTAATTCAGTAGCTAATTGATTTTCTTGTTCTGCATCTGGATAATTATCCATTACTGTTAATAAAAACTTTTCAGCTTCTTCATGGTTTTGTTCTTTTAAATAAATACTCCCTACTTCAACATATGCTTTAGATATTAAATTATTATTTGGATATTCATCAATAAATTTCAAGTAGGTATCTATAGACTCTTTATTTCTATTTTCATCTTTGTAAGCCTGTGCTAAATTTAAAAGAGAAGATACTTGGTACTTTGAGTTAGGATATTGGTCTGTAAGTCTTTTTAAAGTATTTATTTTCCCTAGGTAGTCTTGAATTAGACCCTTGAGAAGTAGCCATCTGGTTTAATGCGTAAGAATGGTTTTCATTTCCTACCCTTGAAGACAACGCATAATTTTCTATAGCTAAGCTATCTTCCCTAAGCAAGAAATAAGTGTCAGCAATTCTTAGTAATGCAATTTTATAATTACTTGAGTCAGGTAAATTGTATTGGTGGATATAATTCCTGAAGTACTTTAAAGCATTTCTAAGTTCTTCTTTTTGAATTTTCGCCTCATTTCCAGATAAGTTATCATATGGATTAGCTTTTTCAAAATAACTGTATCCAATATGGAAATCTAAATCTAAAAACTGATTGGTTAAAATAGCCCCGTTAATAAATCTAAATTTTTCATAACACTCCACTGCCCGCAAATATTCCTTTAAATTATAATTAGATTCTCCAATCCAAAACTGACTCATGGCATTTAAATTTTGGTCAATTGGATACCTTTTAACCAACTCAAAGTTTGCAATTGCATTCTTGTATTCTCTATTGTGGTACTGCTCTACAGCTCGGTTATATACAATTGTTTGGTAGGCTTTCTGCATTCTTGGATCCTTGTTTTTTATTTTATCCATTGAAGCAAGTGCATCGTCATAATTTTTTGTAGTTAGATACACTTTTAATAAAAACTCGTAAGCATCTTTAGCATCTTCAGAATCTGGAAAGTCTTCAATAAACTGCTGAAAGGCATTAATTGCTTCGTCGTATGGATTGTAACTTAGTTCGTAAGCCAATTTTGCATAATTAAATAATGAATTTCGTCTTATATCAAGATCAAAATTAAGCTTGCTAGCCTCCTGAAATGCATTTCTTGCATAATCTTTTTCCTCTAAGATTTAAATAAGAATCGGCCATATGGTAGTAGGATATCTGTGTTAACGAATCGTCTGTAACAGCAACCCTAGAAAATATTTCAATAGCTTTTTTATATTTTTTTGTCTGGTAATAACAATAGCCAACTTGGTAATTACTCTTCTCTAGTTGATTTTGCATTTCTCATGAAAATTTGATAGTATTCGAAAGAACGTTCGTATTGATCTTTTTTGAAATAAGAATCTCCAATTAATTTAGCAAACTCCCCTTTTCTTTTTTCTAGTAACTGAGTCAATGTATAAAGGTCCATAATCAATAAGTTCGTCGTACTTATTTTGCTGATATAAAATCTGTGTAATGTAATAAGGGATGATAGGCTTAAACATTTTATTGTTTGCAATCTTTCTAAAACCAACTAGTGCAGTTTGGTACTTACCTTCGTCATATGCTATGTGGCTGTAGTAATAAGTTGCCGGGACAGAACGTAATCTGTTTTACTTTGCAAAAGCTCGTTGAAAAGAACTTTTGATTCAGCAGAGATTTTTCTTCATGAATTTGGAATACCCAAGTTTAAAAAGATACTCGCTTTGGTCCTCACTTGACAAATCGTATTGATCAACCTTTTCAAAAAACTCGATCGATTTTTTAAACTTTTTTGTTTGATAATAATGCTTTCCAAGTTGAAAATAAATATTCTTAGATTTTGGATGATCAGGATGGTCTAGTGAAAACCTAGTTAAAATTGTCTCTACATTTCTATGATATAATTTCAAAGCACAAACTGCAAAATAATATTCAGCATTTATTCTTACCTCGTCCTGAGGGTTGTTGAATTTATTAATAACGTCCTTGAAATAGTATTGGGCTGAACTATATTTTTCTTTGTCAAATAGTTCTTGAGCAATTTTATAGTTTTTATATGGATCGCTTCGTAAGAAAAGTTTTTTGTGCAATGGAAATATTAACACAAATTATTGCTAGAGAAAAAATAAATACCTTAAGAAATCTTATTCATTAAAAAACTATAAACTGATAATATTATAAAGATAGTTAGTGATGACCCATAAGAATTATGGCATTACTTATTATTTTCAACTACAATGTGTTAACATTAAATAGAAGAATTAAAGAAGTATTCTATATTATTATAAATTTGAATGCAAAAGATATTATACTAGCTATGAATCAAAACCTTTTTCTAGACTTTAAAAATGTTGAAATAAAACAACAAAATAAAATAATTCTTAACGATGTTAATTTAAAGATAAATCAAGGTGAATTTGTATATTTTGTAGGTAAAACTGGAAGCGGAAAAAGTAGTCTTACTTAAAGCTATTTATGGAGATGTAGGTATTAGTAGTGGGGATATTTTATTTAAAGAACAAACTCTAAAAAAATTAAAAAGAAAGAAAATATTAGAACTTAGAAGAAAGGTTGGAATAATCTTTCAAGATTTTCAATTACTTATGGATAGATCAGTTGCTGATAATTTAAGATTTGTAATGAAAGCAACTGGATGGAAAGGGAAAAAAAATAATTAATGAAGGAATTGAGAAGCTACTTGTAAAAGTGAGATATGGTAGATAAAGCAGATTCCTTTCCACATTTAATTTCTGGAGGAGAACAACAAAGAGTTGCTGTTGCAAGAGCATTAGTTAATGATCCAGAACTAATCATAGCAGATGAGCCAACAGGAAATTTAGATCCAGAAACTAGTGAGAAAATTATGCATCTTTTAAAATCAGTAGCCGATGAAGAAAAAACAGTAATTATGGCAACTCACGATTTTGACATTATTAATAAATATCCAGCAAGAGTTGTGAAATTCAATAATCAGACTATTTTGGAATAAGCTTTTATGAATTGATAAGTATTTGTATCCCCATTTATAACTTCAATGTTCTTGATTTAATTGTCAACATAATTAACCAAGGCAAGAAAAGTAAAAAACCATTTGAAATAATTTGTATTGACGATGGATCCAATGAAGAAACTTTAAAAATAAATGCTAAAATCGGTTCCCACAAAGCGGTTAATTACCTAATTCTTAAAAAAAATATTGGAAGGTCTAAAATCAGAAATCTTTTTTTAGAAAATGCCAATTATGAAAATCTACTGTTTATTGATTGTGACTGCAGCATTCAAAGTGAAAATTTTCTAGAAAATATTTTAAACACCTTAATAATGCAGTGGTATATGGTGGAAGAAAACACCACGATAATCCACCAAAAAATAAAAATAAAAAACTAAGGTGGTTGTATGGAATTAAAAAAGAAGATCAAAACTTTAATTATAGAGTAATGAACCCATACCATTGTTTTCGATCAAATAACTTTTTAATAAAAAAAACAATCTTATCACAAATAAGGTTTAATGAAAATATTAAAACCTACGGACACGAAGACACTCTACTATCTTTAGAACTTAAAAATAATAAAATAGCTATTTTTCAAATTAATAATCCTGTTTTTCACGAAGGGATTGAGAGCTCTAGTGTTTTTTTAGAGAAAACTAAAAGTGCAATAAAAAATCTAGTATTAATTGACAAAGGAACTATGATATTAGCTCAATAAGACTTGATAAAAACCTATAACCAACTTAATAAATTAAAATTAACACTTTTAATTTTTTCATTGTCAAAAACTATTTCAAAGATTCTAGAAAGACAGCTACTTTCTTCAAGACCTTCTCTAAAAATATTTGACTTATATAAACTGATTTACTTTCTTAGAGAAAAACAAAATGTATAGTTTTTTTAAGAATATTTACAAGATTTTAATTCCTAAAAGCTGGCAATTTAAAATAGAACCATTCATAAGAAAGAGGGTTTATTACCTTATTTATAAAGGGGGAAATACAAAATGTTTAATTTGTTCGGCTAAATCAAAAAAATTTATTTCAATCTCCTTTTACAATAGTGAAGATAAAATCTGTCCTAGTTGTGGAGCATTGTCAAGATCCAGAGCACTTGGTGAATATGTAAGGAAGAATTTTAGGAATCAAAGTCAAAAAATTTTAGACTTTTCACCCCACAGAAGTTTAAACGATTATTTTAAATCACTATTTGAAAACTATATATCATCGGACTTTGAAAACCAATTTCATGCTCAAAAAAATTATGATATAACTAAAATAAACGAAGCTGATCAAAGTTTTGATTTAATTATTTGTTTTCATGTCTTAGAACATGTTTTAGAAGATAAAAAAGCTATTGAAGAGTTAAATAGAGTTTTGAAAAATGATGGTCATTTATTAATTCAAGTTCCTATTAAAAAAGGGGGGACTTACCAAGACAACTCGATAATTTCTAAAGAAGGAAGGTTGAAAGCTTTTGGACAAGAAGACCATGTAAGGATTTATGGCAAAGATAGTCTACCATTAATTTTAAATGAAAGTGGATTTACTTCAAAGCCTATTGACATAGTAAAAGAATACAATAGTGAAGAAAAGAAATTATACGGTTTCTCTGAAAATGAAGTAATCTATTTCTGCAGAAAAACTACTTCTACTTAAATTTTCCATAAGTTTTTATTAATGAAATAGATTCGCTTTCCCAATGTAAAGTGGTATTCATTTTGGTGATGTCTGATATGAAATTTTTAGATTTTTTTAAAGCTATAGCATTATTTAATCCCTCAATTATACTTTCTGGATTCAGACTTGAAATTAAAACTCCAGTATGGAACTTTTCTGTGATTTTTCTTATCTCCACAAGATTTGTTGAAACGAATGGTATTTCAGCTTTGGCATAATCGAAAATTTTATTGGGAAGACTAAATTGATAATTAATATTATTGTTCTTATCTAGACTAACACCAACATCAGAGTTTAAGGTAAACTGCATCATTTGATTATATTCAAGAGTTGGAACAAATAGTACTTTGTTAACCAAATCTGATTGAGTACATCTTTTTTTTAGTTTATCAATAACGTCTCCTTTACCAACTACAGACAGAAAAAAATCATCTTGTAAGGAAATAGCCTCTAACAACTCTTCAGCTCCTCTATCGATATTAATTCCAGAACCTTGGAGAATTACAAGCTTCTTGTCTTTAGGCAACCCTAGATCTTTCTTAGATTTAACTTTTAGTAAACTGCTTTTATTCGGTAGATTTCTAACTACTAATGGTCTTACTTTATAATCTTTAAAGTACAAATCTGAAATAGATTCATTTACAGTAAAAACATGCTTTAATTTTGGAAATATAAAACTCTCTATAGAAGACCAAACTTTTTTAACAAAATATCTATTTTGAATTTCTGGTACCCCCAAAAAATACTCATGGGAATCGTAAACTAGCTTTTTATTGAAAATAAATGCAGAAAGCCACATTGGAAGTAATGTATCCAAGTCGTTGGAATGGTAAATATCAAATCTTCTAGTTAAAAGAAAAAAAAACAATCTTAAATTATATTCCATGTAAAACAATGCTCCTTTATTGAAAATCAGTTTAAAGCGAACTACTGAATAGGATCTATTAATATTTAACGAGTATCGCAATTGCCTTCCAACCAAAGTTATATCGAAATTATTTTTGGTTAGCGTATCACACACTTTCTTAACCCGCTGATCATTAGCCAAGTCATTTGTTACAGAAATTATTACTTTTTTAATAGCGTGGTAAATTAAACTATTACTAAAGTATGTAATATTGTTTTAAGGACAAGCATATTAAAATCCAAGAAAATATAATTAGGTTTGTCTAGATGAATATTATTGAAAATTATCCATTATTAAAGCTAAATACATTTGGAGTAGATGTTAAGGCTAAATATTTCGTATCTATAAATACAATTAATGAATTAATAGAAATAAAAAAAAATAATGTCTTTAAAGACTTACAGTTGCTTATTCTTGGGGGTGGAAGTAATATTCTTTTCACAAAAGATTTTGATGGACTAGTAATTTTAAATAATATAAAAGGAAAAGAAATTATTGACCAAAACCACCAGTCTGTTTTTTTAAAGATTGGCGCGGGAGAAAATTGGCATGAATTGGTTATGTACTGTGTAGATAATGGATGGGGAGGAATTGAAAACCTAAGTTTAATACCAGGAAATACTGGAACTGCTCCAATGCAAAATATCGGCGCCTATGGAGTAGAAATTAAAGAAACATTTGTAGAACTTGAAGCATTAGAAATTGCATCAGGAAAGATTGTTAAGTTTAATAATTCAGATTGTGAATTTGGATACAGAGAAAGTGTCTTTAAAAACAAAATGAAAAATCAATATATTATTCTAAATATCACCCTAGAGCTAAAGAAAAATCCGGTATTAAATGTTAATTATGGGGATGTTAAAGCAATTTTAGAAAATCAAAATATTAAGAATCCATCTATCAAAGACGTAAGTAATGCTATAATTATTATAAGACAAAGTAAGCTTCCTGATCCAAAAAAAATTGGAAACAGCGGAAGTTTTTTTAAAAACCCAATAGTAAATTTAAATCAGCTTGAATTAATAAAGAAAAAATATCCTAATGTAGTAAGCTACAAAATCAATGAAGATGAGTTTAAAATTGCAGCAGGATGGATGATAGAAAGAGCAGGTTGGAAAGGCAAAAAATTTAACAACTATGGAGTTCATGAAAAACAAGCACTAGTATTGGTCAATTATGGCCTTGCAAATGGAATGGAAATATTTGATTTGTCAGAAAAAATTATTTTGGATATAAAAGACAAATTTGGAATAACACTACAAACAGAGGTTAATATTATTTAGCTATAGCAAGCATAATATTAGTTGATTTCTCATTTAAAACTGCAAAATATGAAGGTCCCTCAGAATTTGGATTGAGCTGATTTGGGAAAAAAGCATACTTTTCAGTATCTTTTCCTGGGAAATTTATAGAATTAATATTTTCCTGAGCAAGCCCAGCCAATGAAAACTCTACATATTTGGTTCCGCAATAGTTTAGAATTCCATACTCTGCAGGAACTCCTTTTCTCAAATTTGAATTTTGCAAATCATTATAAAAGTATTTTTTATAGTTGTAAGAATTAACTGAGAAGGTGCCGATGAAATTTAAATCTTTGTGTTGTTGATTTAAAGAAACCGGACTTGCCCATATAAAATTGCCATTTTTATTAAATTTTACAACAAAAAATCCACTAGAAATCCAATAAGTTTCCTCTTTAATAGTAGCTTTTGATATGTTCTCTGACAATAAGTAATAGTTGCCAATGCTATCTAGACTAAAATCTGTAATTATGAACCTATCCAGTCCAAAACCACTTTCTTTAATTTCTTTTGAAGACTTGAAAGCTTGTACAATATTTTCAGTCAATGAATATTGATTTTTATGAACTAAGTGTAAATCCTCATCGTATCTGAGAAGAAAAAAACCTTCGTAATTAAACCGAATAGGGGAAGAATAAAAACCAGATATAACAAGCTCACCTTTGGAATTAAAAAAATAATCTAATGCTGCTATTTTTCTATTATTTAATTTAATATGAACTTCAGAAATTATTTCCTGACCTAGTTTATAGATATAAAAATTGTTGCCTTTTTTCCAAAATTTCTTAAGCAAGTAAACAACTCCATTATTGGATAATAAAATCTTATTATCTCTCTTGGAAGCAAATAATAAGTCTAATTTATTATAAACCTCATTAACAATATTCAGTTTATTATCAATAGTAATTGTCTTTATATCTTCTTGTTTGCCATTTTGAAATGGAAGTTCCACAAGAAAGTGAAATTTATCTTCGAAGGTCTTTTCTCCAAGAATATAATTAGAGGAATATCCGGACTTGTTTTTTTCTAGAAATAAATTTTTTGAAGAAAGAAAATTGGAAGTAATATCTAATTCTCTATATTTTAAAGTGGTCTCAATACCATTGTCTAAGGAGTAAACAAATAAATTTTATTAAAGATATTTCTAATTCCAAGAAATTTTTCATCTTTTAATACAACATTGAAGCGTTTTATCTCATCTAAGATGGCTGTCAAAAACATTCACTTTTAAATCACAAGATTTAGAGTTTGTTTTTTTTTGAAAAAGAATATTATTGGAATTGTAACTTAATGCAAGAAAGCGGTTTGTAGTCGTTAGAGTAAGGAACATGTTGGGAAAAACTTAGATTCAGTTTTTGAGATATTCCAAATGAAGCCATTAAACTGAACAATACGAGGAGAGATATTTTAATTCTAGTAATCAAAATTTATTTATACTCCTAAAGTAAAACAAACTCTAAATAAATAACAATTAATCTTTAAGTAATCTTATTAAGGATAAACTCTTTATACTCTGAGTCAGTAGATTTTTCAATTACCTCATTAATAAATCCTAATGTCATTAACTCTAAAGATTTTTTCACACTTATCCCCCTAGATCTTAAATAAAACAATGCTTCCTCATCAAATCTTCCAGTGGTAGAGCCGTGGCTACACCTGACGTCATCTGCATAAATTTCTAGTTCGGGCTTAGAGTAAATCTTGGATTCATCATCTAAAAGAATATTATTATTTTTCTGAAATGCTTCAATTTTTTGAGCATCTTGATGGACAATAACTTTTCCATTAAATACCCCTACACCACTTTCTTTAATTACCCCTTTGTAATTTTCGAATGATTTACAATCCGCAACAAAATGGTTTATAGTTGTATGGTTGTCGAAATGCTGTTTTTCTATTGGTGCGAAAACTCCATTAAGTTCGCTATGACAGTTCTTTCCATTAACATTATTGAAAACATCATTTCTTAGAATAACACCCGATGCAGAAAAAGTATTCATAATGAATTTACTTTCTTGCTCTTGATCTATAAACTCGTTACAAAAATTGAAATTTTGATTAAGGTCTTGGAATTTATCAATGGTTAAAGAGCTTTGGCTTTTCAAAGACACCGCATTTCGGTGATTGATAAAGCCATTTTTACTATTGGAACTTCCTAAAAAATACTGTCTAATATGAAGCTTGGAATTTTCAAAAACATCAATATTAAATTGAGTATTAGAAATACAATTATCATCTGAAATAATATTCACAAAATTTATAGGCTGGTTTATATTGACATCAGGCTTTATTTTTAAAACAACTTTTTCTGTTAAAAAACTAAAGTTAAGATTGGTGAAATAATCCTTATGATTTGGCTCATCAGAATTATTTGCAATATTAGTGCCATTGAGAAATGACAATTCAGTTCCTTTTAAATCAATAGTATTTGATAAGAGGGAGTTAAATTTTCCATTTTCCAGCACTATTAAAAATCCTTCAATTTTTGGAATCCCTAAAGAACTAAGATGCTCAATTTTAAAATTTAATTGGTTGTGGAAATTAATTTTCTTTAGAGCTCTTAATGGGGTGTATTTCCATCTTTCTTCTTTTCTATTTGGAAAAGAGCCAAGGTTTAGTGCTTCTAAATCAAATTTAGAATTTTCTTTATGTAATGAATTATGATTTAGATCTTTAATAATCAATTGGATAACTTTAAAAGAGTTTTAAATATTTTCATCAGTTTTCAACCAATCGTAACCTTTTTTTTCTAACTCTAATGCCAAAGATTTATCGCCAGATTTAATAATTTTCCCCTCGTGTAAGACATGGACGAAGTCTGGGACAATATAATCAAGCAGTCTTTGGTAATGAGTAATTACAACCGTAGCATTTTCAGAAGATTTAAGTTTATTAACCCCATTTGCAACAATTTTCAATGCATCAATATCCAGACCTGAATCTGTTTCGTCTAAAATTGATAATTTAGGATCAAGCATTGCCATTTGAAAAATTTCATTTCTTTTCTTTTCTCCACCTGAAAAGCCTTCATTTACAGATCTATTTTTAAGTTTGTTATTTAAACCAACAAGTTCTGACTTTTCAGCAACCATTTTTAAAAAATCTTTTGCGGGGATAGAATCTACTCCATAGTATTTATTTCTTTCGTTAAGTGCAGTTCTTAAAAAATTAATATTGCTAACACCTGGAATTTCAACTGGATATTGAAATGCTAAAAACATTCCTTTCCAAGATCTTTCCTCCGGACTCATTTCAGAAATCTCTTCCCCCAAAAAATTAATAGATCCACTGGTGACTTCATAGTTGTCATTTCCAGCTAATACTGAAGAAAGTGTACTCTTTCCAGAACCATTGGGACCCATTATCGCATGAACTTCTCCCTTGTTAATTTTAAGATTTAAACCCTTAAGAATCTTTTGATTATCAATCCTACACTCTAAATCTTTAATTTCTATTAGTAATTCACTCATGATTAAATTTTATCCTACAGAACCTTCTAAACTAATTTCTAATAATTTCTGGGCTTCAACTGCAAACTCCATCGGCAACTTATTTAAAACTTCTTTTGCATATCCGTTTACTATCAAACTAATTGCCTTTTCTTCACTTATTCCTCTTTGCATACAGTAAAATAGTTGTTCTTCTCCAATTTTAGAGGTTGTTGCTTCATGCTCAACAGTAGCAGTTGGATTCTCACATTCAATGTATGGAAAAGTATGAGCACCACATTGATCAGTCATAAGAAGTGAATCACACTGAGAAAAGTTTCTTGAGTTTTTTGCGCCTTTACCTATTTTCACCAAACCACGGTAACTATTTTGACTTTTTCCTGCAGAAATACCTTTAGATATAATGGTAGATTTAGTATTTTTTCCAATATGAATCATTTTAGTTCCTGTATCGGCTTGTTGAAAGTTGTTGGTAACTGCAACAGAGTAAAATTCCCCAATAGAATAATCTCCTTTAAGAATACATGAAGGGTATTTCCAAGTTACTGCTGATCCAGTTTCTACCTGAGTCCAAGAAATTTTAGATCTATAGCCGCAAATTCCTCTTTTAGTAACAAAATTGTAAACACCACCTTTGCCTTTTGCATCTCCAGGATACCAATTTTGAACTGTGGAGTATTTTATTTCAGCTTTGTCAAGAGCAATTAATTCTACAACTGCAGCATGTAATTGATTTTCGTCTCTTTGTGGAGCAGTACAGCCCTCTAAATAACTTACATAACTAGATTCGTCTGCTATTAAAAGAGTTCTTTCAAACTGTCCAGTTCCAGATTCGTTAATTCTGAAATATGTAGATAACTCCATAGGGCATCTGACACCTTTGGGAATATAACAAAATGAACCATCTGAAAAAACTGCGCTATTTAAGGCAGAATAATAATTGTCTGTGTGAGGAACAACAGTTCCCATATATTTTTTAACTAAATCTGGATGATTATGGACAGCTTCTGAAAAAGAACAAAAAATAATTCCTAACTCACCTAGTTTTTCTTTGAAAGAAGTAGCTACCGAAACCGAATCCATAACAAAATCTACAGCAACTCCGCTTAATTTTTTTTGCTCTTCAATGGATATTCCTAACTTTTCCATGGTCCTTAAAAGTTCAGGATCAACCTCATCTAAACTTTGGAGTTCTTTTTTCTTTTTTGGTGCTGCATAGTAAGAGATATTTTGAAAATCTGGCTTTGTATATTTGACATGAGCCCAATTTGGTTCTGACATTTTTTGCCAAACACGAAAAGCTTCTAATCTATATGCAAGCAGCCATTGAGGTTCATTTTTTTTTGAAGAAATTAATTTAATTATATCCTCATTGAGTCCATTTGGAGCCTTTTCGCTTTCGATATCAGTAACAAAACCAAATTCATAGGATTTGTTGTCTAACTCTTCTTTTAATTCTTTTTCAGTATATGACATTTATCCGTTTTACAATGAAAAACTTTCTCCACATCCACAAGTTCTATCAGCATTAGGATTGCTGAAAACAAATCCTTTACCATTTAATCCTCCTGAAAAATCTAAAGTTGTCCCTACTAGATAAAGAAAACTTTTTTTATCTACAACAACTTTTATTCCGTTATCCATAAAAGATTTATCGCTATCACTTAAAGTATTGTCAAATTTGAGTTCATACATCAAGCCTGAACAGCCTCCACCTTTAACACCAACTCTTATAAAATAACCTTCGTTACCGTCATCTTTCATAAGCTGTAAAGCTTTTGACTTCGCATTTTCTGTTACTTTAATCATCTATCTATTTAAAATAGTTTTAATTAATGCAAATATACCTCAAAATAACAGATGAAAAAAGAATTGTTGAATAGTATTTGACACAAGAATAAATTGTTATTGAAAATAACAAGGTGAAATTATAAGTATTGAACTAAATTTGCCCCTATGAATGAAGAAGAGAAAAATATTGAGCTAAAAGATCTAGGGGAGTTTGGACTTATAGAAAGACTAACAAAAAAAATTAAATTATTTAATGAAAACACCTTACTTGGCCCAGGAGATGATGCTGCAATAATAAACTCTAGTAAAGAAATTTTAGTAAGTTCTGATATGCTAGTGGAAGGAATACATTTTGATATGGCTTTCACCCCTTTAAAACATTTAGGATATAAATCTGTTATTGTAAACTTAAGCGACATATACGCCATGAATGGTATTCCAAAACAAATTACAGTTGGTTTGGCTATTTCGAGTAAATACACACTAGAAGCAATTGAAGAGCTTTACGATGGTATTTTGTTGGCTTGTGAAAAATACAAGATTGACGTAATTGGGGGAGATATTACTTCATGTATCAATGGTTTAACCATTTGCATAACAGCACTTGGAGAAGCAATGAAAAAAGAAATTGTCAAAAGGTCAGGAGCAAAAGAAAATGATTTGTTAATTACCACAGGAGATTTGGGGGGGGCCTACATGGGGCTTAACGTGCTGCAAAGAGAGAAAGAAGTTTGGAAAAGCAACCCAAATATGCAACCTGAACTAGATAACTTTAATTATATCCTAGAAAGACAACTTAAACCTGAAGCAAGGAGAGATGTAATTGAATTTTTAAAAAAATGTGAGGTAATCCCAACAAGCATGATAGATATTTCCGATGGATTAGCATCTGAAATTTTTCATATATGCACATCTAGCAATGTTGGTTGCCAGCTTTACGAAGAAAAAATACCCATAGACCCACAGACTTATCAAACGTCTATGGACTTCAATGTTAACCCTACAGTTTCCGCACTAAATGGAGGAGAAGACTACGAATTACTTTTCACCATTAATCAAAAAGATTATGAGAAAATTAAAAACGACCCAAACCTTACAGTAATAGGTCATATTACCAAAAAATCTCAAGGAATTAATTTAATTGCAAATGGCAACACCTCTACTCCATTACAAGCGCAGGGTTGGAGCCATTTCAACAAATAAAATTTAAATAGAGTTATCCGACTCGTCTAAAAACTGATATTGTAAAATACCAAGCTCTGTCATCGGTCTAACAGCAATCCATTTTTTATACTTTAAAAACCATTGCCTTTGGATGTTTTTGACACCTTTTTTCAAAAAAGCGTCAATAAAGGGATGAACATTTAAAGTAATAGATTTTGCAATCCCCTCAATCATTATTGAGTTTAGCATTGAATCAATTTCATCAATTATTAAAATAGAGGCTTGTACTTCACCTTTCCCAAGACAAGTTGGACAAGCTTCAGTCGTTTTAATTTCAGTTTCTGGACGAACTCGCTGTCTAGTCAATTCTACAACTCCAAATCTACTAGGGGGCTGAATATTGTGCTTTGCCTTATCGTCCTTCATGAACTTTCTAAAACTTTCAATAAGCTTTTTATTGTTAGCTCTATCGTACATATCGATAAAATCGACAGCTACAATACCACCCATATCTCTTAGCCTTAAAAGTCTAGCAATTTCTTCAGCAGATTCTAAGTTGGTTTCTAAAGCATTTAATTCTTGATTGACATTGGTGGCCTTTCGGTTTCCGCTATTAACATCCACAACATGCATTGCCTCAGTATGATCAATTATTAAATAGGCTCCAGATTTTAAATTAACTTTCCTGCCAAAAGTTGCTTTTATTTGCTTGTTAATCCCCTTGCTTTCGAATAGACTTACTTTTCCTTGATAAAGCTTAACAATATCTTCCTTTTCGGGAGCTATAGTCTTAACATAATCCTTTAGCTCATTATATAAAGACTCATCATCTACGTGAATACTTGTAAACTCTTTATTTAACTCGTCTCTTAAGACAGTAGTAGCCCTATTCATTTCTCCAAGTAGCTTTTTTCTTGGAGAGGCATCTTTAAGCTCTTTGAACATTTTAGACCATTTTTGTTCTAAATCTCTAAGGTCTTGGTCCAATTCGGCAACTTTTTTATTCTGAGCTACAGTTCTAATAATCACACCAAATTTTCTTGGTCTAATACTATTGATAAGTCTCTTTAAACGATTTCTTTCAGCAGGATCCTTTATTTTTTGAGAAACTGAAATCTTTTCTGAAAATGGAACTAAAACCAAAAATCTTCCTGGTATAGTCACTTCAGCACTCAGCCTTGGCCCCTTAGAGGATATTGGCTCTTTAGTTACCTGAACAGCAATTATCTGGTTGGAAGAGAGATGTTCTTTTATCTTTCCATCTTTTAATATATCTGGTTCTATCTTATTGTAACCAAGTTTGTGGGTTGATTGTTTTCCAGAAATAGAATCTTTGGCAAATTTGCTCATTGATCTATATTGTGGACCTAAATCTAAATAATGCAAGAATGCATCTTTTTCGTATCCAACATCGACAAATGCTGCGTTTAAACTAGGTACGATTTTTTTAACCTTACCAAGATAAACATCACCTACATTAAATCGGTCATCAAGACCTTCTTTATGAATTTCAACTAATTTGTTGTCATAAAGCAATGCAGTTACTACTTCGTCTGATGATGAATTTATAACTAATTCATACGACACTTAACCTCCTATCTGATTATAGCAGAGCGGGTACAATAAAATAATATTGTCAGTGGAAAAAGACTACTTATTCTTGTGTCTGTTTTTTCTCAGACGCTTTTTCCTCTTATGTGTAGACATCTTATGTCTTTTTCTTTTTTTACCGCTAGGCATACTAATCTTTTAAATTATTATTAAATACTTTATTATTTCTTAATCTTATTTTTAACTCCTTCAACAAAAGTTTTTGCTGGCTTAAAGGTAGGAACAAAATGCTCTGGTATTATGATTGTTGTATTTTTAGAAATATCTCTACCAGTTTTTTCAGCTCTTTTTTTAATCACGAAACTTCCAAATCCACGTAAATAAACATTTTCACCACTTTCCATCGCATCAATAATTGAAGTCATCAGTGATTCTACTGTTGCCTGAACAGCTATTTTTTCAACACCTGTCTTTTCTGTTATTTCTGAAATTAAGTCTGCTTTTGTCATAGTTAAAATTAGGATTTCACCATTTATTGGATTGCAAATATAATTTTATTTATGAAAGCCATAAAGCTACCGCTGAGTTTTTTATTTTTGCAAGTATGATTGATTATGATTTTAGTTTAAAATTAATTAAATGGTATAGTGAAAATAAAAGAGACTTACCGTGGAGAGAAACTAAAAGTCCCTATAAAATATGGATTAGTGAAATAATTCTTCAACAAACCAAAGTAGATCAAGGCCTTCCATACTATTTAAAGTTTGTCAAAAAATTTCCAAATGTCCACGATCTTGCAAAAGCAAATGAAAATATAGTTTTAAAACTTTGGCAAGGTCTTGGTTATTATAGTCGAGCAAGGAATTTGCACTATTCATCTAAATATATTTCTGAGAGTTTAAATGGAGAATTTCCAAAAAATTATGTTGAATTAATCAAACTAAAAGGAGTAGGTAAATATACAGCATCTGCAATAGCATCATTTGCCTTCAACGAAAAAAAAGCAGTATTAGACGGAAATGTCTTCAGAGTCCTAAGCAGATATTTTGGAATTGAAGACCCCATAGATACAACTAGAGGGGTTAAAATATTTGAAAATATTGCTTTTGAAAATTTACCAAAGAAAAATATTAACACTTACAATCAGTCCGTAATGGAATTTGGTGCACTTCAATGTAGACCTATAAACCCTTTATGTAACTCATGTCCATTAACAAGTAACTGCTGGGCATTAAACAATAATAAAACAGTTTCTCTTCCTATAAAATCTAAAAAAATCATAAAAAAAGAACGTTTTTTTAACTTTTTGGTTCTAAAGAGTGAGAAATTTATTTTTTTAGAAAAAAGAATTAAAAATGATATCTGGAAAAACATGTATCAGTTTCCACTTTTTGAAGAACCAATAGAATCCTTCTCTCCACCTGAAGAATTAATTAAAGGCTCTATACTTTCTAGAAAAATAGAAGTCACCCATCTTTTAACACATCAAAAATTAAATGTTGTTTTCTGGGAATATGAAAAGAAAAAACTTTTTCTAAATAAGAAATATGAAAAAATTGAAATAAAAAACTTGAACAAATATGCAGTTCCAAAAATTGTTGAAAATTATATAAATCAAAACCTAAGTAATCATAGATTATAATTAAATTTGATACTATAAAAGTAAATCATGGCAGGTAGCGTAAATAAAGTAATTCTAATTGGTAATTTAGGAAAAGATCCTGAAGTAAGGCATTTAGAAAATGGAGCGGCAGTAGCAAACTTTTCTATTGCAACTTCTGAAAATTACAAAGACAGAAAAACAGGTGAAAAAGTTTCTCAAACCGAATGGCATAATATCGTTGCTTGGAGAGGACTTGCAGAAATCGCAGAGAAATACCTAAAAAAAGGAGCCAAAGTCTACATAGAAGGGAAACTTAAAACAAGAACTTGGCAAGATAAAGAAGGGAACAATAGATATTCGACAGAAGTAATTACCGATAATCTCACCATGCTAGGTAGTACAGGAGAGTCTATGGCTAGCTCTAACCCTATGAAGCCTGCAGAAAATGAAAGTAAATCATCTCCTGAAAAGGAATTTTCATCTCCTGATGAAAATGATGATTTACCATTTTAAATCAAATAACACGAATTGGAAATCCCCCCTGCTTTTAAATTTTTATTAAAACCTTTAATTATCGTGGATTTTTCAAATCCTAGCCTTGGAATATGGGTTTTAGCTATGTTAATTTTAGTTTTGTTATCTGCTCTTCTTTCAGGGTCTGAGGTAGCAATTTTTGGCTTATCTAATTCGCAGAAGGTAGATTTGTCTAACGAAACTGAAAACAAAAATAGCAACAGAGTTTTAAAATTACTAGAAAGTCCAAAAAAACTTTTAGCAACAATATTGATCGGGAATAATCTGGTTAATGTGGCTATAGTTTTAGTTTCTTCAATAATAATGAGTGAAATTTTCCATTCTAAATCACAAAACATAATAACCAGTTTTATTATCCAAGTGGTTTCTGTAACATTTATAATTTTACTATTTGGAGAGGTTATTCCTAAGGTTTATGCCAATAGTTACAACATAAGATTTTCAAAAATAATGGCCTTACCTATTACCATTTTAAAAATCATCTTCAACCCTTTAAGTAATTTACTTATATCGAGCACATCAATAATTGACAAAAAAATTGATAAGAAAATTGAGCTTTTATATTCGGAGGAACTTAAGCATGCACTTGATTTAACAAAAGATAGTGTAGAAAATAATGAGGAAAAAAAAATTTTGGAAGGGATATCAAAATTTGGAAATACAGACGTAAAACAAATTATGACTCCCAGAACAGATGTTTTAGCATTTAGAACAGATTTAAATTATAAATCTCTAATTAACGAACTAAAAACTGTTAAGTTTTCTAGAATTCCTGTATACGAAGAAACTTTTGATCAAATTAAAGGAATTTTATATGTTAAAGACTTATTAGCCAATATGAATGAAGGTTCTAAGTATGATTGGAAACAGCTTTTAAGAGATGCTAAATTTGTCCCTGAAAACAAAAAACTTGATGACTTACTAAAAGAATTTCAGGAGGAAAAAACCCATATAGCAATTGTTGTTGATGAATATGGAGGTTCGTCAGGAATAGTTTCTTTAGAAGATGTACTTGAAGAAATAGTTGGAGATATTACCGATGAATTTGACGAAAGAGATGTTACATTTTTGAAAATTGATGAGCGTAATTATATTTTTGATGGAAAAACTCCTTTAATTGACTTTTATAAAATTTTAAATATAGATGGGAAAATTTTTGAGAAAGCAAAGGGAGAATCTGATACTTTAGCTGGTTTTTGTATTGAGCAAGCAGGCAAAATTTTATTAAAAAATGAAAGAATCTCCTATCAAAATTACCATTTTACTATTGAAGCATCTGATAAAAGAAGAATCAAGAAACTAAAAGTTAGAATTGATTAATTTCCTGAAATATTTATCAATATCTATTTTAATTGTAGCCTTAGGTTGTTCGAGGGAAAAAACTTTCCCAAAGCCAAAAAGTTACTTGAGAATAGACTTGCCTGTAAAAGATTTTTATGATATAAAAGATTCTTGTATGTTTAGCTTTAAACTTCCCGATTATGCTTCATGGGAACAAAAATTTAAAGACTATCCTGGATGTAGCAAAACTATTATCTTCCCTGAATTTAAAGCGGAAGTCCTATGTGAATATTTTGAGCTGAATAATAATCTTTTAGAAATGTCAGAGGGATTTAGAAAAATGGTCTACGAACACAGCTTTAAATCATCGGCTATTGTAGAAAGAGTTTGGAAAAATGAAGATGAACAAGTTTTTGCACTTGCCTATGAAATAAAAGGCAATACTGCTTGTAATTATGCTTTTACAATAACGGATAGTTCACATCATTTTTTTTCAGGACAATTACTTTTTCAAACCAAACCTAATTACGACTCATTGAAGCCATGCATTAGTTTTATCATTGAAGACTTGGAAGAAATGATTAGTTCCTTTCAGTGGGTTAACTAAAAGCTTGAATACCCGTTATGTCTAAACCAGTAATCAACAAATGAATGTCATGAGTACCTTCATAAGTAATTACAGATTCTAAATTGGCCATGTGTCTCATAACGGAATACTCATTCATAATTCCCATTGCCCCATGAATTTGTCTTGCCTCTCTAGCTACTTTCAAAGCCATATCCACATTGTTTCTTTTAGCCATAGAAATTTGAGCAGAAGTAGCCCTGTCTTCATTTTTAAGTTGCCCTAGTCGGAAAGTTAAAAGTTGCGCTTTGGTGATTTCTGTAATCATTTCTGCAAGCTTTTTTTGAATAAGTTGGAAGCTAGCGATTGGTTTTCCAAATTGGATTCTTTCCTTGCTCTTCTTAAAGCAGAATCGTAGCAATCCATTGCAGCACCGATTGCTCCCCAAGCAATACCATATCTTGCAGAATCTAAACACATTAATGGAGCTCCAAGACCATCTTTATTTGGTAAGATATTTTCTTTTGGGACTCTTACATTATTAAAAACAAGCTCACCAGTAGCCGAAGCTCTTAGGGAATGTTTTCCATGCATTTCTGGTGTTTGAAAACCTTCCATCCCTCTTTCCACAATCACTCCTTTTATTCTATTATTAGGATCTTTGGCCCAAACAACAGCAATATCAGCAAATGGAGCATTGGATATCCACATTTTGGCTCCGTTTAGAATTAAATGATCTCCATCTTCTTTAAAATTGGTAGTCATTCCTCCTGGATTAGATCCAAAATCAGGTTCTGTCAATCCAAAACAACCAATCATCTCTCCACTGGCTAATTTTGGTAAATATTTTTTTCTTTGTTCATCATTACCAAATTTATAAATTGGATACATTACTAAAGAACTCTGAACAGATGACGTAGATCTTAACCCTGAATCACACCTTTCTAATTCTTGCATAATTAGGCCATAGGATATTTGATCTAACCCTGCACCACCATATTCCTCAGGAATATAGGGGCCAAAACCGCCAATACTGGCAAGGCCGTTTAGAATTTGATTAGGAAATTCTGCTCTTTCGTAATAATCATCAATAATTGGAGAAACTTCTTTTTTCACCCATGCTCTTGCAGAGTCTCTAATTAATTTATGTTCTTCAGAGAGAAATTCGTCCATAAAGTAATAGTCATGTGCTTGGTATTGATCTTTACTCATTTTGTTAATTTTACACAAATGTATAGGTAATTAAAAATCTATGGCTAATTGTTGATGCATTTTTTTAAAATTGTATTGTGGACAATGAACTATTCGTATTTTTATGCTGTAAACCCATAATTTTACACTAAAAATTAATTTGATTCCCCAAGAAACAATAGCGAAAATTTTTGATTCTGCAGATATAGTAGAAGTCATTGGTGATTTTATTCATTTGAAAAAATCAGGGTCAAATTTTAAAGGTTTAAGCCCATTTGCAAATGAAAAAACACCATCTTTTATGGTTTCTCCCGGGAAGAGGATATTTAAAGACTTTAGTTCTGGAAAAGGAGGAAATGTAGTATCCTTTTTAATGGAACACGAACATTTATCCTATCCTGAAGCACTAAAGTGGCTTGCCAATAAATACAATATTGAAATTGAAGAAACTCAAGAAACTGAAGAACAAATAGCGGCAAAGCACCAAAAGGAAGGATTGTATTTAGCCCACCAATTTGCTAATGAGTTTTTCAAAAAATCTTTAACGGAAACCAACGAAGGGAAATCTGTTGGATTGTCCTATTTGAAAAAAAGAGGTTATAATCTAAACACTATAGAAGAATTTGAAATTGGTTACTCTCCAGACGATTATAATGCTCTGGAAAGTGAAGCAAAAAATTCTAACTACAGCCTAGAGCCATTAAAAAAATCTGGATTGATAAAAGAGGGTGAAAAAGGTACCTATGATTTTTTTCGCGGAAGAATAATTTTTCCAATTCATAATATAACTGGTAGAATAATAGGCTTTGGAGGCAGAACTTTAAGAACAGATAAAAAAGTTGCAAAATACTTCAACTCCCCGGAAAGCGACATATACAATAAGAGTAATGTTCTATATGGGTTATTCCAATCCAAGAGTGAAATTATTAAAAGTGATTCATGTTTGCTTGTAGAAGGTTATACCGATGTTGTTTCTCTTCATCATAACGGGGTGAAAAATGCTGTTGCCTCAAGTGGAACATCGCTAACGGATGGTCAAATTAGGCTGATAAAAAGATTTACAAATAATGTTGTAATTCTATATGATAGCGATCCAGCTGGAATTAACGCTTCTTTTAGGGGTGTGGACATGTTATTAAAAGCTGGTTTAAGTGTTAAAGTAGTTTTGTTTCCAGAGGGGGAAGATCCTGATAGTTATTCCCATCAATTATCTACTGAAGATTTTAGATCTTATTTAATTGACCAGCAAACTGACTTTATTTCATTTAAAGCAAATCACTTACTTGAAAAAACGAAGAACGATCCAATAAATATTTCTAAAACTATTAATGATATAATTACTTCCATTTCTATTATTCCAGATGCAGTATCTCGATCGGTTTACATTAAAAAAACTGCTCAAATATTTGAAATGGATGAGCAACTTCTCATTACTGAAGTTCAAAAAAAATTACGTTCTAAAAGAGAGCCTCAATCTCCCAATTCTCTTCCATCTATAACTCCAAATAACTTACCTAGTAAAACATTTCAAAAGGGGATTAAACACGATTTAAGCAACCAAGAGCAGGACTTAATAAGACTAATGTTAAGTTATGGAGCACATTCTATTAAAGTAGAGGTATTGAACGAAAATGAAAAATCAACCGTAGAATATCCTTTAGCCCAATTTATAGTAGAGGAAATTTTATCCGATAAACTTTCCTACAAAAATGAGAAATATCAGTTGGTTTTTAATGAGTTTTTAGAAGGGTTGGAAAAAGGACTAGTATTAAATGAACAACATTTTGTACAAAATCCAAATCTAACTAGTTTAGTTGCAGACTTAACAACTTCGCAGAACATTTTAAGTGAAAATTGGAAAAACAAACACCA
Source organism: Bacteroidetes bacterium MED-G20 (assembly GCA_905182745.1). Taxonomy (GTDB): domain Bacteria; phylum Bacteroidota; class Bacteroidia; order Flavobacteriales_D; family Parvicellaceae; genus MED-G20. The sequence goes on along the minus strand of CAJJCR010000008.1, from coordinate 88,791 downwards.
AATTCATACAAAAATTGAATCTGACCGATTAAAACAAGCAGCCGAAGAGTCTGTTTTTATTTTTAAATTAAGAGTGACTGAAAATCTTATTTTAGAGAAGCAACAAGCATTAAAAGAAATGGACTCCAATGAATCCAATGAGTCAATAATTAAAGAAATTAAGGAATTAACCAAAGTACGCAATATATTTGCTAATGAATTGGGTATTATTGTAACACAATAAATTATGGCTTTTACAGATTATTTTAGTTTAGAACATCTTCTTAATTTAAGTCTCTTTGGAGTAGTTATTCTAGTTTGGCTAATTGTAAACAACTGGATAAATAAAAACTTAGAGAGATATTTAAAACAAAAAGGGTGGCTTGTTCAAGGAAGAGAAAAAAACATCAAAAAATTAATAAAGCAAGTTCTTTTACTTATATGTAGTATTCTTGCCTTAGAATCTCTGATAATAGGTCATGAAGAGTTTTCAATTAGCAATATTTCACATCTAGAATTATTTGGATTTGACTCTGAAGAAAAAATTAATGGTGTTTACCAGAGGTTTAGTTTTACTATTGGCAAACTTTTTTACTTAATTTTTGTAATAATAATTTCTAAAATATCCATAAGTGTTTTTAGAGTTTTAATTCACAGATCTACGAGGGAGAAAAAATGGATTGATGAGGGTGGTACCTATACCATAACTCAACTAAGTAAATATGTAATTTATTTGATTGCAGCCATCGTAGCTGTTCAAGGAGTCGGAATAGATATCACTTTTTTAACTGCTGGAGTTGCTGCTTTAGGGTTGGGACTTACGCTATCGCTTCAACACCACATTTCAGATGTTTTTTCAGGTGTTATTTTGCTTTTTGACGGCAGCATAAAAGTAGGAGATGTCGTAGAAATGCCGGATCATCAAATTTGTAAAGTCGATAATATTTTTATTAGAACATCACAATTAAAAACTTTAGATGGAAAAACTATTATAGTTCCAAATGGTTACTTAACTAGAGAAAGTGTAATTAACTGGACTATCAGTGACAAAGTAACAAGATTTAATATTTCTGTAGGTGTTGGTTATGGTTCTGACACCCAAATGGTAAAAGAAATTCTTTACCAAAGTGCCTTGAAACATCCACTTGTAGAAAAAAGAAGAAATATTACAATTGAACTTGAAGACTTTGGAGATCACGCACTTAGATTTAAAGTCTATTTCTGGGCACAACAAACTTGGGAAATTGTAAGTATTAAAAGTGATATAAGACTAGCAATTGATCAAGCATTTAGAAATAACAAAATAAAAATCCCTTATCCTCAAAGAGATCTTCACATTGTTTCTGACTCAAGAGAAAATAAAGATTAGTTAACTCTTATATCTTTTATGATTATTTGCATAGTTCTGTTGCCGCGAAAATAATTCTCATCTATGGTGCCTACAACATCCATAGTTTCTCGGTCCTTTAGAATTTTTAAAAAGGGAACACTACTAAACCATATACCATCAATTTTATTTTCCTTAGAAGAATCAGAAAAAATAAACTTTATATGCTTTTCACCAACTATTCTTGCGGGACTTTCAAGGTGTAATCCTTTAAAAAGAAAAACTGGTTTTGGATTGCCAACACCAAATGGTTCCATTTGCTTTAAAATTCTATAAACTTTAGGGATTGATTGATTGTTGACGCCCTCAAAAAGATGGTTTAAAGAAAGTTCGGAGTCAATATTAATTTCTGGAATAAGATCTTGCTCTTTTATAAATTTAGCTACTTCATTTTCAAAATCTAACTTAAATGACGGTAATTTTTCTTTTTTAAGACTGAGACCTGCTGCATATTTATGGCCTCCAAATCTTACAAAATAATGTTTCAAATTTTCCAATACTCTATATAGGTCAAATCCTTTTACAGATCTAGCAGAACCAGTAATAATATCTCCTTGACCACACAAAACAATGGTTGGCTTATAATAAGTTTCAATAATTCTTGACGCCACAATTCCAACAACTCCTTTGTGCCAACTATCAGAAAAAACCAGATTGCTACATCTATTTTTAACTTGCCCTCCTAAATCTTTTAGCGCTTGTTGAGTTATTAACTCATCTAATTTTCTGCGTTCTTCATTAATAGTCTCTATTTTATTTAATCCCTGAATGGACTCTTCAGAGTTAGATATCAAATATTTCGAAGCCAATAATGCAGTATCTAATCTTCCTGCTGCATTTATTCTTGGGGCAACTTTAAAAATCAAATCTCCAAGATTAATTTCGTTAATCTTATTCAATTTTGAAAAAAGTAAAGCGAATGGTTCAATAGGTTTTTTATTTATTTCTAAAAGCCCCAAATAAGTAATTAGCCTATTTTCATTGATTAAGGGAACTACATCTGCAGCAGTTGCAACAGCTGCTAACTGAAAATAGGAGCTAAAGTCAAGTTTTAAATCAAATTTATGGACATAACTTTGAATAAGCTTTAAGCCCACAGCACATCCACAAAGCTCTTTAAATGGATAAGTACAATCATTTTGCTTAGGATTTAATATTGAAAATGCATTTGGAAGTGTTTCTGACGGATTGTGGTGGTCACAAATAATTAAATCAATATTTTCATTGGTAAATGCTTCTGCAGCAAGAAAATCTTTAATTCCACAATCTAAAGCAATTACTAAATCAACTTTATTTTCTTTGGACCATTCTACACTTTTTAATGAGATACCGTAGCCTTCTGTTTCTCGGTGAGGCTGGTAATACAAAACATTGGCTTTTAGGTGTTTTAAAAAACGAACCATCATAGCAACCGAACATGTTCCATCCACATCGTAGTCTCCGTAAACAAGAATAGTTTGATTATTGGAAATAGCTTTATTCAGTCTTTCTACAGAAACATCCATTCCTTTCATCAAAAAACCATCATGAAATTGTGTGTAATTGGGCCTAAAATAATTTTGCGCAGAATCAAAATCATGGATTCCTCTAGCAACTAAAATTTCTGAAATAACTTTAGAAACGTTAAGTTCTTTGGCTAAATAGAGGCTTATTGGTTGGTCAACTTCTTTCTTCTTCCATTGATATTTTTTAGTCTCCATTTCAAATAGTTAATTTTGAATATAAATATATATCTTAACAACATACTCATAGTACGTTCTATTAAATTACAATGAAATTACATAACAAAAGACATTGAGAACTTTATTTGTGGTAATATTGAGGCAAATATGGATATAATCAATTATTACAAGTGGAGATATGCTACTAAAAAATTTAATCCAGATAAGAAAATTCCAATTTCCGATATAGAACTAATAAAAGAGTCTATTGTTCTTGCTCCAACTTCTTATGGATTACAATTATTTAAAGTAATTATCATCGAAAATCAGTTAAGAAAAGAGGCATTAAGAAAATTATCTTATAATCAAACTCAAGTTTCTGATGCCTCACATCTTTTCATATTTTGTAATTCCACTAAAGTATTTGAAAAAGACATTGACTTGTATATTGAGAATAAATCAATAAGTCAAGAAGTACCTATTGAAGAGAACAAAGGATATGGTGACTTTTTAAAAAAAACTCTGCTTAATAAAAGTTCTGAAGAAATCTCTGAATGGACCAAAAATCAGCTTTACATCGCTTTAACTCATTTAATGACCGCGTGTGCTTCTCTGAAGATAGATTCTTGTCCTATTGAAGGATTCGACACTTCAAAATACAATGAGTTTCTAGACATTAATAAAAAAAGCTTGAGTGCAGGAGTGGTTGCTGCTATTGGTTACAGATCTGAATCTGATAATTCTCAGAATAACAAAAAAGTCAGAAAGTCTGCAAAAGACATATTTCAAGTTGACTAAATGGATTTTTCAAAAAAAATTAATCAGATTTTAACACTTTGTGTTTTAGGATTAATATGGGGAAGTTCATTTATTTTAATGAAAAAAGCCTTAACTACTTACTCGCCCATAGAAATAACACTTTATAGGATATTTATTGTCTTTCTTGTTTTCTTTCCTCTTGGAATTAAAAGTTTTTTCAAAATAAAAAAGAAAACTGGCTTTGTTCTTCTACTATCGGCTATAATTGGAAGTTTGATACCCTATTTTTTATTTATTAAAGCACAAACCAAAATAGATAGTTCTTTGAATGGAATATTAAATTCTATAACTCCTCTTTTTACTCTTTTATTTGGGGTAATACTATTCAAGCAAAAAACTAATTTTAGAGCAGTAATTGGTGTTTTGGTTGGTTTAATTGGAGCAACTAGTTTAATATTTTTAAGTACCGGCGGCAATATTTTATCTAGCTCTATTTTATATGCTTTATTTCCTGTTATAGGTTCTGCTTGCTACGCCTTAAACATAAACATTATCAAAACTTATCTACAAGATATTCCTGCATTAAAAATTACCAGTTGGTCTTTTATATTCATTGGGCCAATAGCTGGACTATTGCTTTTTTTTAAGACAGATTTTGCAAATAATTTGATAAATAACGACCCCAATTACTTGAATTTTCTTTTTATAAATATTCTAGGAATTTTGGGAAGTGGATTGGCTTTTTGGGTTTTTAACTTATTGATTAAAGAAACATCTTCTGTATTTGCATCTTCTGTAACTTACTTGATACCGATAGTCGCCATATTTTGGGGCGTTATTGATGGAGAAGGTTTTGGTATAGTTCAATTTTATTTATGTCTAGTGATTTTTTGTGGGATTTATTTGATAAAATCTAAACCTCAAAAACCCTAAATAAAAGGACTCATCAAAATCCGCTTATAAAATCAATAATTAGATGGTATAAGTCTTCTATTTTATTTAAAGGCAATGTCTCCGACTTATCCAACGGATCGTGATAGGCTTGAATTCCACCCATAGTGTAAATAAAAATTGAAGGGACTTGGTAGTGCGAAAACCAATAATGGTCAGAATTTGGGGATTGACCTCGTATTTTAATTTTGTTAAAATAATTTGATCTTGTATTTATTTTACCAATTTTTTTAGCGGCTTTTTTTTCTTCCAGAGCATTTACAATTGCAATGCCTTCCTCCCCTGTACCTACAATATCTAAATTAATTAGAAAACTCACTTTTTTCAAATCTAATAGCGGATGTTCTGTAAAATACTTAGAGCCTTTTAATCCAGCTTCTTCAGCGCCAAAACAAATAAAAATAATATTGTACTTATGGGGATTTATAGAATAATAGGAAGCCAAATTAAGTAATAAACTCACTCCACTAGCATTGTCATTAGCGCCAGGAAATTTAACTTGTCCCATCATTCCCAAGTGGTCATAATGGGCAGAAATAATTATAGATTTTTTTTTTCTTCCGCTCACCATTCCTAGAACATTCTGAGTCTTTAACGATTTCTGAAATTTTTGTTCAATATTTAACTGAACTGTCGTGAAATCATAATTCACTGATTTACTTGCTATTTTTATCATTGGGTGGTTAGAAAGATAGTCTGCTACGGACCATTGTAATTTCTCAGACGAAATCCATAATATAGGGAAGCTTTTATTTAAAAGATTTCGCAACTCTTTATACATTGAAATAGTATCTATGTCTAGAATTTTCGAAATGTTCAAGGAAATAATGCATTGATTATTGACTTTATTGTTCTTTAAGATAGAACTCCAATTATTTAAGTCCACCTTTATAACATTAAAAGAACCTTCTAGTCCTCTTGATTGAGGAGAAATCATAAAATCTCTACCTGGGATTAAAGATTTTCCATCTAATTTCAGTTCAACTGAATTAGGGAAAGTATTAACATTAATATTAAAATCTTGAGTAAATCTATCCTTATTTAAAGGCTCTAAATTAATTTCTTTAAACTTCTCTTCTAAAAAATTTGCAGTCTTTAAGTGCCCGTCATTTACATAGCCTCTACCCATAAAGTAGTTACTACAAAGCGTGTCAACATATTTAGAAAAATTTAGGGTTTGAGATTGAACTTCAAAGAAAAAAAGAAAGGGGAGAAATAAAAAAAATCTAATCATTTAATGTGGTATCTTCTTTCTACCAAATTAATTAATCTTTTTACTTGATTAGACTTTGGGTTCCAGTTGTATTTTTTAGACAATGAGTTTTTTAAAAAATCACTTGCCTGGTCCATATTTTGAAATTCATTCAACTCCTTAATTGCAATTGAACAAGCCTGGGTATCTCCAGAAAATAAATTTTCTGTTATTAAATACTTTTCATTTATACCTATTTCCTTGGTCAAATCAGAAATTGGTTGTTGACCAAATTGATCTGCTAAAGAAGTTTGTGGACTATCGGAATGAATTTCATTTACAGACTTAAAATCTGTTGAAATATTTACATCTACTTTTTCTGTTTTAGCTTCTTCCTCAACAATAACATCAATTAAATTAATTTGATTTTCCTCAACATTAGTTGGCTCTTCTTCCTTTTTATGTTCTGAAGCTGTTTCATTCTTTGGAGCTTTTTCTAGTAGATACTGTAATACCGCAAGCCTTTCATGTAACTGTCTTGATGAATCCAAAAGATAAAGAATATCTTTTGTGCTAAGAGCTCCGCTATTTATTTTAAAGACTCCTTCTTTCAGCTCACTTGCTAAACTTTCTAAGGATTTAAAATTAAACTCGTCCATAATATTAAGATTTCAATGCAAAATTCAATATTTTTACATAATATGTGAATGTTACCTTTTGAATGTTATCAACATAACATTTTGTTTAATTTGTTCGTTCACAAACTATTAGTTCAAAAAATTGCAGATAAACAACTCATATACTCTTCGAGATATTTCTAAAATAACTGGGGGGGATTGCATAGGAAATATTGATTCACCAATTAGTAATGTTCATTACGATAGTAGAAGATTTGTTCAAAATAATGAACATTTATTTATAGCATTTAATACAAATTTTAACGATGGACATAGGTATATTGATCAGGTTTATGAAAATGGAATAAAACAATTTATAACTCATAAAATCCCTTTAAAAATAAAAAAAGATGCGGGCTACTTGGTGGTTGAAAATACATTAGTTGCAATTCAGAAATGGGCAAATTTCCACAGAAAAACTTTTAAAATACCTGTACTTTCAATAACAGGAAGTTATGGAAAAACAGTTATAAAAGAATGGATAAATTTTATTGCGCAAGAAAAAATAAATATTCTAAGAAGTCCAAAAAGTTATAACTCACAATTTGGAGCAGCTCTTACCTTGCTTTCTTTAACCAAGTATCACGAATTAGCTATCATTGAAACAGGAATTTCCATGCCTGGGGAAATGGATTTAATGAAGGGAATGATTGAGCCCTCTCATGTGATATTGTCTAATATTGAGAAAGAACATATTGAAAACTTTATTTCAATTGATGAACTTCGAATTGAAAAAGAAAAGATTTTAAAAGGAACCATTCACACTTATTTTAAAAATAACGAGTTTAATTTTAAAAGAAATATTGTAGAAAAAGGACAAGAAATACACTGTGAATACAACAGTAAAAAAGAAGTGTTCTTCATCCAACAAAAAGATGAGAACTCTGCAAAAAATTTTATTTGCTGTCTAGGATTTTTAAATCAAATAAAATACGATTTAAAGGACATAAAAGCCTTAAGTCCATTTCTCCCAGAAATTGCTTTACGATTTGAAAAGAAATCTGGAATTAGTAATTCGGTTATTATAAATGATTCTTACCAGAACAATTTTCAATCCCTTAAAATTTCTCTTGAAACCTTAAAATCTGAATGCGGATCTTCTAAGACAACTTTAATTCTTTCGGATTTAAATGAAAAAAAAACAAATTTTGAGGAACTCTCTAAACTAATAGAAAGTTATGAAATAACACAGTTTATAGGAATTGGAAAAGAACTCTATGAGAACGCTACATTATTTCCAAATAAATATTTAATTTTTAGAAACGAATCTGTATTTTTAAAACACTTTAATAATATTATTTTCAAAAATCACTATATCTTAATTAAGGGGAAAAAAGTTGCCGATTTTCAAAAGATTTACTTGAAACTAGAACAGAAAAAACACAACACAGTTTTAGAAATAAATCTTTCTAGCCTAATTAAAAACTTAAACTATTACAGAAGTTTACTTGCTCCAAAAACAAAATTACTTGTTATGATTAAAGCAGCTGGCTATGGAACTGGGTTAATCGAATCTGCGAAAATATTAGAGCAAAATCATATCGACTACATAGGAGTAGCATATACAGACGAAGGTGTGGAACTAAGAGAAAATGGTATAAAGGCTCCAATTCTAGTAATGAATGTAGAACAAAAATCGATGGATAATTTAATAGAAAACAGATTAACTCCTTCCATTTACGATTTATATCACTTGGACGAATTCACTAAGAAACTTATCTTAATGGGGATAAAAAATTATCCTATTCACATAAAATTAAATACAGGTATGAATAGAATGGGATTTGATTCTATAGATATTAAAAAATTATGTAGCTTTTTAATAAGCCAACCAGAAATAAAAGTTGAAGGGATTTTTAGTCACTTAGCTGCAAGTGATCAAAATAATGGTAAAAAACTAACTCAACAACAATTTGATTACTTCCATAGAATGTCTTTAGAAATTGAATCTTCATTAGGGATTAAAACAAATAAGCATATTCTAAATACAGCAGGAATAGAAAATTATCCAGAACAAAGTCTGCAAATGGTAAGACTAGGGATAGGTTTATATGGCGTTTCTAAAAGTGAAAAGCTTTCTAACGTAGCATCTTTAGTTTCTAGAATATCAAAAATAAGGACAGTAAATAAAGGCGATTATATTGGTTATGGAGTAAATAATCAATCAGAAAAAAAATTAAAAGTTGCAATTGTTCCAATAGGATATGCAGATGGATTTTCTAGATCTTTAGGAAACGGTAAAGGAAGTGTTTTTATTAATAATACTATTTATCCAACGATTGGAAATATTTGTATGGATATGCTATTTATAGATATCTCTGATTCTAATTTAAATGTCAACGATAGAGTAGAAATATTTGGAAATAACCATTCTATTTTTAAAATGGCTGATGCTGCAAACACAATTCCCTACGAGATTATAAGTTCTATTTCTAACAGAGTAGTAAGAGTTTACCAAAAGGATTAATGAAAAAAAAATTTCTTTCCAATTTAATACTAGTTCTCCTACTAAATGTAGTCATTAAACCTTTCTATATTATTGGAATTGATGCTGAGATATTAAAAATTACAGAGCAAAATAGTCCAGGTTCTTATGGAACTTATTTTTCTTTATTGAGCTTGTCTTTTATATTCAATATCATTTTAGACATGGGAGTTAATAACTTCAATACTAGAAACATCGCCCAAAACAATCAATTACTTCAAAAACATTTCTCAAGAATTTTCTCTCTAAAATTAATCTTAAGTGCATTTTACATCATTATTCTTTTACTAATGGGGTTAATTTTTGAGCTTTCAGCAAAAGAAATGAAATGGTTAATTATAATAGGATTTAATCAAGTTTTAGTGGCTTTAATTCTATTTATTAGATCCAATTTATCTGCACTTCTTTTATTTAAAAAAGACAGTATTTTATCAATTACAGACAGATTGATTTTAATATTTTTCTGTGGTTATTTCCTATACAGTATTGCTAATAATGCAATTATAACTATTGACTTCTTCATCCTTTCTCAAACGGTAGCGTATTTAATTACTGTTCTCATAGGTTTTTCATTTTTAACAAAACATACCCAATTACCAAGTCTAAAGTGGGATCAACTATTTTTTAAAATGATTGTAAAAAAAAGTATGCCTTATGCTCTTTTGATTTTTTTAATGTCCGTATACTACTATTCTGATGTGGTGATGGTAGAGAGAATAAGAGGGAATATTGAAGTAGCTAACTATGCCCATGGTTATAGATTTTTTATGGCTTTTAATATGCTTGGATACTTATTTGCTGGTCTATTACTTCCAATATTTTCTAGATTGATCAAAGAAAAGCAAAGTGTTCTTCCAGTTTCTTGGTTGTCTTTCAAGCTAATTTATTTTTTTGCTTTAATTATTTGTGTTACTGTATGGACCTATAAAATGGAAATTCTTAACTGGAGATATGAAATAAATGGTTCGTCATTATTACACTCTAGCGAAACTTTTGGTTGGTTAATGATCTCGTTTATAGCTGTTTCATGTAACTATATATTTGGGACTTTATTAACCGCAAAAGGAAGTATGAAACAATTAAACATATTGGCCGTTTTTGGGATTTTAATAAACATTTCACTAAACCTATTACTTATTCCGGATAAAGGTTCTTCTGGAGCAGCTTTTGCTAGTGCTTTTACACAATTTTTCATCCTTGTATTTCAAATAGCTTTATGTTATAAAATATTTAATTTTAAATATCATTTACTTTCAATAATTCGGATTTTTTCGTTCACTATATTGTTTATTACAATGGTCTATACTGTAGAGAATTATCTAAGTATTAATTGGTTAGAAAAAATAATATTGAATGTAATTGGTGGTGGAATTATTGGTTTATTTTTAAAAGTTATCAGTTGGGACCAGTTTTACAGCCTTTTAAAACACGATAAATCTTCTTAATTTGTAGAGATTCATGCTATAACTTACATTTGTAAATCTAAAATTGAAAAATGAATTCATCCGAAAATCAATCTTACGACTTAATTTCTTTTTTATGGAAAAATAAAAATCCATTAATCACTATTGGAATTATCGCGTTAGTGGCCTCCAGTATAGTCTCTCTTTTAATGGATGAGAAATTTGAATCTACTGTAACACTTTATCCTGCAAAGACAAGTTCAGTAACGTTCAACGAAGTAATTACAGAAGACCAAAGCGTTTCTAAATTTGGGGAGAACGAAGAGGCTGAACAAATGCTTCAGATTTTAGAATCCAGCAGTATAAGAAGTAAAATTATAGACAAATTCAACCTTATTAAACATTATGAAATTGATTTGGAATCAAAGTATATCAATACAGATTTAACCAAAACTTATTTAGAAAATATAAATTTTAGAAGAAATAACAATGGCGCTGTATTAATTACTGTTTTAGACAAAAGTCCTGATACAGCAGCATTAATTGCCAACGAAATTGCATCGTTATTTGACAACACAAAAAATGCAATGATTCACGAAAGAGCTTTAACAGATTTTAAAATTAAAAAAGAAAAACTTGATAAAATAACTGTACAAATGCAGAACCTTAGAGATACGATGTCGAAACTATCTTCTCTTGGAGTGGTAACCAACGATGCTTATAGAGCGCTAACTGAAGGCTATGTTAATTCTAAAGAATCTGAGATAAAAAAATCATTTAAAACTAAAATGAATATGACTGAAAAATACGGCTCTTTACTTAAATCTTTCCAAGTTAAAGTAGAATTCCTTTCTGAAAGACTTGCTACAATGGAAGCTTCCTACGAACAGGCAGAAAGTGATGCGACAAGCTATCTTTCTCATAAATTCATTGTTGAGAAAGCCTATCCCGCAGAAAAAAAGGCTTATCCAATTAGATGGCTAATTGTAGTCTTATCAACATTCTCATCTGTATTACTAGCAATTGTAGGTATACTAGTCAAGAAGCAAATAGAACTTTTAAAAGATTAATGTTTAAAGGATTTCTTAGCCGAAGAATTTCTTACTTTTTGATGATTTTATTCATCATACTAAACTCAATTTTAATTTACTTTGACATTTTCTATCTCCTAGCGCTTCCCATGGTCATATTGTTTGGCTATCTATTTGTTTTTAGATTGGATTTGATTTTTCTCACTATAGTTTTTTGCACCCCACTTTCTTTTAATTTTGAAAATTTAGACTTGCTTGGAATAGGTTTTTATTTTCCAACAGAACCAATGTTGCTTGTATTTACATTAATGTTTCTTTTTAAAGCGCTCTTTCAAAAAAATCTTAAAAAAGATCTTCTACATTATAAAAACCCTATAATAATATTAATTTTCGTACAAGTACTATGGATCTTTATAACTTCAATAGTGAGTGAAATCCCTATGGTTTCCTTTAAGTTTTTAATTTCTAGAAGCTGGTTCATTATTCCCATTCTTCTTTATGGAATACACTTTTTCAAAAAAGGGAAAAAACAAATCAAACAATTTTTCTTCGCTTATCTTTTTGCCATGATAATGGTGACTTGCTATACATTAGTGAACCACATGATTAATAGTTTTAGCGAAGAAGCAGGTCATTGGGTAATGTGGCCATTTTTTAAAGACCATACTTCGTATGGAGCAATTTTAGCACTAGTTATTCCAATTAATGTATGGTTGTTATATGAGTCTAAAAAAAATTACTTGAGAATTTTATTAATTGTTTTTTTAGCAATACTTCTTATTGGTCTGTACTTTAGTTATACAAGAGCTGCTTGGTTAAGTATTGTTTTGGCAATTGGAGTATTTGTTCTTTATTACTTCAAAATAAAATTAAAATGGCTAATAGGTATCATAATTATTCCTTTCATATTTATAATTTATAATTTGACAGAAATTTCTTACTTGGTTCAAAAAAATGATGCAGAACACACTACCGAGAATTTTTCTGAAAGAGTAGAATCAATGTCCAATATTTCCTCAGATGCATCGAATTTAGAACGTATTAAACAGATGGAATTGTGCATTTGAATTATTCTTGCAAAGACCTTTTTTTGGATGGGGCCCTGGAACCTATGCTTTTGTATATGCACCATTCCAAAAGTCTAAAGATTTAACAATAATCAGCACTAATTTTGGGGATGGAGGAAATGCACATAGTGAATATCTAAGTCCTTTAGCAGAGCAAGGTTTTTTTGGATTTCTAATCAATATTTTATTAATAGGGCTTGTTTTTGTTTACTCAGGTCTATATTATATAAGGTGTGAAAAGTGAGTTTTATAAAATTTTAACCCTTTTCATCATCATATCTCTAACCACCTATTTTACTCACGGGGTTTTAAACAACTATTTAGATACAGATAAAGCTGCAATTCCAATTTGGGGTTTAATTGGCATATTTATTACTATTAAAACTTATTTAAATCCAATTTCTAAAAAAACAACGTATTAATTGTATGTTGTGATGAATTATTATTGCTTATGGTAAAATCTAAAAAAATATTTCAATGCATAAGCTGCTCTCACGAAACAAGTAAGTGGACTGGTAAATGTGGAGAATGTGGAGAATGGAATACAGTTTCCGAGAGAATAGTTTCAAAGTCTTCCAAAAGTTCTATTACTAGCAGTATAAAAACTCCTCAGCGAATAAGTGATATCTCTGGAGATAAAGCGGAGAGAATTCCTATAAATGATTTAGAGTTTAATAGAGTAATAGGCAATGGATTAGTAAAAGGTTCTGTAATACTTCTTGGTGGGGAACCTGGAATTGGCAAATCAACATTAACTTTAAAAATTGCATTAACCCTAAAAGAAAAAGTATTGTATATCTCAGGGGAAGAAAGCAATGAACAAATTAAGTTAAGAGCCAATAGATTAAAGTTCAATAACGACAGTTGCTATATTTATAACGAGACAGAAGTTAATACCATCCTTAAAACCTGTGAAGAAGTTTTGCCTAGATTAATTATTGTTGATTCTATACAAACCATTCATACCCAAGAAATAGATGCTATTCCAGGAAGCGTTTCTCAAATCAAGCACTGTGCTGAAATTTTAATTAAATATGCGAAAGAGAGGCTAATTCCAATAATAATTATTGGGCATATTACTAAAGATGGAGCAATAGCTGGTCCTAAAGTATTGGAACATATGGTAGATACTGTCCTTCAGTTTGAAGGAGATAAAAACCACTTGTACCGTTTGGTTAGAAGTATCAAAAACAGATTTGGAAGCACCAATGAACTTGGAATTTATGAAATGAATGAAAGTGGGTTAGAGGAAGTAAATTCTCCTAGTAAAATGCTTATTTCAACCAATCAAGAAAAGCTGAGTGGCATTGCCTTGGGTTGTAGTTTGGAAGGAGTAAGACCTATAATGATAGAATCTCAAGCCTTAACCTCAGCTGCCACTTACGGAAATCCACAAAGATCAGCTAATGGAATTGATATTAAAAGACTGAATATGTTGTTGGCAGTGATTGAAAAAAGAGGAGGCATGAAACTAAGCCAAAAAGATGTTTTTTTAAATATCACAGGTGGATTAAAAATTCAAGATCCTGCAATTGACTTATCTATGGTTTGTGCAATATTATCTTCATTTTTTGATTTTTACATTGATCATAAAATTTGTTTTATTGGTGAAGTGGGCCTAAGTGGAGAAATAAGACCAGTTAGTAGAATAGAACAACGTATAAAGGAGGTGACAAAAATGGGAATTAAAATAATTTATTTAAGTAAATATTCTAAGGTTAGTCAAGTAGAATCAAAAAATTATCAATTAATTAAAGTGGGCAAACTACAAGAAATCATTCAACAATTGTTTAAATAATGTGTCTATTAAGCAAAGGAATAAAGACTTTAAATTATCTTTATTATAAAAAATAATTCATGCAAGTTGTAGATCTTGAAAAAGAAATCGTTAGTGAGTTTGAAATGTTTGACAATTGGATGGAAAAATATGAGTATCTAATTGAACTTGGCAAAGATCTTCCTCTTATATCATCTGTTAATAAAAGTGATGAAAATATTATCAAAGGCTGTCAATCTAAAGTATGGTTGCATGCTGAATTTGAAAAAAATATAGTCTCTTTTTATGCAGACAGCGAGGCAATTATAACAAAGGGAATAATTGCTCTTTTAATAAGAGTATTAAATAACCAGACACCCGAAAATATTCTTGATGCAAAACTAAATTTTATAAATGAAATTGGTCTAACTAATCATTTGTCTCCTACAAGAGCTAATGGCTTGTTAGAAATGGTAAAACAGATGAAAGCTTATGCATATTCATTAATGATAAAAAACAATTTAAATAACTAAAATGAGTGACGTAAAAGATTCTGCAAGTGTCAAAAAAAAAATTGAGGACAAGATTATAAATGTTCTCAAAGCGATATTTGATCCGGAAATTCCAGTAGATATTTACGAATTAGGTTTGATTTATGAAATTAAAATTGACGATGAATTTAATACTGAAATTATAATGACTTTAACTTCTCCAAATTGCCCAGTGGCAGAGTCGCTTCCTAAAGAGGTTGAGGATAAGGTTGGTGAGGTTCATGGAGTAGAAACTTCAAAAGTTAATATTGTATTTGACCCTCCATGGGATAAGGATATGATGAGTGAAGAGGCTAAAGCTAGATTTAGGAATGATTTAAAAAAAAGAAATGGAATTTGGAATTGATGCAATAGATTATTACTTGCCAAACATAGCTTTACCAATAGTTAGTTTGGCAGAAAAAAGAGATATTATCCCTGCAAAACTTGAAAAAGGATTGGGCCTAAAATATATGGCACTTGCAGATATAAATGAAGATACTGCCTCTATGGCAGCAAATGCACTATTAAATCTTATTGTAAATAATAAAATAGATCCCTCAACTATTGGCAGAATATATCTTGGAACTGAAAGTGCAGTAGATGCAGCTAAACCTACAGCTACATATGCAGTTGGAACAGTTGAGAAAATTCTTTCTAAAACCCATGGTGCAAGATGTTTTAAAAACTGTGACGTTGTAGATCTTACATTTGCTTGCATTGGCGGAATTGATGCAGTTGAAAACTGTTTAGATTGGATAAGAATTAATCCAGAAAAAAAAGCGATTGTAATTGCCTCAGATATTGCAAAATATGAACTAGCTTCTTCAGGTGAATATACTCAAGGAGCAGGTGCTGTTGCTATGTTATTAACTTCCAATCCTAGTATCATTTCTTTTAAAAACACAGTTGGAATTAGCATGGAGCATGTTGGAGATTTTTTTAAACCAAGAAGGAAAATTAACAACTCATTTCTGAGCGATAAAAACACCACAGTACAAAAATTAACAAATAGTAATAAAGAAATTATTGATTTTTATTTTGAGGAGCCAGTATTTGATGGTCAGTATTCCAATGAATGTTATCAAGATAGAATCAATGAAGGGTTAGAGCATTTTCAATCCCAGAAAAAAATAGACTTTCTAAAGGACTGGGACCATTTAATTTTTCATCTTCCATATGCTTTTCAAGGAAGAAGAATAATGTTAGACATATGGCTTGGGTGGTTGGATAAAAATAATTTATTGCTAGAACTAGAAAACGAAATAGGACATTCAAAAAGTATGGATTATAAAGATTGGAGAAAAGCAGCTTCAAAGTCAGTTCTTTACAAAAATTTTGTAAAAAGTAAGATTGAAGATGGAGAAATTGCAAGTGGATATATTGGCAATATGTATACCGCATCGATATTTATGTCATTAATTAGTTTGCTCTATTCAAGTCATGAAAAAGACAAAAATATTACAGGAAATAATATTGGTTTTTTAAGCTATGGAAGTGGCTCTAAATCTAAGATTTTTGAAGGAACAGTAGCTGAAAGATTGGAAATCTAAAATAAGCGGATTAGAGGTTTTCAAAAAACTAGATTTGAGAAAATTAATTGACTTTGATACTTATGAGAAACTTCATAATGGAAGTTTGAAAAAGCCAATATCCAATCACAAAAATATTGTCCTAGAAAGAATTGACGATCAAGAAAATAAAGAAGGTTTTAGACATTACAAAATAAATTGAGCGAAATAGTAAATAAAGTTGCAAAAAGTGGTCTAATAACTCTGGACATGAAGACATTCAAGGGTTCTCAGAACAGAAAAATTATAGACATAAAGAACTGGCTGTTTGAAGGGATGGTTCTTAAAGAAAAAAAATTTAGAGAGCATTTAAAAGACGAGAATTGGGAGCGATATAAAGATGCATTTGTTGCTTTATATTGTTCTAACGATACAATAATTCCAGTCTGGGCCTATATGCTTTTGACCAAACATCTAAATCCTTATGCTTCAACTGTAATATATGGGAATGAAAAAGAGCTTGAAAAAAAAATCTTTCATCTTAATATTAAAAATTTTGATGCAAAGCCATTAGAAAATAAAAGAGTTCTACTTAAAGGATGTACCGATACATATATTCCAGAGGATAGCTATGTGCAATTAAGTAATAAACTGATGGGAAATGTCAAGTCTTTGATGTTTGGAGAAGCATGTTCTAATGTGCCAATATTCAAGTCCTAAGATTATTTTATACTTAATTTATTAAAACTTAAGTTTAAAATATTTGTCAAACTCTGGAACAATTTTAAGTAAGTATACCAAAAAGACATACAAAACCGATACTATTACAGATCTGAATATCATAGAAAAGATAGTAAAATCAAAAGATGGTAATAAATATCCAATTACAAAAGTGATAGAAATAATCAACAGAATCTTCAAGGCATTTAAATCATAAGGTTGCATTTGGAACTTTATTTTAATGATTATAAACTTTATTAAATTATAAATCACCACTGAAAATGCTGATGCAAAAGCTGCTCCTTCAATTCCCCATAGTGGAATAAATATAAGATTATTAATTACTGCTAAAACTAAAAGTAGTAATAGTAGGTAAGTACCATAAACGTAATTATTAGAATTAAATAAAACAGCATTATTAAGACCTGTAGAAACATTAATAAATGCTCCTATAGAAGCAATGATGGTTACATTTTTTGCATTGGCATATTCTTGGGGAAGAAAGGAGAGCATATCTTCAATATTCAATAAAATTCCAATCAGTAAAAGGCCTCCAATAAGCATTAAATACTTAACAGATTTTTTATAAATACTTTTAATTCCTTCTATATTATTTTCTACCCAAAACTTGGCAATTTGAACATTTGAAATCTTTTCAAGAGAAACTAATGGAATATCAATGATTAGAGCAATAAAAGAGGTGACAGTAAATACACCTACAAAATCCAACTCTAGAAATGCTCCAATCATCACTGTATCTATAAACTTCAAACCCGATGATGAAATAGAGGCTAAGGACAATAGAAGTCCGTATTTCACCATAGATTTAAGTCCTACTGATTTCACCTTAGGAAAATTTATTTTCAAAGAAACTGAATCTGAAACTATAGCATATATTAAAAGAAATAATACTTGAAGAGCGTATAAACCAACAAATGAAAAAACAAATAAATCGAAACTAAGAAACCCAAAATAATAAAGAATAATTACTGCTACAAATAGTATTTTATTCATTATAGAATCCCAAAAAGTTACTGCAACCGTTTTATAAAGGGAGGAAACATAGGTGTTAAGAATCGCGACACATGCTATTATCAAAGCAAAAGGAATTGCCAAGTAAAAATAATTAACAAATAGTGGAGATTGTTCAGAATAAATCTCAATAATTTCGCCTTTAAAGACCAATATTAAAGAAGCGCAAATTAAAAACCCAACTAATAAGAATAATAGCATTAAGCCAAAATATCCAAAGTGCTTTTTTTCTTTATTTCTAAAATGAGGGAAAAATTTGGTGTTAATATTCCCAACACCTAAAGGCATAACAGTGGCAACAATAGTAGCAAAAGCCAGTAATATTCTAATTAGACCTAACTCCGAACTGGTTAATAATTGAGGCTGTATAAACAACAAACTCACAAAACCAATTACTACTCCAGAATAAGTTACAACAGTATTTAGTAGTCCTTGTTTTTGTATTACTCCCAATGTTTTTATTTAATTAAATCTAAAAATTTATTTTGTCTTTTTTCAATATGAAATTCATTCTCTACTCTTTTCCTTGCGCTTTGAGCTAATTCTTTTCGCTTTAAATTATTTAGAGCAACTATACTTTTAAACTCTTTTTTAATATAATTATTATTAGAACTTTCCATTAAAAACCCAGTTGTGTCAATAATATTAGGAATTGCACCTACTTTAGATCCAATCGGAATGCAGCCACACAACATTGCCTCACATAATGCGTTTGGAAACCCTTCTGAAATAGATAATTGAAGATAAAACTCACTTTTATTTAAATAAAACAACAAGTCTTCTTGAGATAAAAAGCTTAAAACTTTGATGTTTTTGGGGATACTTTTCAAGTTGTTTTTGAACTGGTCTTTTAATCCTACTACAGTGAAAGTACATTCTTGAAATTCATTTGCCAAAAAAAATATTTTATCGATTCCCTTTAATTGAAATCTTCTAAAGTCATCTGTCAAAGCAACAGATATAAAACTATTTGGAATTTTCTTATCTAGATTATCATTAAAAAACGTTGGGTTAAAACCGTTGTGTATAACAGTATAAGGAGTTGTTAAATTTGGGAAAAAATATTTAAACCCCTGGTTATTAAAAACTCTATTTTCATAATATGTATTTTCCGAAAACACTAGAGATTCGTCAACTGGTAGTAATCTAGTTGCCATTTTATAAGACCAATGAATAAATTGTTTGAGTAATTTTTTTCTTAAACTTCCGTAATTGATAGATGGAAAAGAAACACAGTCGGTTCCTCCTAAAATTATATATACTGGCTTATTAAATATTTTACCAAAAAGAGAAGGAATAAAAGACCAATATCCACCAAACATGATGAAAATACAATCAGATTTTCTAACGGTTTTGGTTAAAAACATCAACTGTTTTAAGAATAGATTTATGACTTTTTTCTTATTCCCCCAGTTTTGTGAATAATGAATTACTTTGAAATGATTATTTAAAAAAACAATGTCTTTTTTAACGAATTCAGAATCAGATGGTGATATATATAATACTACATCCTTTCTCATTTTTGATTTTAGGATAACATAAATTTAATCCTTTCAATTGTCTTTTTATAAATGATTGAGAATTTACTTATTGGACTATAATTCACAAAGTTATTTTTAATGAATTTAATAACAACATAATCATTTTTATCTTGAAAAAGCGCATATGGCTCATAACTAACAAGGGTTAAATGGCTGGCACAAGCATCCAACAATAGTCTATCAGCCTCAATAGACTGGTCAATAATTTGAAGCCTTTCAGGATTTAGTTTTCTTACGTTTTCAATCATTCTTGGGTGGGGAACATGAATAAAAATCATAGATTTTTCATTCATATTTTCTTCAAAACAACTGAAAAGTTCTTTATGTTGATCGATTGGAATGTGTTCTAAAACATCCGGCAAGACAATGAAGTCAAACTTTTTGGAGTAAGAGAAGTCTTTCATGTCCGTAACAAAAAAATCAATTTTATTAGAATTTGGAATTCTTTTCTTAGCTTTTTCTATGGATTCATCACTAATATCTGTTGCAACTAATTTGCCTTTTGATAAAAACTTATTTAATAAAACTGTTAACGTTCCTACTCCACATCCAACTTCTAAGACAATGCTATCTTTTCTCAAACCACTTTTAATCAATCCATTCATTATTTTGTAATGACGAATATTCACTCCTGTTTCTGTCTGATTTTTAGAAAAATTATTGTACCATCCGCGTACATCTTTAGAATTACTCATATCTCCAATCTTATTAATATGCTCTCTTGTTTATTCCCTCAACATAATTTATAAATGACCTGTTTACAACCTTATTTCCTCCTGGAGTTGGGTAATTACCAGTAAAATACCAGTCTCCAGTATGATTTGGGCAAGCTATATGTAAATTATCTACCGTTTGAAAAATTATTTTTACTTCTGCATTAATATTTTCGTGTTTTAACATGAATGAAATCTTATCTGAAATCTCTTGATCTGAAAAAGGTTTATATATAAGTTGTACGTGATTTTGGTCTTTTAAAGTATTATCAATTTCAGATTTCTTGCATTTTTGATAGACCTTATCAACAATATTTTCCATTCCTTTATCCTTCAATAAAGCAATTGCAGCCTGAAATGCAATAAAGTCTCCAATTTTAGCCATGTCAATACCATAACAATCAGGATATCTTATTTGAGGGGCTGAAGAAACAATAACAATTTTTTTAGGTTCCAATCTGTCTAATATTCTAATAACGCTTTGTTTCAAAGTTGTTCCACGAACTATAGAATCATCAATAATTACTACTGTATCTTTATTTCTTCTCAAAGATCCATAAGTAATATCATAAACATGGGCTACCATTTCATCTCTAGAATCGTCTTGAGTTATAAATGTTCTTAGCTTGGCATCTTTTACCATTATTTTTTCTGCTCTTGTTCTAAATGATAAAATCTTCTGAAGTTTTTCATCATAAAGCTCAGAATTTGTGTCTAATGATTTAATCTGCTTGTTCTTCATTGTAGATAAGCGATTTTCTAGCTCTTTGATCATCCCATAGTAAGACATTTCAGCAGTATTTGGAATAAAAGAAAATACAGTATTTACTAAATCGTTATCAATAGAAGACAAAATTTGATCTACTACTAGACTACCTAATTTCAGCCGCTCTTTGTAAATGTCTTTATCTGTTCCTCTAGAAAAATAGATTCTCTCAAATGAACATTTTTTTATTTCTTTTGGTGGATTTATTTCCACTTCTTTATTTACATTATTTTTCTTAATGATCAATGCATTACCAGGTTTCAACTCATTTATTTCTTCCCATTTAACATTAAAAGCTGTTTGAATCACAGGTCTTTCAGAGGTTACTACAAAGACTTCGTCATCTTCATACCAAAAAGCTGGTCTTATTCCGTTTGGATCACGGATTACAAAAGCATCACCGTGTCCAAATAAACCTGCCATGGTATATCCTCCATCCCAATCTGAAGAAGCGTTCTTTAAAATTTTTTGAATGTTTAAATTCTCTGCAATTAAGTTCGATATTTCTTTATTATCTATTTCTTTATTAATATATTCTCTGAAGAGTTTGGTGTTTTCTTGGTCTAGAAAATGTCCAATTTTTTCAATGATTGTAACTGCGTCGGAAACAGCTTTTGGGTGCTGGCCTATATTAACCAAAATATCAAACAGTTCTTCTACATTAGTAAGATTAAAATTTCCAGCAACCACCAAATTTCTAGTCATCCAATTATTTTGTCTTAAAAAAGGATGACAGTTTTCTACCTTATTTCCTCCAAAAGTGCCGTACCTTAAATGTCCCAAGAAAAGTTCGCCTGTAAATGCTTCGTTAGATTTAAGATAATCAACATCAATTAATTTTTCAGGATGATTTTTATGTAGAATCTCAAACCTTTTATTTATGTAAGAAAAAATGTCTTTAATGGGTTGGCTCTTGACACTTCTGTGTCGGCTAATATATCTTGTCCCTGGAGCAACATCAAATTTTATATTGGCCAGTCCAGCACCATCTTGTCCTCTGTTGTGCTGCTTCTCCATCAATAGGTACATTTTATTTAAACCATAAAGAGCCGTACCATATTTATCCAAATAAAATTGTAATGGCTTTTTTAATCTTAAAAGAGCAATACCACACTCATGTTTTATAGGGTCACTCATTAGGTTGTTTTAAGTTTAAAAGAGTACAATTTTTCATTTATTCTAACTTATATTTGGAAAGATAAATATAATCAGTTGTTTAATTTGAAAAAACTTTTTAAAAATAGTGTCTTATATAAATTAATTCTATTTGGAGGTTGTTTTTTTATTCTAATAACTACTCATGGAAATGAAGAACCAAGGTTTATTGCAAACTATGGACAGTTTAAAAAAAATATCATTTTCAAACTTGAGCATAGAGCAGGAAATATATATTTTGAAAAAAACAAAGTAAAGTTTGACCTTTTTGAAGGAGGGAAAATAAATGCAATTAGGCACGGGGATACAAGTTTTAAAAATGTTTTGGGACATGTTTACGAAAGTAATTTTATTGGATGTAATGAAAATTTGAAAATTATTGGAAATGAAAAAATGGATGCATTTTACAATTACTTCATTGGAGCTGATTCTAGCAAATGGAAGTCCAATGTGCCTATTTACAACAAATTAAAATATCAAAATATATATGACGGAGTTGATTTAATTTATTATTCATATGGTGGTAAATTAAAATATGATTTCATTGTCCACCCAGGAGGCAAAACCAATTCAATTAAAATTCATTATCAAGGCCTAGATAATATTTATATTAAATCCGGTCATCTTATTCTAGAAACCTCTGTAGGAAATATAATCGAGCAAGCCCCATTAAGCTATCAAATTATTAATGGTGTAAAAAAGATTATAAAATGTGCATTCCATCTAGAAGGCGATGAACTAAGTTTCAAAATTTTAGATCGTTATAATAAGAACTACCCACTAATTATTGATCCTATTTTAATCTTCTCCACATATTCAGGATCTTCTACTAATAATTGGGGAGAAACAGCTACATATGATGATTTAGGACATCTTTATGCTGGTAGTATATCTTTTGGCAATGGTTATCCATTTTCGCTAGGAGCTTACGATATTTTCTTCAACGGAGGAATAGGAACTGGTAATAATGGAACAGATATTTGTATCAGTAAATTTTCTCCTAATGGCGATTCACTAAAATATAGCACCTATCTTGGGGGAATAGGGAATGAAAACCCGCATAGCCTGGTAGTGAATACCAATAATGAATTATTTGTTTTTGGTAGTACTGGCTCTTCAGATTTCCCTACCAGTTTAAGTGCATTTGACACTTCCTTCAATGGAGGAGATTTCTTTGGTTTTATAAACTATCCTCAAGGAACAGCATCTTATTACTTAGAATACCCTAATGGAACAGATATTATAGTAACAAAATTTTCTAGTGACGGAAGTAATTTATTGGGTTCTACGTTTGTAGGAGGAAGTAAAAATGATGGTATCAATGAATCTGGAGCCAATAGCTACAGCAGTAATAATCTATGTCATTTTTATGCAGATGAGTACCGTGGAGAAATCACATTAGATGACCAAGGGAATTGCTATATTGCTTCAAGTAGTTCTTCCATGGATTTTCCATTAGTAAATGCCTCCCAAAGTGCAATAGGAGGACAACAGGACGCAGTAGCGCTAATGCTAAGTAGTGATTTATCTTCATTATTGTGGAGCACTTACAATGGTGGTTCTAATGATGATGCAGGATATTCAATTCAATTAAATAATCAAAATCAGCCTCTTGTAACTGGCGGAACAATGAGTAATGACTTTATCACTACTGCTACAGCTGCAAATCAAACATACAGTGGTAATATTGATGGCTTTGTAACTAAATATCTTATTTCTAACGGAAATATTTTAGCTTCTAGCTATGTTGGTGACGGAGGTTTTAATCAGTGCTACTTTGTACAAATAGATTTAAATAATGATGTGTTTTTATTTGGCCTAACAGATTCTTCTACCAATGTTTTTCCTGCAAATGTTTATACTTCTACAGGTTCACAGTTTATTAAAAAGCTAGATTCTAATCTGTCCACTACTTTAGTTTCTACATGTTTTGGGAATGGAAGTTTAGCCAAAAATATTACCCCGTCGGCATTTTTGGTTTCCAACTGTGGGCTAATTTATATTTCTGGTTGGGGAGGATTAGGTGGACCATCAAATCTAATAAATGGAACATCTAATAATATGCCAATGATGAATTCTTTGCAAAGTAGTACAGATGGAGCTGATTTCTATTTAGCGGTTTTTAATCAAGATATGCAATCGATGCTATACGGAGGATATTATGGGGGGAATCAAAGTCGAGAACATGTAGATGGAGGAACTAGTAGATTTGACAAAAATGGCAAAATCTACCAAGCTGTTTGTGCTGGATGCCAGGGAAATAATGATTTTCCAACAACACCGAATGTCGTTTCCAATACCAACGGAGGACAATTTTGTAATCTTGGTGCTTTTAAATTTGATTTAGAAAGTATAAGTTCTAGTATTAGTATTCCCAATTACTTTGCATGTCTTCCAAATTCTTATCAATTCACAAGTCTTTCTCAAGGGGGCAACCAATACCTGTGGGATTTTGGAGACGGAAATACATCAAACATAGATAGTCCAAATCACAATTACAGTGACACAGGAACTTACCATGTGACTTTGATAGTTTCTGATTCTAGTGCTTGTGTACTTTCAGATACTGCAAATATTCAAATAAATATTTATGCTGTAAATAATGCTATGGTTATTGGAGATAGTATTTTGTGCCCTGGGACTGTATCAACTTTAAATGCTTATGGAGGTTCCAACTTTATTTGGTCTCCAACTAGTTCACTATCCGATAGTCTTTCACAACAGGTAACTGCTACTCCATCCGTGTCGACTACCTACATGCTAATAGCTATTGATAGCTGCGGGGTGGATACTGCCTATTTTGATGTTGACATACCAAATGACATTTACCAGACAAGTAGCGACAGTGTTATTTGTAAAGAAGATAGTTTGACACTATTTGCTAGTGGTGGAATTACTTACCGTTGGTCAGGGACTAACATAATGTATATTGACAGTGCAAATCCTATTGTAAATCCAACCCAAAGCACTACTTATTATGTAGATATCACTACCCCAAACGGATGCGTATATACGGATTCGGCATATATTGATGTAGACATTTCAATCCCAAATATCATTCTTCAGGACACAGCAAACTTGTGTTTTGGAGACTCTATATTGGTTGCTCCATCTAATATAGAATCTGCTATATGGAGTCCATTAATCAATCCTTACGATACCATAGGAAATAATATATGGATTAAAAGTGATTCTAATATGACTTTTTACATGAGTTCTCAAAATGCCTGTGGGCAATCCTCAGATTCTATTGTTGTTCTTGTTTTTGGATATTCTGGGAGTGCATTTGGAGACACGACAATTTGTATTGGTGATAGTGCTGAAATATATGGACAAGATGGAATAGAATACTTTTGGTATCCAGGTAATAATTTATCTAATTATGACAGTAGCTGGACCTATGCATACCCTTTACAAAACACCCTATACAAGGTAATTATAGAAAATAGTTTCGGGTGTGAAGATACATTTGAGGTTTCTGTCAATGTCGCTGCATATCCTATTGTAAATGCTGGAACAGATTTCTGGATGAGTTTTGGTGAACCCATAACTTTAAATGGATATACAAATACAAATAATTTTTTCTGGGAGTCTAGCTCTTGGGTATCTTGCTATAATTGCTTAAATCCTCAAATAAATCCTACGGAAACTACATTATATATATTAAGTGTTACGGATTCAATTGGCTGTTTGGCTTCCGACACGGTTGAAGTCAACATAAGGGGTTCTATTTTTATACCAAATACCTTTACTCCAAACGGAGATTTAAAAAATGATGAATTTGAAATAGTTGGAGAAAATATAAAAAGCTTCCAGTTATGGATATACAACCGTTGGGGGGAAGAAATATACCATACAACTGAAATAAATAATTTTTGGGATGGAAAATATTTAGGAAATAAATGTAAAATAGATAGTTATATATGGACTATTGAGTATTTTGATTTTGACAACACTTTTAACAACTTAAAAGGCCATATAAATTTACTAGAATAACTAATCTATATATCTTTTATCTACTTCCATAATTTCTCCTGTTTTAGGACACGTTCTCAATTGTTCATTTGAATAGAATCTTTTAAAAACTGCTAAAAAATCTTTTTCTATATTGGTTAATTGAAAATATTCTTCATACAACAACTCATTAGCAGTATCAGAAAACCACATTAAACCATCTTTATGCTCTTTGCTTCTTTTTCTTTCAATAACTAAGCCTATTGACCCTTCAGATCTTATAGGTGAATGTGGCACTTTTGCCGGCAATAAAAACATTTGATTCTCCTTAATTTTATATTCCACTAATTTTCCCTCTTGTTGAGTTTTAACAATAATGTCTCCTTCAATTTGATAGAATAATTCTTCAGTTTCGTTGTAATGATAATCTTTTCTAGCATTTGGTCCAGCTACAATCATCACTATATAATCTCCAGAATCAATATATAGATTTTTGTTACCGACTGGTGGTTTTAATAAGTGTCGATTGTTTTCAATCCATTCATTTAAATTAAAAGGGGCTTTGATTTCCATTTTTAAAGTTTTAAAGCATTAATTTACATAAAAAGAAGATGTTTGCTCTTTAATTTCATTGTAAAACATTTCAAATTCTTTTTCAAAGTCGAAAATTGAAGACTCTAAAATATCAAAACAGCTTTCTAAATTATCGGAGTATTTAATTCTTTTTCCGATGCCATTAAGTGCTTTCTTAACTCCATCTTTGTACTGGTAATTGGTAAGCCAATCGTCTTTTTTCATGTATTGATACATAATGAAGATTCTTTCAGGCATGTTATTTTCAAATCCATCTAAAACTCTGTAAAAACGTTTTATTTCTTTATCTAATTGTATGTTTTTATGTTTAAGCTCGTATTGCCATAATAGGTAATCGTAAAGAATATCGTTTATAACCCCTCCCATTTTAGGAAACGTTTCATAAAATCTTCTTTTGCCAGCTAAGTAAAGGGGGTTGGTATCTGTATAATAATCTATAAATCGATGTAGTAAAATGCCTTTCTGAATATTTTCTGACCAAGTTAAATACGATTTTCCTTTTACAGCGTCAGCAATAAAATTTCCAAATAAAATTTCTTCATTTTCTCCTGACAGTACTAGATGAGCAAGATAATTCATCTTTATTAGATTAAAGAAAAAACAGCATCTGCAAGAGCTAACTCAGAACTTTGAAAAGACTCAAGTACGTTATTAATTCCTGCATCTTTAAGTGCTTTTGTTGTGCTTGGCCCAATACTTATAATTTTCTGATTATTAACTTTATTGGAAAGTAAAAATGCCTCCACATTACTTGGGCTTGTGAAAACTAAATAATCGTGATTTTTCAACTTTTTTTCTATTAAAAAAGTCTGGTAAGTTTCTATAATAGTTTTATTTCTATCATTCATAACGCTTTGAACAGTTCCTATAGACTTATTGGAAGATGGGAAAAAAACTACTTCATTGGAATTCACCATTGAAGAAAACCCTTGAGCAACATTATTTGGGGGCCCTTCTCCAATAAAGTCAACTTTTAAACCATTTTTTTGGATATATTTTGCAGTAGATTGTCCGAATGCAGCAATTTTTTTAGATCTTAAACTACTATTTAGATGCATTATTGAATTAAGTGCAAAAGCAGAATTAATAAATATCCAATCGCAGGAAGGAAGGAAGTCAATTTTTATAATTTTCATCTCAATCAAAGATTCTGCAGTTAGAGAAACTGATGAAGATTTCGTCAGTTTATTAAAAATACTATCCTTGGCTAAGGATCTAGAAATCCAAACAGAAAACGGATAGAGTTTGCTATTAATTTTATTAACTATTGTTTTAATATCGGAAGACTTAGAAATAAATCTTAATGGTGTTTTACTAACATTATCTGAATAACTGACCCATGATGTTCTTTCTCCATTTTGGTCTTTTACAGAATAAACTCCAAGGGGAGAATGACAACCTCCATTGATGCCATTTAGAATTTTTCTTTCAAAATTTACATCTTCTTCACTTTCTATATGGGAGATTTTCTCTAGATTTTTTTTAAGGTCTTTGTCTGATTCTCTTACTTGAAGACCTAGTGCTCCTTGAGCGGGAGCAGGAATAAATGAACTTGCTGGTAATTCTTCTTCGTAGAACTCCGAAAGATCTATTTTTAATCTGTTAAGCCCTGCCTTTGCTAGAACAATAGCATCGTACTCATTAGTTCTTAGCTTATTTATTCTTGTGGGAACATTTCCTCTCAAGTCTTTAATAACCACATCCTCACGAAATAAAAGCAATTGATTTTTTCTTCTTGCTGATGAGGTTCCAATGACTGGTGATTTAACGATGTTTAAAACCTTTGATTCGTTAACAGAATTTGGATTAATTAAAAGGACATCTGCTGGATCTTCTCTTTTTGGGATAGCAGCAATACAAAGTCCTTTAGGCTGATCTGTTTCAAGGTCTTTTAGAGAGTGGACAGCAAGGTCAATCTCATTTTTTAAAAGTGCGTTTTCAATTTCTTTGGTAAAAAAACCTTTCCCTTCAATTTTATCAAAACTTAAATTTTGAACTTTGTCCCCCTTAGTTTTGATTATTTTAATATTGGATTCAATTCCTAGATTAGACAATTTATCTTTTACATAATTTGCCTGCCACAAGGCAAGATTGCTTCCTCTAGATCCTATGGTTATTTTTTTTAATTGCAAAAATTACTTGGTTGTTTCTTTAAGAAGAATTTCCTTAGCCATCTTCATTGGAACACTAATGTATTTTTTTTCGATGTAATCTACCAAACTATTAACTACTTCAATTGCTCCTGGATCCAGTGTTTCCAACTCTTTAGCAAAAACTTCTCTAAAAGCTTTTTGTCTTATTCCTTTTATGCTTTTTGGAACAGAGCTTAAAGCTCTTTCTAGATTCCGTTCTTTCTCAGCTATGTAGTATTTTAGAATTTGTCTATCAATTATGTCTAAGCATCTTTTTATCTCTTCTGCTCTTGCTTGTAAGTTTTCTTCAGCCCTTACTTTTAACTGATCTACATTTATAAGTTTTACATTTTGGTTTTCAGAAATTTTAACATCACAGTCGTTTGGAACAGCAAGATCAACAATTACTGATTTAGTATTATTTGGATTAATTTTTTGAAATTTCTCTAGAGAAAGTACAATTTCTTTAGATCCAGTGCAACTAATTATAAAATCAAATTTAGAACTATGGTTTGCCAGTTCTGTAAGTGGTGAAACTTCTGCATCAATACTTAATGCTTCCACTAATTTATGCGCTTTCTCTATAGATCTATTGTAGATAGTGTAATGATGTTGCTGGTTTTTACTTATAAATTTCAACATTGAAGTAACTGTTTTCCCAGCACCAATAACTAGTATTTTCTTTGGTTTTTTAGAAATGTATTTTTTCAGTTCTAAAAAAGCCAACGAAACAATAGAAACAGGTCTTGTTCCAATATTACTTTCGGTATATACTTTTTTTGCTGTAGATATGGTTGATTGCACCAATACTCTTATTACATCTCCGCATAATTTATTTTCTCTGCATTCTTCAAATGCTTTTCTCACTTGGGTTATTATTTCTCTTTCCCCAACCACTAAGGAATCAATGGAAGAGGCTACTGAAAAAATATGGTGTACTGCCGCAGTAGAATTTATAATTTCTGCTCTATCAACAATGTCACTTAAATTAGTTGGTAATTGATTAGCTAAAAGTTGTTTAATTAGCTTTTCTACAAGAGTCTTTGTGATTTTTTTTTTGTGACTTACAATAAACTCAACCCTATTACATGTGGAGAGATACATTAGTTCATCAATATCCAAATTTGTTTTTAAATTTGTCAGAGCATCTATTCTTTCCTTATCGTCTAAATGAAAAAGACCAATTTCGTCAAAATTAAATTGCCTGTGGGTAAACGCTATGATTTGAACTGTATTCAATAACTTTTATATAATTACAAAAATCAATAATTATGTGTAATTTATTTGTCATCATATTGTCATTGCTTTAAATAGTTGAA
Organism: Bacteroidetes bacterium MED-G20; assembly: GCA_905182745.1. Lineage (GTDB taxonomy): Bacteria > Bacteroidota > Bacteroidia > Flavobacteriales_D > Parvicellaceae > MED-G20. The sequence continues at coordinate 58,476 of CAJJCR010000008.1, read as the reverse complement.
CGAATTTTATTTTTCATTTGATCTAAATTACTTTGAGATTCTACAATCCTTTAAATATTGTTATTTTTACTGATAATTAATTTTTATTATAAACTATGAAATACCTTCCAATTAATAGCCAATTATTTATAAATAATAGAGAAAGGTTTGTAAGTAAAACAAAGAGAAATAGTTTAGCTGTTTTCAATTCTAATGACATCTACAACACTGGGGCAGATAGTACACTTCCTTTCACCCAGCATAGAGATATCTTTCATCTTTCGGGTGTAGATCAAGAGGAGAGTATTTTGGTGATTTTTCCAGATTGTCAAAACAAATTACATAGAGAGATATTATTCCTAAAAGAAACCAATGAGCATATTGCAGTTTGGGAAGGTGAAAAGCTCACTAAAAAAAGAGCGACTGAAGTTTCTGGAATTAAAACAATATGCTGGTTAGATCAGTTCGAAACTATATTTAGACAACTAGTGATTGAAAGTGAATCTGTTTATTTAAATAGCAATGAGCATTTAAGAACATCCAATTCTATGGAAACAAGAGAAGATAGATTTGTAAAAAAATTTCTTTCCGATTTTCCAATTCATCCAACTCTTAGAGTAGCCCCTATAATGCATCAAATCCGATCTGTAAAAGACAGCATTGAAATTGATGTCATGAAAAAGGCATGTGATATTACTGAAAAAGGCTTTAGAAGGATTTTAAGTTTTATTAAGCCGGGAGTAATGGAGTACGAAATTGAAGCTGAGTTAATGCATGAATTTCTTTCCAACAGATCAAAGGGATTTGCTTACACTCCAATAATTGCATCTGGGAAATCAGCTTGTGTTTTACATTACATTGAAAATAATAAAACCTGTAAAGACGGAGATATTATTTTAATGGATTTTGGGGCAGAGTATGCAAATTACGCTTCGGATTTAACAAGATGTGTCCCTGTAAATGGAAAATTTACAACAAGACAAAAAGAGTTATATAATTCTGTTTTGCATGTTAAAAATGAAGCTACAAAATTATTAATCCCCGGTGTTTTTCTCAATGATTATCATAAGGGAGTTGGAAAGCTTATGGAGGAAGAATTATTAAAGCTAAATTTAATTACTAATAAAGACATCCAAAATCAGGATTCTAAATGGCCTGCCTACAAGAAGTACTTTATGCACGGAACATCTCATTATATTGGTTTGGACACTCATGACGTTGGTTCTTGGACAGAGCCCATTGAAGAAAATATGGTATTCACAGTAGAGCCTGGAATATATATTCCTGAAGAGGGGCATTGGAATAAGATTAGAGGACGATGTAGTAGTCCAAAAAAATAGTGCACCTAAAAATCTTATGGAAAATATTCCAATAGAAGCAGAAGAAATTGAGGATTTAATGAACTAATATGAATAGCAAAAAATTAGAAGAAAAGTTAAAAGAATCCAAACTTGGTGGTGGTCAAAATAGGATTGATGCCCAACACAAAAAAGGAAAACTAACCGCTAGGGAAAGGCTAGAATTATTGCTTGACAGTAATAGTTTTGAGGAGATTGGGGGGTTTGTAACCCATAGGTCTACAAATTTTGGATTAGAAAAAACCAAATTTCTAGGAGACGGTGTGGTGACTGGCTACGGAACAGTGAATGGACGAATGGTTTATGTTTACTCACAAGATTTTACGGTTTTAGGTGGCTCTCTTGCCGAAGCTCATGCTGAAAAAATATGTAAAATTATGGAGCTAGCTATGAAAAACGGGGTACCTATTATTGGACTAAACGATTCTGGTGGAGCAAGAATTCAAGAAGGAGTGGTTTCTCTTGGGGGCTATGCAGATATATTTTACAACAATACAAAAGCTTCTGGAGTTATTCCACAATTATCAGCAATTATGGGCCCTTGTGCTGGTGGAGCTGTTTATTCTCCGGCTTTAACAGATTTCATATTCATGACCAAAAACACATCTTATATGTTTGTCACTGGTCCAAATGTTGTAAAGACGGTTACTAATGAAGAGGTTACTGCTGAAGAACTTGGCGGTGCCGAAACCCACATGGTAAAATCTGGAGTAACACATTTTGCTTGCGAAAACGAATTAGATACTATAGAGAACTTAAAAACTCTACTTTCTTATATTCCTCAAAACTGTGAAGAAATTCCCAAAAATTTATCTTATGAATTTCAAGATGAAAAAAGACCACAGCTTGATCTTACAATACCTGAAAATCCTAACCAACCTTACGATGTAAGAGAAATTATTCATCAGCTTACAGATGCTGATAGTTTCTTTGAAGTTCACAAAGAATTTGCAGAAAATATAGTGGTTGGATTTTCTCGTTTAGCAGGAAGATCCATTGGGATTATTGCAAATCAACCAGCTGTACTTGCTGGAGTATTGGATGTGGATGCTTCTGTAAAGGGTGCAAGATTTGTAAGGTTTTGTGATGCGTTTAACATTCCTCTTCTTGTTTTAGAAGATGTTCCTGGATTTCTTCCTGGAACAGACCAAGAATGGAATGGAATTATCACAAATGGAGCAAAACTATTGTACGCTTTTTGTGAAGCAACAGTTCCTCGTATTACAGTGATAACTCGTAAAGCATATGGTGGAGCTTATGATGTAATGAATTCCAAACATATTGGTGCAGACATGAATTTTGCGTGGCCAACAGCAGAAATTGCAGTTATGGGAGCTAAAGGAGCTGCTGAAATAATTTTCAAAAAAGAAATACTTAATTCTAAAAATCCTGAAGATAAACTCAAAGAAAAACAAGACGAATATGCAGCAATGTTTGCCAACCCTTACAATGCAGCTTCCAGGGGCTATGTAGATGAAGTCATTTTACCTTCGGAAACACGAGAAAAATTAATTAAAGCATTCAAAATTTCCGAAAATAAAAAGACCACTATTCCAAAGAAAAAACATGGGAATATTCCATTATAGAGAAATTCAATAATTTGAAAAAAAATAGTAAATACATTCAGGTTATAATCTTTCTAAGCAGTTTTGCTCTACTGGGCTTTTTACTAGTTCAATTGTACTGGGCTAAAAATACTTTTAACGAGAAAAAAAATAATTTTCATATATTATTTGAGATTTGTGTTACAGAAATTGGGGATGAGCTCAGAGAAAAAATTCTAAACGAATCCAATTATTCTGTTCCTAAAATTGGAGGAAATATTTTACCTATTCAAAATAGATTTGGAAGTAAATCTGAATTTTCAGACACTCTTAAAAAAATAAGTAGTTCTAAGAAGTCAATTTCAGAAAAAAGAAAAGATTTATTTAGAATAATTAACAAAAAACTGGCACTAAATATTAATATTAATCTGGACAAGATGTTAGATGAGAAGGAAGTGATTTCATTAATAGAGGCATCTTTAGAGAAACACGGCAATAAAAAACGATTTTCACTACAGTATCACAGATGAAAATGGTCTTTTGTTTCTTTCAAACTTTGAGAATATTGACAATTCTATTTTAGAAAGGTCTACCAGCTATTCTGTGGAGTTTTTAAATGACGATTTATTTACTGAAAAGAGAGTTTTTACTTTGTATATTCTTAAACTTCGTTGGTCAATTGCAAAATCTTTTACCCCAGTTCTCGTCTTTTCAATGGTCTTAATTTTAATTATTCTAGGAACATTTATTTATAGTATTAGAGTAATTCAAAATCAAAAGAAAAACACACGGATTAAAACAGATTTCATAAATAATATGACACATGAGTTAAAGACTCCAATTGCTACAATTGGTCTTGCATGTGAAGCATTAACAGATAAAAATATAAAGCTAGATAATTCCAGTCAAAATAGGTTTCTTAAAACCATTAAGTCTGAAAATGAAAGACTAGGGAAACTTGTTGAAAATGTCTTAGAAAGTTCTATTTCTGTAAAAGCTAGTCCAGAACTTAAATTAGAAGTTTTTAATATCGAAGAGGTAATAAAAAAAGCAATTAAATCTATTCAACTTTCTTATAATACTAGAAATGGCAAAATTAAGACTGACTTTTTGGCTCAAAATAAAATTATTGAGGCGGATAAACTTCATATAACCAATGTGATTCACAATTTATTGGATAACTCATTAAAATATTCTTCTAAATCTCCATTAGTTACTATTTCTACTAGAGATGTAATTGGTGGACTAATTATCAGAATTAAGGATAATGGCATAGGAATTGCAAAGGATAATCATAAAAGGATTTTTGAAAAGTTATTTAGAGTCCCAACTGGAGACTTACATAATGTAAAAGGTTTCGGCTTGGGATTGAGTTATGTAAAATCAATTATTGACTTACATAAAGGGAAAATAATGGTAGAAAGTACTCTAGATAACGGCAGTACTTTTACAATAAATTTAAAATCCTCTAAAATGTTAGAGTCATGAAAAAAGAAATAAAGGTTTTATTGGTGGAGGATGATTCAAATTTAGGATCAATCACTTCAGATTATTTAAAAGCAAAAGGATTCAATTGTACTTGGGAAATAAATGGGGAACTAGGATACCGTGAGTTTGTCAAAAACCAGTACGATATTGTTATATTGGATGTGATGATGCCTATTAAAGATGGATTTAGCACTGCTAAAGATATAAGGGGAATTGATAAAAAGGTTCCCATTATATTTCTTACGGCAAAATCAATGAAAGAAGATACTTTAAAGGGTTTTGAAATTGGGGCGGACGATTATATGACAAAGCCGTTCAATATGGAAGAACTAACAGCTCGGATAAATGCTATCTTAAAAAGAGTTTCTTTAGATTCCGAATCTCATTTTGACGATATAAAAATTGGCAAACTTACTTTCAATCCAAAAATGCAAATACTATCAAAAGATGATTTCAGCGTGAGTTTAACCACTAAGGAATCCGATCTTCTAATTTTACTTTACAAAAATAAAAATGACATACTAGAAAGAGACCATGCCTTGAAAGCTATATGGGGAGATGACAATTATTTCAATGGAAGAAGTATGGATGTGTACATTGCCAAACTCAGAAAATACTTAAAACACGACGAACAAATTCAAATTATCAATGTTCATGGCCGGGGATTTAAATTATTAACTTAAAAACTACAGGCTTTTGGTTCTTCCTCCGTCTACAGGAAGGTTTACTCCACTTATATATCTTGCCTTATCAGAAGCCAAAAATACGACAGCATTGGCAACTTCAATTGGCTCAGCGATTCTCATAAGAGGTACTTGATCTGCCATTTGTTTTTCTATTTCACTTTCTTGAAGATTAAGTTTTTGGGCTTTGTTTTTTATTATTTCTTTTAGTCTTCCTGTATTGGTTGCCCCAGGGAGAATATTATTAACCGTTATGTTATAGGCTCCCAATTCATTGGCAAGGGTTTTAGCCCAATTAGCTACTGCGCCTCTTATTGTGTTGGAAACTCCTAACCCATTCAATGGTTGTTTTACAGATGTAGAAATAATATTTATTATACTTCCAGCCTCTCTACTTTTCATTCCTTGAAGTAAACAGCCAAGTATTTTGTGAAAAGATATAAGATGTAGATTAAAAGCACTTAACAATTCTTCAGTGCTCGCTTCTTCTAATTGCCCGCTTGGCGGACCTCCAGTATTGTTGATTATAATATCGTAATTTATAGATTTATCTAGGTGTAATTCTTTAATGGTTTTTTCTAAATTTTCTGGATTACTAAAGTCCGCAACAATATAAGTGTGTTGTTGATCTGCATTTTTGGGCAATTCTTGGAGTCTTTGCAAGAGCAAGTTTTCATTTCTTGCTACTATGGTTAAATTACCCCCGTATTTTGCAAAAAGCTTAGCCGATTCCCATCCAATCCCATTGGTAGAACCTCCGACAAATATATTCTTATTATTAAATACTAAATTATTTTCTATCAAAATGACACAATTGTTTTGTTTTGTAAAACTATGGAAAATATACTTATCAATAGCTACTCATCAAATGTTAATTTGACAAAATTAATCCTTGACAAATTGTTAAATTAAAGTTAAAAATTAGGTTATTTAATTTTTTCTTTTCGGAAGAATTTCCTATGTTTAACACTTCATTGTTAATAACGCAATGAGTTTTTATTAACTAAACAAACAAATATGAAAAAAATTTTTACACTTTTTACTCTGTTTCTAACATATACTTTTGCCTCTGCGCAGTGTGGTTATGTTATTGAAATGCAAGATAGTTATGGGGATGGATGGAATGGTGCATCTATAGACGTTTCTGTCAATGGATCAATTAGTGCTAATGTTACAGCTGCTGGAACTGGAGATACTGTTACTGTAGATGTTCTTAGTGGCGATGCGGTTGATTTTAGTTTTAATTCTGGGTCGTATGATGGTGAAATTACTTTCCAAATTACAGATCCAACCGGAGGTATATTAGGTTCTTATGGACCTAGTCCTGCTACTGGATCGTTCCTAACCCATACATCTAATTCTATATGTAATACTCATTTTGCAGTTAACACACAACTAATTACTGTTGGAGCTAATGGCATGTATGCTGGTGGTGGTGTATTAGGAGATGCATTAGCTGTTCCTTTAAGCGATGAAGATGGTGACGGTACTTGGGAAGGTTTTGCTAATGCTCCTATAAGTGGTGGTAACTATATTTTCTTAAATAGCCCAGCAAATGGTGGAGATTGGGGAGCTAAGGAAGATTTAACTGGACAAGCTTGTGCAGATCCTAATAATTATAATGATAGAATAATGGCCCCATTTACTGGAAACCAGATGTTACAAACATGTTTTGGGAATTGTGTTTCTGATGGTACTTGTGGTGCAGTTGTTGCTACTTCATGTAATTACACAATAGACATGCAAGATAGTTTTGGAGATGGTTGGAATGGCGCATCTATTGATGTTGCTGTTAATGGTGCAACAGTTGCTAACTGGTTTATCGGTGGTTCTGCTGGTACTGATTCTATAGCTACTATTAGTGGTGATATTTTAGACTTTACATTCAATTCAGGAGCTTGGGATGGTGAAATTACATTCCAAATTACTGATCCTGCTGGTGCTGTTGTTGGATCATATGGTCCTTCACCTACTGTAGGATTATTTTTAACTGATACTTCTATTGCTCCTTGCCAGCCAGCTACGGTTAATGTTACTTTTCAAGTAGATATGGGCCAAGTTTCAGCTGCTTTTACAACTCCTGAAGTAAATGGAAATTGGAATAACTGGTCTGCTGGTACTGCAATGACCGATGCTGATGGCGATGGTGTATGGGATGCAACTATTGCATTACTTTCTGGAAATTACGAATACAAGTTTGCTGCCGATGGATGGACGATTCAAGAAATGAATGATCCTACTGCTTCTTGTACAAATGGTGATCCTATTTATACTAACAGAGTAATAGCTGTTGGAACTATGGACATGACAATTCCTAATGTATGTTGGGGAAGTTGTATACCATGTTTCTATTCTCCTCAACCACCTGCAGGTTTAACTTGTACTGCTGGTAATGCTGGATTAGGATTCTCTGATGACATTGTTCCTGCTAATGGTTGGAGCGGTGATATAGGTGGAAGTGGATATTGGAATGTTGGATCAGGTGGTACACCATCTGGATCTACAGGTCCAACAGGTGCACATAGTGGTCCTGATTATTTATTCTTTGAGTCTAGTACTGGTGGTTTAGATACTGCTACGGCTGTAACGCCAATGATAGATTTAACAGCTGCAACTGCAGATGCAGAATTAACTTTCTGGATGCACGCTTATGGCGCTGCTATTGGAACTTTAGATGTAGGTGTTTCTACAATTGCTACTGGTCCATTTACTAGTGTATTTAATTCAACTGGTGCAGTTCAAACACCATCTGACCCTTGGGCTCAAATTGGTATCAATATAGCGTCTTATGTAGGTCAGCAAATTTATGTTGGGTTTACATATGCTAGAGATACTACTGGTGCTACTTCTTATCAAGGTGATTTAGCTATTGATTTAGTAGAAGTTAATGCATGTTTCAACTGTTTAGCTCCTTCTGGATTAACTGCTAGTAATGTTACCGGATCATCTGCTGATGTTTCTTGGACAGCTGGTGGAACTGAAACAGAATGGTTCTTAATAGTTAATGGCGCTGGTACAACCCAAACAAGTACAACTGCTTCATTAACTGGATTAATGTCTAACACAGCTTATACTGCTCAAGTACATGCAGTTTGTGCACCTGGTGATACATCAGCTGCTTCACCTGCAATTACATTCAATACTTTATGTAATGCTGCTTTAGCTCCAACCAACGAGACATTTGATGCAGGATTCTCTAACTGCTGGTCACAAGAAACTACAGATTCATTGGATTGGTTAGTTGGCTCTGGTGGTACTCCATCTGGTGGAACTGGTCCTTCTGATGACTTTTCTGTTGGTGGTAACTATATGTATATTGAAACTTCTGTACCAGTTGCTTACGGAGATGTTGCTACTATTTACTCTGAAGTAATCGACATCAGTGGATTAACCAATCCAGAATTAAGATTCTTAAACCACATGTATGGTTCTGCAATGGGAACAATGGATGTAGACTTATGGGATGCGAGTACTGGAACTGTGATTGGGAATGTCTTTACACATTCTGGAGACAGAGGAAATCAGTGGAACGAAGAATTAATTATGCTATCTACTACAGCTACTTTAGTTCAGTTCTCTATTACTGCAACTGTAGATACTAATGCTACTGGTCAAGCATGGACTGGAGATATGGCAATCGATGAGTTTGGTGTAAGAGAAGCTGCTGCTAACGATTTAGCACTAGTTGCTGCTGCTGTAGCATCTGGTTGTGATTTAACAGCTACTGAGCCAATTGAACTTTGGGTAGTTAACCAAGGATTAGTTGCTGAGTCAGCGTTCGATCTTTCTTATGCTGTAAACGGTGGAACACCAGTTGTTGAAAGTATTACTTCAACTGTAAATCCAGGAGATACACTTAAATATGTATTTACTGCTACTGCAGATATGACTGCAGATGGTGTATATAACTTGGATTTTGCTTGTGTTCTTTCAACAGATAACGATCTAGCTGATAATGTGTTAAGTATGATGGCTGAAAACTATTATACACCTATGGCTCCAATAACAATGGGAGATACTATTTGTAATGGTGATACAGCTATGGTTAGCGCAGATGAATATTCTTACTGGTACGATGCTGCAACAGGTGGTAACTTAGTTGGAGAGGGCGATGAGATTGATGTTAATCCTACAGCTACAACATCTTACTATGCTGAAGCTGTTGCTTCTGAAGGATTTGACGATGACTTTGAATCTTATACTGCTGGTGATTTAATCGCTCAATCATCTAATGTTTGGGAAGCTTGGAGTGGTCCTAGTGGTGGAGGTGCTGATGATGCATCTGTATCCAATGCACAGGCTTCAAGTGGAAGTAATTCACTCTACTTAAACAATGCTGATGGAGATGACATTGTTCTTCCTTTTGGTGAGGCATTTAGCTCTGGTAAATTTTACTATTCAATGGACATGTATATTGTTTCTGATGCATATTTCAATTTTCAAGCTGACGTAAATATTGGTGCAGCATGGGCATTTGATATATACCTAACAGGTGGAAGTATTGACGTGCAAGTTGGTGGAACATCTGTTCTTACGGGAGCTTACACAGGTACTAATCCAACTGGTTCACCAGTGTGGTTCAATGTCGAGTTTGAAGCAGATTTAAATACTGGAACTTGGGAATTATTTACTAATGGAACTTCACAAGGGATATTTATAATGATAGATCCTGTAGCATCTGTTAATCTTTACGCAAATACAGGAAATGAATATTATATTGATGATGTAGAGTGGGGCGCATTGAAAGATGATGCTTGTGTTTCTGCAACTAGAACTGAAGCAGTAGTTACTGTAGAAGATTGTTCTAACATACTTGAATTTGCAAAAGGTAACTTAGATGTATATCCAAATCCTAATAATGGATCATTCACTGTAGAAAACAGTGTGGATATAGTTAAGTTAACTATTACAGATGTTCATGGTAAAATAGTTCAGTCTATTAGTGAAATCAACCTAAATAAAGTAGATGTTGATTTAACAGACCTTGAAAAAGGAATGTACATGATCAATATTGAAACTAAAAAAGGAACTTTAACAGAATCTGTTATCGTTCAATAAAAATAGTTTCACTATGAAATTTAAAGAGGGGCTTAACGCCCCTCTTTTTTTTTTCCAATTTTTTTAAATATTAACAAGACTAAACATCTGTAAATCATAAAAATTAAAAAATATACTAATCCAAAGACAGTTTTTTGTAAATTGAATAAAATTCCAAAAAAAATGAGAAAATCCTATCTTATAGCATATACATTTCTACTTACTTTTTTCTCTTTCAGCAGCTACAGTCAATGTCATTACACTATTGATATGCAAGATTCCTTTGGTGATGGATGGAATGGAGCCTCGGTAGATGTCAGTGTCAACGGAGCACCCGCAAGTTCATTTGGATTCGCAAATGGTAATAATAGCTCAGACTCTTTAATTACTCTTAATGGTGATATTGTAGAGTTTAACTTTGTGTCTGGAAATTGGGATACTGAAATAACCTTCCAAGTCTACGATCCTTCAGGATTTCAAATTCTAAATATAGGTCCATTTGCAAATAACGATGGAAATGACAGCTTTTTACTCACAGATACTTCAAACTCCACATGTTTACCTCAAAATGTTAATGTCACCTTCAGCGTTGACATGAACAATACAACTGCATCTTTTACTACTCCGGAAATTAACGGAGATTGGAACAACTATTGCGGTAATTGTGACCCTATGAGCGATCCAGATGGAGATAATATATGGGAAACAACACTAACTGTCCTTTCTGGTTCTTATGAATATTATTTTACAGCTGACAATGTCTTGATTGAAGAAACTCTAAGTTCTGGTGAAACTTGTACTAACGGAAATCCTAATGTTACAAGAAGAATTTTAAATATTTCTAACCAAAATATTATTTTACCTACTGTTTGTTGGAGTTCATGCTCAGAATGTAATGATTTTCCACAGCCTCCTGTAGGTGTGAATTGTACTGTTGGAGTTCCTTCATTGGCCTTTTCTGATGATTGCGAGCAGCAAGGAAATTGGACTGGAGATTTTGGAACAGGTAATGGAATCTGGCAGCTGAATACTGGGGGAACAGGATCTGGGGGAACAGGTCCAGATGGATCTTTTAGTGGAAGTTCTTATTTTTATTTTGAGTCTAGTACTTTTGGTGGCGACGGTCAAAGTCAGTTTGATACTGCAACAATTGTAAGCCCGCAGATTGATTTGACAAATGCTATTGATGGTGCAGAATTATCTTTTTGGGTTCATGCTAGAGGAAGTTCAATGGGGAAACTTTCAGTTGGAATTTCCAACTCCCAAAATGGTCCTTTCATAAATGTTTATACTCAACTTGGAGAAACCCATTTAGCAGGTAATTCTCCTTGGAGTCAAATTGGTATTGATGTAAGTTCCTATTTAGGACAAAGCTTATATGCAAGCTTTACTTATACTAGATTGCCTAATGCGAATCCAACTTATACTGGTGATTTAGCTATAGATCTATTGGAAGTCATTACCTGTTCTAGCTGTCCTTCACCATCCAATATTTCATCCAATAATATAACAGCTTATTCGGCAGATATTAATTGGACCTCGAATGGCACTGAAATACAGTGGGAGATAAATTACAATGGCAATAGTGTTGTAACATCTAGCTTGCCAACAACATTAAATAACCTTACTCCAAATACAACTTATAATGTGACTGTTAGTGCAATTTGTTCTTCGACCAACCAAAGTCCAAGCCCATACACAACAACATTCACAACTTCTTGTGATTCTGAACTTGCTCCATATATAGAAAATTTTGATAATGGAATTTCCAACTGTTGGAGTCAAGAATTGTCTACAGACGATTTCGATTGGAGTTTAAATTCTGGCCCAACCCCTTCCAACGGTTTTGGCACAGGTCCTACAGACGATATTTCAGGTAGTGGTAATTATATTTATACCGAAGCATCCAACCCCAGAGACCCTGGAGATTTCGCAATAATCTACTCTAGCTTAATAGATGTAAGTAATCTTACTTCTCCAGAACTTAATTTTTATTACCACATGTTTGGACCAAATATGGGAACTTTGGAAATTGAAATTTTTGATGGTAGTTTATACACTAATATATTTTCTCTAACTGGTGACCAAGGCGATCAGTGGTTTCAAAATACCATACCGATAGTAACGAGTTCTAACGTAATTCAATTTAAAATAATTGGAGAAATTGGTGGAGATTGGTCTGGGGATATTGCAATTGATAATTTTGAAGTTCGAGAAGCTCCTACTTGTCCAACTCCGGCAAATCTAACATTTTCAAATGTGACTCCAAACTCAGTGGTTTTAGACTGGATTCCTGGAACTAATGTTAACTCTTGGATTGTTGATTTTAATGGTAGTACAGTAACTACTTCAACAGTTCCTTTCACTTTACCCAACTTAACTCCTAACTCAACTTATGATATTTTTGTTACTGGGCTATGTGCAAATAACGACACTAGCTATTCCTCTAACACCATTTCAGTTACCACTGCATGCCCTTACCGTGTAGCGCCGTTTACTGAAAACTTCGACACTTCATTTCCTTTATGTTGGTCTCAAGAAGCCACTAACGATGATTTTGATTGGGACTTAGAAGCGGGTGGAACTCCATCAGCCAACACTGGCCCTTCAGATGATGTAACTATTGGTGGAAACTACATGTACACTGAAGCGTCTAATCCTAGAGACGATGGAGACTTTGCAATAATTTATAGCGAATCTATAGACATTAGTGGCCTTAACAATCCGAAGTTGAATTTTTACAGTCATATGTATGGTTCAGCAATTGGAGAATTACAAATTGATATGTTTGACGGTAATTCATACATTCCTATTTTCAATAAAATTGGAGATCAAGGAGACCAATGGGTGGAAGAAAATGTCTTTTTGAGCACAACATCCAATTATATTCACTTTAGGATAACAGGTATCTTAAGTGTTGATGGTAATGGCGACACTTGGCCTGGGGATATTGCCATAGATGAATTAAGTGTAATGGATGGTATTGGGGACGATCTTGAAACTATAAGTGGATTTGCAAATTCAGCTTGTGATTTAACTAATGCAGAGATTGTTACAATGGAAATTGTAAATGCTGGAGCTTCTTCTCAAAGTAACTTTGATGTATCCTACACTGTAAATAATGGAACGCCTATTACAGAAACTATTTCAAATGTGGTAAATCCTGGTGATACAATAACTTATAATTTTAACTCCAGTCTTGATATGAGTGCTGATGGTATTTACAATATTGATTATGAATGCCTTTTGTCAAATGACCAAGACCTTACCAATAACCTTTATTCGGGGACTGATGAAAACTTTGTAAGCCCAATTGCACCTGTTACAGTAGACGATACTATATGCACAGGAGATACTGCTTATCTAGAGGCAGTTTCTAGTCAAGGTCAAATTAATTGGTATAGCGATATAAATGGCACTCAAAATTTGAGTTCTACATTGGTAACACCATTTGCAACTACTACCTATTATGCAGAAGTTCAAGCTTCTAGATTTTATAAAGACGATTTTGAAAGTTTTCCAAATGGTTCTTTAATTGCTCAAAGTTCTCCTAACTGGTCTACTATTTCAGGAACTGGAGGTGGTCAAGATGATGCTTTTATTTCTGGTGCTCAAGCATCTTCAGGCAATAATTCTATCTATATCAACCAGTTGAATGACGATGATTTATATCTGCCTATAGACCCCATTGTAAATTCAGGTAATGTTGAAATAAGTTTTGATATAAGAGTTGAAACCAATGCTAATATTAATTTTCAAGAGTCTTTAGCACCTGTTTCAAATGAAATTTTTCAGCTCTCCATTGGATCTGGAACTCTAGCTTTTGATATTGGCCCTACAGTACTTACGGCCCCTTGCCCTGCAAATTCCAATTGGTTTAATTTGAAAATTATTGGAGATTTAGACGCTTCCACATGGAATATTTATGTGGATGATAATTTTCTATTTGGGTCTTATATTGCAGGAGCAAATCTTTTAGGATCGGTGAATTTCAGACCTGAACCTGGGGATGAATACTACATAGACGATGTAGAGTGGTATGTAATTTCAGACGATGATTGTATTAGCCCATTGGCTCCAATTACAATTGTTGTTGAAGATTGTAGTGCTATTGGTGAAACCATAAGTCAAAGTTTAGAATTATATCCAAACCCAACTAATGGGGTTTTAAATTTCAATGGTAATACTTTATTAGAGGATATTCAAGTAATTGATAACCACGGGAAAATAGTATTTGAAATTAATACAAACAGCTTCAAAGGAAGTTTGGATTTAAGCCATTTAAACAGAGGGATATACTTTGTTAAAGCATCTTCCAATTCAGGATTAATTCACAAAAAAATTATTCTTAACTAAGCACTCATTATGAAAAAAATTATTCTCATTGCAATATCATTAGTTTTCTTTGGAGAACTTTATAGTCAGTACTGCTCCAATGGTGGTCCTAGTAGTACTTTCGATTCTAATGTGGAAAGTGTTTTTATTTCAGGTGAGAATAATACATCAATAAATTATGTTGGGTGTCCTGGGGTTTCAGGAGTGGAAAATCAATCTAGTTTAATGGTTGACCTTGTAGCTGACTCTACATATACAATGGACGTTCAATTTGGTACATGTGGTGGTAATTACAATAGCGCTGGTGAAGTTTGGATTGACTGGAATCAAAATACAATTTTTGAATCTACAGAATCTATTGGTACTTGGAGTGGTACTCCTCCAACCTCGCTTTCTAATTTCACCTTTACTGTTCCACCAATTGCTTTTACAGGGATTTCCGGGATTAGAGTTATGCAATATGAAGGTGGTTCTTTGCCTCTAGACCCTTGTGCTTCATTTACTTGGGGTTCGGTAGTAGATTTTTCAGCCAATATTTCTGGTGGCTACACCCCTACTTGTCCTGCCCCGCCTGTACAGTTTATGGCAGCTATAAACATAACTGCTAGTAATGCAACTCTTCAGTGGGTAGCTGCAGGAGTTGAAACTGAATGGATTGTTGAACATGGATTATCTGGATTCTCTCAAGGCACAGGAACATCTTCATTAGAAACTACTACGAATGTTCCAATTACTGGTCTATCTCCAATAACGACTTATGATTTTTATGTACAAGCTATTTGCGGCCCGGGAGATACTAGTCTTTGGTCTGGCCCTTTTTCTTTTATAACTCCATGTGCAGCTTTAACCCCTGCTCAATTAGAAGACTTTTCTGGTGGATTTCCACCAAACACATGTTGGGAAGTTGCTGGTGATGGCGATCCTGGAACAGGACCTCAAAGTTTAGGATTTAGTAATTGGTACCAAGCGGGATTTGGAAATGTTGGTAATACTGGTGCTGTAGGAATAAATCTGTACACTACAGGAAAAAATGAATGGATTTTAACCCCGCAATATGATTTAACCACTGGTGGGCCATTTCAAGTGGAGTTGGATTTTGGGGTGTTTACTTGGCCAACCACAAGTCCTGGAACTTTAGGATCAGATGACAGAGTAGAAGTTTTAATATCTAGAGATGGGGGAGTTTCATGGTCTGGGCTAGCAAATTACAATAATAATTATACTACTGGACCCAATGGAAATCATGAAATTATTCCTCTTCCAAGTGACACTGGAATTGTTCAGTTTGCAATTTGGGCTTCTGAAGGAACTGTTGATGACCCTGAAGATAATGATGTGATGATTGATAATTTTGCAATCAATGCTATTCCAAGTTGTCCCCAACCACTTTACGTAAATGCATTTAATATATTACCAGATAGTGCTTCATTGACCTGGACAGTTTTTGGAACAGATACTAGTTGGATAGTTTATTTAACTCCAATTGGTGTTGCGCCAGATACCAGTCATTTAACTTTAGTTGCCAACGATACTATAACCTTTTCTGGACTAAGCTCTAACACCTATTATGATTTTTATGTTCAAGGAATTTGCTCTAGTAATGACACGAGTTCGTTAACAGGTCCTTTTACATTCGTTACCAGTTGTCTTCCAATAAGTTCCCCTTACTTTCAAAATTTTGACAACTCAACTGCTCCTTATTTTGACCAATGTTGGAGTTCTTTAAATAATACTGGTGTTTCTTTTGCAAATATTCAGGCTAACGACAATAGTTTTAACCCTATTAGATCTTTGCCAAATTCCATTCAGTTTTATAACTCATCTGGAACAAGCGGAGAATTGTTTTTTGTTAGCCCCATGATTTCAGATTTAGACTCCACTAAAAGAATTAGATTTCATTTAAACAGCAACTCTTCAAGTGCTGACTTAATAATAGGAACATTGAGCGACCCGAGTGACCCTACCACCTTTACACTTTACGAAACTGTTGCCAACTCATCGTTCAATAATGGATGGCAAGAAATTATTGTGAGCTTTAATAATTACACTGGAACTGATAATTATATTGCTTTAGGTCATGGACTAAATAGCTCTTTTAATTATATTTTTCTTGATGACTTTCATTATGAAGATATTCCTTCGTGTGTAAAACCTTCTGCATTAACTGCTTCTAATATTACAGCCAATAATGCAGATATTTCTTGGACACCTGGTGGAGCTGAATCATTATGGCAAATTCAATGGGGGACTATTGGGTTCGCTTTAGGAAGTGGGGTTTTGGACACTACCTCTTTAACCAACTATAGCTTAACAACATTGAGTGCATCTATGGGTTATGATTTTTACATAAGAAGTATCTGCAGCCCTGGAGACACTAGCTATTGGAATGGTCCCCTTAGTTTCAATACTCTTATTCAAGGTCCAGTTGGAATAACTTGTATTTCTGGTGGTAATGCAGGGTTAATATATATTAGATGATTTAGAATCCCAGGGGCCGTGGACAGGAAATTTCGGAACAGGGAGTAGTACTGGTCAGTGGAATGTAAACAGTGGAAGTACTGGATCATTCGGAACTGGTCCAGATGTTGCTCACAGTGGGAGCAACTATTTTTATTATGAGACAAGTGGAACAAACCCTACATCAGGAAGTATTGTCTCCCCGTTAATTGACTTGAGTACAGCAACTGATGATGCAGAACTTTCATTTTGGTTACATGCTTATGGCGCAGAAATAGGAACACTTAATTTGGGAATTGGCACCACTCCAACAGGCCCTTTCACAAACGTGTTTTCTTCTTCTAACGAAATTCAAACTAGTAACGCAGCTCCTTATCAAAATGTTGGAGTAAATCTTGGAAGTTATATTGGGCAGCAAATTTATTTAGAGTTCTCCTACACAAGTGGTAACTCCTACACTGGTGATGTTGCAATTGATTTAATTGAAGTTACTTCTTGTACCTCATGTCCAAGTCCTTTACCATCCTCTCTTTCTGTAAATAGTATTTCTGCAGATAGTGTGAATTTAAGTTGGCAAGGGTCTCCAAATCAAAATAGTTGGCTAGTATACTTAGTTCCTGACAATAGTACTTTGGCCAACACAACCCCTATTTTAGTAACCAATGACACTGTTAATCTAGCAGTGAATCCTAATCTTAATTACAACTTTTATGTTAATGGAATTTGTTCTGCCGGGGACACAAGTATTTTAGCTGGTCCTGTGACTTTTAGTACTCCATGTGTGAGTTTTGTTTCGTTTCCGTATAACGAAGATTTTAGTATTTGGCCCCCAAACTGTTGGGATTTATCTGGAGGGACCCAAAGTTGTGTTCATTATAGTAATTCCTCTGCAGAAGCTAGTTTTTGGAGTTGGTCAAGTGGTGAATTTGCTTACATGACTTCTCCAGTATTTGATGTTTCCAATATGGTAAGTCCCGAACTATTATTTGATTGGTCTCACCAGTACAATACTTTTTATCCTAACGACGCGCTTGAAGTTTTAGTTTCTGGGAATGGTGGAGTTTCCTGGACTCAAATTTGGTATAAAACTGGAACTGACTTAGAGTCCAACGATGGAGCAACTACCAGTTCTCCAGGAACATTTGTTTCTTCTGGAAGGTTAAGCTTATCTCCTTTTGGAACATCCTTGCAGATTAGATTTAATTTTGCTTCTGGATATGGTCCAGACTGCTTTATAGATAATGTTGAGATAAAAGAGGCTCCACAAAATGATGTGGGTGTTGTGGTTGCTAATTTACCTACTGCAACTACAGGATGTGAAGTAGATAGCTCTATAGTTACTGCCACAATTTTCAACTTTGGTTATTTACCTCAGGCTGGTTTTAACGTGCAATATTCCCTGAATGGAACTCCTTTTGTGGAAACTATTTTTGACACCTTATTCCTGGTGATTCATTATTATACACATTTACTCTACCAGTGGATTTAACCCAAGATGGAACGTATAGTTTTGACTTTACTACCAACCTTGCTAATGATGACGATACAAGTAACGATGCATACGGATCTACACTTACTTTTCAAAATTACTACACTCCTTTTGCTCCCACTGTAACAGATGATACAGTTTGTGTAGATGCATTTAATCCAAATGGACAATCTGCAACCCTTACAGCTTCTGGTCCATCAGGTGTGGATTTTGACTGGTTTGATGCTGCAGGAGGTTTCATAGGAACTGGTGATACTATGACTACTGACACCATTACCACTACAACAAGTTATTTTGCCGCCTATCAAGAATTAGCTCCAGGCAACATGGGTGCTACCAACAATACTTTTGGCGGTGGAGGCTACTATAATTTCTTTACAGACGGTCTTATGTTTGATGTCTATAATGATTTAACTATTGATTCTGTTACTATTTATCCATCCGATACAGGAACTGTTGGAATTATTATTCAAAGTGTCTTAGGTAGTACTATCTTTAATGGAACTTACACCATAACTGCACCAGTAAATACAATTAGTGGTCACAAAGTACCAATTGGTGTTAACATACCAGCTGGACTAGCATATGGAATGTATATCTCAGCGATTAGCCCAGGTACTTTGTCTCTTTATAGAAATACAACCAATGCATCCTATCCATACGATTATGGAAATGTAGCTTCTATTACTCAAGCATCCAATGGTTCTACAGACTTTTATTTCTTTTTCTACAATTGGGATATCTCCACTATTAGCTGCTATAGTGATATGCAAGAAGCTGTAGCATATGTCGATCCTTGTGTGAATATTAAAGAAAATAATCTTGGTGAATTTAACATCTCACCAAATCCTAATAATGGATCTTTTGAAATTTACATGACCAACATAACTGCTACAACAGAAATTGAAATATTAGACCTAAATGGAAAAGTAATTTATAACAATACTATATCTAATAAAAATCAAAATATTAATATAGAAAATATTAGCAGAGGCGTTTACGTCGTAAAAGCCAACCAAAATGGAAATATTAAAACTAAAAAATTGATAATTCAATAACTACTTTAATTATGAAAACAAAAATGAAAAATCTATCTGTTCTATTTATATCAATACTTATATTTAGTAATATACATGGGCAGTACTGCGCAGGTGGTCCAAGTAGTACATTTGACTCTAACGTAGAGAGTGTTTTTATAAATGGAGACAATAATACTAATATAAATTATACTGGATGTCCAGGAATTATTGGATTAGAAGATCAAACAGCAAATACAGTTTCTGTAACTGCAGGGTTAAGCTATACTTTAGATGTTCAATTTGGTACATGCGGAGGAAACTACAATAGCGCTGGAGAAGCTTGGATTGACTGGAATCAAAATCTTATTTTTGAACCCAATGAATCTATTGGAACTTGGTCTGGTATCCCACCAATGGGTCTTAATAGTTTTTCTTTCACTGTTCCTACACTTGCTGCGAATGGAATTACCAATATCAGAGTTATGCAAATTGAAGGTGGCCTATTACCATTAGATCCTTGTGCAAATTTTACCTGGGGTTCCACAGTAGATTTTACCGCAAATATTTCAGGTGGATTTACCGCAACTTGCCCAGCGCCACCACTTCAATTTATGACGGCAAATAATATAACTTCTAATAGTGCTGGATTGTTATGGACAGCAGGTGGCACTGAGACCTCTTGGAATATAGAATACGGAATTTCTGGATTTCCTCAAAGTACAGGGACCATAATATCTGTAACAACTAATCCATATACATTAACAGGGCTTTCTCCTGCCACCAATTATTGTTACTATGTTCAAGCAGTTTGTAGTGCTAACGATTCCAGTCTATGGTCTGGTCCATATTGTTTTGCAACTGCGTGCGCAACTGTTACAGCTCCCTATACTGAAGATTTTGGAAATGGAGTACTTCCTATTTGCTGGCAGCAAAGTGTTGTTTCAGGAGACGGCTGGAGATTTACTGGAACTCCAGGATATGACGCAGCAAATAATGGAAGATCTACAGGTACTTACGCATGGATAGATTTTTCTGCAACGGATGTTGGAACAGTAATGGAAGTTATTCCAGTAGATATTTCCAATACTACCAGTCCTCAAATAGAGTTTGATTTTTTCTGTTACAATACTACAAATCCAGTTCCAGCAAATATTTTATTTGTGGAGGCAAATGATGGAACTAACTGGGTTACAATAGATTCACTGCAAATAAATTCTGTTCAGGGATGGAACCCATATAGTTTCTCACTTGTTGGTTACGATGTAGCTGGAATAGTATCTGTAAGATTTAGAGGCGAATCTGGTGGTGCTACCAATGATTTTTACAATGATATTCTTGTGGACAATGTTGCAATAAGAGAAGCTCCAACTTGTCCTAGTCCATTAGTTTCTTCTTTTGGCGTGGCAAACCTAACAGCAACTAGTGCTGAATTATCCTGGCTTGCTGGGGGTAATGAAACCTTTTGGAGTATAGAATGGGGCCTATCTGGATTTAATCTTGGTACTGGAACATACGATACAACTGCTAACTTTTTTGCTTATCCAATTAGTGGGTTAACTTCAATCACATCCTACGACTTTTATGTACAAGGTATATGTGGTCCAGGAGACACAAGTTATTGGGCTGGACCATTTACATTTATAACTCCTTGTTCTGCTTTAATACCTTCTCAACTTGAAGATTTTTCTGGTGGCTTTCCGCCAAATGCCTGCTGGGACCAAGCCGGAGATGGTGACCCAGGAACAGGACCAACAGGGTTTGGAACAAGTAATTGGTTCACCGATGGCTTTGGAAATATTGGAACAACAGGCGCTGTAAAAATAAATTTATTTACTCTTGGTAAACAAGAATGGATATTGAGCCCTCAATATGATTTTAATAGCGGTGGTCCTTTTCAAATAGAATTTGATTTTGGAGTTTTTGGGTGGAACCAAACCAGTCCTAGTCAACTAGGTTCTGATGATAGAGTAGAAGTTTTAATTTCAAGGGACGGTGGAGCAAGTTGGAATGGACTAGCAAATTACAATAACAATTATATTACAGGACCCAATGGAAATCATGAGATAATTGCATTACCATCTGATACTACTGGAATTGTTCAATTTGCAGTTTGGGCTTCTGAAGGAAGTGTGGATGACCCTGAAGACAATGATGTTATGATTGACAATTTTGCAGTAAATCCAATACCTAGTTGTCCCCAACCTCAATATATTAGTTCATTTGATATTACTACAGACAGTGCTTCTTTAACCTGGGCTACTTTTGGGAGTGATTCTATTTGGATGGTTTATTTAACCCCTTCAGGTGTGGCTCCAGACTCCAATTACCTTACAATTGTCAATAACGACACGGTTACCTTTTCTGGACTAAGTTCTAATACCTATTATGACTTTTATGTAAAAAGTATATGTTCTGTAGGTGATACCAGCTTTTTAACAGGACCATATTCTGTTTTAACCAATTGTCTTCCTATAAGTTCTCCTTATTTCCAGAATTTTGATAATACAGCAGCTCCTAATTTAGACCAATGCTGGAGTGTTATTTCTACAGGAGCGTCCTATATTCAAGCTGACAATAGTAATTTTAATCCACAAAGATCTGCGCCAAACTCTGTAGCATTTTACAACTCGAGCGTAACCAGTGGTGATTTAATTTTAATTAGTCCATTTATAACTGATTTAGACTCTACCAAAAGAGTTAGATTTTTCTTGCAAAATGAAGGAAGCACAGCTTATACCTCAGACCTAATTGTAGGGACTATAACAGATCCTAATGATCCCACAACATTTACTCCCTACTCTACTATCACAAATAGTACTTTTAACAGTTCCATTTGGGAGCAAATCATAGTAAGTTTCAATAATTATAGTGGTACTGACAATTATATTGCCTTTCGACACGGTTTAAATAGCACATTTGACTATATATGGATGGATGATTTTAATTATGAAGATATTCCTTCGTGTGTAGCTCCGACTAATTTAGCAGCTTCTAATATTACTGGTGGAAGTGCTGATTTCTCATGGACACCAGGTGGCAACGAAACTCTTTGGAACATTCAGTGGGGTAATGCAGGTTTTGCATTAGGTACTGGAACAATGGACTCCACAAGTTCTACAAGTTATTCTCTAACTGGGTTAAGTCCTTCAAGTGCTTATTCATTCTATGTTCAAGCAATTTGTGCTAGCAACGATTCTAGCTATTGGACAGGTCCGCTAAATATCAATACTCTTATTCAAGGACCTATTGGCGTGAATTGTGTTTCTGGGGGTAACCCTGGAATAGTATTTACAGATGATTTAGAAACTCAAGGAGGTTGGGCAGGTACTTTCGGCACTGGAACTACTGCAGGACAGTGGAATGTCAAGAGTGGTACCACTAGTTCAACAGGGACTGGCCCTAGTGGTGCTCATAGTGGTTCTAATTATTTTTATTACGAGACTAGTGGAGTAAATCCTTCTTCTGGAAGCATTGTTTCTCCAATGATAGATTTAGGAACTGCTGCAGACGATGCAGAACTTTCATTTTGGATACATGCATATGGCGCAGAAATAGGCACTTTAAATTTAGGAATTGGAACCAGCCCAACAGGTCCTTTTTCTACAGTCTTTTCCAACACAGGTCAACTACAAACTAGTAACGCAGCTGCGTATCAGAATGTAGGAATTAACCTTGGAAGCTACGTAGGACAGCAAATTTATCTAGAATTCGACTACACTAGTGGAACTTCCTTTACTGGCGATGTAGCTATTGATTTAATTGAGGTTGTTTCTTGTATTTCATGTGCAAGTCCGTTACCAACAACTCTTGCGGTTAATAGTGTTAGTGCTGACAGTGTCAATTTAAGCTGGACTGGGTCTAGTAACCATAGTTCATGGTTGGTTTATCTTGTTCCTAGCACAGGTCAAATATCTACTACTACACCTATTGCTGTTACCAATGATACTGTTGATTTGGTAGTAAGTTCTAGCACTACTTATAATTTTTATGTGCAAGCAATTTGTGCCTCAGGAGACACTAGTATAATTTCTGGCCCAACAACATTTCTTACTCCTTGTGTATCTACTAATGCACCATATTACACAGACTTTGATTCAGGATTTCCAATTTGTTGGAATCAGGATTTAAACGATGATTTTGATTGGACATTGGACGCAAGTGGAACAAGTTCTTCTAGTACCGGACCGTCAGATGATATGACTGGTGGTGGAAATTATATGTATATAGAAACTTCCTCCCCAAGAACTGCTGGTCAGCAAGCTGTAATGTATTCTGAAAGTATTGATATTAGTTCATTAGCAGCAGCTGAACTTAGACTATTTCACCATATGTATGGGCTTACAACAGCAGATTTGACTATTGAAATTTCAGATGATGGAGGGCTAAGCTATAATACTATTTTCACAAAATCAGGTGATCAAGGAAATCAATGGAACGAAGAAGTTATTTCAATTGCCGCTTTCTCAGGAATTGTACATTTTAAGGTAATTGGAGTAGTTGGAAGTTCATTTACTGGTGATATTGCAATAGACAATTTCGAAGTGAGAGAAGGGCCCCAAAATGATGTGGGTATTGTGCTTGCTAATTTACCTACTGCATCTACAGGATGTGAAGTAGATAGTTCTATAGTTACTGCTACTATTTTCAACTTTGGTTATTTACCTCAGTCTGGGTTTACCATTCAGTATTCTCTTAACGGAACTCCTTTTGTGGAAACTATTTTTGACACCTTATTTCCTGGTGATTCATTATTGTACACATTTACTCTACCAGTGGATTTAACCCAAGATGGAACCTATAGTTTTGACTTTACTACCAACCTTCCAAATGATGACAATACTGCAAACGATGCATACGGATCTACACTTACTTTTCAAAATTACTACACTCCTTTTGCTCCCACTGTAACAGATGATACAGTTTGTGTAGATGCATTTAATCCAAATGGACAATCTGCAACCCTTACAGCTTCTGGTCCATCAGGTGTGGATTTTGACTGGTTTGATGCTGCAGGAGGTTTCATAGGAACTGGTGATACTATGACTACTGACACCATTACCACTACAACAAGTTATTTTGCCGCCTATCAAGAATTAGCTCCAGGCAACATGGGTGCTACCAACAATACTTTTGGCGGTGGAGGCTACTATAATTTCTTTACAGACGGTCTTATGTTTGATGTCTATAATGATTTAACTATTGATTCTGTTACTATTTATCCATCCGATACAGGAACTGTTGGAATTATTATTCAAAGTGTCTTAGGTAGTACTATCTTTAATGGAACTTACACCATAACTGCACCAGTAAATACAATTAGTGGTCACAAAGTGCCAATTGGTGTTAATATACCAGCTGGACTAGCATATGGAATGTATATTTCAGCGATTAGTCCAGGTACCTTATCTCTTTATAGAAATACAACCAATGCATCCTATCCATACGATTATGGAAATGTAGCTTCTATTACTCAAGCATCCAATGGTTCTACAGACTTTTATTTCTTTTTCTACAATTGGGATATCTCCACTATAAGCTGCTATAGTGAAATGCAAGAAGCTGTAGCATATGTCGATCCTTGTGTGAAGTATTAAAGAAAATAATCTTGGTGAATTTTAACATCTCATCCAAATCCTAATAATGGATCTTTTGAAATTTACATGACCAATATAACTGCTACAACAGAAATTGAAATATTAGACCTAAATGGAAAAGTAATTTATAACAATACTATATCTAATAAAAATCAAAATATTAATATAGAAAATATTAGCAGAGGCGTTTACATCGTAAAAGCCAACCAAAATGGAAATGTTAAAACTAAAAAATTGATAATTAACTAGTTTTAAGATATATAATTAACGGAGGAAAGGATTTGAACTTTTCTCCATTTTTATAGTTGTTTCATTACCATGCCCACAATAAACTAAAGTCTCAGCTGGTAACTTGAAAATTTCATTTTTAATGGAATCTAAAAGTTGTTGGTGATTTCCTCCTGGTAGATCTGTTCTACCAATACTATTTTCAAACAGACAGTCCCCATTAATTAAGAAATTATTCTCTTGATTATAAAATGCTACATGACCTGGGGAATGTCCTGGTACAAATAATATTTTAAACTTAATTCCATCTATTTGGATTAACTTCTTTAGGTCAAAAAATTTTGGGGTGGGATTGGGACTAAAAGTAATTGGTATACCATAGACTTCACAAACTTTTTCATAGGATTCATAGGTTACTAAATCTTCTTTACAAATCCATAAATCTAAATTATATTTATCTGCTAAATAAGCAGTACCAAACATATGGTCCAAATGGCTGTGAGTATGAAGAATAGATTTTAATTTTAAATTATTTTTCAAAATATAATTGTCTAGTTCAGCTTGTTCAGCTTTATAATAACAACCAGGATCTATAATTACAGAATTGTTTAATTTGTCGGTTACAACGTAAGTGTTTTCTGAGAATGGATTGAAAGTGAATTTTTTTACGTAAAGCATTTTTAGGTTTTAAATTCAAAATTAAACTATGGCATGAAATTAGTTATCTTTGAAACGGAAAAATTGAGAAAGTTTTTAGTCATATTGATAATTATTAGCAGTTATTCTGTTTTTTCACAGTATTACACAGGATCTAACATTCCATTTGGTCAAAACAGGGTTCAATACAACTCTTTTTTTTGGCAATCTTTTGAGTTTGAAAGATCTAAAGTATATTTTTCTAAAGGTGGAAGAGAACATGCGAAATTTGCAGCAAAAACAGCCTATGATTTTCAAAAAAAAATAGAAAAATTTATAGACTTTTCAATTGAAGAGAAAATTCATCTTATAGTTTACAATAGTCAAAGTAAATTCAGACAGAGCAACATAGGTCTAACTAATGAAATTTCATCAAATATTGGAGGAACTTCCAATATAGAAGGTCAAAAAATATTTTTGTACTTCAACGGAAATCATGTAGATTTTGAAAATCAAATTAAAAGAGGAGTTGCAGAAATATTAGTTAATAAAATACTTTATGGAACTGATTGGAAACAGACCGTCAAGAATACAACATTTATTAACCTGCCTTCATGGTTTAAAGAAGGCTTGGTCGATTATCTTTCTCAGGATTGGAACTCAAGATTAGATTCTGAACTAAAAGACTTAATTCTTAGTGAAAAAACTAAAAGGTTTCAATCACTAAGTAATCTTGAATCTAGATTATATGGACATGGGCTTTGGAGATATATAGACATTGTTTTTGGAAAGAATATGATTCCAAATTTGATGTATATGATGAAGGTTAGTAAAAGTGTAGAAAGTGGTTTTATTTATGTCCTTGGAGTTTCTTCGGAAATGATTCAACAAGATTTCTTTGATCATTTTAAAATTCAGTATTCAAACGATGTGGTTAATTGTATGGAGCCAAATGAAGATAAATTGAATATAAAAGTTAAAAAAAATAGAACCATAAGACAATTAAGAATGAGTTCTGATGGGTCAAAAATTGCTTTTTCAGAACATTATCTTGGACAATACAAGGTCAAAATATTGGATATTAAAGAAGACAAAATTCAAACTATAATCAAAGGAGATTACAAACTAAATAGAATTCCCGACCTTTCCTATCCCATTTTAGACTGGCACCCTAGCGGAGAGGTTTTGGCAATATTTGAAGAGAAAAAAGGTGGCATCACTTTAAATCTTTACAATCTTTTAAATAAAAAAAAGAATATAAAATATTTATTGGGGTTGGAGAAAGTATTGAGTTCTTCCTATAACAAAAAAGGAACAAAAATGGTGTTATCTGCTGTTAAAGACAGTTATTCTGACATCTTTGAGTACACTGTCTTGGGTAATAGCCACACTCAGTTGACCAATGATGTTTTCGATGATTTAGATGCTAAATATATCCCAAAATCTAATCAAATAATATTTACTTCTAATAGACCTTTGGATAATATAAATTCTAATTTATTTAAAAATAATTTTGATTTGTATAAAATAAGCAGTGTCACTAAAAAAATTATTCAATTAACAAATACAAAAAACCATAACGAAATACAACCTCAACCAACTACCAAAAACAACTATAATTTTTTAAGTGATGAAAATGGAATTTATAATCATTTTCAAACGATAGTAGACAGTACTATAAGTCATATTGACACCATGATACACTATCGCTATATAAGTAGCACACACCAGTTATCGCACTTTAGCAGAAACTCTTTAGAGATTGATTTTAGTTCTAAAACTTCTCTATACAGTTTATTGTACCGTAGAAATAACAATTATGAATTTTATTTAGGGAACAGAAAAAACTGCACTATGTTTGAAAATAAGTCATCAAAAACTTACTTCAAAAATATTAACACCAAAAATGTGAATTTAGATTTCAATACTGCGTATTTAGAGGAGGAAAAAAAAATAGATATCTATAATTATAGATTTGAGGATGAAAAAAAACAACTTTTAGAATCTAAAGATTTTAATGAAACTGAAACTATAAAAGACCATAATATAAAATTACCTACTCAAAAAGTCTACAATATAAATTTTACTATTGGTGAATTTATAATGCAACTTAATCCAACTTTTAATAATCAAGCTTATCAGAGATATAGCACTTCGGGATTTAAAAATGCAGGTTTTGACGGATTTACGCTAGTTCAAGCAAAAGATGTATTCGAAGATTATAAAATAAGTGGAGGGTTAAAAGGACCTGTTCAACTAAATAACATAGGGTTAATAGCCATTTATGAAAACTTAAAAAATAGAGTTGATCAAAGAACACAAGTATCTAGACAATCATTTGAAGATGTATTTAGCGACGATATCATAAAAAAAACTGTTGTTAATGATATAAAACATCAATTCTCTTTTCCTTTTAGCGAAGTTAGTAGTCTTCGACTGACTACAAATTTAAGATTTGACAAAGTAACTACATTAAGTAATTCTCCAACAACATTAAAAACACCAAATGATAATTTTATACTTTTTGGAGGTCTTCTAGAATATGTATTTGACGTTACAAGACCTATATCACTAAATATTAATAATGGTTTTAAATTCAAAACTTGGGTAGAAGGTTACAATGAATTATTAAATACAAATACCGACTTTTTTGTATTAGGTCTCGACCTAAGAAATTACCAAAAAATTCATAGGAATATTGTTTTTGCTTCAAGAATAGCTGCAAGTACATCCTTAGGTTCTCAAAGGCTTTTATACTACTTGGGTGGAGTTGATGGTTATCTATGGGCTAATTTTGACCCCACCATACTTCCAGATCCCAACATAAATTTTCAATTCCAAACAATTGCTTCTCCAATAAGAGGATTTTACCAAAATGCTAGAAATGGAAATTCATTTATAGCCATAAGTAATGAACTTAGAGTTCCTCTATTTAGTTACTTTTCAAAAAAACCTTTAAGCTCTGACTTTTTAGAAAATTTCATGGTAATTGGTTTTGGAGATATTGGATCTGCATGGACTGGTAAAACACCTTATTCAATTGAGAATTCATTTAATAGCTCTATTATAAATGGACACAATTATACTATAAACATTAAAAGCCAAAAAGAACCTATAATTTACAGCTATGGTTTTGGCCTTAGATCTAGAATTTTCGGCTATTACGTACGATTAGATTGGGGATATGGAATTGATGATAAAATCTTAATGCCTTCAATTAAACAACTATCTTTATCATTAGACTTTTAAGAAAAACATGGATTTAAATACATTTATTACTTTATCACTAATTGGTCTTGCAGCTGGTATTGCAAGTGGATACATTGGGATTGGTGGAGGTATTATAATAATTCCTGCATTAATATATTTTTTAAAACTAGATCAATATCAAGCTCAAGGAGTTTCGCTTGCATTAATGTTGCCGCCTATAGGAATCTTGGCTTTTTATAACTATTACCAAACTGGCACATTTAATATGGTTGTTGATACCATAGACTATAAAAATTTACTACTCTATTATTCTTTAATTATGGCCATTTTTTTCATTTTTGGAGGATGGATAGGATCAAAGTTGACCTTTAATACTCCAGTTCATATTGTACAATTAATCTTTGGAGTTTTCATGCTTTATGCATCTGTTAAGATGATTATTAGTGGTGTTCAGCATTACATGAAATGATAGAAAAAGTAAGAAATATTGCAAAAAAACATGTTTTAGAAGCTGTTAATATTCGAAAGCATCTTCATGCTCATCCAGAACTTTCTTTCAAAGAATATGAAACTTCTAAATTCATTCAATCAGTATTAAAAAAAAACAACATACCTTTTACTGCTGGTCATGTTGAAACAGGTATAATAGCAACTGTCAAAGGAAGAAATCCTGATACAAAAGAAATATTATTGCGAGCAGATTTAGATGCATTGCCAATTGCGGAAGACAATAATGTCGACTACAAGTCTAAAAATAATGGGGTTATGCATGCTTGTGGCCACGACTTTCATAGTGCATCATTAATAGGAACTGCTTTAATATTGAATGAACTTAAAGAAGATTTTAATGGCACAATAAAATTTGTTTTTCAACCTGGAGAGGAAAAACTTCCTGGAGGTGCAAAATTAATGATAGAAGATGGACTTCTTAATAATAAACCTCAAGCTTGTATTGCCCAACATGTATATCCAGACTTACAAGTTGGAAAAGTAGGATTTAGACCCGGTTTGTACATGGCTTCGGCAGATGAGATTTATATTACTGTTAAAGGAAAAGGTGGACATGCTGCACTTCCGCATCTTTTAAACGATCCTGTACTAATGACATCTCAAATTATTACAAATCTTCAACAAATAATTAGTAGAAGCAATAAACCAAATAATCCTTCAGTATTATCCTTTGGCTATGTAAATGCACAAGGAGAAACAAATATTATACCAGACACCGTTCAAATAAAAGGGACTTTTAGAACATTTGATGAGAAGTGGAGATTTTTAGCACATGAAAAAATGAAAAAAATTGCAAGTTCAATTTGTGAAAGTGCAGGTGGCTCATGTGATTTTGATATAAAAGTTGGATATCCTTTTTTAGTCAATAATGAACAAATAACAAAAACCGCGATTAATGCAGCAGAAAAATATTTAGGAAAAGAAAATGTAATAAACCTTGATTTAAGAATGACATCCGAAGATTTTGCATATATCAGCCAATCCTCTCCTTCCTGCTTTTACAGAATAGGTACAAGTGATGGAAAAACTAATAAGAGATTGCACACTTCCACGTTTGATATTGATGAAAAAACATTTTCAATTTCATCTGGCTTAATGGCCTATATTGCCCTCGAGCAAATAAGTAAATAAACTTCGTCAATTAATAGCTTTAAATTCTTTATATTAGAGTAATAAGAATTTGTAAAATGAATATTGTTAAAACAGACTTAAAAGCGTCTTTATTAAAATACTTTGGATTTGATTCTTTTAAAGGAGAACAAGAAAAGGTTATTTCAAGTCTCCTTTCCGGTAAAAACACTTTTGTTATAATGCCTACCGGAGGTGGAAAGTCTCTTTGTTATCAACTTCCTGCATTAATGTGTGAAGGCACTTCTATTGTAGTTTCCCCGTTAATTGCTTTAATGAAAAACCAAGTAGACGCTATAAGACAAGTTAGCGATAATGATGGTGTTGCTCATTTTTTAAATTCTTCTTTAAATAAAGGAGAAATAACCAAAGTTAAAAATGATGTAATTTCCGGTACGACTAAACTTTTATATGTAGCCCCTGAGTCCCTAACAAAAAAAGAAAATATTGACTTTTTAAAAAAAATAAAAATTTCATTTTTTGCTATCGATGAAGCACATTGTATTTCTGAGTGGGGCCATGATTTTAGACCAGAATATAGGAGATTAAAGCCAATTATAAAGTCAATAGAAGATGTTCCAATTATTGCTCTTACAGCCACAGCTACTCCAAAAGTCCAAGGGGATATTCAAAAGAACTTAGAAATGACAGATGCTACAGTTTTCAAAGCATCTTTTAATAGAGATAACCTATTCTACGAGGTAAAACCTAAAAAAAATGTTCAAAAAGAAATTATTAGATTTATTAAACCTAGAATAGGCAAATCTGGAATAATTTACTGTTTAAGCAGAAAAAAAGTAGAGGAAATTGCTCAACTATTACAAGTAAACTCAATTTCTGCACTACCCTACCATGCGGGGCTAGACCCTAATACTAGAGCAAAACATCAAGATATGTTTTTGATGGAAGAGTGTGATATAATTGTTGCCACTATTGCTTTTGGAATGGGAATTGACAAACCGGATGTTAGATTTGTAATTCATCACGATATTCCTAAATCATTAGAAAGTTATTATCAAGAAACGGGAAGAGCTGGTAGAGATGGAGGAGAAGGGCACTGTCTTGCTTTCTATAGTTATAAAGATATTGAGAAATTGGAAAACTTTTTACATGGAAAACCATTGGCAGAACAAGAAGTTGGTCATCAACTGCTTCAAGAAGTAGTAGCATATTCCGAAACAAGTATTAATAGAAGAAAATTTCTTCTCCACTACTTTGGTGAGGATTTTGATGATATCAATGGTCCAGGAGCAAGTATGTGCGATAACTCTCAAAATCCAAAAGAAAAAATTAAAGGGAAGCAATATGTTAAACTAGCACTGGATTGTGTCAAATCTGTCAATGGAAAACACAAGGTGAAATACTTTGCAAATATATTGGTGGGTAATAATAACGCAGAAATTAAAACCTACAAAGGAAATGAATCTCCCTTCTTTAATAGCGGAGCCGAAGAAGACGAGCATTTCTGGCATGCTGTTTTTAGGCAAATTGTAGTTCTTGGGTTTGTAAAAAAAGAAATTGAGACCTATGGAACATTAGTTTTAACAGAAAAAGGAGAAGATTTTATAAATAATCCGAAAGAGATTGATCTCATTAAAGAACATGACTTTAGCGATACAGATGATAAAGACATTATTCTAAATCAAAAAGCAGGAGGAGGCGCATTAGATGAAAAACTCTTTAAAATGCTTAAGGACCTTAGAAAAAGTATTGCACTCAAAAAAAACATCCCTCCATTTGTGATTTTTCAAGATCCTTCAGTGGAAGAAATGACTATGCAGTACCCAATAAATTTTGAAGAACTTCAGAAAATAACTGGCGTTGGGATTGGAAAAGCAAAGAGATATGGCACCCCGTTTATAGAACTTATAAAAAAATATGTAGAGGAAAACAACATTGAGAGAGTTCAAGACTTTATTATGAAAAGTATTGTCAATAAAAGTGGTAAAAAAGTAAATATTATAACCAATATTGACCGTAAACTTCCATTAGAGGACATTGCAAAAAGTCAAAATAAAAAAATTGACGAACTTATTTTAGAAATTGAAAATATTGTTTCTTCTGGGACTAAAATTAATATAGATTATTATCTAAATAATATAATTGATGAAGATGCACAAAAAGAAATTTATGATTACTTTTTAGAAGATGCTGAATCAGATGACATTAGCGAGGCTTACAAAGAATTTGATGGCGATTATAGCGAAGATGAACTTAGGTTAATGAAAATTAAGTTCATGAGTGAAATGGCTAATTAAATATTTTTATTTTATATCTTTTTTCAAATCCTTCTATTCCAGATAATCCTCCAGAGTGTAAAGCAATTATTTTTTTGTTCTCCAATTTCTTATTTTTTTTTAGTTGATCTACTAGACCAAAAAACATCTTCCCTGAATAAATTGGATCTGTCATTAGGCCTGTTATTTTATAAAATTCTCGCATGAATAGTATTAGCTCTTCACTGTATTTGGCGTAACCGCCAAAATGATAATCATGATTTAAAATCCAATTTTTCGAAAAAGGCTTTTTTAATTCAAATTCAAATTTGTTAGAAATATTCTCTCCAATTTTAGTAGCACCTTTTAGTACAACTATACCAAAACAAGATTGAGATTTATTTAACGAGGAAACTATTCCAGAAAAAGTTGCTCCTGTCCCTACCTCACAAAAAATGTAATCAAAATCGTTTTCAATTTCATCAACTATTTTTTGACAACCTTTTATTCCGTGAAAATTAGACCCACCCTCTGGAATGAAAAAAAAGTCGTTGTACTTTTCTTTACAAAAATTTTGAATCCATTTTGGATTTTTATAATTGTTTCTGCTTATATATTCGATAATTGCTCCGTAGGAGTGGCATTTAATTAAAATATTATTCAAAGGACTAGTTTGCTCTCCCCTTACAAGAAGAACACATTTTATAGAATGGACTTTACATATATATGAAAGAGCTAAAATATGAGAGGAATAAGCACCTCCAATGGAAACAATCCCTTTTTTAGAAATAGAATTAAAATATTTTAAATTGTATTTTAATTTTCTCCACTTATTTCCAGAGATAATAGGATGGATTAAATCATCTCTTTTTGCGTAAACTTGATTTTTAATTCCGTAGTAAGAAAGATCTAGCTTATTTAAAGGAGAATTATTAAAATCCATAAATTTTATGGGTAAGCAACATGAATTATTTCTAAAACTGTTCTAAAAGCAACACTTTTATTGGCATACTTTTCTTGGTATTTTTTCTGTAGTTGGGATGCAAAATTTGATTGATACAAATTATAATCTTCCCAAGATTTTAATAGATATTGAATGCTATAAGAAAATCCGCCATCTTCCTCAGCATGAATTTTAGCAACTTTATTTTCTATAAATAAACCAGTAGACAAAACATCAGGAATGTGAATATCCTTCATCCAAACAAGCCACTCTTGGTTAATATCGTGATCGATATTAACAGTAATGTTATATAAAATCATCCTGAATCTTTTTCAATTTTCTCATTAGTATTTCCTGCTAGTTTTCTAAATCTTTTTCTAGATTCGGCAGTATATAAACTCCCTTTATGGTCAAAGAGAATGGTCTTAAAATATTTTTTTGCTTGGTCAAAGTCTTTGATTTTTTCTTCATAAATAGAAGCTATTAAAAATAAAGAATTATCTAGTAAAATAGAATTAGGATAATTGTCAACTAGTAATTTGAAGTGCTGGATAGCTTTTTGGTAATTGTGTTGTCTTAAATCAATTTTTGCTTTTCTGAAAATAATTTCATCATTTAAAGAATGGTTTTGAAAATTCTTTAGTATGGAATCGTATAAAGTATTTGCTTTCGAGAATTGTTGTTGAAAGGTGAGCATATCGGCATAGGAAAATAATTTCATAGCAACTTCAGAGGTGTCCATATTGTAATTATCTGAAATTAATACTGAAAGCTCTAAGGCGTCATTGGCTATTAATTTAGAAGTAGATGCTTTTAAAACTTTAAGTTGTGCTTGGCACCAATCGTATTCACCAGAGAAATAATATACTTGGGCATTTTTAAATTTTGCTAAATGTCCTAACTGATCGTCTTTAAATTGTTTTTCAATCTGAAGATACATTAAGGATGCTTCCCAAATATTATCCTCTAAAACAAGAATGTTGGCTAGTTTCAATTTTGCATTTGCTTTTTGTTTTTCCTTTAATCTTGGGATTAGAATTGCATTATTTAAATGTTGTTTTGCAGAACTAATATCGCCTAAATAAAAAGCCTCTATTTCCGAAAGATCTAAAAGTAAATTGTACTTTCTTTTAGAATTATTGTAAACATTTTTTGAATTATTTAGTTGGGACAATATTAAAAGATAATTGGCCTTTAGCTCCTCTAATTCTTCTTGAATGATTTGATTGCCATAAAGAATCTTACTTTTTAAAGCAAAGAGTTTTTTATTTTTTGCTTCAAACTTATATTCCAAAGAATTACTTTTAATAACAACATCATCAAAGCATTTAATGGCAACTTTAAAATCTTGGTTGTTGAGCGCCGTATTACCTAATTCAAGTAGCTTGGATCCATTTTTATTTAATTTCTTGTCCAATGCTTTAATTTGTGTATAAGCATTTTCATAATCGTTGTCTAGCATGTAAAACCAGGCTAATAATTCGATATAAACTATTTTTTTTGGATTTGCTTGAATTTTTTTAATGATGGATTGTCTTAATATCTCTTTTTCCTTAATGTTTTTTTGAAACCCAATGCTATTTACTAAACCGTTCTGGACATTTTGAAGAAACTTATTATTGAAATCTAACATCTCAAAAAAAGTATTAATCATTTTATTAGATTGGCCAGTCTTGTTATAAATAAGTGCAATCTTAGAGTGAAATGCGAAAGGATTTTGGAGATTTTTAGACTCGAAATTTAAATATA
Source organism: Bacteroidetes bacterium MED-G20 (assembly GCA_905182745.1). Taxonomy (GTDB): domain Bacteria; phylum Bacteroidota; class Bacteroidia; order Flavobacteriales_D; family Parvicellaceae; genus MED-G20. The sequence goes on along the minus strand of CAJJCR010000008.1, from coordinate 22,873 downwards.
CTTCTAGTGCTTTTTCTAAATTTCCTATTTTCTCAAAAGCTAGTCCTAAATCAAATGCGTTGTCATATGATGTCTCTTTATTTATTTGCTCAATAGCTTTATCAAAGACTTGATTCTTTTTATCATTTCTATCCACAAGACCATAAATAACTCCTAAATCAACTAAAAATCTTAGCTTGTTAGGATACTCTTTGATTAAAGTTTTACTTAATTTTTCAGCTTCTTTAAATTTATTAAGTTCTATAAAAGCCGATTTGTAATTTTCATAAATCCTAAGTCTGTATCTAGCCTCATTAAATATTTTCTCATAATAAAGCACTGCTTTTTCATAATCGCTATCTAAGTAATATTTTTTAGCTAGTTGAAAATCGATAGTAGAAGCCTGTGAAAAACTTAAGACAGATACTATCGAAAATAGTAGTGTAAAAAGATATTTAAATCTCATTTTTGGAACATTCTTTATTGGCAAAATTCTTTATTGGCAAATATAAACTGTCATTTATTGGATATAACAAAGTCATATAAGTTAAGAATGTCTAGAAGATCATCAGAAATTTTTTGGATATTTTTTTTTTCCATTTCTAGATAATATGGTATTGAATCTCCAGGAACCAAATTATTTGCAAGATCTAATTTTAACGTCTTGAGTTGATTAATTTCAATCTCTAAGTTTCTTTTTGTCAAACCATAATTAGTCAAAAAACTAGGACATGCTCTTTTGAGACCTTTGTAATTATTCATTCTCCTAGCAAACTCATTTTCAATAGTACTTACACATTTTTTAACCAATTCAATATTATCTTGGTATTTTGAAAATGCATTCTCCACATGGATAGTATTTATTTCATTGATGCTTTTCTCCAAAAAAAATGATTTTGAAAGTAGTGCATTGGCCTGTTTTTCTCCTTTGTTAGAACAACTAACCAATACTAAAAAAACAACAATTAGTTTAAGATATTTCATGTAAATCATATAGAATCAAACCCTGTGTAAGGTCTTAAGACTTCGGGAATATTAATACCATCTTCATTCTGGTTTATTTCAAGTAAAGACGCCATAATTCTTGGAAGTGCTAGTGCGCTACCATTTAGTGTGTGGGCTAAATCAATAGTTTTATTTTGAGCTCTATAGCGCAATTTTAGTCTATTAGACTGGAAGGTTTCAAAATTAGAAATTGAGCTAACTTCTAGCCATTTGTCTTGACCAACGGAATAGGTTTCTAAATCATAAGTCAAGGCAGAAGTAAATCCTAAATCTCCACCACAAAGTCTTAATTTCCTGTAAGGCAAGCCCAATTTCTTTATTAGACTCTCGACATAAATAACCATATCATCTAAAGTTTGATAACTTTCAGATGGATTTGTTATTTGAACTATCTCCACTTTATCAAATTGATGTAATCTATTCAACCCTCTAACATCTTTACCATAAGAGCCAGCTTCCCTTCTAAAGCACGGCGTATATCCTATGTGTTTTATAGGCAAGTCTTTTTGTTCGACAATGACATCTCTATAAATATTGGTAATAGGTACTTCTGCAGTAGGGATTAAGTATAAATCATCTGATGACACATGGTACATCTGGCCTTCTTTATCTGGAAGCTGCCCAGTGCCATAACCTGAGGATTCGTTAACAAGATGAGGGACTGAAAGTTCTTGATATCCTTTCTTATTGCCTTCATTTAAAAAAAACTGAATTAATGCTCTTTGCAAAATAGCCCCTTTGCCTTTATATATCGGAAAACCAGCTCCGGTTACTTTTACGCCAAGCTCAAAATCAATTAAATCATACTTTTGACATAGTTCCCAGTGGGGAAGAAAACTTTCATTTTTTAAACTATCTGTATTTGAAGAGAAAATAATTTCATTATCATTTTCAGATTTCCCTGGTGGAACCAATTCGTTTGGCGTATTAGGTATTTGATAGAGCAATTCAAGAATTGATTTATCTAACTCTTCAAAACTTTGTTTGAGTTTTTTTATATTTTCCTTTAATATGGTAGTTTCTTTTTTTAAAATATTAGCTTTTTCAATAGCTCCTTTTTTAAATTGTTCTCCAATTTGAGAGGATAATACATTCATATTGGCAGACATCTCGTCTAGATGCTTTTGGGTATCTCTTTTATTAATATCAAGATTATAAACCTGGTTAATTTGATCAGTAACATCTACTTTTCTGACATCTAAAATATTTTTAATAATAGAATCTTTCTCGGTTCGAATTTTTTGAATCTGCAACATTGTAAACAGTTATTTATAGTAAAAATATCAAAATTTATAGAGGAATAAAAAAGGTATAAAAAAAGCGCTATAAAAGCGCTTTTAAAAGTTTATTTAGTGACTAAACGCTCAATTTTCTAACTGAGTAACCGAGACGTAAGATTTATTTTTTGCTTTTTTTGCAAACTCAACAATACCATCTTTAAGGGCAAATAATGTGTGGTCTTTACCAATACCAACATTTTCACCAGGGTTATGTTTTGTACCTCTTTGTCTAACTATGATGTTACCAGCTATTGCTAGTTGCCCACCAAATATCTTTACTCCAAGACGTTTTGATTCCGATTCTCTTCCGTTATTTGAGCTTCCAGCTCCTTTTTTATGTGCCATAATGAATGAATTAAAAAATTAACTTTCTTTTTTTGTTTTAGAAGCTACAGCTGGTTTGGAATTAGCTGCTGCTTTTTTTGGAGCTGCCTTTTTAGGAGCTACTTTTTTTGTTTCTACTTTTGCCTCAACCTTAGGAGCTACCTTTTTGGGTGCTGCTTTTTTTGTTTCTACTTTTGCCTCAACCTTAGGAGCTACCTTTTTAGGCGCTGCTTTGGTTTCAGACTTAGCTGCTGCCTTTTTACCTATCTCTTGGACTGTTATTTCAGTTAACCTTTGTCTATGACCATTTTTAACTTTATAACCTTTTCTTCTTTTCTTCTTGAAGACAATAACTTTATCTCCTAAAAGATGTTGTTCAATTTTGGCAGTTACTTGAACTCCGTTTACAGCTGGGGCGCCTACTGATACTTTGCCTTTGTCATCTAATAAAAGAACATTTTCAAAAGTAACTTTTGATCCTGGTTTTCCTTCTAATTGATGGACGAAATACTTTTGGTCTTTTTCAACTTTAAATTGTTGCCCTGCTATTTCTACAATCGCATACATAAATTAATAATTTATTTGTTTACTTATTTAAGGGTGGCAAATGTAACTACTTTTATTTACTTCTCACAATTTGAACTTAATAAATACACCTGAACTAATGAGCAGATGGTTATATCTTTGGTAAATTTAGAAGAATTTTGAATTCTAACTCTTAGAAAATTGAATATAAAATCCCAATAATGACAGAAGAACTGCCGAAAAAATATTATGAAAAGTTAGAGTTAAATGAATTTAAATTAAACTCTCTTTTAGAGATAACAAAAGCAATAAATAATAATTTATCCATCGATAATATTTTGAAGATTTTTGAATATATTCTAAGAGAACAACTAGGAATTAGTAAGTTGATTCTATATGCTAATGATAGTGAAAAATGGAATTATATTCTCCATTTTGGAGGGAAAGGGCTTAATAAAAAGATAAATGTAGAAGAAGAGCTCACCCACATAAAGGACATTACAGTGATAGAGTCTTCATCTGTTAAAACACTAAATTCATTTGATATTGTTATTCCGATTTTTCATAAAAAAATAGCACTTGCCTATTTATTAATTGGAGATTTAGAAGACGATATTATTGCAATTAGTCCCGGAATTAAGCACATGCCATTTATTCAGACTTTAGCTAGTATAATAGTTGTAGCTATTGAAAATAAAAGATACTCCAAAGAGCTTCTCGAACAGGAAGTAAACAAGAAAGAGATGGAACTTGCTGCAGAAATGCAAAAACTACTTTTCCCCATTAATCTTCCAAATGACGATTCATTAGATGTTGCAGCAAGGTACGAATCCAAACATTTGGTAGGAGGAGATTATTATGACTTTATTTTTCTCAACGAAAATGAATGTTTTCTATGTATTGCAGATGTTTCAGGAAAAGGAATGTCTGCCGCTCTACTAATGAGTCATTTCCAAGCAAAGCTTCATGCAAATATTAAGTATAACTATAAAAATATAACCCTAAAAACACTTATTGAGGATTTAAATCAAGATGTAAATAATGCTGCTAAAGGAGAAAAATTTATTACGTTTTTTGCAGGACATTACAATAAAAAAAATAAAACACTTCAATATATTAATGCTGGTCATAATTATCCATTGCTAATTAATAAAACAAAAACTACTTTTTTAAATAAAGGATGCATTGGTCTTGGAATGTTGGAGGAAATTCCAAAAATTGAAGTAAATAAAATTCAATTTCAGCAAGACACTGTTCTTGTATGCTATACAGACGGATTAGTTGAGTTAGAAAATAATAACGGAGTACCGTTTGAAACAGAAAATCTAATTGAGGTGGTTGAAAATAATTTCAATTTAACCATGAACGAATTAGATCAAAAAATATTTGAAAAACTAGATGATTTTAAAGGCGATCAAGAGATACTAGACGACACGGCTGTAATGAGTTGTAAATTTTATATATAGTTAACTGAGCATTTTTATGGTTCTTTTTAGAGATTCTATAAAAAAATCTATTTCACTTTTTTTGTTGTAAAAAGCAAAACTAGCTCTTGCTGTTCCAGGAATATTAAAAAAATTCATAAGGGGTTGGGTACAATGGTGTCCAGTTCTTATAGCAATTCCTAATTGGTCTAATAAAGTGCCTATATCAAAAGGATGAATTCCATCGACTGTAAATGAAATAACACTTGCTTTGTTTTGAGCGTTACCAAAAATATTTAATTTATTAATTTTAGAAATAGATTCTTGAGCATATATCAGCAATTCATCTTCTATTTCTGAAATCTTCTCTATCCCTATATTGTTTACATATTTTAATGCTGTTTTTAACCCAATTACACCTGCAATATTTGGGGTTCCAGCTTCAAACTTATGTGGATATGTATTGTAAGTCGTTTTTTCAAAAGAAACTTCTTTTATCATATCACCACCACCTTGATAGGGCTTCATCTCCTCAAATCTATCTTTTTTAACATAAAGAATTCCTACACCAGTGGGAGCGAAAATCTTATGACCACTAAAAACCAAAAAGTCACAATCTAATTTATTTACATCCACTTTAAAATGAGGAATAGATTGAGCTGCATCAATTAAAATTTTACAATTATTTTCTTTAGCAAGATTGGTTATCTCTTTAACAGGATTTATCGTCCCTAAAGTATTTGAAACATGAGTTACCGCAATAAGTTTAGTTCTAACACTTATTAATTTTTTAAGCTCATCCATGAGTATTTCTCCTGCAACATTTATTGGACATACCACAAGTTTGGTACCTAAATTCTCGCATAACATCTGCCAAGGGACAATATTACTATGGTGCTCCATAGTAGTAATTAATATCTCATCGCCTTTTTGCAATTGATTTTCTGCCCAAGCACTTGCTACAATATTTATACCGTCTGTAGTGCCTTTTGTGAAAATAATTTGTTCTGCTGTTTCTGAGCCTATAAAATCTCCAACTATATTTCTCGTTTCTTCATATTCACTAGTTGCTTTTTGACTTAATTCATGAACTCCTCTATGCACATTGGAATTAATATTTTCATAGTAGTTACTTAATGCATCAATTACACACTTTGGTTTTTGTGAAGTAGCAGCATTGTCAAAGTATATTAGTGGATTACCATTAACAGTACTTTTTAAAATAGGAAAGTCTTTTTGAAAGTCCATGTTACAAAATTAATCCAAATATAGGACAGTATACTAAATGAATAGATTTTGATTAACTAATTTAAAGACGGGATTTGGTAACAAATTAAAATGTTGCTATTTACAACAGTAATAAGTTCTTTGGAATTGTCATTATTAATATTTCCTATACAAGACATATTAGAAGCTCTAAACAAATTGGGGTTAATATTATACTTACTGTCAATTAATTGAATCTCGTTGGTATTGGTATTTAAAATGGCCATGAAATTATCAAATCTTTTGCCATGTAAAATATCGTAAGGATAATAAAATTGGAAATCAAACTCTTCTTTACTTTGGTCAATTATTTTAAGTCTTTCTTTTTGTTTTAGGCAATAATTTACTTTGTTAAACTTTTGATTAGCAAAAATATTCCAGGAATTTTCATTGGACTTTAAGCTATCTGAAATAGTATAAATTTCTTGACAAGCCCTTCCTAAAACTAATTTAGAAATACCTCTTAATGTGTCTTCGAAAACAATAGACGTTGAGTCAATAACAAAAGATTTATGAACAGAAAAATTACTTTCAAATGGTAAGAAAACTTTATTTTTAACGGCGTAACGCTCTCCACCTCTTCGATTATGCAATTTAATAACTCCACTATTTTGAATGGATAAAATATAATCTAAACCATTAATTGCAAAATGTTTTAATTGCCTGTCAATAAGCGAAGTTATTTCAGGTTGAATCCATCCAGGAACTTGTGTGCCAGAAATATTATAATTGTGAATTTTAAAATCATTTCCTGCAATTAAAAATCTATAGTCCTTATTGTTATCATAATCAAAAACTGATACTGGATTAGATGCCAAATAGCTGAGTTTTATAGGGAATCCATCTATTTCGTTGCCAAGAATATCAACAATATGAAGCTTAAATTTGGTATTAAAGACCATTTGGAATTTATTATTTTGATAAGAATCAATCTGAGAAATACCTCCTAATATTTTTCCCTCAAGATTTCTAGACCATTTCACTTTTCCTCCTGCACTTATTAAGTAAATGGTGTTTTCTTGATCTTGAACAATAATATCTTTAGTACCAGACCTATGATTACTTAACGCATATGGTCCCCAAATTAGTTTTGGAATATTAACTTTCCATAGAATTTTTTTATCTACTTTTTTAGGATAAAACTTCTTAAGGGATACTCCATGATGTGCTCTATTGTTGTAGTTATTGATTCCCCAACTTATCCCACCAATTGATTTAAAGACATTGTGAATGGTGTTGTCAAAATCGTTTTGGGAAAGCGCAATTTTTGTTAATAGTTCTAGTTGTGATTTATAAGAAAAATGGGAGTGTTCTTGATCAAATTCGGAATTTTTATTCTCACTAAAAATTGCAGGATTAAAATCATCTGAATTAATTTGTGAAAGTTTGTAATCAAATTCTTTTTTGGCTTCCAAATTAGCAATTAAAAGAAACTGATCAATTTGAAATCCGTATCTATTTTTGAAAATTAAATTAGGGAAATATAACTTTAATAAGTTAGAGTCAATCACACTAAAATCATTTTCTAATTTAGAGAACTTCAATGAGTCTGAGAAGAACAATTTTGACAACTCATTAAACCCTAAGTTTTCTGATTGACTTTCAAGAACTAATATTTCATGTTGTTTTTCCTGTATTAAGTCCTGAAATTTTAATTCTAAGGATTTAAATGCCAATTGGTGATTTAAAGAATCTATTTGGATATGAAATATATTTTTAGAAATAAAATCAACATCTTCTGGAATCCAATCTTTAAAGCCATAATACTCAGGAGAAGGAAGTGACATTGCAGTATCTAAGTCGGTAATACCTACAATTTTTATGTCATTAGGTGAATAATTTATATCAAATTGAAACCATTCGCTAGAGTGTAGCTCAGAAAACAAATCTTGGGTTTTGTACGAATCAGAAATAGAATCTAATAAAGTTTTGAAATTTTCTACATTCATAAAACAAGATATATTAGACATTTCGCTAGAGAATCTCATTTTATCAGAAAAATCGTTGGGATTCTCTAACTCTTGGGAGGATCTATAATTGGTGTTAAATTCATTTATTAAGCTTTTAGAATTTGAAATAATTAAAAAGGGATATGAAATATTAAAGAAATAAGATTCAATAAAATTGGAGTCTAGATCATTTATTTCGTCTAGCTTTTCAGAAAAATTTTTAGCTATAATCCAAGAAATATTATTGTCTTGATTATAAAAAGAAATATTTGTGGATCCTTTGCTAAATATTTCATTGTAATTTGAGTCTGTAATCAACAAATTAATTTCCTTAATCAATTCTCCGTATTGATTGTTTTTGGAAACCTCTTCAAATTTGGACCAAATCATACTGGTTTCAAAGAAATGATGTAAGGTCTTTGAGAACTCGTTAACCTCAACGAAAAGAACAGGGTCTGAAGGAAAGTATTTTTGAGGCTCTTGAAAAACCTTGCTTTGTTCTCCTAGCCTTTGAAATATATTAAACACAAGAAAAGATAAAACAAATAATAAGAACAAAAAGAATAATAATCTTCTAAGCATGAATCAAAAATAGAGTTTTGAAAACCAGAAAATGAAAAAACAATTTTTTTGTTTAAACATTAAAGTGTCAGCTTAATTAAGACTTTTTTGAAAAAATTAAATACTTATTAATAAGTTGATTTAAAATTTGGATACCACCAAAAAGTGCGGAAGAGAACACTATACTACTCAACAAAGTATATTTGAAAAAGGGAATACCCATGGAAAGACACAACCCAAGACCACTTAAATTACTTGGGTAAAAATCACCCATCAGCCAAACAGCAGAATTGGTTATTAGGAAGAAAACTAAAGAAGATAAAACAGAATTAATAATTACGTTTTTACCACTGGAAGTCTTCATTTTTATACCCATAATTACAGTAAGGGCAAAAGATAGATATACCGCCCACATTAAAGAATGAAATCCAACAAAATAGTCAGAAACAAGCATACATGCTATTGGGATAAAAAGAGCCAGCTTTTTATTAGATAAATAAAATCCTGAAAATAATGCAACAGAAGCAATTGGAGAAAAATTGGGAATATTTGTTAATAAAATATTGGACAATGCCGTAACAATGATAAGGCTAAGTATTAATATGTAATTATTGCTCTTCAAGGTTTTATTTTCTTCAAATTTAATTAAAAATTAGACATTTAATATAATGTTTGAAAATCATTTTTAAGTTCAAAATTGCATGAATTAGGTAAAATTTAGTGAAGTAATTCATAATTCAATGTGGATAGAATATTTTTTGGACTCTAAGACTTTGAATTTTTAAAAAGAAATTTACATAAAAATTAGAAGATGAAGAAAGGTGATTATCAGTATGGATTATTCCCTCTTAGAATATTTTTATTTCCTGGCGAGCAGACAACTCTCCATATTTTTGAACCTAGATATTTACAATTAGTTACTGAATGTTTAAGCAGTGGCGAGTACTTTGGAATTCCATATCAAGGTAAAACAACTCTTAGTGAATTAGGTTCTTTGGTAAAAGTAGTTCAGATTTTAAAAAAATACGATAGTGGAGATTTGGATGTTTTAGTAGAGTGTAAGTCAAATTTTAAAATTCATCATTTTCAAAATAAAAACGAACATAAGCTATATCCTGTGGGTTCGCTTTCAAAAATCAAGAAAAGTACTTTCAAACCCTCTGAAGAATTAGAAAAATATGCTTCGGAATATTTAACCCATTTGCTAGATAGTTCTAAAAAATCTAAATCGGATGAATTAGTATCGCTAAACAACTTAGTCAATTTGGTAAACCTTTCTGATGACGAAAAAATAAAATTCATAGGATTTTCGGATCTGAAGAAAAATGAGTTCCTTATCAAGAAATTTAAATTCATGATAATTTTACTCTCTCAAGAAAAAATGGTAGATCAAAATTTCTATCTCAACTAAAATTCTAATCATTAAAGTTTACAAGTATTTCCTTGACTTTTAATGCGGAAATATCCCAAGAAAATTTTTCAGCTTGAAGAAATGCTTTTTTAATAAGCTCTTGATTATTTTCCATTGACTTAGCCATCCCCATAGAAATACTATCTTCATTAAGGGGGTCAACATAAATCACAGAATCTCCACCAACTTCTGGCATACTTGTAAGGTTACTTGTTACTACCGGAACACCTGATAGCATCCCCTCTAAAACAGGAAGACCAAAGCCCTCAAAATACGAAACATATATTAATGCCGAACTTGATGCAACCCAGTTCACTAATTCAGGACCTGATTTCCTGCCTAAGAATCTCACATTTTTTAAAAGCCCTTCTAGATTTAATTGGTTCTTCCACATGTCAGTTCCTACAATAATGAAATCCATTTTATTTAAAGAATTAAACTTTTTGAATCCTCTAAGCATTCTCTCAATATTTTTTCTTTTGTGTAAGGAACCTACATAGATGAAAAACGGTCTATTGTTATTGTTTTGCTCAATAAAAACTTTCTTTTGGTATTTGTTTAAAGGCTTAAAAGCATTATTTCCTCCGTTATATATGACATTAATTTTATCTGGGTTAATCCCATAATTTTCCACTATGTCTGTCTTTGAAAAATTGGAAACAGTAATTATTTTTTCTGCTTTTTGCGCGAATAAAGGCATAAATTTTTGATAATACTTTAATACATTTTTAGGTAAATCTTTTGGATAATGCTCAAAATTCAAATCGTGTATTACCCCAATTTGAGGAACAAGTGTATTCAATGAAATAAATCCATCTGGGGAGAAAAAAAGGTCAATTTTTAACTTTTTAAAATTTCTTGGAAGGACATAATTAAACCAAATTCTAAATAAAATTGGATGACGCGCTGGCGGTTTGAGAATTACGTTAAAGACATTATCTTCAGCTATCAAAAAATCTGTTTTCCTATCATAAAAAAAGAAAAAGTTATGTTTTGGCATCAACAAAACCAGCCTATTGAGAATTTCAAAGCTATACCAGCCTATCCCTTCTAATTTGCCATTTATTAAATGCCTTGCATTAATTCCGATATTCATATTTAAAATTGAAAAATAAAATCAAGTGTTAAATTATAAAAATAATAACTTAGTAGACGTGAAAAAAATAACGCCATTCTTGGTTTTTTTATTCGTTTTAAGTTCTTGCGCAAATAAAATTCCGTTGAATTCTTTTGAGCAAGATGTTCCCAAGCCAGCTCCTAGCTATAACAATATAGACCATTGGGCTGCACATCCTAAAAAAAGTGATTACTCTGATTTAAAACCAAAAAATCTTTTAAATGACACACTAAGATTGGACTCTGTAGATGTTTTTTATGTCTATCCATCTTTATATTTTGATGGCATAGATTGGAATGCAGATTTTAGCAATAAAAAATCCAATAAAGAGATTAGACATCTGGCACTTAAAAATCAAGCGTCTGTTTTTTCTGGTTTGGCAAATATATATTCTCCTTACTACAGGCAGATGCACTATTATGGCTACATGGATAACATAAACGGCCTAAAAGCTTTTGATTTTGCTTATAAAGATATTGAAAATGCATTTAAATATTATCTCGAAAATTTCAACAATGGAAATAGAATTGTTTTGGCAGGTCACAGCCAAGGAACCCATCATTTGCAAAAATTATTAAATGACTATATATTACTAAATGATTCCATTTTAAAAAAAATTGAACTTTGTTATTTCGTAGGGGATGTTTTTATAGAAAACTTTGCTGTTGATGGGTATCCTATTTGTGAATCACCAACAGATTTAAATTGTTACTTGTCTTGGAATTCTTTTCCTTATGGAAACTCCTATACCCATACTAAGAGAGATTTTATTTCGGTAACTAATCCAGTAACTTGGAGAAACAATGAAGCTGCAAGTCTTTACAATATGCATAAAGGAATTTTATTTAATAATTATAAAATAATACGAGGAGGCAATAAGATAAAGCAAGAAAAAATATTGAGTGCAAAAGTTGACAATGGCTTATTGTGGGTGGAAATTGAGAATTTTCCTCTTTTTAGGTTGTACAATAAGTTTTTAAAAGGCAATTACCATGCTCTAGATTACAATCTATTTTGGATGAATATTCGTGAAAACTTTTACCTAAGAATGAATAAAAAATAACCATGTTTTACAAACTCCATTTTCATCAAAAAATAATTGCTCTTTGGCTGTTATACGCAATTGTTTTTTCTATTTCATTTTACTTATTTAAGTTTTCTATTCAAGCAGTAACAAGCTGGGAAATTATCCTGTTTAACTTTTTACAAGTTTGGGACTTAATGTTGGTTGGATTTTTATTTTTTCAAACATTTAAATATGTTAGAATGCCCAATAATTTTTATTTGCAAAGGAAATACGAAACCAAAAAATATTTCAAGTATTTGGGGGTTAATATATTTAGACTTTTACTTATAAATTCCTTTTTTAGACACCTAAATAATCGAGTTTATCTAAAGGGAAAGGCAAAAGATTATCTTCTTACTTTTATTGAAGAAACCAAACAATCTGAAACTTCTCATATTATTTCAGGGATATTTCCCTTGTCTATTCAGCTATTGTATCTAAAATATGGATTAATTGAGCACTTTATATGGTTGAGTATTTTTAATCTTATTTTAAATCTTTACCCTTTTTTATTGCAACGAATGAACAGATTTAGTATGCTTTTAAAATATCCTAACCTTACTAAGGAAAACTAAAACTTTTTAGAGTTGTATTTTACAAACAAATGAATCCAAACTGATCTGGAGACTACGACAATATATGGGGTTAAAATTATTATAAATACCAATATAAAATAGATAATATCTTTCCAGTGAATGGTTGTAAACCAAAATATTAAATTAAAAACAATCAAAGAATTCAAAACTTGAAAGCCATAACTTACATAGGCAGCTCCTTGGTAGAATCCTGGTTCTAAAGAGAATTTTAAATTGCATTTAGAACACCTTTCATTCATTTTATTGAGGTCACTTAATTTATAAGGATTACCATTTACAAAAAGGCTGCCTTCTCTGCAATTTGGGCATTTGAATTGGAAAATAGAGCGAAAAAGATTCATTATTTAGTGAAGTTTATTTTTCACCTCTAGGGCGTTTACTTCGACCCAAATTTCATTTTTTCGATTAATAATTTGATAAGGAGGTTGATAAACGGCAATCATAAAATCTTTACTACATGCAATATCATATTTCTTCAAAATATTTAACAATTCTAAATGTTTAGCAGCACAATTTTTTTCATTGGCAAAACCTCTAAATTTTATGGATGCAATACATTGATTTGTCACGGTTTCAAAGAAAATTTTCTGCGAGTTGGGAGACGGCAAATCGTTAATATCAAATTTTAATGGCATGATAAATGAAAAAGAGGATTTATTACCCATATTGTATAAGACAGGAGAAGTCATTGCCATTTGCAGACTATCCTTATTGCCTCCGAAAATGTAGTTGGCCAATACTGGAAAGTTTCTACTTGCTGAGCTCATATTATAAGCTTGGTTATTAACAGATGCTTTGGAATACTTTTCGTAGATTTTAAAGTCAATAGTACTTATAGATCCAATAATTTCGTTGGAAAGAGTTTCGTATTTTTTATTGGTGTAAGAACCATAAAATTGCCAAACCGTAAAAAGAAATAAAATTCCCAAAAATATGTAGAGTGTAGTTTTCATTTATTGGTAAACAAATATACTAAAATTATTAATTTTGTTTAATTTTGAAATGTAAATATTAAACAAAATGTTCGTAGGTATAGATGGATACATAGATGGTTGGTGTTGCTGTATAATACAGGATGGAATTAAAATAGAGTTGCATAAAAACTTAGAAGATTTATATGAAAAAATTGGAATTAATAATCTGACATTAATTGATATGCCTATAGGTCTTTCTTCTAAAAATATAGAAAGAAAAATTGATTTTAAATTAAGAACCTTTTTACATAAAAAAAAGAAAAGTAGTGTTTTCACAGCTCCTTGCAGAAAAGCTGTATTAAGTAGCAATTATAATTCTGCTAAAAAAGTAAATCAAAAAATAACCAAAAGAAGTATATCAATTCAGTCTTGGAATATTAGTAAAAAAATAAAAGAATTAGATGAGTTTTTAATAACTCCAAAAAAAAATAAAATGTTGATTAAAGAGTCTCATCCTGAGTTTTGCTTTTTAAATTTGAATAATAACAATCCGCTAATCCATAGTAAAAAAACAAAAGAGGGTTATCTCGAAAGATTATCTATATTAATTAGAAAAGAAAAAAATATAGAATTAATAATAGAAAAAACATTAGAAAATTTTAAAAAAGAAAAAGTAAAAAAGGACGACATTTTAGATTCAATTGCTTTGGCACTAACCTCGAAGTATTGGCAAAAAAATGGATCTAGAATAATTAGTCAAACTCCTAAAAATGACGAAATGGGAATTCCATTTGAAATATACTATTAATGAAAACAATTAACCTTATTTTTCCAAACCAACTATTTAAAGAATCCGTTCATTTAGATGATACTTCAAACCATTATTTAATTGAAGAAAAATTGTTTTTCAATCATTTTAATTTTCACAAACAGAAACTATATTTTCATAGGTGTTCTATGAAAAACTATTATGATTTTTTATCTCAAAAAAAACTAGATATAAGCTATGTTAACTCCTTTGAGGAAAAATCAGATATAAGAAAATTCATTGATGGATTAGATCCTAATGAAATTAATAAAATAAAGTGCATTGACCCAGAAGATAATTGGTTGGAGAAAAGGCTAAAAAAAGCATGTGAAAAAAAAGGGATAGAAATTCAGCTATTTGAAAACCCTTTATTTATAAACTCTAAGAAAGAGTTGGAACCATTTTTTAGAGAAGACAAAAAGAAACTATTTCAAACTTCATTTTATAAGTCAGAGAGAAATAGGCTTGGGATATTGTTAGATGGTAATAATAATCCAGTAGGTGGGAAATGGACATATGATGATCAAAACAGAGAAAAATATCCTAAAGGAAAAACTACTCCAAAAATAAATTTCCCAAATGAAACCAAAAATCATTTGGAAGCTTTGGGTTATGTAGAAAAGTATTTCTCGGACAATAATGGAATATTAGACGCCTCTCCAATCTACCCAACTGATTTTGAAACTGCAGAAAAATGGTTCGATGAGTTTTTAAAAACTAGGTTTAAGGAATTTGGTCCTTATGAAGATGCGTTATTAAAAGAAAAATCTATTATAAACCATAGTATATTGTCTCCTATTATCAACTCTGGATTAGTTAGTCCCAAAACTATCATAGAGAAAACCTTAGAATTTTACAAAGAAAATAATATTCCTATAAATTCTTGCGAAGGTTTTGTAAGACAAATTATTGGGTGGAGAGAATTCATTAGAGGCGTTTACAGGTGTAAAGGAAGCGAAGAAAGAACAAAAAACTTTTGGGGATTTAAAAGAAAAATTCCATCTTCTTTTTACAGCGGAACGACCGGAATAGAACCTCTAGATGACACCATTCACAAAATAAATAAATCTGGGTATGCAAATCATATTGAGAGACTTATGATTGTAGGAAACTTCATGCTTTTATGTGAATTTGATCCTGATGAAGTTTACAGATGGTTTATGGAGCTATTTATTGATTCTTACGATTGGGTTATGGTTCCAAATGTTTATGGAATGAGCCAATTTGCAGATGGAGGCCTAATGTCTACAAAACCTTATATAAGTGGAAGTAATTATATTGTAAAAATGAGTGATTACAAAAAAGGAGAATGGTGTAAGGTATGGGATGCATTATTTTGGAACTTCATGGATAAACAAAGAGCCTTTTTCTTAAAAAATCCTAGAATGAGAATGCTAATTAGCAGTTTTGACAAAATGGATCCAACCAAAAGAGAAACTCACTTAATTACTGCTGACAATTTTTTAAACAGTCTTTAAATACTATAATAAAATGGCCATTTACAATATCTCTTACAAAAATAAAGAAACAGATAAATTAATCAACGATGAGTTAGGGGAAGCATATTCTTTATTTAATAAATTAAAACTTGGTGGAATTGGATCTAGAAGAATGATTATTGAACATTTAAGTGAAAGAATAAATCATTTAAAATTGAGAGTCAGTGGTCTTCAGTATGGCAATATTGAAATTAGACCAAATGGAATAATTCTACATATAAATCAGGGTATTTACACTTACGCGTGGACCATCCCATATTATCATTTAAACATATATAATGGAGATTATTTCACCATACACGGAGCTGGAAACTATATTCAATTTAATAAAGAAAAATGCTGGAAAGAAAACCGTAAATTTCTAACCAAATTAATCGACTTGAAAGCAAAATTTAATTCTGTAAAATAATGTATCCACTTTTAAGACTAATAAGAGTTGTAGTTAAGAGTCAATTTCAAGAAAAGCTTTCATTTGATAATGATTATACAGACAGTGTAAATTTAATTGTTTTACCACAAGACATAGATCCGTTTATGGAGCTTAATAATGGTAGATATGTTACCCTTTTAGACTTAGGAAGATTTAGCCTTGGTGCTAAAGTAAATATGGCAGGTTTTTTAAAAAGAAATAATTGGTCATTAACGATTGTCGGAACCTATAATGAGTACAGGTTCAGATTAAGACTTTTTCAGCGTTTTATATTAAAAACTAATATAATTGGATATGATGAAAACTGGTTTTATTTTTTTCAGAAGGTAGAAAGAAAAGGGAAAACCCATATGGCATCCGTAGTGAAATTTGCATATACAAGTAAAAAAGGATTGGTATTGCCAAAGGAGGTTATTAGTGCAATGGGGATTAAATATAATCCTAACAAGTTACCATTATGGATAAAAGAATTAACAGAACATCAGCTATTTAAAAAATAGCATAAAAAAAGGAGGGCAAGCCCTCCCTTAAAAACTTTAGGTTTTAATTACTTTGAAGATGAAGCAACTGCTAAGTTATAAACAACTAAACCGAAACCGATTTTATTGATAGCATCACCAATGTTGTAAACTACATCCATAGCTATAGTCATTCCGAAGATATCACCTTCACCACCATACCATCCAGCAGTTCCAGCCATGTATCCTATTGGATAAATTGCCCAACCAATAACTACGAATTTACATAGAATATTGTGCGCTTTAAGTACTTCTCCACCTGCTGAAGTAGCCAATGCTTTTGCTTCTCCAAACCAGATAAGATATACGATGTAAAAATAAGCAAGTCCTGAAGCTAATCCCCATAACCATGCGTTATCTCTATCAACACCCTCTCCCCAGTATCCAGTAACTAACATTACTGTAGATGCAGCGATAAGTGTCCACATTAATTTTTTAGTAGCACCAGCTGCTCTAAGAATTAAGTAAAATTCTACACACATTAAAGGAACAGTAAGTATCCAATCTACATAACGAAAGAATACAGGAGATCCGTTTCCAGAAGCCCAGTAGTCACGCATGTAGTAGTAGTGAACTGCTGCTATAAATGTAATGAGTCCTGAGACCAAAATAGAAGTTCTCCATTTTGCATCAAAAGAATTCATTGATAAGAAAAAGAAGGCCGAAGCCGCCATCATGGCCATACATCCTACAAAAAATGTAAAACCGACATAATCGTCAGTAGCCATTTTGGGTACTGCGAGTAACATATTGTTTAAAGTTTCCATATTAGATTTAAAATTTATTCGTTTGTTTAACGAATTTAACTATTAATTCAACAAATTTCCAAATTTTTGTTAATTTTTTTTCTTTATATGGAGGATAATTAGATTCTTAATAACCAAATAAGTGTATAAAATACACGTATTATTAAAGTCAAGACTGAGTTTATT
This sequence comes from Bacteroidetes bacterium MED-G20, assembly GCA_905182745.1. GTDB lineage: Bacteria > Bacteroidota > Bacteroidia > Flavobacteriales_D > Parvicellaceae > MED-G20. Next base: position 5,269 of record CAJJCR010000008.1, on the reverse strand, counting down.
CTATGTTTTTTATAGAATATTTAATCCCTCTAAATGTGAATTTTTCATTTTTTGATAACCCTTTCATTGCAGAACCTATGGGAGATAGTAATGATATTATGAAATAATTATTTGATCTTATTTCTAATTTTCCAATCCCAATGGATATAAAAAAAACACCGCCTTCTGTTGTTATTAAAGAGCCATGGGTTGCTAGATTATGTTTCTTTGAATTATCTAGTTGTTCTATAGTGCGAAGATTTTTTAAAGCTAAGTTCAATTGCCTAGAGTAATTATCTATTTCCGTTTGAATTTTAGCCCTTGATGTCTCGTGTTTGTCTCCAGCTGAGCTTTTATTTGCAGTATTTCTAGATTCTTTGGTAGAATTAATTAAAAGTTCAAAAGATTTAATCTTCTTTTTTTGAATAAAAATTAATTTATCACATATTAATTCTTTAATGTTTTTCATACGTAAATAAAGAAATTGTACCTTAAATATTTAGCTTTTTATTTCTTTTAGAGCATTATCTATTAATGTTCTTAAATGTAATCTATGGGCTTTTGTGGAGATATCTCCGGAACTATTTGATGCAATTTTATTTATCTTTTTAAGATTGTAAATAGCCATTGATCTAGCGGTAGATATATATTTCCCTGTGCCGCTTCCCGAAACCATAGAAATTAGATTTTTGGTATAAGCAATCTGTAAATTTTGTCTGAAGGTGTTCACATTAGTTTGTGCATCTTTCTTAAAAATAGAATTGTTCAAATCTGTCATCATCAACGACAATCCATAAGTATTTCCATATAATTCAGAGTCGACAATTCTTTGTAAAGTGTTAGGATGAAGAATATGTTTTAACACATTTTTTTGATAACTCAATACTTGATTATGAATTTTAGGATCTTCAGTTCCTCTAAAAAAATCGAACCCTCTTCTTTGCATAGCTAAATAATTGTACAAATCGTTAGGGGAATTAAAAGCATCTGGGGAAAAAACATTTTTTGACAAAGTTTCCATTGCTCTTTTCTGATCTAAAAAAGAAACTGGTGTGTAAGGCATGGTCTGTCCTTTTTGTCCAACCATTGCTCGGTCTACATAAACTCCTCCTATAAATCTAGAAACAACATCTTGCTGCGTTAGATCGTTGTCTATTTAAAACATAATATACTCTTCTTAATTCTTGGTAAGATTCTCCTTCAATTGAAAATTTGGTCTTCAACTCTTTCATCATTTCATCCACCAATTCAAAAATATTATTGGAATAAGTTATTTGGTCGTTGGATAAATCTCCAACCATTACTCTTGGGTCGATTGCTTTACCAGGCGATCTCATATCATCTGCATCATTGCCAAATATCAACTCAGGTTCCGTAGAACGGTTTAACAAGTTGTTTTTGTCTTTCTCAGATTGAAAAGGAGTATATGCAAATTGGATTGCCCAAATGTCATATGGGCCAACAGCTACATCTTCAAATTGGCCTTGTTTGCTTCTATCTCTTGTTAAATTAATCGCAGCATAATCCATTACAGATCCAGTAAGACACTTCCCTTTTATAAAATTAGAGTCAGCTAATTGTTCAGGAGAAAATAATTGACTGGCTTTCATATTATGATTAAGGCCCAATGTGTGTCCAATTTCGTGCATAATTAAAGCCATCATGGATTCTCTTTTTAATCTTTTTAACTTTAAATCAGATGCATTTTCAGCCAATAAAACAGCACTTCCAAATTGTGTATTTTCTTGCGAGAAATGACCCATAGAACATGAAACTCTATTCATGTCTTTATGAAATATTGGAGATTCAAACTCCTTTTCAACACTTTTCAAATCGAAAACTTTTTCATATAAAACTCTATTGGTAAAATGTACATACTCTAACATTATATCTGCTCCCAAAATTTCTCCAGTTCTAGGATTTACAAAACTTGGACCGTAACCTCCAAATGGTGCACGAGGAGAAGAAGTCCACCTTAAAACATTATATCTTATATCTCCAGCATCCCAATCGGCTGAATCTGGTTGCATTTTAACTACCATTGCATTTTTAAAGCCTGCTTTTTCAAAAGCTACATTCCATTGCAGAACCGCATCTTTAATTATGGGACGCCACTCTTTAGGAGTTGAATTTTCCATCCACCAAACAACAGGATTTACAGGTTCAGAAATCGCTGCTGTTGGATCTTTTTTCTTAAGATTCCATCTGTGAACCAAGTCTCTATAGGGAGTTGAACTAGTTGAGGTCATATCTGTAACCTGAGTAGTAAAATAACCTACTCTTGGGTCGTCAACCAGGATTTCATAATCATTATCTGGCATTTCAATTAAGCTATGAAAAACCTTAATGCTTACGTTCCTCCCATCAGCAACAGCTCTAGAACCTCCATTAAGGACATTAATTTTGGAATAAACATATTCAATTGCTAAGTCTGTATTTTTTGGATAATTTCTTATAGAGTTAATTTTTGTTTTCTCTTTATTTAAGGTTGCCCAGAGTAAAAGCTGTAGGAGATTGTTTGGGATATCTTGGTGGTTTGATTTGAGAGAATGTTTCCTTTAGAAAAAGTTGGTCAGCGTTTATTAAAAATAGCCCATCTTTCTTATTAATTCCCACTATTTTTAAACTTGCCAAAACTCCTTCACTCATGTTTGCAGAAGAGGATTTAGACAATGCACTTTCGGGATCAAAATAGGAAGAAGTATTTTGAACTATAAATTCTATTTTATTAAAATATTTTTCAATTTTAAAAACTTTAGACCCTCTGTAAGATCCTCTGTAGCTTCCCGCATCTAACACCCCATCTGCTATTTGACTAAAATAGATATATTCTTTTCCAATCTGATCTTGTTTTATAACCATCTTAATGGAGCCGTTTACTGTATCTTGGTACAAGTCAAATAATCCTTCAATTTTTTTTGATTTTTTAGTGACCTCACTAATTTTCTTAATTGCGTCTTTATCTTTTTTAGGACGCTTCGATTTAGATTTTGATTTTTTGGAAGATTTTTTTTGCGGGAATACTACTGCTGAACTAAAAGCTAAAATTAGAACTAGAATGAAATATTTTTTCATGGGAATTAATTTTAAAAATTTCGCTAATTTATACAAAAACAGGAGACAATCTTTCGACTATCTCCCGCTAAGTACCCGAGGCGGGGGTAATAACACCATATCAATAGCTTTCTAAGCATTCCTCACATAACAACAGATGCATAACAGAGTTGTATAATATGGCAACTAATAATAAATAGTATGTAACCATACGCATAAATAAATGTTGGCACCAAAGTGTTGGCACCAATCTATATGAGTAGCGTACATTTGTATATACGAAATTTTAAAGTATGATTCGAGCGCTACGCTCACGATATCAACTAAGGAAAAAGTACAGGATAAATACCTATGTCTATCTAAGTATCTCAAATGGAAGAGGCAAAGAGAACAGATATCAGAATGTTATCCAAACATCCGACTTAACTGATCAATCAAGCTGAAAACTGGAACACAAGATGCACAGAGAAAATTAAAGTAACCTCAGCAGAATCCAATGCTAAGATTTACAATGATAAATTATATGAATATAAGGCTCACTTCATAGAAGAGCTTAAAGAGTGTTATAAGAACGATATAAGACTCGATAAAGACGTAATTAAGAGAATAGAAAAAACCTTTGGCAACTCTGTTACAAACAAGAAAATTAAGCTTACAAATGACAAGTTTGATCCTAACAACTATTTGGAGTGAATTTGTTGAGGGCATGGAGTCGGGATTATATAAGCACAAATCAAAAGGCAGTAAAGTTCCTTACTCTAATAATACTATTCAGAAATCATAAAGGATCTATTAAAAGGTGGGCTGAGTTTGAGAAAAAACATGGTAAAATTTTACCTCACCAAATCAATGAGTCTTTACATTCTCAATTTGTTCACTTCTATGAAAACCACGAGAACAGCTATCTGAATAATGCTATTAATAAGTGGATAGTTTGTTTTAAAGCTCTTGTAAATAAAGAGCCTATGAAACCATATAAAAAACAAATGTTGGAGTATGATTCTAGAGAGTGGACAGAAGTATCTAATGAGACTTTAAGTTGGGCATTAACAGAGGACGAATTAGACACATTATACAATTTAGATTTGTCTGATAATCCTGAATATGATTTATACAGAGATGTATTTGTATTTAATGCTCACACTTGTGGAATGAGAATTGGAGACTACCTAGAACTTAAAGACAAAGAGATTAAAACTGTTGAGGATAAGGCGGGAAATTCTTTTGATGTATTAGAGTTTAACCAACAAAAAACTGGTGGCAGAGTTGTTGTGCCAATTCCAAATGTAGGACTTAATATTATTAAGAAACATGATGGTATTCCAATGCCTGAAAGCTCTCAACGATCAAACGAAGTGTTAAAGATCCTGGGGAAGAAAGCTAAGCTATACAAGAAGATTTCTAAGAAGTTGACCAATGGTAAAATACTTAGAGGCTAAAGCAGTGGGAAATTCTTACAAATCACGTAGCTAGAAAGACTTTTTGTACTTTGACCTATAAATCTGGTGTTAACACTTTAGACATTATGAATATTAGTGGGCATAAGAGTGAGAAAGTTCTACTAGGATATATTAACGTAACAGAAGAACAACACGCTCTTAGATGGACACAAACAGACTACTTCAAAAAAGTAAATAGAAAGCATTTAAGAATAGCATAATGGAGGAGAAAGTTAATTATTTCGGTTTAGGTGAGGAAGAAAGAAAGAATTTAGACATGATGTTATGTATATTATTGATTGATATAGAACTTTATATGATATAATGATGAGGCTTTTGCTTCAATTAAATATGAATTTACAGTTGCCAAACCTGTTGAAAATCTTTATGGTATGGTCTTAGAAATATTTAAGAATTTGTACGAACATTTGATAATTAAAGCCTCGGAAGAAATTAAAGAAATTTCAAAACCTTATTGACCATAATCACGATGAATTTTATCATAAATTGAATGTTGAGTTAATGAAACTATCAAAGCAAGATAAGTGTAGGGGTGTTTTTTGGTCTGAACCCCATTATGAGGCATTTTTACACGTTTTAAAGAGTTTTCTCATAGAAGAGCATAACAAGACATTATTTATGGGTTTTTTTAGAGAATACGGGGGAAATAAAGTTCTAATGAGATGTAATGAAAAAAAGTGGAGAGAATGGGTTAACGAACATTATTTAATAAAGGGAGAGGACAGCTCTAAAAGATGGAATGAATGCCCTCAGCATCACTATACAAGAAAGCAAAT
>CAJJCR010000007.1 GCA_905182745.1 Bacteroidetes bacterium MED-G20 | reverse complement strand
CCAAATTATTAAATGCATTTCCATTCCAAAAAGAGTTTTCATCAATAGGGAATATTAATTTTGTGTACTATATTTTCTTCGGTTTGTTGTAGAAAGATTTGTTGATTTTTTTAGCTACCCAAACATCTTTAATATCAAAGCTCTGCGAAGTATCAGTTCTCCAATATCTTTCTATTCTATATGCAGTATCTCCTTCTAAATCTATAAAAGATTCTGTGATAATTTCTTTTAGGTAATATGAAGATGTATCTTTTCCAAAAGAATTATGGATAATATTAGTAACTAAAAACTTTTTTTCTCTCTGTAATTCAAGAGGAAAATATCCTATAAGATTTAGACTTCATTATACTCTACTGGATCGCATGAAAAGTGAATAATTAATATTAAAAAAAAAATATTATTCTTCATTTTTCTTCTCAATTAAATTTCCTTTTTCATAGGTTAATTTTTTCATATTAGCTTTCTCGCCATCATAATAAAACCAATTACCATCCTTTAAATTATTTTTAAAACTTCCTTTGTATCTATGGTTCCATTAGCAAAATAGTAAATAAAAATCCCATCTCTTTTACCCATTGAATAGTTACCTTCTGACTTTACTCTTCCGAGCTTAAAATATTGTTTCCAAGAACCATTTTTTAATCCATTTAAACAATTATATTCTTCCATAATTTTAACAGAATTAGTTTCTTGGTCAGCAGGGTAATATAGATACTGAGTGCCTTCCATAGCTCCTTTATCAAAATTAAAAACATTAAGTAATTTTCCTGTTCTAGAATAAGTAAACCATTTACCTTGTTTCATTTGGTTAATAAATTTCCCTTTAGCCATTACAAAACCGTTGTCAAAGTACATTTCTGAAGATGAAAGAGAATCGTTAATGAAATTTACTTTTGCCGAAACACGACCTTCTTTGGTGAAATATTTAAAAAGTCCAATAGGATTACCATCTATAAAACTACCATTATATCTCTTTGGTATTGGTTTCTTTATGGTAGCCAATCCAATTTCCTGTTTTTTGATTCTTTTTATTTATTTGATTTATTTTTAGTATTTTGCGATAGTTATAAAATGGACATTAGTAAGAGAATAAAACAAAATGAACTCTTCATATTTCTAAGTTAATAAAAATAAGTCATCTTAATATGTGGAATACCGTCTTCAATAAAAGTTTCACCCTTAGTTTCAAAACCTAACGATACATAAAAATTAATTAAATATTCTTGAGCAGATAGTTCAATGGTTAAATCTGGAAATTTAGTTTTTACATCTTTAAGAATAAATTTCATTAGTGTTCTAGCATATCCATTTTTCCTAAGGTTACTTTTAACTGCAATTCTTCCGATATAAACAGTATTTAAATCTTTGTAGACTCTTCCTAAGGCAATTAATTTTCCATCTAAATAACCAAAAAAATGGTTTGATATTAAATCTAAATCGTCTAATTCTTGGTAGGGGCAGTTCTGTTCTACTACAAAAACACTAATTCTTAATTTCAGCAATTCAAAAAATTGATTTGTTGTTAAATCTGTGTAACTTATATTGTGTAATTCCAAAATATGAATTTGAAGTACAAATTTATAAATTTACCTAGATGATAAAAAAGTTTAACGAAAACTATATTTACCAACCAAAGAAAGATCTAAATATTTCCGATCTTGTTAATGGAATTTCCAAGGCAAATCCAGCTATTCTTTCTAAAGCTATAACCTTATTGGAAAGTAAAAGAAAAGAAGATAAGGCTCTAGTCTATTCTGCACTATCTAAATTACCACTTTCAGAAAATAAATCATTTAGAATTGGCATAACTGGAAGTCCAGGCGTTGGCAAAAGTACATTTATTGAAACATTTGGCAAGCATTTATCTTCTATGGGGATTAGTGTTGCAGTGTTGACAATTGATCCAAGTTCTAAAATTAATGGAGGAAGTATTCTTGGAGACAAAACAAGAATGGAAGAACTAAGCAGAGAATCCAATGTGTTTATTAGACCAAGCCCATCAAAAGGGGAATTAGGCGGAGTTACCGAGCAATCATATGAATCTATCTTATTATGTGAAAAAGCAGGGTTTGATGTTATTTTAATAGAAACTGTTGGAGTTGGTCAGTCAGAAACTCATGTAAAACATGTAGTAGATTTTTTCTTACTGTTAATTTTAGCAGGTGCTGGGGATGAACTACAAGGAATTAAAAGAGGAATAATGGAACTTGCAGATGGAATTGCTATCACAAAGAGTGACGGAGATAACGAAAAAAATGCAAAAATTGCAAAAAACAGTTATCAAAATGCAATTCATTTACTGCCTGCTAAAAATAATAATTGGATAACAGAAGTTAAAACATGTTCTAGTATTGAAAATAAAGGAATTGCAGAAATATGGAAATTATTAGAAAAATTCCAAAATCATTGCAGTGAAAATAATTGGATAAATAACAATAGATCTAAACAAGATGTTTTTTGGTTTCACCAAAAATTAAACCAGTTCTTAATAGAAGACTTTTTATCCAAGAACATGTAAAAGAAAAAGTTAAAAAAATGGAAGAGTCTGTTAAAAAAAGAAACCTAGATCCATTTACAGCAGCTACTAAAATATTTAACAATGAGTCTTAGAGAAAAACTATTAAAATATCAAGCAAAGGATTTAATTGAAGTGGCAGAACCTCATAGTGATTATACCCATGAAGCTAAAACTATTGCGATAGATATCATAAAAGAAAACAATGCTTTCGACTTTAAAAATGAAGCTCAAATATTTTGGAAAGAGAAGATAAAAAAAGATATTAGATCCATATTAAACTCAAAAGAAATTCCAAAAAGTCTTTTTATTAATGAATCAGAAATGAGATTAATTATTAAAACTTGTTTTGAAAACTGGAAAGAAGAGCAAGAGCTATTTGGAATAGATACCACAAAATATTGGGTAGTATAGCTATTGTCAATAAAGAAATAAGATGTATCTAGACCTTTGAAATAAAAGTTGAGTAAAAGACTCATAAGCTATAGATTCTATCAAAAAACATTGTACTCAACCCCTTTATTTATTGAAATCCTTATATTTAAGATAAAGTTGTGTAAATGGAGGTTAAAAACTATGTCTTAGGAGAATGGGTTTCTGGAGAAGGAACAGAAATCAATCATATCCATGCAATAACAGGAGAAATTATAAGTAAAACTTCTAGTAAAAGTTTAGATTTTAGTTCGATTTTAGAATATGGCAGAAAAAAAGGAAGTTCTGCCTTAAGAAAAATGACTTTCCAACAAAGAGGAGAAATGCTGAAATCATTGGCACTCCATCTCAATAAAAGAAAAGAAGTGTTTTACACGCTGAGCAAGGCAACTGGCGCAACAAGAATAGACTCTTGGATAGATATTGATGGGGGGATCGGCAATTTATTTGCCAATGCGTCATTAAGAAGACAGCTCCCAGACTTGCCATATTACATTGACGGACCAAATGGCAAATCTTTCCAAAAACGGAACATTTATCGGCCACCATATAATGGTTCCAAAAAGAGGCGTTGCTGTTCATATCAATGCTTTCAATTTTCCTATTTGGGGAATGTTAGAAAAAATTGCTGTTAATCTTATGGCCGGAGTTGCGGCAGTGGTCAAACCATCCGAATATACTTCTTATTTGACAGAACTAATGGTAAAAGAAATTATAGATTCTAAGATATTACCAGAAGGCTGTCTCCAACTAATTCCTGGAACTGGAAAAGGGATTCTAGACCATGTTGGGCACAACGATGTAGTCACATTTACAGGTTCTGCAACTACCGGAAAAATTTTAAAATCTCATCCCAACATACTAGAAAATTCGGTGCCTTTCAATATGGAAGCTGATTCTCTTAACGCATGTGTTTTAGGAGAAGATGTGGACGAAAAATCAGATGAGTTCAGTATTTTCATTAAAGAAGTCTACAGGGAGATGACTGCCAAAACAGGTCAAAAATGTACTGCAGTTAGAAGAATTTTAGTTCCCGAAAATAAAATTGACCAAGTACAAAAAGCGTTAGTAACAAAACTAGAAAAAACTGTTATTGGAAATCCAGAAAACAAAGAGGTTAGAATGGGAGCTTTGGCCTCCAAAATACAAGTAGAGAGAGTAAAAGAAAACGTAGAAATACTTATGGAAAGTCAAGAAAAAGTTTTTGACAACTCTCAAAATTTAAAACCTTGTAGATGCTTCTATTAGAAAAAGGAGCTTTTTTCTCTCCGGTTCTTTTTAGAAACGATGAGCCATTTTTACGAGATGTTGTCCATAACGTTGAAGCATTTGGTCCAGTGTCGACTTTGATTCCTTACAAAAACATGGAGGAAGCTGTAGAATTGGTAGAAATGAGGAAAGGGGTCTTTAGTAACCTCCATTGTAACCAATGACGACCAAAAAGCAAAAGAATTTGTGGTAGAAACCGCCCACTCGCAACGGAAGAATATTGGTTTTAAATTCTAGATGTTCCAAAGAAAGTACTGGTCATGGATCGCCAATGCCTCAGCTTGCACATGGCGGACCTGGAAGAGCAGGAGGCGGAGAAGAAATGGGTGGAATTCGAGGAATAAAACATTATTTACAAAGAACTGCAATTCAGGGTCATCCAGAAACAATAACCAAAATTACAGAGCAATTTCAAATTGGTGGAAATCAACCCGAGTCCAACCCTCATGTCTTCAGAAAGCATTTTGAAGAACTGAATGTTGGAGATACAGTATTTACTCATAAGCATACGGTCACAACTGCAGACATAGTAAATTTTGCCAATGTGAGCGGAGACAATTTTTATGCCCACATGGACGAAACTTCTCTAGATGGGACGATATTTGAACAAAGAGTAGCACACTGGTTATTTTTTACTGTCCAAAGCTGCAGGACTATTTGTGGATCCTGCTAAAGGACCTGTACTATTAAATTATGGAATTGAAGAATGTAGATTTACCAAACCAGTGTATGTTGGTGCTACTATTGGAGTGAGATTTACTGTAAAAGAAAAAAGTGACCAAAAGAAAAAAGACGAAGAAGATATTGCAAAAGGAATAGTTAAATTTCTTGTTGATATTTACGATGAAACTGATGAGACTGTGGAATAGCAACTATTTTAACTATGGTCAAAAAAATAAATCAAAACAATTAAGAATAAAAAAGAGTTCATAGCTTGAAATTGGGAACTGAAATTAGGAGACTATTATCTATGATAGTGAGATTAAGGAGTTTAGAATCCCTCATTTAAAGCAACAACTTCACTAATTTCAGGAATATGAGTTTTAAGCAAGTTCTCCACGCCCCCCTTAAGAGTTGCTGTGCTGGATGGACAGCCGCTACAAGAACCCTTTAAGCACAACCGTGACTTGACCATTATCTTCATTATAGGACTGGAAATGAATTGCTCCACCATCCTGCTCTACAGCTGGTTGAATATATTCATTAATTAAATCCACTATTTTCTGATCCATTTCAGTATTAATTACTGGTGAGATATTGGTAGTTTTTGTCTGAGATTCTGAAACAACCTCAATTTTAGACTGCTCTGGGATCTTCTGAACAGCATCTTCATTTTCCATCAACCACTCTCTTATAAAATCTCTCATTTCCAAACTAACGTCACTCCACTCTATCATATCGTTCTTAGTAACTGTTACAAAGTTTTGAGCAATGAAAATTCTTGGTTACAAATGGAAAATTAAACAAAGCCTCGGCAAGAGTAGAATAACCCTTTGCGTCAGATGGAGATAGAAACTCTACAATCTCACCAGAACTTAATAAGCATGTGGTCTGCAACAAACTTCATAGTGTTGGGATTTGGCGTCATTTCTGCATAAATGGTGACTGGTCTGCTCATTTTTTATAATTTACAACTAAATTAATCAAACCAAATCGATATGAAACCACTCATTAAAGAAATTAACGGTAAATAATCCACAATTTGGAGAAGATTGTTATCTGTCAGAAAATGCTACAATTATTGGAGATGTCGAGTGCGGAGAACCGATGTAGCTTTTGGTTCAACTCTGTCACAAGAGGCGATGTTCACTTTATAAAAATGGGAAATGAAGTAAACGTTCAAGACGGAGCAATTATTCACTGCACCTATAAAAAGAGTCCAACTACCATTGGTAATCAAGTAACTATTGGCCACAATGCTATTATTCATGGTTGTACCATTAAGGACCGAGTCCTAATAGGAATGGGGGCTATTGTACTAGATAATTGTATTGTTGAAAGTGATAGTATTATTGCAGCTGGAGCTGTAGTTACTATGGGAACCCATGTGAACTCTGGTGAAATATATGCTGGTGTTCCAGCAAAAAAAGTGAAAGAGGGGGATTTAAAAAACAACTATTAGACTTGGCCAATAAGTATGTAGAATATTCTAAGTGGTATAAAGATTAAATAATTTGAACTGTTTTAGAACTGTAATTTGAATTATAGAATAAATTTAAATGGTCGTCAAACTTTTCACTTTTTTCTGTTGTTAATATCTCTATGTTACCTGACTTGGATATTTGATCATCAATGATTGAATGTCTTTTAAAATACTCTATTAGCTTATCTGCAACCAAATCTCCTTGGTCAAATAATTTTACTTCTTTAGGTAAGAACTTCTCTATGGATTCTTTCAAAATTGGATAATGAGTACATGCCAATACTACTGTATCTATTCTAGGTTCTTTTTCCAATAATTCATCTATATACTTTTTTATATAATATTGTCCTCCTTCTTCTAAAAAAGTATTGTTTTCCACCAAAGGAACCCACATAGGACAGCTTTGTTGAACTACTTGAACATTGGGAAACAATTTAGATATTTCAATAGGATAACTATTAGAAACTATTGTTCCTGCAGTACCCATAATTCCAACGTAACCAGATTTAGTGAAATGCCCAACTTCTTCAGTAGTTGGTCTAATAACTCCCAATACTTTTTTATTGGGATATTTATTTGGTAAAATATTTTTCTGAATATTTCTAAGTGCTTTTGCAGAAGAAGTATTACAAGCTAAAATAACAATTGGGCAGTTTTGGTTAAATAAATACTCAACGGCTTCGAGTGTATACTGATTAACTACTTCGAAAGATCTTGCCCCATAAGGAGCTCTAGCATTGTCACCTAAATAAATACAGTCGTAACTGGGTAATAGATTTTTAATGGATTTAAGAACTGTTAAACCACCATAACCAGAGTCAAATATACCAATTGGGCCTTTCATTAAAATTAAAAAAAAAGACTCTTAAAAAGAGCCTTTAAAATTAGTTGGATGTAGATATACCAAGTTTCTTTCTAACCTTGTCGCTTATATCGTCTCCGCCAGCATGTAAAAGAGTAGTCAACTCAAATATATAAGAATAGCCATCTGTTTTAGCAAGTTCTTTAACAGCGTTGTTTACTTTTAACATGATTGATTGCAAAAGTTCCTGCTCTTTTTGTTGCAATTTTTGCTCTGCTTCATAAGCTTTCTTTTCATAGTTCTGCTGTCTCTCCATTAAATCAGCTTCTTTTCTCTGTCTAGAATCTTGAGACATTTCGGCTTTTTGTTGTTCATAAGCTTGAGCAAATTCCATGATTAATTTTTGATACATTTCAAGTTCTTTAGCTAAATCATTTTTATAACTTTCTAACTCTTGTCTTGCAGATTCATAATCTGGCATTTCCTGAACAATTGCCTGAGAATTAACATGACCCAATTTTTGAGCATTTACATTAAATACTGAAGAAATTAGTAGCGCTATTAGAATAGATTTAATTGTGTTTTTCATTTTTACTTTTTTAGTTTTCTGATTATTGCATCGCTTTTATCATACTTTGGATCTGCGTACAATATATTCGAGTTTTTACTTTTATCCAAAACATATGCGTAATTATTGTCTTTAGCTAATGACTGGATCGCCTTAAATACTTTTCTTTGAATGGGTTGGATTAATTCTTTTCTTTTTCTAAAAAGATCTCCTCCTACGCCAAATTTTTTAGTTTGAAATTTTCCTAATTCATCTTGAAGAGTAGTTATCTCTAACTCCTTTTCTATTCTAAATCTTCAGGAAGTAATAGTTCGTTCTTTTTAAGTTCGTTACTTTTTTTCTCTATAATTATCAATTTTTGATCTAGCTCTTTTTGCCATTCTGCAGCCAGGTCGTCAATTTGTTTCTGTGCTTTTTGATAACCTTCCATTTGCTCTAAAATATATTCAGAATCTACAAAAGCAAATTTTTGTCCGTTACTTTTCAATGAGAGTAAACTTAACCATTAGAAATAATACGATAGATCTTAAAAACATATTTTATAATTCTCCAATATTCATGCCAATTGTAAAATGGAATTGCCCTCTGTAGCCCTTTGCTTGAATTTGAGAGTTGTGATTTACTTCCCCTTGTGCTCCAGGATCTAATGGATCAAAACCAAATCCGTAATCAAGGCCTAATAAACCAAACATAGGCAAGAATATTCTTACCCCAAAACCAGCAGATCTTTTGACTTGGAATGGATTGTATTTTTTATAATCGTTCCAAGAATTACCCCCTTCAAGAAAACTAAGAAGATATACAGTTGCAGATGGATTTAAACTTACAGGATACCTAAGTTCTAAAGTATATTTACTTATCAATCTATCACCAGTAGTTGAAGAAATGGTTTGTTCGTCATAACCTCTAAGTGCAATGATTTCTCTACCATCTAAACTAAATCCTGAAAGACCACTTCCTCCTAAATAAAACCTTTCGAAAGGTGGTGCACCCAAATCTTTATTCCAGCCGTTAAGCAAACCAAAACCTAATCTAGCATTAACTACTAATTTCTTATTTTTTGAGATTGGAGTAAACCAAGAAGATGTGGCGTGGATCTTGTTATACTGTAAAAATTTATATTTTTCTTGATCTGTAAGGGTACTATGATCTTCTATATTATTAATCCTAGAGTATGGGTAAACACTAGATTTAAGCGACAAGGTAATGGAAGAACCACTTCTTGGATACAATGGCTGATCGATACTATTTCTAGAAATTCTCCACTGAACATATGGATTATTCACATATCCATTTGCGAAACTAAATATATTTCCAAAATTATAAGCTTATAATGTTGGTAACCAGCTTCATAATAAACACTAAAATAATCATCAGGCCATTTCAATCTTTTACCTAATCCTACTGAAATCCCAGTAATTTTAATAAATCTTCTAAATTCATTTACTACATTATTTCCTTCCAAATCTAATGAATCAAACAAGAATTTTCTATCATAAGACTGCATAGAATGAAAAGCAGATATGGTAAACGAGTTTGGCTTCTTACCCCCAAGCCAAGGTTCTGTAAAAGACATATTGTAACTCTGGAAAAAATATCCGCTCGATTGAGCACGGATACTCAAACTTTGACCGTCACCTGATGGCTCGTGACCAGGAACCCTTTTTAAATAGCTTTTTTGCAGAAAAGTTATTAAAGGTAAGACCAAGAGTTCCCACTAATGAATTATTTCCCCAACCGCCAGAAAGTTCAATTTGATCATTTGGTCTCTCTACTACTTCGTAATCTATATCTACTGTACCATCAGTGGGGTTGGGCATTGGATTTACTCCCAATTTCTCTGGGTCAAAATAACCATTTTGAGCCAACTGTCTCTGTGTTCTTATTATTGCATCTCTAGAAAACAAGTCTCCAGGATGGGTATACATATCTCGAAGAATTACATGGTCACTGGTTTTGGTATTTCCATTAACATTAACTTTTTTAATTCTAGCCTGTTTTCCTTCGTATATTTTAATCTCTAAATCAACTGAATCGTATTCAATTTTTTTCTCTACAGGCGTAACCTGAAAAAACAGATAACCATCATCCATATACAAGGAGCTAATATCATTGCCATTAGGATTCATAAATAGTTTGGTATCTAAAGTAGCTTGATCGTACAAATCTCCTTTTTTAATTCCCAATATGGTATCTAATAATCCAGTAGAATATTTTTGGTTGCCAGACCATTCTATATTTCTTATAAAGTATTGATTTCCTTCTTCAATTCTAAATGAAATATTTATAGTATTTTCGTCGAAATCAAAAATAGTGTCCGATACTATTTGTGCATCTCTATGAGCAATCTGCTTATATTCTTCAATTATTTTTTCTTTGTCTTGTTCAAATAATGAATTTTGAAACATAGATCTTTTATAGAATCTATACCATTTTTTTTCTTTAGTTTCTTTCATTAATCTTTTTATCTTATCGCTGGAGAGAAAAGAATTTCCTTCAATAATTATTTCGTTAACTTTATATCTTACTCCTTTTTCAATATCAATTTTCATGATTTTACTGTTATTTACCAGCGTATCATTTCTTGTAGATATCGAAGCCTTGGCTTTTAAAAATCCCTTTCCAATGAAATAATTCCTAGAAATCTTTTTAACATTCATTTTCAATGACTCAGTAATGATTTTACCACTGTAAAGGTCTAAGTCGTCCCTTAATTGATCTGCCTCAGATTTAGAAATTCCTGAAAAAGAATATCTAGACATTCTAGGACTTTCTTTTAATTTTATTCTAAGAAAAAGATTATTTCCTTGAGTTTTTTCTTTAGAAATTGAAACTTGACTAAATAATCCTTGGTTCCATAAATTAGTAATTGCCTTAGAGATTTTATCACTTGGTATAGTAATTTTCTCTCCTCTAATTAGTCCAGATTTTTGAATTACTATTTCATGATCTAAATGAACAACACCATCAATAGAAATTCCTGCAAGGGTATATTCTCTAGGCGAAAGCTGGTAGTTTGTATAAGATTCTTGTCCATAAATATTATTTACAGCTAAGATAATAACCAATATAATTTTAAAATATCTATACATTTTAGTCTATAAGTTGTTCCGATGTTTTTCCAAATCTTCTTTCTCTTTTTTGATAATCAAAAATTGCTTTATAAAAGTTTTTCTTTTTAAAATCTGGCCATAAAATTTTTGTAAAGTAAAGCTCGGTATATGCTAATTGCCACATAAGAAAATTACTTACTCTATTCTCCCCGCTAGTTCTAATTAGTAGTTCTGGATCTGGATACTCAGAAGTGCTCAAATAAGAACTTATTAAATCTTCATTTATTGCTTTGAAATCTAATTCTCCATTTATAACTTCTTTGGTCATTTTTTGTACAGCTAAGGAAATCTCTCTTCTTGAGCTATAACTTAAAGCTAAAATAAGGTTTCCTTTAGTGCACGACCTGTTTCTTTTGCTTCATTTAAGGCATTTTGACAAGAGGCTGGTAAAAAATGCACATCGCCAATAGTTGCTAGTTTTACACCTTTATTGTTTAGTTCATCTACTTCATTATAAATAGATTGCACTAATAAATCCATCAATGCAGAAATTTCTTCTTTAGGTCTACTCCAGTTTTCGGAACTAAATGCATATAAAGTAAGATACTCAACTCCTATCTCAACTGCTGCTGTCAAGGCCTCTCTCACTGAACCTACACCGTTAGTATGTCCAAAAATTCTCATTTCCCCTTTTTTCTTTGCCCATCTTCCGTTACCGTCCATAATAATGGCAACGTGTTTAATTTCTAGTATTATCTAGATTAAAATCTTTCATAAAATATATTTAAGACTGTGTTTTCATTATTTCCATTTTGGACAAACTACATCCTTAAAAAACTCATAGGTCAATATAATTCCACTTAAAGCATACCAATCCTTATTACTAGCATCTCCTCTTTGTAAACCATAACTTGAATCATTTAAGCCTTGAGGAAATCCAGATTTATCACTCATTTGAGCTGCCTGTGGACTAACTGCTGCCAGATCTACTAAATCTGGGTAAAGGCCACTTACATCGTCAAAATAATCTGTGAAAGTTTTTCTCATTCCATACTCTAGACTAAATGACAAATGATGTGTAATATTCATTTTAACCCCTACTCCAAAAGGAATAACTATTTGGTTTCTTGAATAATACTTTTCAACTTTTCCATTAATATCTTTTAAAATAGTTCCTTGACCTTCTGTTCCTAACGGTTGTAATTCCACCCATTCTCCACCAGATTTTCCTTTGGGATTCATTCTCATATAATTAATTCCAGCAAAAAAATATGGGGAGCCAAAATCGGGTTGGTCTGTTCGGTTTTGTCCAGGGTGAAAGTTAAAAAAATCAATTTCAATAATGGGTCCAAACTCGATTACCTCTGATTTAAATTCTAGATTTCGATAAATTTGACTTTCGATACCTGACTTGCTGTCGTTAGCCTTAAGCTTGTTATACATTAAATGAAATCTTAGAGACATTCTTTCATTTGGAAAATCTGTTTTGTAGACCAACCCAAAAGATAAATCTTGTTGCGAAAAATGGCTTTTATTTAAATCACCAATATAATAACCGGCTCCAGAAAAGAAACCAAATTCATTGACTTGAGAAATAGAAGAAAAGCTAATTATTAAAGCTAAGAGAAGTGTAAAATTTTTCATCACAATATTTGCAGTAGTGAAATTACAAAAGAAATTATAGGAAAACCTTAAAAAGAGTTAATTTCTTGAATCTTTTCCCCAAAATAACTTGTTTCTAATTGTTTTAAAAAAATTATGTTTGGGCAACTCTATTAATTTAATAGAAAAATCAGCTTTGCTTATAAATATTTCTTCATTGTTTTCTATAGAGACAGACCTACTGTCCATAGTTAAAAGAAATTGACTTTCTCTAGACTCTGCTCTCAACCTTATTACCACATCATCACCAACCACCATAGGTCTAAGATTTAAATTATGGGGAGAAACAGGAGTGAATTACGAAATTATTAGAACCAGGGGAAATAATTGGACCTCCACAAGACAAAGAATAAGCTGTTGAACCTGTAGGAGTAGAAGTAATTAAACCATCGGCCCAATAAGAATTTAAAAATTCATTATCTAAGAAAGCATCAATTTTCAACATGGAAGAAGAGTCTTTTTTATGAACCGTAATCATAAGGTCAAAGCTTTCCTGATGTCAGACAAGGTTTTACTTTTCACCTTGAGCAAAGATCTCTTGTCGAGTTTGTAGTCTTTATTTTTCATATATTCAACAGCTAAGACTATATCCTCTTGGGTAATATTTGCTAAAAACCCAAGTCTTCCAGCGTTAATTCCTAAAACTGGAATATTGCTGTCTTTGATCATTGTAACCGTATCTAGTAGAGTTCCATCACCACCAAAACTTATCAGAAGATCAATTCTTTTTGTTAGTAAATCTTGGCCATCAAAAAAATTTATATTAAATCTTTCAATCAATGAAGAATATTCTTCTAAAGATTGGTGGATAAATAACTGTGGATTTAGCTCGTCCTTTAAAGTAACAATAAGAGCTTCTAAGAATTTTAAATTATTCTCTGAAATAGATTTTCCGTATATAGCAATATTGTTCACTCTAAACTTCTAAATAATTAATTAAATGATCGTATCTATCTTTGGTTTGGTTGGCTATTTCTTCATCGCTAAAACACATCAGCAATCTGCGTACTCGTATCTTGAAAAAGTCTGCAAAACAGCTCCTAAATTGGTTTGGGTAATTTTAATTGTTAACTTTATCTGGTTGGATCCTTCAACAGAATCATTGTGAAATGCAAGAATTTTAGAATCGTTACTTTCAATTATTTGGGCTATTTCTGAAAACTGATAATCTGTATTGTTTAAATATATAACTAAAGTTGCTCCATTTTGAGTGAAACTAGATTGATTGCTAAATATATTTAACAAGTTTTTTCCAGTTATAGAACCTTTGTAATTGTTTTGATTGTCACAAACAGGAACTACAGTTAGGCTGTAATTAGAAAGTAGTAACATGATTTGAAACAAATGGGCATTCCCAAAAACAAACTGCTGCTTGCCAATGAAATTAATTTTGGAGATTAATTCCTTTGAGTTATTGAAATCATAAATCATATCATCAGATATCAAACCAACAAATTCAGAGCCACTTACTACCGGGAGATGATTTACTTTAAACTCATCCATCCAGTTCAAAGCCTTTTCAATAGACTCATCAATTTTTATTGGTGGAACGTCGTTTTGTATTAAATCAATTGCCTTCATTTATTATAAATATTTGTAAAAATACAATTAAAGTAGCGATTAAGATAAATTGTCTTTTAATTTTGTGTCATGATCGCATTAAGTGTAAATATCAATAAAATTGCAACATTGAGAAATGCTAGAGGTGGAATTATACCCAATGTTATTCAGCACGCTAAAAATATAGAACTTTTTGGAGCCAATGGAATTACAGTTCACCCAAGGCCAGATGAGAGACATATCACATATCAAGATGTTAGAGAATTGAAGAAAGTTCTTAAAGTAGAACTAAATATTGAAGGAAATCCAAAAGAAAATTCTTTTGTAGATCTTATTCTAGAAACCAAGCCTAGTCAGGTTACCTTAGTCCCTGATGAAAGTGGTCAATTAACTTCCGATCATGGCTGGGATACAATTAAAGAAAAAGACTTTTTATCTGAAACAATTCAACTTTTTTCAAAAAATAATATAAGAACCTCTTTATTTATAAATCCAGATGAAAAACATGTTCAAGGAGCTAAGGAAATTGGATCTGATAGAATAGAACTTTATACAGAAAGTTATGCGAATTCTAATATTTTAGGTTTTGAAAAAGCTATTGAACCATTTGTAAAAGCAGCCAATAAAGCCAATGAACTGGGAATTGGAATAAATGCGGGACATGATTTAAATCTGGATAACTTAAAATTCTTTGCAACAAATATTCCAAACTTAAAGGAGGTATCAATTGGTCATGCACTAATTGCGGATTCTCTAAATTATGGAATGGAAAACACTGTTAATTTATATCTCAGAGCTCTTTTAAAATGAAACTTAATTTCAAAAAAACAGGATTGGGAAAACCGCTATTAATACTTCACGGATTGTTTGGTTCATCAGACAACTGGGGAACTCTTGGAAAGAAATTCGCTGAGAATAATACAGTTTATTTAATAGATCTTAGAAACCATGGCAGGTCTGCTCACAGCAAAGAGATGAGTTACGACCATCATGGCGGATGACTTGTTAGAGCTAATAGAGGATGAAAATATTAATTCTCCTATAATTCTTGGGCACTCTATGGGAGGGAAGGCAGCTTTATTATTTGCAGAAAAGTATCCAAAATATCATAGAAAAGTTAATTGTGGCTGACATTGGGACAAAAGCCTACCCCATGCACCACGATGAGATATTAAAAGGGTTAAATAGCGTTAACTTACAAGAAATCACAAGCAGAGCCCAAGCTCTGCAATCTATCCAAGTTCATATTGAGAATTTAGGTATCCAACAATTTTTGCTGAAGAACTTATATTGGATTGAAAAAGGAAAATTAGCATGGAGAATGAATCTAAAAGAAATAGAGAAAAATATTGGAGAGATTTTAGTGAAAATCAATGTTCACAAAAACCCTTCTGATACACTTTTTATTCGTGGAGAAATGTCCAATTATATCTTAGAAGAAGATTTTCAAAACATACTAGAATCTTTTCCCAATGGGGAAATCAAAACAATCCCAAAGGTCGGACATTGGTTACATGCAGAAAACCCAAGTGAATTTTACAGAATAGTAAGAGAATTTATAAACTGATAAAAAGGAATTTGTTTACTGCTTATTGAGTTGCATCTCAATATCAATTTCAGAGTTTATTGTAAAACCCATTGTATCAATTACAAATGGAATTATGCCTTTTAGAAAACAAATATCTTGTTGAATTGATAATATTTGATAATCGGATACCAATCCAGTTGTTAGATCTGTAATTAGTAAGTTGTTATCATCATTGGATAATTCCCAGGTTCCTTCACTAGTGATATCAATTGGAACACCTGGTAAAGTTTGTCCAAGAATATCAATTCCTTCAGTAACAAAATTTAATGAATTTGAGCAAGTATATTCTGGAAATTGAAAGTACCAATAGCCAGCATCATTTGCTTCTCCAGCAATAGTTTGGCTTCCTAGAATAGGAATATCAATTTGAGTTTCATATTGTAAATTAGTAATATTCCAATCTCCGTTTAACAAATAGGCATTTGAGTAAATACACGATCCGTTGTCGTCTGTTGCATTCGGATTGTAATTGGTTGAATTTGAATCTGTGCAGCCTAATATAATACAAGAATTATCGTCTTTATCTGCAGATGGATTATAATTGGTTGCTGTTGGATCTGTACATCCATCTTTTCCGCAAGAAGCTATTAAAATACTAAAGAATAGAATGCTTGATATTTTTAAAAATCTTTTCATATGAAATTATTATTCAATTATAAATTTATAATTTATTCTGCCATTTTGCAAAAGACAATCTACGATATAAAATCCTTTAGGTAAGAAAAGTAATTCAATTTCTATATGTTTTTGACTATCAAATCTATCGAGATAAACAATTTTTCCTGTCAAATCATAGATGATAATTTTTGACTTTTCAACTCTTTTAAAATCTAATACCAAAATTTTGGAAGAATTCAAGAACTTTAAATTGGTATTATGGTTGTTAGAATTTAATATAGACAAAGGGGCATTAATTGAAAACATTAGAGATACTGGTAAGTGATCACTCATATAAAAAAGTGCTCTAGCTATGTCTTGGGGCACTTGAGAATTATTGTTATTGTTTATTGATTGATTGAAATAACTTCCATCTTGACCATCTGCAATATAGGTATTGGATATGTATTCTATGCCTGAGCTCCCGTCCATAACATCATTTGAAGTAAATATAATATCAAATCTATCATCCATTCCTCCATATGCTCCACCAGCATAACCACCTGTTGCAGATCTTGTACTTTGAGTATGTACGTTATTATAAGAACTGTTGTTATGCCAATTCCCCATTTCATTAATTGGATCTATTAAGTCTAAGCCTTGACCGTAAAGAATTTCTTGACAAGCTGGTTCGGTATGGTAATAAAAATTGAAATCTCCCCCAATAATCAATCTTTCAATACCTGTTATTATTTACTAAAAACTGCTTAAAGGTTTCAGCCTCTTGCCTTCTAAGTTCTTCATTAGTAGAACTACTTCCTGCTTTTAAATGAATTGAATAGATGTATATAAAGCTGGTATCGTTATCAATACCTAGCTGATTTTTATAGTAAAGAACATATTCACTAATATCTCTAAGCTGGGTTGGTATTTGTTGCTGAGAATAAAGTTCAAATTTATTTTGATCATAAAAAAGCAAGTTGTCTGTATCAGGACCATTAAAATACAATGCACTTTGAAAGTCATTGTTCGATCCAGAATTTAGAACATTGTTTTTTATTAAAGCTCCACCATTAAATGAGGTGAGCTCGTTAACCACAAAAATATCTGGCTGAATAAAATCTAAAATATTTTTTAAAGTATCTGCTCTATCTTGTTGAGAAGATGGGAAATTTAACAGGTTATAATAAGTGATTTTTAAGGAATCTTGAGCAAAGAAAAACGTTAGAGAAATAGCAAAAAAAAACATTAGTAAAAACCTCATGAAGCCTTCTTAACTAAGAACATATAAACCGGAAAATGGTCACTATACCCTCCTAAAAAACTAGAACCTCCGTAAGTCCTGAAAGGATATCCTTTGTAATTGCCACTTGGGTTTTTCAAGAAGGATTTATTGTAAACTACTGACTTATAAAAACTAAAAGAATTATACATATTATCAGCATCTATTTCCGATGGATTCACAATTAAAGATGGTGTTAATATAAATTGATCAAATAAATTCCACTGGTCTCTGTAAGCTAAAGTTCCTATTCCCTTTTTGTAATGATCATACATGGTATTATACATTTGGTTATTTCTTAAGAACGAGTAGATCCGTTGGCATGCAAAAAATCTTTAATACTTGGAGAGATAGGATCGTCGTTAAAATCGCCCATTACAACTACCTTTGCTTTTTTATCTATTTGCTTAAGAGAATCTACAATAGATTTAGTCAACTTAGCAGCTTCTATACGTTTGGGTCTACTTTTCGCTTCTCCTCCCCTTCTCGATGGCCAATGAACCACAATAAAGTGTATTTCTTCTCCCAATAATTCACCAGAAACTACCAATTGGTCTCTAGATCTAAACCTATCGTTACCAGCAATTTTAAATTTAACTGATTTACTAGAAGTTACCTTAAAATGTAAGGGGTCGTAAATTAATGCACAGTCAATTCCTCTAGCGTCTGGCCCTTCATGATGAACAATTTTGTAATTCTTATCTGAAATTGAAGGTTGACTTACTAAATCTTCTAAAACCAATCTATTTTCAATTTCACAAACCCCAATAATACTTGCACCAAGTGGAGTTACTTCTTTACCTAGTGTATCTATGACAAAAGCCATATTTTTTAGCTTATGAAGATATTTTGTGGTATTAAAGTTTTTAGACCCGAAAGGTGTAAAATCCTCTTGCAAAATTTTATTGGTATCAGTATCAACTATGGTGTCAAAAAGATTTTCAAGGTTGTAAAATGCAATACATTCTATATTTAACTCAAGAGACTTTCTGTCTTGAGAATATCCCGCTTTTAGGAAAAGAAAAAATGTTAAAAAAAATAGATGGACTTTCAAGTTGAGAAATAATTTAAGTTACTTTTGATTAAAAGTAAACAACTTAATTTAATTTCAATACTTTAGGACAAATGATTCTTAATTACTTCAAATCTTGTTTTATTTTTCCTTTCATATTAATTTTCTGCTTTTCAGGTTTTAAAGGTCAGACAGATTCATCTTTTGTCATAGATACCGTTAAAAATATTATTCCTGTTTTCACTACCACGGTAGATTTGCTTGACAATGAATTACAATCACAAGACATAAGTGGTTTATTGCAATCTTCAAGAGACGTATATGTAAATCAAGCAGGATTTAATTTCAGTGCCGCTAGATATAGGTTGAGAGGATATAGCTCTGAAAACACTCGACTTTTTATCAATGGAATACCGGTTAACGACCCTGAAAACGGATGGACAATATGGAGCTATTGGGGTGGACTAAATGATGTTACTCGATATCCAGAAACAAGTTTTGGAATAAATAACTCGGCTGCAAATTTCGGAAGTATTGGAGCATACTCTTACATGTCTGCACTTCCTTCAGTAAAAAGAACGGGGTCTAGAGTATCCTACGCCTCAACCAATAGATCTTACAGAAATAGAGCAATGTATACATATAATTCTGGACTTAATAACAATGGCTGGGGGTTTTTAATAAGTGGTTCTTCTAGATGGTCTGATGAAGGCTATGTTCCCGGATCGTATTATAGTTCTGGAAGTTATTTACTGTCTATAGAAAAGAAATTTAATGAAAAACATACTTTAAACCTCATGGCTTTTGGAGCACCAACCGTACAAGGAAGACAAGGTATTGCTGTTCAAGAAACTTATGATTTAACAGGAGACCCTTTTTACAATCCTTACTGGGGTTATCAAACACAAAGTGACGGAAGTCTTAAAAAGAGAAATGCAAGAAGCAGAGACAACCATAAACCGTACATGACCTTAGGTCACTACTGGAAAGTTTCAGAAAAATTAAATATACAATCTAACTTTTATGCCATTACAGGAAAAACAAGTAATACGAATTTAAATTGGGTAGATGCAAATGATCCAAGACCAGATTATTACAAGTATTTACCAAGTTATTTTGTGAATGATCAAGGGACACTTTCTGGAAATCAAATTATTGAAAACCAAGAACAGTACATCAATATTTCTCAACAGTGGCAGCAAAACAACCCGGACTATACACAGTTAAATTGGGATTTAATGTACAATGCCAACTACAATAATTTATATACTCAAAATAATATTGGTAATATAGATTCCTCCTTCACAGGTAGAAGATCTAAATACATAGTGGAAGAATACAGATTAGATCCAAGACATTATGGATTTAATACTTTTGGCAAGTTGGATATTAATGAAAATAGCAGCTTGAATTTCGGCATTAATATTAGCAATTATACAAGTAGAAACTACCGGAAGATAAATGATCTTTTAGGAGGAGATTTCTGGGTAGACATTGACCAGTTTGCTCTTAGAGATTTTAACGATGCTGCTCTTGCACAGAACGATCTTCAAAATATTAATAATATTGTTGGCAATGGAGATATTTTTGGATACAATTACGACATTCACGTAAATAAAAATGAATTATTTGGTACCTATAGCTACAATAAAAAAAGAATAGAATCCTTTATTGGTCTAAATGCTTCTACTACAACTTTTTGGAGAGATGGAAAAATGCAAAATGGAAGATTTCCAGAAAGTTCCTTAGGAAGTTCTGAAAAACAAAATTTTTACAATTATGGTGTAAAGTTTGGCCTTCTTTATAAAATTACTGGAAGACACTTATTGTCCTTCAATGGAATGTATAAAACAGAAGCTCCTTATGTAAGAAATGCCTATGTATCACCAAGAACAAGAGACCAATTGGTTCCTAATTTAAGTTCTACAGAGATAATTTCAGGAGACCTTAATTACAACATAAGATTGCCGTTTCTAAAAGCGCGATTGACTGGTTTTTATACCCAAATAAATGACCAGACTTGGGCAAGATCCTTTTACCACGATGAGTATAGAACTTTTGTAAATTATATGATGACTAATGTAGATCAAATTTTTATGGGGATTGAACTAGGATTTGAAAGCAATATTACCTCTACCGTCCAATTAACAGGTGCATTTACAATTGGAGATTATTTATACAATTCTAGACCTGTTGCCACCATTACAAGAGACAATTCCCAAGAATTAATTGCTTTAGACAAAGTAGTTTATCTTCAAAATTTTAAGATTGGGGGAATGCCTCAACAAGCTTCTTCTTTAGGGCTTAAATACAACGCTCCTAAGTACTGGTATGCAGGAGTTAATTTCAATTATTTTAGAGACATATATCTTTCACCTAACCCTGATAGAAGAACAGCGGAAGCAATTAGCGCATACGGAGCTGAGTATCCTTATAGAGACGAAATAATTAATCAAACCAAGTTAAGCGATGGTAATGCTGTGAATTTATTTTGTGGAAAAAGCTGGAAAATATATAAAAACGATAGTTACATAAGACTTGGTCTTAATGTCAATAATTTACTGGACAATACTTCTTTCAAAACTGGAGGGTTTGAACAACTTAGATACGATGCCTCCGATATTCAACGGTTCCCCAACAAATATGGCTACATGTATGGTAGAACCTATTTTCTAATGTTAAGTTATTTATTTTAAAGATGAAAAAAATTCAAAATTTACTACTAGTACTATCTATTACCCTATTTTACTTTTCATGCAACAAACAATACGATGACCCACCTGTTAATCAAGTTCCAATAGGAGATATTATTTTAATAAGTGACCTTAAAGATATGTTCACTGGCTCACTTACTCTAATTGATAGCAACTACAGTATTTTTGGTGTTATAACTTCTGAAGAGACTAATGGTAATTTTTACAAGGAAGTTTATATGCAAGATTTAAGTGGAGCCATCAAGCTAAAATTAAAATCATCTGGCGGGCTATATATTGGGGATAGCATAAGAATTAATATTCAGAATGTTTCTATGAGTGAATATGGAGATTTAATACAACTAGAAAATATTGATGTGGATCAACAAGTAGTGAAAATTGCAACTGAAAAGTTTGTTGAACCATATGAATCAACTATAAATCAACTTAGTCTTTCTGAAGACCAAAGTAGATTGGTTAAATTAAACGATGTTGAATTCACGGAACTAGGGATGACTTATGCTGATGCAATCAATTTGAATACTGGATCTAGAATTCTCTCAGATTGCAATGGCAACACTGTTTCTGTTAGAACTAGTGGTTACGCAAATTTTGCAAGCGATACTCTTCCTACAGGAAAAGGCTCTGTTACAGGAATATTTACTATTTATAATTCCGAAAAACAATTTGTAATAAGAGATATAAATGAAGTACAATTAGATTCTTCAAGATGTAATGGTTCTTCAGGTGGTGGTGGAAGTGGAGGAGATTATCTATATAAAGACTTTGACGATGGTTCTTTAACGTCCGGAGGATGGAAAACTTTTTGGAGTGGCACTAATCCAAATTTGGGTGAATGGGAAATTTTATTTGGAAATATTGCTAAAGCGAGTAATTATTCGAATTTTAATAATTATGCTTGTGAAAGTTGGTTAGTCTCTCCGAATATTGACCTAAGTAATGCTACTGCTCCCTACTTAATTTTTGACAATGACACAAGATATAATGGGCCACAATTGGAACTTTATATATCGTCAAATTATGATGGATTTAGTAATCCTGATGTACAGGGAAATTGGTTTGAACTAACTAGCTTTGTACCTAATTGGGATCCCGATTCTAATGACTGGGGATTTGTTTCTAGCGGAAATATAGATATAACTCAATTTATTTCCTCTTCAGTTACAATAGCATATAAATATGTAGGAACCAGTTCTAATGGAGCGACATGGGAAGTTGATAATATTATAATAACAGAATAATATTATTCTAGTAATTCATTAGAATTTTCTTTGGATCTTTTCCATGAAACACCATCTCTTCTGGATTTTCTAGTACTTCTTTAACTTTTACCAAAAAACCAACGCTATCTTTTCCGTCTATAATTCTATGGTCGTAAGATAGAGCAACATACATTATTGGCCTTATCTCTACTTTCCCATCAATTGCTACAGGTCTTTGAACAATATTGTGCATCCCTAAAATTGCAGACTGAGGAGGATTAATAATTGGTGTGCTAAGCATAGAACCAAATACACCGCCATTAGTAATAGTAAAAGTTCCACCAGTAATTTCTTCAATTGAAATTTTACCATCTCTAGCCTTAATTGCTAGTTCTTTAATTTTAGATTCTATTTCCAATAAGTTCATTTCGTCTGCATTTCTAAGTACAGGTACCATTAAACCTTTTTCAGTACTGACTGCTATACCTACGTCATTAAAATTGTAAGAAATCATATGGTCACCATCTATCATAGAGTTAACCGTAGGAAATTCTTTTAATGCAAGAGTACAAGCATGGGTAAAGAAGGACATAAACCCCAAACCAACACCGTATTTCTCTTTAAAAGCGTCTTTATATTTTGCTCTTAAATCCATTATTGGCTTCATGTCCACTTCATTAAACGTGGTAAGCATTGCAGTTTCGTTTTTTACAGTAACCAATCTTGATGCGATTTTTCTTCGCAGCATACTTAATTTTCTTATTTCACTTTTTCTATTGCCTTCTTCTGGTAAACTAGCTAATAACTGAAGAATATCTTGCTTAGTAATTCTTCCTCCCTTTCCGGTTCCATCAATATGCTCTACTTGAATATTATTTTCAACAATAATTTTTTTAGCAGCAACACTTGGATGTCCAGAAGCATAAGTTTTTTCTTGGGATGGAGATGAACTAACCGGTCCTGGAGAAGGAACAGAACTTTTTTGGGTAGACTTAGGACTGGAAGATTTTCCGCCTTCTGGTTTTGAAGCTGCAGTATCAATCAAACATACAACTTGGCCAACAGCAACAAGGTCACCCATTTCAGCTTTTAAAGTAATTATTCCAGCTTCTTCTGCAGGTAATTCAAGAGTAGCTTTATCAGAATCAACCTCAGCTATGGTTTGATCTTTTTCTACGTAATCTCCATCTTCAACCATCCATTCAGCAATTTCAACTTCTGTTATAGATTCTCCTGGACTTGGGACTTTCATTTCTAATACTGACATAATTTATTTTTTTAAGAATAGGACATTACTTTATTAATAATTTCTTGGTGTCTTCTTTCGAAAACCTTAGGTGATCCTGAAGCAGGACTTCCAGATTCTTCTCTTGAGAAACACACTATTTTTGAATATTTCCATTTTCTGAGAATATAAGACCACGGCCCCATGTTTAAGGGTTCTTCCTGAGCCCATACATACTTACAATCCTTTCCATATTTATTAAAGATAGAACGCAACTGAGACTCTGGAAAAGGATAAAGTTGCTCTAATCTAATAAAGGCAATGTTTTTTTTATCCAGAGTTTCGTAATGCTCGATTAAGTCATAGTAAAATTTCCCAGAACATAAAACTACTTGATTAATTTTAGATTTTTTTGCTAATGAATCATCGATAACTTCTTGGAAACAACCTGAAGACATTTCCTCGATAGAGGAAACTGCTCTATGGTATCTCAAAAGTTTTTTAGGGGTGAGGACAACCAAAGGTTTTCTAAATGGTCTAGCCATTTGCCTTCTTAAAAGATGAAAATAGTTAGCAGGATTGGTACAGTTAGCTACTTGAAAATTTTCTTCCGCACACAATTGCAAAAATCGTTCTACCCTTGCAGAGGAATGTTCAGAACCCATTCCTTCATATCCATGCGGCAAAAGCATAACTAATCCATTAGGTGTTCCCCATTTATCTTCTGCGGCACTTAAAAACTGATCAATTATAATTTGAGCACCATTAAAGAAATCTCCAAACTGAGCTTCCCAAATAGTCAATCCATTAGGAGTATTAAAAGCATAACCATAATCAAATCCTAGAACTGCATATTCAGAGAGAAGAGAATTGTATATTTCAAACTTACCTTGGTGATCATTTAGCAAATTTAAAGGAACTACTTCTTCTTCATCGTCTTCGGTTTTAACTACTGCATGTCTGTGAGAAAATGTTCCCCTTTCCACATCTTGACCAGATATTCTAATAGTATTACCTTCGTCTAGAAGTGTTGCATATGCTAAAAGCTCACCCATTGCCCAATCAAGTTTGTCTGTCTCCAACATTTTTAATCTATCATCAAAAAGCTTGACAATTTTTCTAAAATATTTTTTTCCTTCAGGCAAAGAATTCATTTTTTTGGCAAGTACTAGTAATTTGCTTTTATCCACACCAGTTGATGGTGAATTTTCAAAATCATTGGGAATTGATTTCCTAAAGCCTCTCCAAACTTCTTCTAAAAAATTAGTGATTTTGGCCTTTTCAATTTGTTTAGCATCATTTAAACGCTCTTGAAGCATGTCGTCAAATTCTTTTTCCATTTGATTGCCTTCTTCAATATTCACCACATTTTCATCCACTAATTTCTTGAGATAAATTTCTCTTGGGTTTGGATGATTAGCAATTATTTTGTAAAGTTTAGGTTGGGTGAATTTTGGTTCATCGCCCTCATTATGGCCATATTTTCTGTAGCACAGTAAATCAACGAAAACATCTCTTGAATATTCTTGTCTATATCTAAGAGCAATGTCGAGAGTTTGAACAACCGCTTCAACATCATCACCATTAACATGAAATACTGGACATAAAGTAACTTTGCAATATCTGTACAATAGGTACTTGACCTTGCATCTAAATAGTTGGTAGTAAATCCTACTTGATTATTGATTACTATATGTAGACTTCCGCCTGTTCTGTAACCCTTGAGTTGAGCCATCTGAATCACTTCATAAACAACACCTTGACCAGCTATAGCCGCATCACCATGAATTAATATGGGTAAAATTTTCTTCTCGTCTCCACCTAATTCGTGGTCAATTTTAGATCTTGTAATACCTTCAACTACTGGATCGACTGCTTCTAAATGAGATGGATTTGGAGACAAAGTTATTTTCACATTATTACCACTATCTGTCATCACTTCAGAAGTTATACCTAAGTGATACTTAACATCTCCATCGAAAAGAACTTCGTCATCGTATTCTTTCCCCTCAAATTCACTAAAAATCTTGTCATAAGTTTTATTAAAAATATTTGCCAAAACATTTAATCTCCCTCTGTGAGCCATTCCTACAACAAATTCTTTCAAACCTAAGTTGGAGCCATTTTCAATTAAAACATCTAAAGCAGGGATTAAAGATTCTGCTCCTTCAATTGAAAATCGTTTTTGACCAACAAATTTTTTTTGAAGGAATTGCTCAAATACTGTAGCTTGATTTAATTTATGTAAAATATGTTTTTTTTGATCTTTAGAAAACTGTGGTCTGTTTTTTAATTCTATATTTTTTCTTATCCATTCTACTCTTTCTGGATGTCTGATATATTGGTACTCTATTCCAATAGATTCGCAATAAGTCGCTTCTAAATGAATGATTATATCATTCAACGAACAAGGTTCTAAGCCAACTTGTTCACTAGCTTGAAAAACGGTCAATAAATCTTCTTGATCTAAACCAAAGTTTTTAATTTCTAAAGTAGGTTGGTATTTTCGTCTTTCTCTAACTGGATTTGTTTTAGTGAAAAGATGACCTCTAGAACGGTAGGCATTAATTAAATTAATAACCATAAACTCTTTTAAAACATTCGTTGGAATTTGATCAACTTCTTGGTAATTAAATTTAGAAAACTCGTAGCCATCAAAAAAACTCCTCCAAGTTGGCTCAACTAATCTTTTATCCACTAAATATCTTTGATGCAACTCATCTATATAGTCTATATCTATACTGTTTAAAAAAGAAAATCTATCTAACCCCATTATAGTAACAAATATGCAAAATAATTAATTGTTATAACAGTTGGAAAGAAGATTCTTTCAGGACTTTTTAAATAAAAAATATATTAAAAAAAAAATACCATTATTATTTGTGAATTTTTAAGATTTGATACTAAACAATGCCTTCGATGTTAATTCTTAAATGTAATTTCGTGATATGAAAATTTTAATATCTGGAGGTTCTGGTTTACTTGGTTCTGCACTAACAAAAAAATTATTGAAAAACAATATTGAAGTAGTTCATCTTACACGATACAAAAGCTCAAAAAATGATGTAAAAAACTATCTATGGAACTGGGAAAAGAATGAAATTGATGAAAACTGTTTTAGTGGAGTAACTCATATTGTTCATTTGGCAGGTGCTGGAATTGCGGAAAAAGCATGGACACAAAAAAGAAAAGAGCAAATCGTGAAAAGTAGAGTTTTCACTACACGACTTTTGCATTCAAAAACATCCGAACTAAACTTACCAATATCTGCATTTATTGCTGCATCTGCAGTTGGAATATATGGTGGGCAAATAAGTGATAAAGTTTTTACTGAAGAAGACGAGCCATTTGAAGATTTCATGGGAAACTGCTGTGAGCAATGGGAGAACTCGGTAGACAAATTTGAATCAAAGTCAAAAGTAGTTAAACTTAGATTGGGAGTAATTCTTGATAAAAACCACGGTGCTTTACCAAGGATAGCTAATATGGTTAAAAATGGAATAGGATCTCCGTTAGGGGATGGGAAACAATACATGCCTTGGATTCATATAAAAGATGCTGTTAATATATTCTTCGAATCCATTGTAAATGAAAAAATTTCTGGAACTTTTAATGTAGTATCTAGTGACTACATAACGAATTCAGAATTGACTAATAAAATTGGTGAAGTTTTTAATAAAAAAATATGGCTTCCCAATGTGCCAAGTTTTGTTCTTAAATTCCTATATGGGGAAATGTCAGACACCATATTGAAAGGGGTAAAAGTTTCTAATGAAAAACTAAAAGAAATAGAGCTAAAATTAAAATATGAGAAAATAGAGGATGCTCTTTCAGAAATATATTCTTAATACTTCCTATTCATTAACTGAATGGAAAAAATTTCTACAATTTTCTTTTTTTCTTCCGACAAAGATAAGTTTCGTAGAGAAATTATAGACCTATTATAAAAATCATTTTTTGATTCTTGAGCTACTTTCAAAACATCATATTTTAGGTAAAAATCTTTGACTTTTGATACTTTTTGATCATTACTAAGTTCTTTGTCGTCAATAATATCGTTAACCGTATTTTGATCTTCTTTGGTTGCTTTACTTAAAAAGTCTAAAAATAAAATTGTTTTCTTTTTTTCAATAATATCCCCGCCAACTTGTTTTCCAAAATTATCTTCATTTGGAAATACGTCTAAAATATCGTCATGAATTTGGAAAGAAGTTCCAAGGTTAAATCCAAAATCGTAAAGCAATTGCGCATCTTTTTTGGATGCTCCCCCAATTAATGCTCCCATTTTTAAAGAACATGCAACCAAAACTGCAGTTTTAAGCTGAATCATGTTTATATAATCACTAATTGAGATTATTTCTAGTTTCTCAAATTCCATATCTAAAGACTGCCCCTCACATACTTCTACAGCTGTTTTTTGGAAAAGTTGATGCAAAGTTGATGACTGAGAAGAAGAATTAGACAAGAGCTGGTTAACAATTGCATATAATAAGTCTCCGGAGAGAATAGCTATGT
Organism: Bacteroidetes bacterium MED-G20; assembly: GCA_905182745.1. Classification (GTDB taxonomy): domain Bacteria; phylum Bacteroidota; class Bacteroidia; order Flavobacteriales_D; family Parvicellaceae; genus MED-G20. The sequence goes on along the minus strand of CAJJCR010000007.1, from coordinate 35,292 downwards.
TTTCATCCCATTTTTTATGAACAGCAGGCAAGTTTCTCCTAATTGGGGCTTGGTCCATGATATCGTCATGAATTAGAGTGAAATTATGAAAAAGCTCAATTGCAATTGCTTCATTAATAGCTAAAAGAGGTTGATTCGAGAATAAATCTGTAGCCATTAAAGCAAGGGAAGATCTAAACCGTTTTCCGCCATTACTAATTATATACTTTATAGGATCATAAATTGAAAGTGATGGTAATTTATCGCTAAATAATCTTAACTCTTTATCAATAATTTCTTTGTACTCAATTAGCATAATAATTTATCAATCAATTAAACTCATCAAATAATTTCCATAACCACTTTTCAAAAGAGGAATAGCAAGTTCTTTAAGCTTTGCTTCATTAATGAAGCCATTGGAGTATGCAACTGCCTCAATACAGCCCACTCCAAAGCCCTGTCTTTCTTCAATAGTTTGAACAAAATTAGAAGCTTGAATAAGTGAGGTAAATGTTCCTGTATCCAACCAAGCAATTCCTCTTGGAAGAGTTTTAACCTGTAATTTTCCTGATTTTAGATACTCCTGATTAATGTCTGTAATTTCATATTCTCCTCTAGCACTGGGTTTTAAGTTTTCAGCAATTTTTATCACCTCATTGTTGTAAAAATAAAGACCTGGTACTGCATAATTTGATTTTGGATTTCCTGGCTTTTCCTCAATAGAAATTGCTTTTCCTTGATTGTCAAATTCAACTACTCCGTATCTCTCTGGATCGTGAACTCGGTAAGCAAATATTAATCCTCCATCAGGATTATTAGAGGTTTCTAATTTTTCCCCCATTCCTCCACCAAAAAATATATTATCCCCAAGAATTAAAGCAACATTGTCTTTTCCAATAAACTGTTTGCCAATCACAAATGCTTGTGCTAGACCGTTTGGTTCTTGTTGAATTTGATATTCAAATCTGCAACCTAATTTAGAACCATCCCCTAACAGATGCTTAAATAGCGGTTGGTCATTTGGTGTAGTAATAAAGAGTATCTCTCTTATTCCGGCATGCATTAATGTGGAAAGAGGGTAATAAATCATAGGCTTATTGTAAACAGGCATTAATTGTTTACTAACTGCTAATGTAAGTGGGTGAAGTCTAGTTCCTGAACCACCTGCTAAAATAATTCCTTTCATCGGTTATAATTTATCTAATTCTATATCGGAATCATCATAAAAATAATCCTCCGAATTTTTAAAGTTTTTGCTTAAAACTATTTTCTCTAGCGATAAGAGCAAAGAAGGCAATAAAATTAAATTGGTAAGCATAGCAACAAATAAGGTTAAAGAAACTAAAACTCCCAAAGCTTGAGTCCCTCCAAATTCAGAAGCAGTGAAAATTGAAAACCCAAAGAACAAAATTATAGAAGTATAAATCATACTTACACCAGTTTCTTTGATAGAAATTTCAACAGCACTAGAAATAGTTTTTGATTTCAGCTCCTGACGATATTTTGCTAAAAAGTGAATAGTATCATCTATAGATATTCCAAAAGCGATACTAAAAACTAAAATTGTAGAGGGCTTAATACTAATACCAAAATAACCCATTAATGCAGAAGTGAAAATTAAGGGCAATAAATTTGGGAGTAATGACACTAAGACCATTTTAAGTGATTTAAATAGAAAGGCCATAATTATTGCAATTACCATAATTGCTAGTAGCAAACTAATCATTAAATTCTTTATCATATATGTAGTTCCTTTTGTAAATAAAACACCTGAACCAGTTATGTCAGACTTTACGTTTAAAGACCCAACAGATTGCTTGATAGCATCACTAAACTGCTGTTTTCCATATATTTTTTCAATTGCAGAATTTCTCTTAGGAAATTCATTATTTAAAGCCAAATCCCCATTAGTCAAAATTTGTTTGACCCGGTATCTTACAATTTGATTGGAGGAATAAAATTTATCTACCGTAGCTTCTTTCACAGCTTTTTCATAAAGAATTTGTTCTGGATTAATAATGCTATCGATTCTGTAATTTATTCTTTCGATTAAGCTGTCCATTGCTGCAGTACCAATATCTGCGATTTGTAAAGTAATTCTTGTTGTTAAATGTGTGGAGTCTAAAAAACTTCCAACAAAGCCATTGCTATTATCAGTTTTGGAATTAACAAAACTATTTTTAAAATATTTTGATTTTATGATACGAGAAAAATATTTTTGGTCTTTTGACTTACTAAAATTCAGATTGTATTTAGATTTCTTTCCATTGGAATAAGATTGAGAAATAAACTTCATAGCATCCACTATAGATAATGACTTAGAAAGATATTTTTCGGATTTTAAGGACTCTTGAAGTTTTTGGATTTTAGCAATATTTGAAAAGCTTTTATAAATAGTATCCTTATAGGTTAGCACTATTTCAAAAGGAAGAACTCCGTTAAGCTCTTTCTCAAAAAACTTCAAATCCTTTACTATTTGTCCTTTTTTTGGAAAATCATCTGTGAAATTTCCCGTAACATGCATTAAACTCACTCCGTAAGCTCCAAAAAACAACAATATAATTGTAGATAAGTAAACTTGCTTTCTATAGCTTTTTGAGAAAATAACTAATGTATTTACAAAACTAAAAATCCATTTCCTATCCAAATGTTTAGTGTGCTTTTCTTCGGGAGGAGGTAAAAAACTATATATAATTGGAACAAGACAAATGCTTATTACAAACATACATAGAATGTTAATAAATGAAACCAATCCAAATTCAATCATTATCGAAGAGTTTGTAAAGACAAATGTCCCAAAACCTAAAGCGGTTGTTGCGTTGGTTAAAAAAGTAGCATTTCCTACTTTCTGAATGATTTTATCCAAAGCAGAGAGTTTGTCTCCGTGATTTTTAAACTCTTGTTGGTATTTATTAATTAAATAAATACAATTTGGTATGCCAATAACAATTATTAATGGTGGAATTAGAGCCATAAGAGATGTCAACTCATAGCCAAATATCCCAATAACTCCCATAGACCAAACAACACCTACTAAAACAACAATCAAAGAAATAACAACAACTTTGAAAGATTTAAAAAACATAAAAAGCAATATCGAAGTAACTAGTAGTGCTAATAAGACAAAAATTTGTAAGTTCAGATTTAATTATTGTCATCACGTAAGACCTTATATAAGGAAGACCTGAAAATCTCCAATTTTCAAATAAATGATCGTAAGACATTGCAATTTCATTGATTTCGCTAATGAGCGTACCACGGGATTTAGAATTAAATACCTCTTTATTTAAGAACAACATCATTAAATGAAGATCACTTGAGTTTTTATAGACAATATTTTCATAGAAACTAAGGTTGCTAATAACGTTAGAAATACTATCAATTTTTTCTTGACTTAATGGGTATTTATCAATTATCTGAACTAGATTAAATTTACCTTCCTTCTTGTCTTTTATAATATTATACAAATGACCCTCAGAGAAAATAGAGTCTATTGCATTTTTGTAGTAGCTGGTATCTTTTTCTTTTACTAAAACAGTAACATTTCCTATACTATCGGCCATTTCTAACCAAGCATTAAATTTTTTTTCATGAGTAAAAATTAGGTTCTGTTGTTGCAATAACCAACATCAAACCATCTTGACCAAAGTTTGATTTAAAATTTTCGTAAGCAACAAAAGTAGAATCGTTATCAGGAAGGAGTTTATTTATTTGATACTGTAGCTTTATTTTAGTAGCAAAAAAACCAAAAAAAATAGTTAGAATTAAAATCAGAAAAACAATTAAAATTCTGTTATTAAGAATAATTTTAGAAATATTCTTCCACATTTTAAACTAATTTACATTAATCATATGCTAAGTTATCAATTAATAGAGAAGTTAAAGACTATTAGAATAAAGGATTTTACTAATTTTAGGAAAACAAATGCATAAATCTGAATTAATAGCCTTAATTAAGTTTTTTTCTTTAAAAAAAGCAGGAAATGTAATTAGGCTTTACCTAAGTTTTATAGTTTCAAGAGTTTTAAAAAAATCTTTCATTTCGGGACTTCCATTTGCGTTAAGTATAGAACCAACCACTTCTTGTAATTTAGGTTGTCCAGAATGTCCAAGTGGGTTAAAACAATTCACTAGAAAAACAGGCAATCTTTCCACATCTTTAAATAAAAAAATAATTGATGAGCTTAAAGGAAAATTAACGTACATAAATTACTATTTCCAAGGAGAGCCTTTCATAAATAAAAACTTTTTTGATTTTGTCCAATACGCTAACTCAAAAAAAATATTCTGTTCCACGTCAACAAATGGTCATTTTCTAAATGATGAGAATTGTGTAAAAACTATTGAATCTGGCCTAAAAAGATTAATTATCTCCATTGATGGAAACAGCCAAGAGACCTATGAAGTGTATCGTAAAAAAGGAAAATACAAAAGAGTAATAGAGGGGACAAAAAATATTTTAAAATGGAAAAAGAAATTAAATAGTGAGTACCCTCACGTAATTTTTCAATTTTTAGTTGTTAAAACCAATGAGCATTTAATAGAGGAGATGAAAACTTTGGCAGCTGATATTGGAGTAGATGAACTACGATTAAAAACTGCTCAGTTCTACAATTATGAAAACGGGAATGAATTGATTCCAGATAACGAAAAATATTCTAGATATACAAAAACAAAGAACGGAAAGTATGTTCTTAAAAATAAATTTTCTAATCATTGCTGGCGAATGTGGAGCAGTGCAGTTGTAACTTCTAAAGGTGGAATTGTACCTTGTTGTTTTGATAAAGATGCAGTAAATACCCTAGGGAATTTAGAAAAGGAAAAATTTGAAAAAGTTTGGGTAAGTAATAAATATAATGATTTTAGAAAACAAATATTTTCTGATAGAAAAGAGATAGAAATTTGTCAGAATTGTTCTGAAGGCTCGAAAGTATGGGCATAAAAAAAGCCCTATAAAGGGCTTTAATAAATTCAATAAGAATTTTTTAATGGTCGTGACCATCATGCTCTTCTTCAGCAGGAGCTTCTTCTGTAGCTTCTCCCATTGTAGAATCAGCAGCAGCATCTTCCATTGTGGAATCAGCAACTGGAGCAACTTCTTCAACTGGAGCAACTTCTTCAACTGGAGCAGCTTCTTCAACTGGAGCAGCAGCAGGAGCTTCTTCTGTTGCAGCACCACATGATATCATCAATGCAGTAACAGGTAAAATCCAAAACTTTTTCATAATAATTGGTTTAAATATTTATAATTTGCAAATTAATTGTTGTAAAACTCTAGATATTTTTGATAAAATCCTAATTATCAATGATAAAACTATAATAAGATTTTAAACTTTCATGATGTCTACTTCTTTAACAGCTACCAAATCGTCTACTTTTTTTGTGAAAGTGTCGGTTAATTTTTGGATGAATTCTTCAGAATCTTTGACTACGTCTTCACTAAGACCTTCTTCTTTCAAGCTTTTGATCATATCGTTAGCGTCTTTTCTTTGAGATCTAATACTAACTTTTGCATTTTCTCCTTCAGACTTGGCTGTTTTAACAAGATCTTTTCTTCTTTCTTCAGTCAAAACTGGAACTGAAATAATAATAACTTCACCATTATTCTGGGGGTTTAGACCAAGATTGGCATTGACTACGGCTTTAGTAATTTCGTCTAACATAGGTTTTTCCCACGGTTGGATAGTTAGTGTTCTGGAATCTAAAGTACTTACATTTCCAATTTGAGCTAATGGAGTAGGAGAACCATAATAATCAACTTTAACTGTGTCTAGCATTGAAGGATTTGCTCTTCCAGCTCTTATTTTACTTAGTTCAACTGAAAGATGAGAAACACACTTATTCATTGCTAACTCAGCCTCATCTAAGATAATATCAACTTCTTCCATTTAAGATTTATATTGTTACTAATGTTCCAATCTTCTCACCTAATATAACTTTTTTTAAATTACCAGGGCTATTCATATCAAAAACAACAACTGGAATTTCATTTTCTTTACAAAGAGTAAATGCAGTCATGTCCATGATTTTCAATTGTTTCTCATAAGCTTGGTCAAAAGTTAGAGTGTCAAACTTTAGTGCATTACTATTTTTTTCTGGATCAGAATCGTATACTCCATCCACTCTTGTTCCTTTAAGAATTACGTCTGATTCAATTTCTACAGCTCTAAGAGATGCAGCAGAATCTGTTGTGAAAAATGGATTTCCAGTTCCAGCACCAAAAATTACAATTCTCCCTTTTTCCAAGTGTCTTACAGCCTTTCTTTTAATATAAGGTTCTGCAATTTGCTTCATCTCAATGGCAGATTGAAGCCTAGTAATTAACCCAATCGACTCCAAAGCAGATTGAAGAGCCATACTGTTAATCATGGTGGCTAGCATTCCCATGTAGTCTCCTTGGGTTCTATCCATACCCCCTTTTTCAGCTTGAACACCTCGAAAAATATTTCCACCGCCTATAACAATACCAATTTCCACATCCATTTCAGAAATCTCTTGAATGTCTCTGGCATATTGCATTAACCTTTTATTGTCAATACCAAATTGCTTTTCCCCCATCAAGGCTTCTCCGCTTAGTTTTAGTAAAATTCTTTTATACATCATAATTTTTAAAATTAGCTCAAAAAAAAGAGAGCTAAAAGCTCTCTAAATATAAATAACAAAATTAAATTGATAGTGAATATCTCTTAAAACTAGTGACCATTAAGTCAGGATCACTTTCCTTAAGAAATTGACCAACTGATTTTTTATTATCTCTAATAAATGCCTGATTTACTAATGTAGTTTCTTTAAAAAACTTGTTTAGTCTTCCTTTAGCAATTTTTTCAGCCATTTCAAGAGGTTTTCCTTCTTGAATTGCAAGTTCTTTACCAACTTCAATTTCTCTTTCAATAACATCTTGACTAACAGAATCTTGATCCAGTGCAATTGGATTCATAGCAGCTACCTGCATGGCAACTTGCTTTCCTATATCCTCCGCGTCCAACGTAAGACCTACAATTGAAGCAATCTGGTTACCTGGATGGTTATATGCCACCACTTTCTCAGAGACTATTTTATCAAAGTAAGAGATTTCAATTTTTTCTCCAATAACACCACTTTGTTCAGTAATTTTTTCTGCAATGGTTAGTTCAGAATCTAAATAGTTTAATTTCAAAAAGTCATCTAAAGAATTAGAACTTGATTCCAGTGCTAGTTCAATAAAATAATTGGCAAGTTTACTAAAATCGTCATTTTTAGCAACAAAATCAGTTTCGCAATTTAAACAGATTAAATATCCAATATTATTATTGGATTTTGCAATGACTAACCCCTCTTTAGCATCTCTATCACCTCTTTTGGCAGCTATTTTTTGACCTTTTTTTCTTAAAAAATCAATAGCATCTTCCATGTTTCCGTCAGATTCAGTCAGTGCTTTTTTGCAATCCATCATTCCAGCACCTGTCTTTTTTCTTAGCTCATTTACATCTTTAGCTGTGATACTCATTTAATTAAATTTAAGATTTAACTTCTTTTTTTTCTTTGTTATCTTCTTCGCTTAATTTTGCTTCTTCTTTAGCAGCTTGTTTTGCAGCTTTTTCTTCTGCAATTTTATCTTTAGCTTGTTTTCTTTCTCCTAAACCTTCTTTAATAGAATCGCACAAATTGGTTATAACTAAATCTATAGATTTTGTTGCATCGTCATTGGAGGGAATAATAAAGTCAATGCCTTCAGGGCTAGAGTTGGTATCTACCATTGCAAATATTGGAATATTTAAATTCTTAGCCTCTGCAACCGCAATGTGTTCTTTTTTAACATCCACTATGAATATTGCTGCAGGCAGTCTATTCATTTCTGAAATACTTCCAAAAATCTTGTCAATTTTATCTCTTTGTCTTGTAAGTTGCAGTCTCTCTCTCTTGGACAAATGCATAGCTGTTCCATCTTTCATCATCTTATCAATAGATGTCATTTTCTTGATGGTTTTTCTAGTTGTTTTAAAATTAGTCAGCATTCCTCCTGGCCATCTTTCAGTGACAAATGGCATATTTATTTCAGAAACTTTTGATGAAATAATTTCTTTAGCTTGCTTCTTGGTAGCTACAAATAGAATTTTTCTACCGGATTTAGCTATTTGATTCACAGCACTAGATGCATCTTCTAGCTTAATTAGTGTCTTGTTAAGATCTATAATGTGAATACCCTTTTTTTCATCAAATATGTATGGAGACATACTTGGGTTCCACTTTCTTTTTAAATGTCCAAAATGCACTCCAGCATTTAACATTTGTTCAAAGGTTACTTTACTCATAATGTTTACTTTCTTTTTACTGTTATTTTAATCAGCAGAAGTATAGTAGCAAATTAATGGTCTATACAACTTAGATACTAAACTATACACCCAGGTGTATGTTATTTTAAAATCTTTATCTTTTACTAAATTGAAATTTCTTTCTAGCTTTAGGTTGTCCTGGTTTCTTTCTTTCAACCATTCTTGGGTCTCTAGTCATTAATCCTTCTGCTTTTAAAAGCGGTTTGTATTCCGCATCAATTTCTACAAGAGCTCTTGAAATAGCTAGCCTTATAGCTTCTACCTGACCAGTATTACCCCCACCCTTAACATTTATGGTAGCATCGTATTTACCTTTTGTACCGGTCAACTCAAATGGTTGAAATATTTTATACTGTAGAACATCTGTTTTAAAATATTCTTTGTGATCTCTTTTATTGATGGTGATTTTTCCTTTACCACTTTTTAGGTAAATTCTAGCAACTGAAGATTTTCTTCTTCCTAATTTATTGATTACAGACATTTAATTATTAGTTAAGTTCTACTTTTTTTGGTTTTTGAGCTTCTTTATCGTGAGTTTCGCCAACGAAAACATACAGATTTCCGTATAGTTTTTTTCCAAGTCTATTTTTGGGCAGCATTCCTTTAACCGCTTTTTCTACTAATCTTTCAGGAAACTTTTTCAATAATGAAGATGCATTTATTGATCTTTGTCCACCAGGATAACCAGTGTGCCTGATATATTCTTTATTTTCCCACTTATTACCAGATAATGTGACTTTCTCAGCATTTATTACCACTACATTATCACCACAATCTACATGTGGTGTATAATCTACTTTATGCTTTCCTCTTATTAAACTGGCTATTTTACTAGATAGTCTTCCTAAAGGTTGACCCTCTGCATCAATTAACAACCATTCTTTGCTTACAGTTTCACTGTTAGCAGATACCGTTTTATAACTTAAATGACTCACTTTGATTATCTTAATTTTGTTTATTGGGGTGCGAAGATATGATATAATTTTGATACTGACAATGGAGAGAGCAAATTTTTAAAACATCTACTTAAATGACCTTTAACTCTTTACCTACTTTAATAAATGCATTAACTGCTTTATCTAAATGTTCTTTGGTATGGGCTGCTGAAATTTGAGTTCTAATTCTTGCCTGGCCCTTAGCCACAACTGGGTAGAAAAAACCTACTGCGTAAACCCCTTCTTCTAGTAACTTATCTGCAAAATCCTGAGACAAGGCCGCGTCATAGAGCATTATTGGGACTATTGGAGAATCTCCTTTTTTAACATCAAACCCTGCACTAATAATTTTTGTTTTAAAATACTTAGTATTTTCTTCTAATTTATCCCTTAATTGAGTGTTATTTCCAATTATTTCAAAAACCTTATTTGCTGCTCCAACTATGGATGGTGCCAAAGAATTAGAAAAAAGATATGGTCTAGATTTTTGTCGTAGCATTTCAATAATTTCTTTTTTTCCAGTCGTATATCCGCCCATAGCGCCTCCAAGTGCTTTTCCAAGTGTTCCAGTAATAATATCTACACGATCCATAACATTATGATATTCTGGAACTCCCCTGCCTGTTTTACCTATAAAACCAGCAGAATGACACTCATCAGTCATTACCATTGCGTCATACTTATCGGCTAAATCGCATATTTCATTCATTTTAGCGATATCACCATCCATAGAAAAAACACCATCAGTTACTATAATTTTATTTCTTAAATCTTTTGATTTTATTAATTGAGCCTCTAAATCCGGCATATCACTATGCTTGTATCGAAATCTTTGTGCTTTACAAAGTCTAACACCGTCAATAATTGAAGCATGGTTTAACTCATCTGAAATTATTGCATCTTCAACACCAAACAATGGTTCAAAAAGTCCACCATTAGCATCAAAAGCTGCTGCATAAAGTATGGTATCTTCCGTTTGGTAAAAGTCTGCAATTCTTTGCTCCAATTCTTTATGAATATTTTGAGTTCCACATATAAACCTCACTGAAGACATCCCAAAACCATGGGTTTCTAGTGCAGATTTTGCAGCTTCAACAACTTCTTTATCGGAGGATAATCCTAAGTAATTATTGGCGCACATAACAACAACCTCTCCACCATCACTAACTTTCACACTTGCTCCTTGAGATGTAGTGATGACTCTCTCCTTTTTAAAAAGCCCTTTAGATTCTATATCAGATAGCTCTTTACTTAGTTGATTTTTAATTTTTCCGTACATAAATTAAACTATACCTTGATCTATCATAGCATCTGCAACTTTTACAAATCCAGCTATATTCGCCCCTTTTACATAATCAATATATCCATCTTCCTCTTTTCCAAAAGCCACACACTGGTCGTGAATGTCCAACATGATATTATGAAGTTTAGAATCCACTTCTTCCCTAGTCCAATTGTATCTAAGAGAATTTTGTGACATTTCTAGTCCTGAAGTTGCTACTCCTCCAGCATTAGATGCTTTTCCAGGAGCAAATAATATTTTTTTGTTGGTAAATAAAGTAATTGCTTCAGGAGTAGATGGCATATTAGCACCCTCAACTACAGCAATACAACCATTATCAACCAATAACTTAGCTTCGTTTATTAAGTTCATTTTGAGTTGCACATGGAAGAGCAACATCTACTGCAACTGACCATGGTTTTTCACCTTCATGAAAAGTTGAATTTGGATATTTTTCAATATACTGAGAAATTCTTCCTCTTTGTTTATTTTTCAAGTTCATTATCCATGCAAGTTTGTCTTTATCTATACCTTCTTTATCTTGGATATAACCCTTAGAATCACTCATGGTTAATACTTTAGCACCTAATTGAATACATTTTTCACAAGCATACTGGGCTACATTTCCAGATCCAGAAATAGCAACTTTTTTATTCTTAAAATCATCGCCTTTGTTTTTTAACATCTTTTCAGCAAAATAAACTACTCCATAACCAGTTGCTTCAGGCCTTATAAGAGACCCTCCCCAATTAATTCCTTTGCCAGTTAAAACTCCAGTAAATTCGTTTCTAAGTCTTTTGTATTGTCCAAACATATATCCTATTTCTCTACCTCCAACACCAATATCTCCAGCAGGAACATCTGTATTAGGACCAATATGTCTTGATAATTCGGTCATAAACGATTGACAAAACTTCATCACCTCGTTGTCTGACTTTCCCTTTGGATTAAAATCTGAGCCTCCTTTACCTCCTCCCATTGGAAGAGTAGTTAATGAGTTTTTAAAAATTTGCTCAAACCCTAAGAATTTAAGAATAGATAAATTCACAGATGGATGGAATCTTAAGCCTCCTTTGTAAGGACCTATTGCAGAATTAAACTCCACTCGATAACCTCTGTTAACTTGTGGTTCTCCTGCATCGTCAATCCAGGGGACTCTAAATTGTATCACCCTCTCTGGCTCCACAATTCTTTTTAAAATTTTAGCTGTTTTATATTTTATATTTTTTTCTATAAAAGGAATAACAGTTTCTGCCACTTCTTCAACTGCTTGAATGAATTCTGGCTCATTGCCATTTTTAATAATTAATTCCTCCATAAAGGAATCAATTTGTGTTTTATATTCAGACATAATTAAGTTTGTGTTTTAATATGATTACACCAAATGTATGCAATTTTATTTTCTGATTTTGTGGATGTTAATCAAATTATTGTATGGTTTACGTAAAACAAAGTATAATCAGTCTGTTTGACTTTATTAAATTTAAATAATGAAAAGGTCAATTTTGACGTGTCAACCAAATTCCCCTCTGTTGAAGAGGATTTTTATTATTCTAAAGATGGATTGATTATTTTTACTGAAAAATACCATGAAAATAGAGGATATTGTTGTGCAAGTAAGTGCAAACATTGTCCTTACGGATTTTCTAAGTAACACTACATTCAATTTAATATATGTCTGAATTTAAAAACTCCATTTCCAAAGGAATACCAGAATTGGTGCCAGATTTTAAAAAAAGATCTGAAAATATTAGCCACGCACCTAATAGAAAAGATTCTCTAACACATCAATGAAAAAGCATTAGCACTTAAAAATGCTTTAAGGTATTTCCCGAAAAATCAACACAGTGTTTTAGGTCCTGAATTTAAAGAAGAATTAGAAGCTTTATGGAAGAATCTACATGTATAGATATCAACCAGATTATGAAATTTATGCAAGACCCATTGACCACTATCCTGGGAAATCTGTTCAAGCCAAGTCCATCATGTTAATGATTCAGAACAACCTTGATCCAGCTGTAGCTCAACACCCGCAAGAACTTATCACATATGGAGGGAATGGCTCTGTATTTCAAAACTGGGCTCAATATCTTCTTACCCTGCAATACTTATCCAACATGGAAGATGACCAAACATTGGTAATAAATAGTGGTCATCCATTAGGGCTGTTTCCCTCCCATGAAAATGCTCCTAGAGTAGTGGTATCCAATGGAATGATGATTCCTAACTATTCAAAACAAGACGATTGGGAAAAATTTAATGCCTTGGGAGTAACACAGTTTGGTCAAATGACCGCTGGCTCTTACATGTATATTGGTCCTCAAGGAATTGTACATGGCACTACAATAACTCTGCTTAATGCCTGCAGAAAAATAGATAACGATGGTCCTGCTGGTAAATTATTTGTCACATCAGGATTAGGAGGAATGAGCGGTGCCCAACCAAAAGCTGGGAATATTGCTGGAGTTATTTCCGTAACTGCAGAAATAAATCCAAAAGCAAGTTTCAAAAGACATGAACAAGGATGGGTTGACGAGATAATTAGTGATTTAGACGAGTTGTGTGAAAGAGTTAAGGTTGCCAAAGAAAACAAGGAAGTTGTATCAATTGCCTACGATGGAAATATTATTGATGTATGGGAAAAATTTCACTCTGAAAATATTTTTATTGATTTAGGTTCAGACCAAACATCTTTGCATAATCCCTGGGCAGGAGGGTACTATCCTACGGGAATAAGTTTTGATCAAGCAAATGATATGATGCGAAAAAACCCTGAAAAGTTTAAAGAAAAAGTCAAAGATTCACTTATTAAGCATGCAGCGATTTATAAAAAAACATACTGAAAAGGCACTTACTTTTTTGATTATGGAAATGCATTTTTATTGGAAGCTTCTAGAGCAGGTGCAGATGTTATGAGTAATGATGGAATTAACTTTAAGTACCCATCCTATGTTCAAGACATAATGGGTCCAATGTGTTTTGATTATGGGTTTGGACCTTTCAGATGGGTATGTGCATCTGGAGACAGAAGATTATAGAAAACGTGATCGAAATTGCTTGTGAAGTTTTAGAGAGATTAATTAAAAGTGCTCCAGAAGAAGTCCAACAACAAATGAAAGACAATATCAAGTGGATAAAAGGAGCACAAGAAAATAACTTAGTAGTTGGCTCTAAAGCAAGGATACTATATGCAGACTCCGAAGGAAGAATTGAAATTGCCAAAGCATTTAATAACGCAATAAAGAATAAAGAAATTTCAGCACCAATAGTTTTGGGAAGAGACCATCACGATGTTTCAGGAACTGATTCTCCTTACAGAGAAACTTCAAATATCTACGATGGCTCTGCATTTACTGCAGATATGGCTATACAAAATGTTATTGGTGATTCATTTAGAGGTGCTACATGGGTAAGTATTCACAACGGAGGAGGTGTTGGTTGGGGAGAAGTTATTAATGGAGGGTTTGGACTGACTATTGATGGTTCTCAAAACTCTGAAAAAAAGCTAGTTAACATGCTTTTTTGGGATGTTAATAATGGAATTGCTAGAAGAAATTGGGCAAGAAATAAAGAAGCTATTTTCGCAATAAAAAGAGAAATGGATAGAAATCCAAAGTTAAAAGTAACATTACCTAATATTGCAGATCAAGATTTAATAGACGGGTTAACCAAGTAATCGTTTATTATCTGTCGTTAGTTTCTTTATTTAATGGTTTTTACTTCAACTAATCTTATATTTATCTCATGGTTGAATTTAATGGAAAAACAGTCTGGATAACTGGCGCTTCTTCAGGAATTGGCAAAGCATTGGCATTAAAAATTAGTTCCTTGAAAGCAAATATTGTACTTTCTTCTAGAAATACAGAAGAATTAGGGAATGTTGCTAAACAATCCAAGGGCGAGCCTTATATTTTACCACTTGATCTAGAGAAACCTGAAACTTTTGAAAAAGCAACTCAATCAGTAGTTAAGAAATATGGAAGTATTGACTTATTAATAAATAATGGTGGAATTAGCCAAAGGTCTGAAGCTAGTCAAACATCTATTGATGTCGACAGAAAACTTATGGAAATAAATTATTTTGGAACCATTGGCTTAACAAAATCAGTTCTTTCTATAATGCAAAAACAACAAAAAGGACATATTGTAACTATAAGTAGCTTGTCTGGAAAATTTGGATTTTTTCTTAGGTCTGCTTATGCTGCATCTAAATTTGCTCAATTAGGGTTTTTTGAATCTTTAAGGCTTGAAGAAGAGAAAAACAATATTGATATAAGTATGGTTTTCCCCGGCTTTGTCAATACAGATATTTCTAAAAATGCTCTTTCTGGAACTGGAGTTCAGCATGGAGTGAAAGACCAAAACCAACAAAATGGAATTAGCCCTGAAAAATGTGCACAAGATATTATTGACGGAATAATTGATAATAAACACGAAATATATACAGGAGGCAAAGAAATATGGATGGTGAAAATTAAAAGATTTTTTCCCAGTCTATTTCATAAAATAATTAAAAAGCAATCCGGCACCTAATTCCTAATTTTTAACTCTTGTAAACTTTAATGCCTTCAGCATCCAGTTGGGAAGTGGTTGAGAAGGTTTTCTTTTTTCAACATTTAAAAAAAGACCTAATTTTTCGATAATTGGAATTTTATAAACCTCTATCAGTTCTATTAGAGTTCCATCAGGATCTTCACAATAAGTACAGTGAACTTTGGTATTTTCCCCCATACTTAAAACATCTTTCGTATCACAAGTAAACCCAAAACCTTCATTAGCGAGTTTTTCTCCTAGAGCCTGCATATTTCTTACGTCAAACCCTAAATGGACAAATCCTATATCCCCCCACAATCTATTTTCGTATATTTTATTTGGCAATCTTTTAGAAGTATCTTGAACCAATTCAATATAACTCTTGCCAGCTAATTTTGTAAATCCTCCTCCAGATGGGTTTTTCTGAGACAACAAAACTCTTCTGTATTCATTATTTCCACCCGAAATATTGGACCAGTCCTGGAATATCCCAGTTTTGTCTTTTATAATTTCATCGTAACCAAGCATCTTGTAAAAAGACAATGAATTCTCCATATTGGAAACACCTATTGAACAACCAACTGTTCCGCCAGTTAAATGATTATGATTTGTGTAAAAGTCATTCGCTGGAATTATTTGCCAAAGCAGTCCATTTAAATCCTTAACATAAAATGTTTCCCAGCCATATGGAGAGTCAACTACATCGGAAATTATGTTAGCATTATTTGATTTAAAAAAATCAAAAGCTTTACTGATATTTGGAGTTTTTATAAATCCGGTATAAATACCTAAATCTCCAAGCTGAAAATCTATTTTAGCATTACTAGCTTTAAAAGTTGTAGGAGAAACAACTTCCATTGCGCAACCCCCCTTAATATTAAGAACCATTGCAGCTCTTTTAGAAATCACTTTACCCTTTGTATATATAGTCATTAATGGAGCCTCTGCCTCATCATTAAATAGTGGAATATCCATTCCGAAAAATTTAATGTACCAATCCCATGCTTCTTTGTGTTCGGGGACTCCAACCCCAAGATGCTGTATGCCGTGTATTGTAAAACTCATGACTTTACTCTTTCTACGTACATACTTTTTTGAATATCCACCTTTATCATATCTCCAGTATTAATAAATAATGGGACTTTTACTTTTGCCCCAGTGTCAATAGTAGCTGGCTTCATGGTATTGGTAGCAGTATCTCCTTTTACACCAGGTTCTGTATAGGTTACCTCAGCTTGTAAAAACTGTGGTTGCTCTACCAAAAGCGGCAACTCTTCTTCAGCATGAAAAATAATTGTACATATTATTCCTTCCTTTAAAAATTCCGGTTTTCCAATCATATGAGATTCTAAAAATATTTGTTCAAAATTCTGAGTATGCATAAAATGATAACCATCTCCCTCTTTATATAGATATTGATAAGATCTATTTTCAATTCTAACAACTTCTATTTTATGTCCAGATGGAAAAGTATGATCCAAAACCCTTCCGTCTTCAATACCCTTCATTTTTGTTCTTACAAATGCCGGACCTTTACCAGGTTTCACATGCTGAAACTCTATTATTTGCATTAATTTGTGGTTGTGTTTAATACACAATCCATTTTTAATTTCTGAAGTTGATGCCATAGATAATTTTTAATTTTGTAAATATAAGAAATGTTAAAAGAGTGGTTAACTAATATTACTCCAATTAGGTTTTAATTTCATTTGACGAATCAATTCTTTTTTTACTACCTGATTTTCTGCTGTCGAAAGATTTACATCTTCTTTAAGAATTTGATCTACATCATTTTTAGACAATTGTACTATTTGACCATCTCTAGCCAAATCAGCTAATTTAAAATCTAAAACACCGCTTTGTTGAGTTCCCATAACATCACCAGGGCCTCTAATTTTTAAATCTTGCTCTGAAATCTCAAATCCATCACTAGTTCTAACCATTGTCTCTAATCTAATTTTTGCTTCTTTGGAAAGCTTGTATCCACTCATTAAAACACAATACGATTTTTCCGCTCCTCTTCCCACTCTTCCTCTAAGTTGATGCAATTGTGACAAACCAAATTTTTCTGCACTTTCTATTATCATCAATGAAGCATTTGGAACATCCACTCCAACTTCAATTACTGTAGTGGCAACCATAATTTGTGTTTTACCAGCTTACAAATTGAGACATTTCATATTCTTTTGCTTCTGGTTTCATTTTTCCATGAACAATACTTACTTGGTAGTCTGGTAATGGAAATCTTCTTACGATACTTTCATAGCCATCCATTAAATCTTTATAGTCTAATTTTTCAGACTCCTCAATTAGAGGATATACTATATAAACTTGGTGACCTTTTTTAATCTCATCTTCAATAAATTGAAAGACCTTTAATCTACTAGAATCAAATCTATGAATGGTATTAATTGGTTTTCTTCCAGGTGGAAGTTCGTCAATTACAGAAACATCTAGATCGCCATAGAAAGTCATTGCTAAAGTTCTTGGAATTGGGGTAGCTGTCATTACTAAAACATGTGGAGGTTGGATATTTTTTTTCCAAAGTTTTGCTCTTTGAGCAACACCAAATCTATGTTGCTCGTCTATTACTGCAAGTCCTAAGTTTTTAAATTTTACTTTATCTTCTAAAAGAGCATGGGTGCCAACAAGAACGTTCAAAGTCCCATCTTCTAAAGATTGATGAATAATTTTACGATCCGATTTCTTGACAGACCCCGTCAATAAAGAAACTTTTAGACCCAAAGGATCTAGAAAATTAACTATTGATTTGTAATGCTGGTTTGCCAATATTTCTGTTGGAGCCATTAAACAGGACTGGAATCCATTATCTATAGAAAGTAAAATTGTTAAAACTGCAACTAATGTTTTTCCGCTTCCAACATCTCCTTGCAATAATCTGTTCATATGTACACCAGACCCCAAATCTTTACGAATCTCTTTTACTACTTTCTTTTGAGCATTGGTCAGCTCAAATGGTAAATGTTTTTTGAAAAAATCGTTAAAATTATTTCCTACGTACTTAAAAACATAGCCCTTCAATTTATTTCTAGTGCTTAACTTTTGGGTAGTCATACTCAACTGAAGAAAAAATAATTCTTCGTATTTTAATCTTAATATAGATTTTTGAAGCAGGTATTTATCAATTGGGAAATGAATGTTTTCATATGCTTGATAAACATTGGGGAAATTATTTTTCTTCTCTATATTGTTTGTTAAAGTTTTGGGAATAAACTTTAATACCTGGGGTAATAAATTTCTCATTAGATTTTCTATTCCTCTAGACTGAAGTCCAAAGGCAGATAGTTTTTCGGTAGAGTGATATACTGGTTGAAGACTACCAAGCTTGTTCTTGCTTTTTTCTTCTAATTCCATTTCAGGATGGTTGAAATTCCATGAGCCAGCGTAAGAAGTTGGCTTCCCATAAATAACATACTGTTGGCCAAGTTTAATGGTTGGCTTTATCCATTTTACACCTTTAAACCATACTAGCTGAACAGATCCAGATGCGTCAAAGGCGGAGACTAAAAGTCTTTTTCTCCTTGGTTGTCCAAGCTCTTGGACATTAGATACCTGAACTGAAATTTGAACACTTCCTTGAGGTTCTAAAATATCTTTAATTAGTACTGTTTTAGACCTATCCACATATCTAAATGGAAAATGATTTAGCAAATCTCTAAATGAATATATAGACATTTCGCTTTTCAGCAGGTCAGCCCTTTTGGGCCCAACCCCCTTAAGAAATTCAATAGGAGTATTTAAAACATCTACATTCAAGGACAAACATTATTAGTTTGGTCTATGAAAATATAATAAATTAATTAAAAAACATGAAAGCCTAAATCGCTTGTTTCCCTAGCAATAAAACAGGGTTTTCTAAATAGTTTTTAAAAGAATTTAAAAAAGCAGATCCTACAGCGCCATCTACTACCCTGTGATCGCAACTTAAAGTAACTTTCATTATATTTCCAGGTACAATTTCTCCATTTTTCACCACCGGAACTTGTTGTATACCACCAATTGCTAATATGCAAGCATCAGGTGGATTAACAATAGCAGTAAATTCATCAATACCAAACATTCCAAGGTTAGAAATGGTAAATGTATTTCCTTCCCATTCTTCTGGCTGAAGCTTTTTATCTTTGGCCTTTTGAGCAAGCAATTTAACTTCCTGACCAATTTGAGTCAAAGATTTTTCATTAGTAAACCTAATTACAGGGACTAACAAACCTTCATCAACTGCTACAGCAACACCAATATGAACATGCTCGTTATATCTTATAAAATCACCATACCAAGATGCATTAACTTTGGGGTGGTCTTTAAGAGATACTGCTGCTGCTTTAACTACCAAGTCATTGAATGAAATTTTAGATGGGTTAATAGCATTATTAATTGCCTTTCTTGCTTCAATAGAGTTGTCCATATTGATAGAAACAGTTAAATAAAAGTGTGGCGCAGAAAACTTACTCTCTGCTAATCTTTGGGCAATAACTTTTCTCATTTGAGAAACTGGCTCATCCACAAAGGACTCTTGCCCTTGAATTGTAGCACTTCCTTGAAAATTATCAATATCTCTTTTTACAATTCTTCCATCGGTACCAGTTCCACTAACAAATTTTAAATTTATTCCTCTTTCTTCTGCAAGTTTTTTTGCCAATGGTGAGGCTTTAGTTTCTAAAGAATTTAAAGAGTCTAATGAAGGAAAAGATTTATTAGAAGAGACCGTTGGGGTAGGTACTGAAGGTGCAGCACTTACAGATGGCTGTGGTTTAACTTCTGCTGGAAAAGGTTTTGGAGTTGGAGCGGGTTTAGAAACTTCTTTTTCAACAGATTCTGCTTCTGAAGCTTTTTCCTCTTTTAGTAATTTGGCTACATCTTCTCCCTTTTCACCTAAAATTGCCAGAATAGAGTCTACAGGAGCTGTTTGACCTTTTTCGACTCCTATATGTAATAATACTCCCTCTTGAAAAGATTCAAATTCCATGGTAGCCTTGTCAGTTTCAATCTCTGCTAATAATTCACCACTTTCTATGTTGTCACCAACTTTTTTATGCCATTCTGCAACCACTCCCTCAGTCATGGTGTCACTTAATTTGGGCATTCTTACTATTTCAGCCATAACAAATATTTAATCTTTAATAAATGGGTAATCCTTTTGCATATAAACATCTTCATACAATTCGTGTGCTTCAAGCTCTGGAGAGTCTTCGGCAAATGCAATTGATTCGTCTACAAGAACTTTTACTTCTTCTTGAATTTTTTTAATATCACTTTCAGAAGCTAGTTTGTTAACTGTAATTGTATTTAAAACCTGAGAAACTGGATCTTTTCCTTTGAAGTCCGCTACCTCGTCTTTTGTTCTATATTTTTGAGGATCTGACATTGAATGTCCTTTATATCTATAAGTTCTAATATCTAATAAGGTTGGCCCTTCGCCTTTTCTAGCTCTTGCGGATGCTTCTTCAATAGCTTCATGAACAGATTCTACCGACATACCATCTACAACAAATGAAGGCATATGGTAAGATTTTCCAATTTCACTCATATCCTCAACATTTGTAGTTCTTTTAACAGATGTTCCCATTGCATAATTATTATTCTCTATAATAAAAACAACTGGTAGTTTCCACATCATTGCCATATTAAATGTTTCATGAAGTGCTCCTTGTCTCGCAGCACCATCCCCAAAAGAACAATAAGTTACACCCTTATTTCCTTTGTACTGGTCAGCAAAGGCAATACCAGCACCCATTGGAATTTGAGCACCAACTATACCATGACCTCCCATGAGGTTAACTTCCTTATTAAACATATGCATAGAACCACCTTTACCTTTAGACATTCCTGTCTTTTTACCATAAAGTTCGGCAACCATATATTTTGGATGAACTCCTAGTGCAATTGGGTGAGCGTGATCTCTGTAAGCAGTAATGTGCTTATCTTCTTTTATACATGCAGAAGCAGTTCCTGCAACCACAGCTTCCTGACCAATATATAAATGACAAAAACCACCAAATTTCTGTTGAATATATAAATGCCCGATTCTCTCTTCAATTTTTCGCATTAGCAGCATGTCTTTGTACCACTTTAAATATTGCTTTTTAGAGTAAGGCAAAGCTTTTTTAGACTTTGTTTTAACTGGTTTTTCTATAGTTGATGTTGGCATGTTGAAAATTTTATAAACAAATATAATATTTATGAAAAGAAATTAAAGTTTTGTAGTGATTTTAATAACGTTTTAAAACATCAGTTTTAAAAGCCAAAGGAAGAAGGTCTTCAACACTATTTAATTCATATACTTTTCCTACCTCTCCCATAAGTAAAATTTTAATGCTTTTTTCTTGATTTCTCTCGAACTCAAACATTACTTGTCTACATCCACCACATGGCGAAATTGGTTCATCAATTATTTTCTCTACAGCTTTTACAGTAATAGCAACTTTTTCAATAATACAATTTGGGTAATTTGCTTTACAAAAATAAAAAAGAACTCTTTCTGCACACATCGAAGAGGGATATGCAATATTTTCTTGGTTATTTGCAGCTATTATTTCACCATTATCAAGCAAAGCTGCTGCTCCTACACTAAATCCAGAGTAAACAGAATAGGCTTGTTCTAAAATTTTTTCTGCTTTTTTTAAAAGTTTTTTATCAATCGGTGGTAGTTCATCAATTGAACCATAAGAATTGTAAGAAGTTGAGAACCTTTCGATCATTAATCTTCTTTTGTACCCGAGCCACCCAAATTTAACTTTATGGAAAACCTTATGGTATTTGCTAGGGGACTTGCTTGAGTAAGGGCCAGTATATATGAAAGATCTAGTTCTAGAACTTTGTATTTTATTCCAGCGCCAAAAGAAATGAATCTTCTATTTCCTTTTGTTGGGTGCTCATGAAAATAACCAGCTCTTAAGGCAAATAATTCACTGTAAAGAAATTCTGCACCAAAGGATAAATTAATTTCATTAAGTTCTTCTTTAAAGACAGATCCACTTTCCACATAATAAGAACCGTTGTCTTCAAAAATATTTCCAGGGGCATCTGTAAAGGAACCAAAAATACCAGAAGCAACTCCTACATCAGGGTTTCTACCAGAAACAATGTCACCATTAGTTGGGTGATAATACGGATTGGTAGGAACTAATAATTTATTTGCATCGATAGAAAACGAAAATTTATTAAACTCATCTAATTCCATATTCAGAGTAGTTCCTAACCTAAAATTTGTTGGAATAAAATCTCTTGTTGCAGCTTCAGTGTAAGACATTTTAGCTCCAATATTAGAAATATTAGTTCCAAAGGCAATAGTAGATGGTTTATCTACTAAATCGAAAGAATTGGAAATATAGTAAAGCGATAAATCAGCTGCTGCACTTTGCCCAGGCTTGGTATCTGCTCCACCCACGGAAGTTCCACCAGTAAGATTGGAATAAATGTACCTTGCCGCTAAACCTGCTGAAAAATTATCTCCTAATTTTCTTGAATAAACTACATCAAAAGCAAATTCGTTGGGTTTAAAATCTCTTATTGTAGTTCCAAAGTTATCAGTAAAAGTAATATTACCTAAAGAAAAATATCTTAAAGAAGCACCAATAGTAGAAAGTCTATCAATTCTTTTATAGCCAGATAGATATGCTAAATTAATATCATTCACTAAAGCTCTTAGCCATGGAGAATAAGACATGCTAAAACCGACATCTTTAATTGGATCTATGAATACTAACTTTGCAGGATTCCAATGTATGGAATTAGCATCTGGACTAATTGCTACTCCTGCATCACCCATAGCACCAGATCTAGAATCAGGAGAAATTAAAAGAAATGGAACTGCAGTGGTAATAGTATTTATTTGACTTCCTCCAAGCTGTTGAGTACTGATTTGTGAAAACGCAAAATTTTTAAAAAAGACCACTGCAATTAATACTGCAAATAGTCTAATAAATGTTTTTTTATTCAAGATCATCTAATAAGAATTATGTGTGCTAACGACAAATATATATAAATAGTACTTAGAAAATAATTATTTCAAAAGGAACATGCTCTGGGTTTTATCTGCACTCAGGCCTTGTTCGTTGGTCACCCTTAAGTTATAAATATACACCCCCCGTGCTAAAACTTCATTAAAATCATCTTTTCCATCCCATGAGATACCCTGAGATCGGAAACCTTCATTAAGGATTCTTTTATTAATTCTTTTGACCACTTTTCCTGAAACAGAATAGATAAGTATACTGACGTCTAAAAAATTACAGTTTTGATTGTGTTCAAAATAAAAAGCAGTATTAGTGGTAAATGGATTTGGAAAATTTAGCACATGAGATAATTCAAGTTCGTTGTCTTCAACTACTATAAAATTTATTTCACTTAACGAGGAATTATTATAATTATCCCAGACCTTTATTTTTATATTATGCTCTCCAGGATCAACATCATTAAGTTCGAAGTTTATTCTACCACTTTTATAAGTGTCTAAATCTGCAACATAATAATCGTTTAAAACAATAGAGTTTGCATAATCGTTGTCAATCACAAGCTCAATATCGTGACCAATTCCATTGCCAACAGTATTTATTCCATTTTCGTCAAAAACAGAAACTATCAATAAAGGATTGGAATTGGAAATTCCACCAGAAACAAAGTTTTTATCATTTAAATACAATTCCAAATCAGGACCTTTTACATCTAAAGAAGCTGTTGTATCTATTCCACCAATTATTAGAGAATCGTTATATCCACTAGCATCTAATGTTCCATCCTCAGCATACAAGCTTATTCTAGAAAATCCATAATCGTAACCAATATCTTTAGGCACTTTAAAAGTGAAGCTAAATTGCCCATTACTAGCAGAAGATTTACCTTTATAAATTATATTTTTCCACATTTTAAAAGGAAGATTGTCGGATCCAGGATTAGTTCCCAAAGTAGATAAGGAAGATTCTTTGTCGTAAAAAGTGAGATAAACTTTACCATTAAAATTTGTTAAAGTATTTTCAAAATTATCACTAAGGTGACCGCAGATTTTAACTTCACTCAAAGCATTAACAGTATCTCGATTAAAGGAGTCGATTTCAACTTTCAACTCAGGAATAGCAAATCTTATGGCTGGGTCTCCTAAAAGCGCAAATTTTCTATAATTTTTATCTGCACTAAATTGAGCAAATTTATTTTTAGTACCCACATAGATATCACCTAGTCTTTGTGGCTTATTATTTACAAAATCAAAAACTGTGTCGTAAAAAAACCTATTCAACCATTCATTTGGAGTAGCATAAACTAATCTCGTTGTTGTAAATAGTCCAATACCTCCTCCATCCTTATTAAGAAGAATATATTCACCGCCCGAAACCCTATCGTGGTCATCAAACCTTCCAAATTCACAAGTTGCAGTCATAAAAACTGGCAGAGCTTTGTTATTATCCCAATTTTGGATGGTTGGAACTGTTAATATTTGCTCATGAGCCCAACCAGTCTCTCCACCATGACCTATATAGTTTACTAGAAGTGCTCCGTCTTTTACTTTTTGATTAATAGCAGCCTCAGCATCTGGAATTCTTTCTCCAACAGTACTAGATTGTTGAACATAGGCATCTGAATGTATTTTAATTGTATTTATAGATTTCTTATTAACTTTTATCTTGGATGCCATTATTTCAATGTCATTGAAATATGCATTGTTGTCCTCATCATCGCTAACTAAAACAACTTTATTCCTCCAATCTCCATAAATGCTATTGGTCATCGGATTATTACAATTTAAACTTGTCATTGAATTTGCGTCCTCTTGAGTGTAATTCTTGATTTTCTGAACCATTTCATTTGCCTCTAATAAGGTTGTAACCACCAATCTTCCAATTCCTATATTTAAAAAATCTGTGTTTTGCATAGATGCCCCATCGGCTAAAATTGCATAATAATCATCCGAAGCATAAGTATTTACAATGCTGACAGACTCTGAAGATTCAAAAATTGGCAATATATTTTTATTGTGACCCAAAATATTTCTGTTATCGTAAGAACCATCTCCAAAAAGTAAACAGTATTTTGGAATGGTTAATGGATTGCCATTTTCTCTAGAATAAAACATTCTTAAGAATTGTTTTATTGCAGTTGCGTCAACTAATCCACCTGAAAATTCATTGTAAATCTGTTCATCAGAAACAGTTACCACATTTAAACCCTCGTTTTGATGTAATAAATTTAATTCCTCAGCAGCTGTCAAAAATTCTGATGGAGTAATTATCACCATATCTACATTAGCTAAACCATGGAGATTTTGATTAGGTATTTTCTTAACAAAAGTTGGACTATGAAAGTTAAAACCAGAAACTGCTACAAAATGTCTAAGGGTATCTGAATAAGATAAAAAAGTTAATTCCTCGTTGGATTTGTTGAATGCTAAATTTTTCACATCTCTAAAATCTGTAATATCCCAAACCATGTCCACAGAGGAAGAATTATTTAACACAACTTTAGAGTAGTCAATAAATCCCGAACTTAAAACATTAAAACGAAACTCTTGGTTGTCTTTTACCAATTCTCTATCGCAGTTTATTTCAATATAATCTAAGTAACCTTTGGAAGATGGAGCACCATTATTCGAATATTCTAAAGTTAACTCATAGGGTGCGTTTGGATTATTTAAAACATCAAATTCTTCAACAACCACTCTTCCTACGTCTGCATAATAAGACGAACCTGTTGAATTAATTGGAACTGTTCGGCTTTCTCCAAAAATTGAAGGATAAAAATAAGCTGTTGAATAATTAGACTTGCTCATTAACTTTAATTTTAGATGCGAAGAATCTGTACAAAAATTAAATGGAAAAGGATAGGTGTAAATATTGGTAAGATCAAAAACATCACCAAACCATTGGGAACCAGATTTTAAAAGATTTAATTTGTCCTCGTTCAAATAATTAAAATCCTTGAATTTAGTAATTGTCTGATTAAAAGTTTGATTCAAATTATTTACGCTGTCTAGGTTATTTGAAATTCTAGAATTATCAATATTTAAAAAACAATATGCACTATCTGAATAAATATGCTTGGTGTGGTTGAAATTTTTACCATCAAAATTAATTCTATCTGGACCTGTTAAATAAAATAATATATAATCTCCCTGAGAAAATAGCCCATCACCACCATCAAAGACAAATATAGATTGTTGCTCTAAATCATCTGGTCTAGAATCGTCATTAACTGCGCTTAGAAGTCCTTTATTATTGGAAAATAAATGGATACTGTTTGAAGGAATTTCAGCATTAATAATGGAGTTAATAATCAAATAGTTGTAATCAATTTTATACACACCAGATTCAAAATTACTTAGCTTAAACCAATTAGCACCATTGTTAAGTACCGACTGATTTGCAAAAGTTGATTTTTTAAATCGATTTAAAAGGTGTGTTTTTGTTACAATTTGAGCCTTAAAATCCGTAATTAAATACAATTCACCGTTAAAATTTCTTATGCAGTCAATTAGCAAAAGATTGTTTTTAAGAGTAGCATTTTGCTCTTGTTTTCTAAATGTATGGAGGTATTTCTTAGAAAATATAATATTGGAATATGCTTTTTTTTCGCTAAAGCTTAGTGGTCTTTCATTGAACTCAAAACTTATAACATCATACTCCGCAAATGGTAATTTGAGCTGAAAAACAGCTTGATAAGTGTGTTGATCAAAATATCCATTTTCAGGACAAAGAAACTTACCATCTGAATTATCAGTCCATTTAACAATTTGGTATTCAATTTGCTTTTGAACACTAATTGATTTTTGAGAAAAACAATTAATGGCAAAGAAAACAAAAGAAAATATAACTACTTTACAATAATTCACAGTTATTTTTGTTGGTATATAACTCAAAATTAAAAGTAATATTGTATTAAAATGTATTGATTAATCATTTTTACACCTCTATTACAAATATTGGATGATAAATTTCAATAATACATATTATTACATTACTCAAAATTATCTAAAAATCATATTTTCTTTTTGCCTTGCTTTTTCCTTTAAAATAGCAGTTAGTCAAGATGCCGAATTTACTCAGTTCTATTCCAATCCTATTTACTTAAATCCAGCTTTCGCGGGCACTAATAATTGTCCTCGATTGAGCACAAACCATAGATCTCAATGGACTGGTTTACCACAAATTTTTAATACCACTTCGTTTTCTTACGATCAAAATATTAGTAAAATTCACGGGGGATTTGGTTTTATGGTATTATCAGATAGACTCAACAACGCTATTCAAAACAATAGAATTAGTGGAATGTATTCTTATGAGATAAAAATTTCTAAAAAATTTACTTTAAGAACTGGCATAGAGGCAAGCTTTTGGCAAAATAAATTCAATCAAAATGAATTAACATTTGTGGACATGATTGACCCAATACGTGGATTTGTTTA
Source organism: Bacteroidetes bacterium MED-G20 (assembly GCA_905182745.1). Lineage (GTDB taxonomy): Bacteria > Bacteroidota > Bacteroidia > Flavobacteriales_D > Parvicellaceae > MED-G20. The sequence continues at coordinate 7,839 of CAJJCR010000007.1, read as the reverse complement.
TTCAACTGCAAACAATACTTTAAATAGTTCTAAAAATGGATTAGATTTCAGCAGTGGTATTTTGGCATATGGAGAGAAATTTTTTCTAGGTTTTTCTACCCACCACTTAACAGAGCCTAAACAATCTATCTTCTCAGAAGAAAATAAATTAGAGAGAAAATATTCTATAAATATTGGCTATCATATTCCTATTGGTTATGAAAATTCCATTGATAAGAAAAATTGGATTGTTTCTCCAAATATAATTTTCAAAAAACAAGGTCTAAATGAACAATTAAATATTGGAGTTTATGGAGAAAAAGGATCTTATGTAATGGGGATATGGTATAGAGATAATCAAAACTATGCAGTTTTGGTGGGTGCTAAAATGGGATTAATTAAAATTGGATACAGTTACGACCTGAATTTATCCAGATTATATCTTGCTTCATCAGGATCTCACGAAGTTTCTATTCAAATAAATTTTCAATGTGACAACAAAAAGAGTACTATACAATCATTTAGTTGCCCATCTTTCTAAAAAAAAGCATAAATTTGTAACTTTCGTATTAAAATTACGTTTATTGCGTGACACAAACTTATTTAAAAATGAGAAATAATTTAACTTATTTATTCTGTTTTCTTTTTGTAACTAGCTTATTATCAAGTTGTGGAACAGAATATGAAACATCTAGCATCACTGGTTGGGATTACAACAATCCAAAAAATGGAGGTTTTCAAAAGGTTCCATACTCTGAACAAGAAACTGGTCCTGGTTTAATTTTGATTGAAGGTGGAACTTTCACCATGGGAAGAGTAGAGCAAGATGTAACCTATGAGAACCACAACATTCCTAGAAGAGTTTCAATATCTTCTTTTTACATGGACGAGACTGAGATTTCTAATTACCATTGGTGTGAGTATATGTATTGGGTACGTAGAACTTTTACAGATTTTCCTATGGTTTATAAAAAATCCCTACCAGACACCCTTTCTTGGAGAGAAAAACTAGGTTTTAATGAAAAATATGTTGAATATTATTTGAGGCATCCCGCTTACAGAGATTATCCTGTTGTTGGGGTTTCTTGGCAACAAGCAAGTGAATTTTGTAAATGGAGAACAGATAGAGTAAATGAATTTATTCTAATTAGGGAAGGTATATTGATAGCTAACCCAAATCAACAAAACGAACCTTTTACAACGGATGCATATATGGCAGGTCAATACGAACAAGGTCTTAACCCTCAGGGTCAAATTGCAAACCTAGATCCTGCAATGGGTGGATATGACCCAACTACTGGAAAGGTCAAACTTAAAGATTTAGCAACAAGGAATGTGAAAATGTCAGATGGCATTATCCTTCCTAGATATAGACTTCCTACTGAAGCAGAGTGGGAATTTGCTGCTTATGGTCTTATTGGCAATACAGTTGATGAAAGAATAATTGAAAAGAGAGTATACCCATGGGATGGTCATTGGGTTAGAAATCCTCAGGAAAACTTTCAAGGAGATATGTTGGCAAACTTTGTTCGAGGTAGAGGGGATTACATGGGTGTTTCGGGTCATTTAAATGACAACGCAGATATTACTGCTCCTGTTTTTTCTTATTGGCCAAACGATTACGGCTTATATAATATGGCTGGAAATGTTAGTGAATGGGTTTTAGATGTATATAGACCTATGACTTCACAAGATGCAGATGAGTTTAGACCATTTAGGGGAAATGTATTCAAAACAAAAGTGCTTAACGCTTCTGGCTCAATCGATGAAAAATACAACGTTACTATTTATGATATCGATGGTATTGAGCAATATATTGCAGAATTTAAAGCAGAAAGAGAAGACAAAGTTGCTAAGGGTAACAGAACTTATGGTTATGTTAAGAAAAACAGGCTTGACTCCGTAGAAAATGAACTTCTTACTGTAATTTCTTCTCAAATAAAGCAAGCTCAGGAGCTTATGAAAAATAGACAAACTCTTGAAGCGTCCGGGAAAATTCAAGAAATTTTTGACCAAATTTTTCAAGATTTTGATTTACAAGTACAACAAGATCCAGAACTAGCGGGTTACAATATAGAAATAAGCCCAATGATAAGATCAGGAATGGCAGATTTCATACTTAACACCCCAGGAAATGTTCAAATGAGAGATGTAACGGCTGAAGAGAACATGAAAAGAAGTAATTATAGAATCGCTGATAATATTGACTATTTAGATGGGGATTTAAAGTCGTCTATTTACCATCCTGGTGATCCAGACAATAATGATGATGAAATTGACGAGTTCAATAAAGGAATGGAAAATGGTGGTCTAAACGAAGACTGGTCTATGTATCAAAGAGGTGTGCAAAAGAAAAATGGTATAAATGCTGGTGCAATAACATCATTAATTTCTGATAAATCTAGAGTATATAAAGGAGCTTCATGGAAAGATAGGGCTTATTACCTCAATCCTGGGACTCGAAGATACCTAGAGGAAGACAGATCTACATCTGCTATTGGATTTAGATGTGCCATGGACAGAATCGGAAGTCCAAGTGGAATGGATGCATGGAAATAGATCGTTGATAAAAATTAAAAGATTATTAAAAGAGGGATTTATATCCCTCTTTTTTTGTTCTAATTTATTGTATTTCTTGCGATAACAATTCTTTGAATTTCAGATGTCCCTTCATAAATCTGGGTTATTTTAGCATCTCTCATTAGTCTTTCAACATGGTATTCTTTAACATACCCATAACCACCGTGAATCTGAACAGCCTCAACCGTAGTTCTCATTGCAACTTCAGAAGCATGTAGTTTTGCAACAGCACCAGATAAATTATAATCCATATCTTGATCTTTATGCCATGCTGCTTTGTAGACCAAGTTTCTTGCATTTTCAACATCTACATACATGTCAGCCAATTTAAATTGAATGGCTTGATGGTGATTAATTGGTTTTCCAAAAGTTTCTCTTTCTTTGGAATAAGCTAAAGATAATTCATATGCACCAGCAGCAATTCCTAAGGCCTGAGCAGCAATTCCAATTCTACCACCAGCTAGAGTTTTCATAGCAAACTTAAAACCAAAACCATCCTCTCCAACCCTATTCTCTTTAGGAATTATTACATCGTTGAAAACCAGTGTATGGGTATCACTTCCTCTTATTCCTAGTTTATCTTCTTTGGCACTAATTTCAAAACCCTTCATGCCTTTTTCTACTATGAAGACATTAATTCCTTTATGTCCTTTATCAGTATCGGTCTGGGCAATTACAAGATATGTAGAAGCGGTGCTCCCGTTAGTAATCCAATTTTTAGTTCCGTTTAAAAGATAATGATCTCCATTATCAATCGCGGTAGTTCTTTGGGAAGTAGCATCTGAACCTGCTTCTGGTTCAGAAAGACAAAATGCACCAACTTTTTCACCCTTTGCTAGTGGAACTAAATATTTTTGTTTTTGCTCTTCACTAGCAAAATTTTCCAAACCCCAGCACACCAAACTATTATTTACTGACATTGCAACAGAAATGGAAGCATCTATTTTAGATATTTCTTCCATAGCCAAAACATAGCTTAGAGTATCCATTCCACTTCCACCATATTTTGGGTCTACCATCATACCCATAAAACCTAATTCTCCTAACATTTTTAATTGATCGAATCCAACCTTCTGATGGGTATCTCTTTCAATAACACCTGACTTACATTCACTTTCTGCAAAGTTTTTAGCAGCTTCTCTAACCGCTTCGTGTTCTTCTGTCAATTTAAAATCCATATTCTTAATTTGGTCCTAAATCTATAAAATAAATACTATATTGTAATAATTAGTATTACATAAAATTTATGAACAAATATAATGTTGTTGGTGTTATGTCTGGCACATCTTTAGACGGGCTAGATGTAGTATGGTCAAAATTAAGTTTTAACAAAACATGGTTTTATGAAATAATACATGGAAAAACTTATGAGTATTCTACAAAGTGGAAAAGTGAACTTGAAAATGCCCATAAACTTCGAGCTAGAGACTTGGTATTTTTAGATAAAAAACTTGGGAATTACATATGGAGAAAAAATCAATGAATTTCTAAAAGAAAAAAAAATTCATAAAAACCAGATTAATCTAATTTCATCTCACGGTCACACATTATTTCACGAACCTGAAAATAATTTAACCAAACAAATTGGGAATGGAGCATACATATGTTCCATGACGAATATCAAAACAGTTTCAGATTTCAGAACAATAGATGTTGCTTTTGGAGGACAAGGAGCACCACTTGTTCCTATTGGTGATCAGTTATTATTTGGAAACTATAAGGGTTGCCTTAATCTTGGGGGAATTGCAAATATTTCATATAATTTGAAAGAAAAACGAATTGCTGGTGATGTAAATTTTGCTAATATGATCAGTAATTATTTATCCAATAAAATCGGCCATTCATTTGACAAAGATGGAGAACTTGCAAGTCGTGGCAAACTAGATGAAAATTTAATTTTAAAATTAGAGAAATTAGATTTTTATAAAAAAGAATTTCCTAAATCATTAGGAGTTGAAGACTTTAACCAATGGTACAAACCTTTATTTGAAAAAAGTAAATCCTCTGTAAACGACCAACTTTATACTTCTGGGACTCATTTATGTAAAACGATTAAAAATATTTTCAAATTTGACGCCAACAACACGCTTCTAATTACAGGAGGAGGAGCACATAATAAATTCTGGATCAATAAACTTGAAGAGCTAAAAATTAAAACTGTAATTCCGGAAATAAAGCTAATAGATTTTAAAGAAGCATTAATTTTTTCACTTTTGGGAGTTCTTAAACTAAGAAGCGAAATAAATATTTTAGCATCTGTAACTGGAAGTTCCAAAGATTTATCCGCAGGAGTTGTCCATAATCCCTGATATTTATTAAAAAGAGTTACAAAGAACTGCAACAATACCTAGTTTCTTTTTTACATTTGAGAAATTTAAATTTAATTTGAAAGACCTACTTAAAAAATTTGAAAATAAAACTCCTGAAATAATCTTTCAGTGGCAAGATTCTCAAACAGATGCCAAAGGATGGGTAGTTATAAACTCTCTTAGAGGAGGAGCAGCAGGTGGTGGAACAAGGATGAGAGTTGGACTAGACCAACACGAGGTAACCTCATTGGCCAAAACCATGGAAGTTAAATTTACAGTTTCAGGCCCTCCAATTGGCGGTGCTAAATCTGGAATAAATTTTGACCCTAATGACCCAAGGAAAAAAGAGGTTTTGAAGAGGTGGTATGCTGCAGTCACCCCTCTGTTAAAGCATTATTATGGTACTGGAGGTGATTTAAATGTAGATGAAATTAACGAGGTTATTCCAATAACTGAAGACTGTGGTGTATGGCATCCTCAAGAAGGAGTATTCAATGGGCACTTCCAACCACGAGACGCACAAAAAATAAACAGAATAGGACAACTTCGAGGCAAGGGGTTTTAAAAGCAATTGAAGAGTGAAAACTTACAGCTCCTGATGTGAACAGAAAATATGTAGTTGCGGATATGATTACCGGTTACGGTGTTGCCGAATCGGTAAAGCATTACTACGCTGTTTATGGTGGAGAATTAAAAGGTAAAAAGGTAATTATCCAAGGTTGGGGGAATGTTGGTGCCGCAGGCGCTTATTATTTGGCTCAAGAAGGCGCTATTATTGTTGGAATAATTGATAGAGATGGGGGTTTAATAAAAGAAGAAGGGTTTTCTTACCAAGAGATTACTGACTTATTTAATGCGAAAGACGGCAACAAATTGAATGCCGAAAATATGCTTTCTTTTGATGAAGTAAACTCAAAAATTTGGGACATTAAAGCTGAGGTATTTTTACCTTGTGCTGCGTCTCGTTTAATTACTCAAAACCAAGTAGAAAGGATGATTGCTTCAGGAATGGAAGTTATTGCTGCTGGCGCAAATGTTCCTTTTGCTGATCCAGAAATTTTCTTTGGACCAATTGCTGATTTTACAGACAATAACATTAGTATTATTCCAGATTTCATTTCTAACTGTGGAATGGCAAGAGTATTTGCTTATTTAATGGGGAACGATCTAGAAAAGATTGAAGACGAATCTATTTTTAAAGACACCTCTAAAACTATCCAAAATGCTTTAGAAAATGTTTTTGAAAAAAATTCTAATCCAAAAAATATTTCTAAAACTGCTTTTGAAATAGCTTTAAAACAATTAATTTAACAATTATGGAAACTGCGATAGTAATAATATTTATTTTAGGTTATCTAGGAATTACCCTAGAGCATTCAATCAAAATTGACAAGCTTGTTCCTGCCTTACTAATGATGGCAATTTCTTGGGCACTAATAGCATTTGGCTTAGATGATTTTGTCAACTGGTTCGACTCAGACAGTCATGAAATGGTAAAAGGATTTGCATCTCTTCCCCACGAGGCTCAAGGTCATGGCCCATCAAAAATGATGTGGTTTGAAAGCACCTTGTTACATCATTTTGGAAAAACTTGTGAGATATTAGTGTTTTTAATTGGCGCTATGACCATTGTGGAAATCATTGACCACTTTAACGGATTTGCTACAATAAAGAATTTTATAAAAACAAAGAAGAAAACATATTTACTATGGATCATGTGCATATTGGCCTTTATTTTATCTGCTATCATAGATAATTTAACAGCCACTATTGTATTAATTACCATTCTTAGAAAAGTAATTAAAGACAATAAGGCTAGAATGTGGTTTGCAGGACTGATTATCATTGCAGCCAATGCTGGCGGAGCTTGGTCACCAATTGGTGATGTAACAACTACAATGCTTTGGATGGGAAAAAAAGTGTCCTCCATACAACTTGTAAAATTGCTTATAATTCCATCTTTAATTTGCATGATTATCCCTACTATAATAGCAAGTTTCTTAAAGCCATTTAAAGATAATTTTGAACCACCAAAAGACGAAATAAAAGAAATTAAACATGGATCAACCATGCTTGTCTTAGGGCTGGCTGCAATAATTTTTGTGCCTATTTTTAAAACTGTGACCCACTTACCTCCATATGTAGGAATGATGCTTTCCTTGGCAATAGTTACTTTAGTTGGAGAAATTTTAAGTTCGAGACAATTTAGCTTGCACAGTCTTTCTAACGATTCTTCAAGCGAGGCAGAGAGTCATTCTAATAGTCCGATTTTTAGAGCTTTATCAAAAATCGAAATGCCTTCCATTTTATTTTTTCTGGGAATTTTAATGACTGTTGCTGCTCTTGAATCCTTAGGAATAGTATTTAATTTAGGAAAAAGCGTTCAAGAATCAATTCCAATAAATTTCTTTGTTTTATTACTAGGCGCAGGATCTGCCGTCATAGACAATGTCCCTTTGGTGGCAGCTAGTATGGGTATGTTTGATTTGGCAATGGACGATACTGTCTGGCATTTTATTGCTTACTCAGCGGGTACTGGAGGCAGTATGCTTATAATTGGATCAGCAGCTGGAGTAGTTGCAATGGGCATGGAAAAAATATCATTTTTTTGGTATTTGAAAAACATTGCATGGCTTGCTGCAATTGGTTACTTAACGGGTGCCTGTTCATTTCTATTATTCCAAAGCCTCTAAGCACTTTCAAAAAGTACTAATTTCACATTAAAAATTAATATAATGAATTTTAATATTTTTCCTATGTTGTTAAACATTCAAGAAAAGACATCTTCTATTTTAGAAGATGCACCATCCCTAATAGAAACAGAGCAAATCTCCATGTGGCAGTTGATTTGGGGATACGACTCTATCAGTGGTGAATACAGTTTGACTAGCTTAATAGTGATGTCTCTGCTTTTCTTATTTTCTTTCATAGCTGTTTATGTATTTATAGAGCGTTTTATGACAATTCAAAG
>CAJJCR010000006.1 GCA_905182745.1 Bacteroidetes bacterium MED-G20 | reverse complement strand
CTACTAAAATATTATTCAATAAATTTATTTTCATTTATTTTTTGAATTAACTTTTTGGAATGCTCGCCAGTTGCTTTTGCTTTTTTCCAAAAAGTAATAGCTTTTTTCTTATTATCTAATTTAAAAAGAACATCTCCATAATGTTCTAATATCTCACCAGACTTTTCTCCATCTTTAATAACCGCATTAAATAAAATTTGTTCAGCTTCTTCATATTCTCCTGTTTGGAACATCACCCATCCATAAGTGTCCATATAGGTGGATTTGTCAGGAAACTTATCTATTACTTTTAATATTAATTCTTTTGCTCTTTCAAGATTGACCTTTTCTAGAGCCAAATAGTAACTGTAATTATTTAATAGGTTAATATTTTCAGGATTTAAAGCTAAAGACATTTCATAATAATTAAATGCAATTTTGAATTTTTTTATTCCATAATAAGAGTCACCAATTTGTTGATTAAAATCACTTTCTAAAAATGAGTTATTGAAAACCAAATTCTTTCCTTTTTTAAGGGTTTCAACAGCATTTTCAAATTTATTTTTTTGGTTCAAAGCTATTCCTAAAGCTAAATATAGAAATGGCTGATTTGGATGACTTTCTATTGCGTTTTTAGAGTCTTTAATAGTTGCTTCCAACTTATTTCTTGAAAGAGTCGAAGAAATTAGCTGAGTCCAAGCTTCAAATGGAAGAGGATTAATTTCTAAAGATTCTCTGATATAGAAACATGCAGTATCTTCTTTTCTTTGATGCATTTTTAAATTTCCTAGAAGAAGTAAAATCTCACTACTTTGAAAGTCTGATTTAAGATAACTTTCTGCAAGTTTAGATATCTGACTAATATTGTAGGGACTTTTCTCATCATAAGAAATCTGAAGAAGCATTTGTTTTTTTAGATTATTTTCAACTTCAAGCGATTCCATCACATATAGAAGTTCTTGATAGGCTTTATTGATTTCTCTATTTTTATAATAAAATTGAAATAATGAAAGTCTAACAAGGCCATTGGAGGAATCAATAAACATCATTTTATCTAATAAATGTTTTGATTCTTCAGGCCTGTTAATGTTTTGGTAGTACTCTGCTAGTAGACCTAGTCCTCTTATATTTTCTGGACTAAAAGCAACCAATTTTGCAAGTTCATTTATTGCTTTCTTTTTATCTTTTAAGAAAACATAAATTTGGTGTTTTTGAATTGATAAATCTTCACTAACACCAATCCTCTCTTCAATTTTATTGAGAACTTTTAACGCGTTTTTGTAGTTACTTCCGTTTAAAAATTCATCAGTTAAAGAAAATAAGTAGGAAATCTTATCAGGTTTTATTTCAATTAATTTGGAAAAGATTTCAGCACTTTTTTTATGGTTCGCATTTTCTTTATATACCAATGCTAAATTGGCTAGATACCATTCATTTTTTGGATCAATTGTAACTGCAGTATTTGCATATTCCAAGGCTTTTTGAGGTTGATTAAGGGTTAAAAAAATTCCAGAAAGCTCAAAATTAACAACACCACTTTTTGGATTTATCTCTAAACATTTTTTGTATAAGGAATCTGCCGAATATAAATCTCCGCTAACTTTTGCACCCGTTGCATCAATAAGACATTTCACAAAAGTCCTATCATCCAAGATGTCATCTTGTTGAGAATTTACTTTTTGAGTAAAAAATAGTGCTAAAAAAAAGCAAATAATTCTTAAATTTTTAATCATCAATTTTTATAGAAAAATTATTTTTTACCTGTACTTCCAAATCCATCTTCCCCTCTTTGACTAACAGAAATTTCTGATGTTTCAATAAAGTTTGGAATTTCATATTTTGACAAAACCATTTGAGCTATTCTGTCTCCATTATTTATTTCAAATTTTTTGTTAGAAAGATTTACCAGAAGAACCCCAATTTCACCTCGGTAGTCCGAATCAATAGTTCCCGGGCTATTAATTACTGTAATTCCATTTTTAAAGGCAAGTCCGCTTCTAGGTCTAATTTGTACTTCATATCCAAATGGGATTTCCATTTTAAGCCCTGTCGAAATTAATTTTCTTTCCATAGGCTTTAAGATTATTTTATTTTCAATAAAAGCTCTTATATCTGCACCCGCTGCACCATTTGTTGCAAGATTAGGTGTTTTGTTATTAGAACTATTTACAATTTTTATTGAGATCATTAGCAGCTTATTTTTTAATTAATTATTTTTTTAGGTCTTTCTATAAAATATACTAAAACTATGTAGCAAGCCAAAAGAAAGACATGAAATCCGTATTGTTTAAGACTGTAATTAGTAGATGCATCAAAGTCTAAACTCAACCAATAAAGAATACCACCTGCTATGAAGTAAACGATTATTTTTTTAATGTTGTAAGGAACTTTGTAGTGGTATTGTCCAAAAAAATAGCTAATTATCATCATTGAGCCATAACAAAATAAAGTTGCATAGGCAGAAGCTTCGTATCCATAAATAGGAATGAATATAAAGTTAATTACAATGGTGATTATAACACCAATAATTGAAATAATTGCACCATAAATTGTTTTTTCTGAAAGTTTATACCAGATTGATAAGCTAGTATAAATCCCTAAACAGATATTGGCACCTAGTAAAATCGGAACTACTTTAAGTCCATCCCAATATTCAGCATTAGGAATAAAGTATTTAAAGAGATGTAAAAAAAGAGTCATCACTAAAAAAGTGAAAATAAGAACAACAACAAAATAATTCATGACTTTAGCCAGTGTGTCTTTGGAGTTTTCACTAGATTCATTCTTAAAAAAGAAAGGCTCAGAAGCATACCTAAATGCCTGAATAAACATACTAACTATCATTGTTATTTTATAATTAGCTCCATAAATTCCGTTTTGGGAAAGAGCCATAGACAATGCTTGAGAACTATTTTTGGCATCACCATTTTCTAAATATTGATTGAACAGAATAGATTTAAGCATTGCTCTATCCAAAGTCTCGTTTACTACATAAGCTAACCCAACTAAAAGCATTGGAGCTGCATAACTAGTCATTTGCTTAAGTATGGTAAAGTCAAAAGTTCCCCTAAAACTCATCGTTGGAATTAAAACACCGAACTTTATTATACTTGCAATAAGATTAGATATAAATACATAACCAACTCCAATTTCAGGATTATAAAGATTTTCAGTTATCCAGTTTGTTTGCCCACTTTCATAAGCTTCTTTACAATAAATAAGAAAAAATAAGTTTAGAAAAATATTTACTCCAACATTAAGAAGATTGACAAGAGCAAATTTCTTTGCTTTTTCTTGAAGTCTCAACTTTGCTAGAGGGATAGATGAAACAGCATCTAAACTTACAATTAAACTAAACCATACAATATATTCTTTATGGTTAGGGTACTTTAGCCAATCTGCGATATTTTCAGAAAATATAGTGGCCATGGCCACAAAAATTGCTGAGGTGGTAATTAAGGAATATAAAGTATTGGAATATATATTTAGTCTTCCTTCTTTATTAGTTGTCGAGAATCTGAAAAATGCAGTCTCCATTCCATAAGTAAGAAAAACAACTAAAAATGCTACATAAGCATACATTTCAGTAATAATACCATACTGTTCGTTTGAGAACTGAAGGGCATATAGTGGGGTTAATAAAAAATTTAAAAATCTCCCAATAATACTGCTTGTGCCGTAAATTGCTGTTTGATTTATTAATTTTCTAATTGAACTCAATTTTAAAAATTAGGTTTTCTTTTTTCCAGGAATGCACTAGTTCCTTCAATAAAATCTTCAGTTCCAAAACAACTGCCAAAAGAATTTATTTCCACTTCAAACCCGTTTAAACTCGAATCAAAACCTGCATTTATTGATTTAATAGCAGCAGATATTGCATTTGGTGAATTTTTAGCAATTTGATGAGCCAATTCTTCGCATTTTGAAATTAAGTCCCCTGATTCAACAACATTATTTACCAATCGATAATTAAGTGCCTGATTCGAATCAATCATTCTTCCTGTTGTAATCATCTCCATCGCCTTCCCTTTTCCTACTAATTGAGCCAGTCTTTGAGTCCCACCGTATCCAGGAATAACCCCTAAACTAACTTCAGGCAATCCCATTTTAGCATTATTAGATGCTAGTCTTATATGACAAGCCATAGCAAGTTCTAGCCCTCCTCCTAATGCAAATCCATTGATTGCTGCAATAACTGGCTTTGGAAAGTTTTCAATCAAATTAAATAATTTCTTCTGCCCATCTTTGGCAAGGTTTTCACCTTCTTCTCTTGTGAAATTTGCAAATTCTTTGATATCAGCTCCTGCAACAAAAGCTTTTTCCCCCGAGCCAGTTATAATCACAGATTTTATATTTTTATCTGTTTTTATTTTTTCAAGTTCTTGATTTAGATTGTAAATAAGTTGGTTATTAAGCGCGTTGAGTTGCTGAGGCCTATTTAAAGTAAATAGCGCAATGCTATTTTCAATTTTCACAAGTAGGTTAGGTGCTTCCATAATAAGATTATATATAAAAATAGGATATATTAACTTATAATTTGTAAAATAGGAACTCTTTTAGATCAGCACTTTTATTTTTTACTTAAAAATTTTGTTTTTAATAAGTGAATGCCCCAAACACCCAACAAATAAATTGAAATAAGGATAATAGATTCCTTAAAAATATTCCAAGCCAAGCTGCCAAAAAAACCGGTCACAAAGATTATTTGATAGCTTTTGAAGATTATTATTAGTAAAGAAAATAAGAGATTTAAATAAAGTTGTTTTTTATTCAAGCTAACATATTTATTGAATATAAATTATTTTTTCTGTAGTGGTCATTTCTACAATATTTATAACCCCCATAAATACACCATCAACTTCAATATCTAAAACAGCAAAACCACCTTGACCATCTTTGTATCCATCGCTAAAGTCAAAACGGGCAGTTCCATTATTCAAAGTATTTTTAACAACATCATATAGTGGAATATTAGCACCATTTGAATTGTCAAAAAATAGACGAACACTTATGTTTTCAATTGGATCATTTGTATTGTTGTCTAAAACTCTAATTATTGCAATAGTTTGATCGGGCTTATAGCAGGAATTTAAAGATGAAAAAAAAATTATCAGACTTGAAATTATGAAAATCCTATAATATATTCTTAGCAGATCCATGTTTTTTTATCGCGTTTGATGCATTTAAATTTAAGATAATATTAAAATATTTTAGATTAATATATACTATTTGTCTTACTTTGCAATATAGAAAAAATACAGGATTTTAATGTTTAGAGCTTTTAGAAATATATTTTTTGGATTTATAGCCTTTCTTTTTTTTAGTTGTTCGGTCTTTAAAACAAAGAATTCTGTCCCTTATGAAACTAGAATTGAAATGCTTACATCTCAAGGGACAGTTAGGCTAAAGCTTTATAATGAAACTCCATTACACAGAGATAATTTTAAAAAATTAGTTGAGAATAAGTTTTACGATGGTATAAAATTTCATAGAGTTATTAATGGGTTTATGGCTCAAGCAGGAGATCCCAATTCAAAGAAAGGTGATTTTAAAGGACAATTGGGTCAAAATAGTGAAGGAGAAACAATTAACGCTGAGATCAATCCAAATTTATTTCACAAGAAAGGAGCTTTAGCTGCAGCCAGAATGGGGGACAACGTTAATCCGGAAAAAAAATCAAGTGGAAGCCAATTTTATTTTGTACAAGGCAGAAAACTTTCCTTGCAACAACTGACCCAAATGGAGAATAGAATTAATCAAAAAGACAAGAATTACCAACAAACAGAAAACAACTTTCATTTTTCTGATACTGCAAAAAAAGTTTATCAGGAGATTGGAGGAACTCCTTTTTTAGATAATGGCTATACCGTTTTTGGAGAAGTTATCCAAGGAATAGAAGTAATCGATAAAATTTGTTCTGTTAAAACAGCTAGAGGAGATCGCCCAATAACTGCAGTTACAATTTTATCAGCTAGAATTATTAAATAATATGTTTGAAGATATTGATAATATTAATCAAGAAGTTGAAAAATTTCAAAGCAATTCCCTTGAAGAAATAGAGCAGTTTAGGATTTCTTACCTAGGGAAGAAAGGAAAAATAACTTTATTATTTGGCGCTTTTAAGGAAGTTCCTGTAGATCAAAAAAAAGAATTTGGAAAACAATTAAATATATTAAAAAACAATTGTCAAGAGAAGATAAACAGCTTAAAATCGAAATTATCTACCAACTCTAATAGTAGCAAATCCAATACTGATTATACTATTCCAGGACAACCTATGAATTTTGGTTCTAGGCATCCAATTACTTTAATTAGAGATAGAATAACAAATATCTTTTCCCAAATTGGATTTTCAATTTCTGAAGGTCCAGAAATAGAAGACGATTGGCATAATTTCACAGCTCTTAATTTTCCAAAGGAACACCCTGCAAGAGACATGCAGGATACTTTTTTTATCCAAGACGAAATTGCTTTAAGAACTCATACCTCTTCAGTTCAAGTTAGAGTGATGGAAAATAACCAACCACCAATAAGAACTATTTCACCAGGCAGGGTTTATAGAAATGAAGCAATTTCAGCAAGAGCACATTGTTTTTTTCATCAGATTGAAGGTCTTTATATTGACAAAGATGTCTCATTTGCAGACATGAAAAAAACACTTTTATATTTTACTAAATCTATGTTTGGAAACGAGGCAAAAATTAGACTTAGACCGTCTTATTTTCCATTCACTGAACCCTCTGCAGAAGTGGATGTATCTTGTACGATTTGTAATGGAAAGGGTTGTAATGTATGTAAATATTCAGGATGGTTAGAAATTATGGGCTGTGGGATGGTAGATCCTAATGTTTTAGAAAATTGTAATATCGACCCGGATGTCTATAGTGGATATGCATTTGGAATGGGAGTGGAAAGAATTGCACAGTTAATTTACCAAGTAAATGACTTAAGACTTTATTCTGAAAATGATTGGAGATTTTTAAAACAATTTAGCTCCGAAACTTTTTAGAATTCATTTTTGTGTTCCCAGTTGTAGTTTTTCATGGATAAAAGACAACATTTTAATAACTCTATACAGCTTTCAACATCTTTTTTGTGAACCATTTCTATAACCTGGTGAATATGTCTTGTTGGGATTGAAAACGCTCCAGCAATAGATCCGCCAGGAGTCATTCTTTGAATACTAGCTGTGTCAGTTCCCCCAGCTGTAAGTATTTCGTTCTGCCAAGAAATTTTATTTTCAGTTGCTGTTTTTTTCATGAATTTTACCATTCTAGAATCGCAAATGGTACTAGCATCCATAATTTTTATTCCTACACCACTACCTAAAGAAGTGATTTTCTCATGTTCACTTGCTCCAGGGACATCGTAAGCAATAGTAGTATCTAAGCCAAATCCAAAATCTGGTTTTATTTTTTGAGTAGCAACTTGGGCTCCTCTTATTCCTACTTCTTCTTGAACAGTGAAAACAGCATAAGTATCAAAATTGGGTTTTTCTAATTCTTTTAATGTTTCAATAAGAATGAAAACAGCAATTCTGTTGTCTAAACTTTTACAATTTATACAATCTCCCATTTCTATAAGAGCTCTCTCTCTTGTTACAGAATCTCCAACAGAAATTATTTTCTCTACTTCTTTTAATTCTAGACCTAAATCTATGTAATAGTCATTAATTTTAGGAACTCTATTTTTTTCTTCATGTGTCATCACATGAATAGGCTTAGAGCCCATCACTCCAATTACATCTTTTCTCCCGTGAACAATTACTCTTTGAGAAGTCAAAGTTTTTGGATCAAAACCACCAAGGGGATGAAACTTTAAGAATCCTTTTTTATCAATATGTGTTACGATAAACCCAATTTCATCCATATGAGCTCCAATCATTACAGATTTTGACGAGTCAACACCCTTTTTTAAAGCAATAACATTTCCCATATTGTCAATTTCTATATGGTCTACATGGTTCTTTATTTGTTTTAAAACTAAACTCCTAACTCTATTTTCAAAACCTGGAGCTCCCGCTGTTTCACAAATTTCTTTAAGTAACTTAATATTGATCATGACTTAATCTATGTAGCTTAGTTTTAACATATTTGTTTTTCCATTTTCAAGTAATGGGATACTTGCAGTATTGATAATTAAATCTCCACTTTCTGCGAAACCCTTCCATTTTTAGCAGATGCGTTATATCTGCAATGGTGTGGTCTGTACTTGTAGTCTTATTGTAATAAAAAGTACTAACTCCCCAGACTAGAGACAAGGTGCTTAGTAGTTTTTTATTACTAGAAAAAACAAAAATTTCAGATTTTGGTCTTTGACTAGAAATCTTGTAAGCAGTATATCCAGAATGTGTCATTGTTATGATCGCTTTTGCTTCTACTCGCTGAGCCAATCTACAGACATTAAAACATATGGAGTCGGTAATAAATCGTTCGTTATTCTTTTTAGGTAGAGTTTCTTTCACATAAATATTGTCAAAATTATTTTCCACTTCGTTGATGATTCTCGACATTATTTTAATTACTTCAATAGGATGCTTCCCAACAGAAGTTTCTCCACTTAGCATTACTGCATCTGCTCCATCCATAACGGCATTTGCTACGTCATTAACTTCAGCCCTGTTTGGAGTAATATTATCCATCATACTTTCCATCATTTGGGTTGCAATAATTACGGGTTTTGCTAAATCTTGAGCCATAGAGACAATCTTTTTTTGGATTAAAGGAACCGATTCAAGTGGAATTTCCACACCTAAATCTCCTCTTGCAACCATTACTGCATCAGTCTCTACCAATATCCCATGAAGGTCATTTACTGCTTCAGGTTTTTCAATCTTTGCAATAATCTTTGCATTTCCGTTATGACTATTTATTAAATGTCTAAGCTCAATAACTTCCCTTGCAGATCTTACAAATGAAAATCCAATCCAGTCTACTTTTTGCTCTAAAGCTACTACCAAATCAGCTTTATCTTTTACTGTCAAACTTGAAATACTAATATTAGTATCAGGTAAATTGAGTCCCTTTTTAGAAAATAACAATCCACCAGCAACTACTTTAGTTTTTACAGTGTCTCTTAAATTGGTTTCTACAATTTCTAAATGTATTTTTCCATCATCTAAAAGAACTTTTTCTCCTTTTTTTACATCTTTAGGAATCTTATCAATAAATATTTGAGCGGATTTTTTTAAATCTCTTTTTTCAAGAGTAGTTAAAATAAATTCTTGATTATTCTTAAGTAAAAGTCCTTCTTCTGGCATGTCACCTATTCTTATTTTTGGACCCTGTAAGTCTGCTAGTATTGCAGAATGGGTACCTAACTGCTCATCCACAGTTCTGATTTTTTTAATTGCATTAATATGGTCTTGATGAATACCATGAGAAAAATTAACTCTAAAGACGTTAACCCCTTCCTTAATCATTGATTTTAATACTTCTTCACTAGATGTTGAAGGGCCAACAGTTGCTACAATTTTTGTTCTTTTACTCATTTTAAAAAATTAGATTTTCTTTTGATTTTAATTGTTCTACTACTACAGAATGTGCGGTTAATATAAATGGAATTTTCCTAAGTTTCTTTAAATAATAATCGTAAGTTTTTTTTTCATCAGATTTAACTAATAAAAAAAAATCAATGTGAGATTTTTCAGGAATCAACCAGCTTCGCTCGCATTTGTTTCCAATTAAATAATATTCATTTGAATTAACATCATTTATGCATGAAAAAATTGGAAAATTTGCATTCGGTTTAGATTTTTTATTAAAAATCAACTCAATATCTTTTCCGGATTTCGTTAGGTTTAAATCTAAAGTGCTATTTACTGCCCAACAAAGTCGATAATCTTTTTCATGGCAACAAATACCAAGAAGACTAAAATCATACTCATATTCTTCCTCTAAAAGATGTTTCATTGTAAATGGTTTTCCATTAATAAATTTGAAGCTTCAAAAAGAGTATTTTCTTGAAAGTTATTAGCCATTAATTGAATACCAAAAGGAAGATTATTACTATGGGTTCCAATCGGCAGAGAAATTGCTGGAGCACCTGTTATATTAGCATGAACAGTAAATATGTCTTGTAAATACATTTTTATTGGGTCTTTTATTTCGCCAATATTAAAAGCTGTAGAAGGTGCTGTAGGAAGAATAAGAACATCATTATTTTTTAGCATTTCTTCAGTTTTAGTTTTAATTAATCTTCGAACTTTTTGAGCCTTAGTAAAATAAGCATCGTAATACCCAGAGCTAAGAACGAAATTACCAAGCATAATACGTCGTTTAACCTCCATTCCAAATCCTTCAGATCTTGAATTTTCATAGGTAGAATTTATATCTACGGCATTATTAGTTCGAAAACCAAAATGTGCACCATCGTATCTTGCCAAATTAGAGCTTGCTTCTGCAGTAGTTAGAACATAATAAGTAGGAACAAGATATTTTAAAAAAGGGAACTTTAAAATTTCTACTTTGTGCCCATTCTCTTTTAAATTTTCAATAATAGACATTAATTTATTCTTGATTTCGATATCTAGGCCTTCAAATTTCAAATATTCATCAGGTATTCCAAAGTTGAATTTTTTACTGGGTAATTTAATTTTTTTATTGCTTGGCTTTTGGGACGAAACAGTACTATCAAATTCATCGCTTCCACTCATAACATGGATAAGAATATTCGCATCTTGAATTGTTTTAGAAAAAACACCAATTTGATCAAAACTTGAGCCATATGCTATTAATCCATATCTCGAAATTCTACCATAGGTAGGTTTCACTCCAATTACACCACAAAACGAAGCAGGCTGTCTAATCGAACCTCCGGTATCAGACCCTAAAGCTATATTGCAAAGCCCCTCTGCGACAGCAGCAGCAGAGCCTCCCGAAGAACCTCCCGGAACTTTTTTTTCATCTTTTGGGTTTTTAACCGGGCCGTAAATACTATTCTCGTTGGAACTTCCCATTGCAAATTCATCGCAATTAAGCCTTCCTAAAATTATAGCATCTTCATTTAGTATTTTTTCAACAGCTGTTGCAGAAAATAAGGATTTGAACCCCTCTAACATCTTAGAAGACGCAGTTAATTTATGATCTTTATAGCAGATATTATCTTTTAACCCCACAAATATTCCAGCCAAAAGGCCAAAATTATTACTTATTATTTTTTTTTGAATTTCTTCAGCTTTTGACAAGGCTTCTTCTTCAAAGACCTCTATAAATGCATTACTGGTGGAAGATTTTATTCTATTAATATATTCTTGGCAGATTTGAACTAAGGAGATTTCCCTTCTAATTATTTTTTCCTGAATGTCTGCTAAAGACTCTGGTATATTCAATTTTTTTAATCTTTATTTTCAGATTCTTCTTCGTTTTTAGTAGCTTCTTTAAATTCTTTAACTCCTTTACCCAAGCCTCTCATAAGTTCTGGAATCTTCTTCCCACCAAAAAGTAAAAGCACAACAATTAATATTATGATTATCTGCGGGGGACCTACTATACCTAAAAAAATTGTATTCATTTTAATTATATTTCAATCAAATTTACGAAATATTTTCATTAATGTGCCATTAACCAATTCTCTCCACTCCCAATTTCTACTTCCAAAGGAACATTGAACTTTACTGACTCCATCATTTCTTCTCTAACCAGTTTTTCCAAATCCTTTTGTTCCTCTTTGACCATGTCTAGTACTAATTCATCATGAACCTGAAGTAATAATTTAGATTCCATTTTTTGAATCAACATTTTTTTATGAATATTTACCATTGCCAATTTAATTATGTCCGCTGCACTTCCTTGTATTGGTGCATTTATTGCATTTCTCTCATCAAAGCCTCTCATTGTTGCATTTCCACTGCTTATGTTTGGTAAAAAGCGTTTTCTTTTAAAAATGGTTTCTACATATCCATTCTCTTTGGCAAATGAAATGGTGGAGTCCATATACTGTTTAATTTTTGGAAATTCTAAAAAATAATTGTCAATAATTTCTTTTGCTTCAGTTCTTTTAACTCCTAGTCTTTGGGAAAGACCAAATGCAGAAATTCCATAAATAATTCCAAAATTCACCATTTTAGCTTTGCTTCTCATTTCTCGTGAAACCTCTTCTAGATTGACATGAAAAATTTTTGAGGCTGTTTCAGTATGAATATCTCGTCCAATAGTAAATGCATTGATCATAGATTCATCTTTGCTTAACCCTGCAATAATTCTTAGTTCAATTTGGGAATAATCTGCACAAAGTAAAAGGTGGTTACTGTCGGATGAGCAAAATGCTTTTCTTATTTCTTTTCCAAGCTCTGTTCTTATGGGAATATTTTGAAGATTTGGTTTGTTAGAGCTTAATCTCCCAGTTGAAGTTACAGCTTGCATATAATTCGTGTGAATTTTATTAGTTGTAGGTGAAATTAACTTTGGAAGGGCATCTACATAGGTAGATAGTAGTTTCTTTCTTGTTCTGTAGTTTAAAATATCTGCTATAATTGGGTGAACCCCGTTAAGTTTATTTAAAGTTGCCTCGTCAGTTTTGTACTGGCCAGTCTTGGTTTTTTTTGCTTTTTCGTCAAGATTTAATTTGCCGAAAATCACATCTCCTAGTTGTTTCGGCGAATCAATATTAAACTCTGTCTCACTAAGTTGAAAAATTGATTCCTTTAAATTGGCCAAGCTAATATTTAGCTCTTCAGAAAAACTACTTAAAGATTCTGTGTTTATTTTAATTCCTTGCCTCTCCATGTCGTGAAGTACCCTCATGAGTGGAATTTCAATATTGTAAAAGAGGTCTTCTAAATCAAGATTTTTCAGTTCCTTACTAAAGTTTAGATATAGTTGAAAAGTTAAATCAGCATCTTCTGCTGCGTAATTTTTGAGAACATCAATTTCTACTTCTTCCATTTTTTTTGTAGGCTTTGTTTTGCTCCCAATGAGTGATTCAATTGGAATTGGATCATAATTCAAAATAGTTCTTGAAAGCTGGTCTAGATTGTGTCTCTTTTCAGGGTCAATTAAGTAGTGAGCTATCATTGTGTCAAAACAAAACTCATTAATTTGAATACCATATTTGAACAGTATTCCGTAATCGTACTTTAGATTGTGTGCGATTTTTATTGTTTTTGAGCTGAAAAATTCTTTATATAGATCTATTAGTGTCTCCTCTTTGGAGACATCACAGTAAAAAGCTATGTTCTTGCTATAAGAAAATGAAATGCCAAGTAATTTTGCTTCGTCAATTTCTAAGGAGGTGGTTTCAGTATCAAATGCTGCAGCATCTTTAGAGGATAATTCTTTAATGAAATTTAAATGTTCCTCCCTAGTCTGAATTAATTTATAGTCTGGTTTTATAGAACTAAAATCCTGAAGGTTTGTTGTTGATTCAGTTTCGTTTTCAGACGATGAAAATAAATCCATTTGTTTTTCTTGATAAATTGGCTTGCCAAGAATCCTTTTCCCTAATTGATTAAACTCTAACTCTTTGAGGATATCTGTCAGAGGCTTTTCATCAATTTCCTTTCTTTTATAAATTGACTCATTAAATTCCACAGGACAGTCAAGAATAATGGTTGCTAGTTTTTTAGAAATTAATCCTTGGTCAGCAAAATTCTCTACATTTTCTTTTTGTTTTCCTTTTAAATCCTCCGTATTTGCTAACAAGTTTTCTACACTTCCGTAAATGCCAATTAGTTTTTTTGCAGTTTTTTCTCCTATTCCAGGAATTCCAGGAATATTATCTACCGCATCTCCCCAAAGTCCTAAAATATCTATGACTTGTTCTGGACGCTCCACTTCAAATTTCTCACATACTTCTTTAGGGCCTAGAATTTCACTTGGGTTCCCACTTCTCCCAGGCTTGTAAATAAATATATTTTCACTAACAAGTTGCCCAAAATCCTTATCTGGAGTCATCATAAAGACTTTAAATCCTTTTTTATCTGCTTGTTTGGAAAGTGTCCCAATTAAATCATCCGCTTCAAAACCAGAAACCATTTCCACTTGAATATTCATTGCTTTTAATATTTCAAAAATATAAGGAATCGCTTTTCTTATATCTTCGGGCATCTCTTGTCTATTGGCTTTGTATTCAGTGAAAATCTCTTCTCTGTTAGATCCCCCAGGGGGGTCAAAAACAACTCCCAAGTGAGTAGGCCCATGATTATTAATCACCTCCAATAAGCTATTGCAAAACCCAAAAATTGCAGAAGTATTTAACCCTTTTGAGTTTATCCTAGGGTTATTAATGAATGCAAAGTGAGCTCTATAGATTAAAGCATATGCGTCTAATAAAAAAAGCTTTTTTTCCATTTAATTGTTGTATAAGTAGGTTAAAACAGTTTGTCCAACAGCTTTTAATGTTTGCCGGTCAATAATTCCCATATTGTCTAGATGAGTATGGTGGAACTTGCCAAAATCAAATCTATTTGTATAAGGGACTTACGTCGTAATGAATTATGTCTAAAGTAGGGATTCGAGTTAGCTCGTTGATATAGGTATGGTCATCAGTAAGAGGTGGAGCAATTTTATTTTTGAAGAAACTGCCATAGCCTAAATATTGTCCAAGTTTCCAGATTTTGTTTAAGTGATATCCTGCATACATTCTAGAAATTTCTTCTTTTGGAAATACTGCATTTTTTGCTCCCACCATATCTAATAGTATCCCAAAGTTTGGCTTTTGGTAATTTTCAGGAAGATTATAGCTCCAGAACTGAGATCCAAGACACCAAGTATCATTCATGGCTTCTAAATCAGAAAAACTAGAGTTATAATTTGGAGCGCCATAATCTTCTACATCAAATAAAATAATTTCCAAACCAATTTTCAAGCTGTCTTTTTGTATTATTCTTGCAATTTCCAATAAAACTCCCACGCCACTTGCTCCGTCGTTAGCTCCTATTATTGGGAGGTTAATATTTTGAGTATCTCTATCGGCAAATGGTCTTGTATCCCAGTGTGCACACAACATAATTTTTTTAGAAGAATTTTTATTGAAGTTCCCAATAATATTTCTTACTGGCAGCTTAGCTCCATTAAATGCAGTAACCTCGCCAACTTGTTGAGAAACTTCAAACCCCAATGAAGCCAGTTTAGTAGAGAGCCAATCTCCACATTTAACATGATTTGAGGTGTTGGGCACTCTAGGCCCAAAACTTACTTGTTTAGCAATAAATTGGTAGGCGCTGTCTTCCATAAAGGCTCCTGCTTTAAGCCATTTCTCTACCTTCCTCTCAATTTTCTTTTCAGGATTTTCGGGATTGTCTTCACAAGAAATTAACCCTAGCAAGACAACTAATAAAAGGAAAACACTTTGTCTTAAAAACCCCATTTAATAATTATAAATATTCTTTAGCTAAAATAACCAAGTTCATGAAAAAACACCCTTAAATTCAATTTATTGTTAATATATATTTATAATATCAATTAGAACTATATTTGTTGATAGATGAAGCTGTATTCAAAAAAACAACGATGGAAAAAAATATTACTGCTATCTGGTATTTTGATAATTGGGATTATATTTTGGTTGACTTCTATTTTAGTTTCTAACGTTAAAGAATCTGAGTTAGAAAAAATTCGTTTTTGGAGTGAAGCAGTTAAAAAGAAAGCAGAGTTGGTCAGACTTACAAATATTGCTTTTCAGGAGTTGTCACAAAATGAAACTAATAATGTTTATTTATGGGCTAGGGCAACTAAAGAATTTCAAAAGTCTTTAAATGATTTTGGACTTGCTTTGGAAATCATTCAAAACAATGACAATATTCCTCTTATACTTACGGATAATAATGGAATTTATATTTCACATAAAAACATTGATTTATTAGATATAAGTGATTCAAAGAAAAGACAAGACATATCAGATTCTATTACCTTAAAATGGAGTTCTCAAAATACACCTATTGAATTTAATTATTATCAAAATAGAGTACAAAAAATATTTTACTCTAATTCCTCAAAATATTTTCAACTTCAGTCTCAACGCGATTCATTAGTTAATTCATTCTCACAAGAAATAATGAATAATATTGCTCAATTACCAGTAGTTTTTTGGAGCCAAAGTGGAGACTCTTTAATTGCTTCAAATGTCATTAATAAAGAAATGAAAAGAATGGAAATGGATTTTTTTATTCAAAAAATGTCTCAAGACAATAATCCAGTAGAAATATACTTGGGTAATAATGATAATGGCGTTATTTACTACAGCAATTCTAAAATATTGTTTCAGTTGCAATATTTTCCTTTACTTACTCTTATAATAGTTGCTCTTTTTTTGCTTGTCTCTTACCTTTCTTTTTCCTCCTTCAGGCGCTCTGAACAAAATCAAGTCTGGGCAGGAATGGCCAAAGAAACTGCTCATCAGCTTGGGACTCCTTTATCTTCATTGTATGGTTGGATTACACTTTTAAAAGAAAGCGGTTACGAAAATTCAGAAGCTTTAATTGAAATGGAAAAAGATATTGAAAGATTAACAGTAGTAAGTGAGCGATTTTCTAAAATAGGATCCTCCGTTGAGATTACTGAAACTGATTTAGTAGAATTCTTTAACAATTATATTTCATACATGAAAAAAAGAATTCCTAAGACAGTAGAATTAAATATGGAATTTATTAACCAGCCACTTCATGCCTCAATTAATGCGCCATTATTTAGCTGGGTGATTGAAAATATTATAAAAAATGCTGCAGATGCAATGGAAGGAAATGGCAACATCTATATAAATATTGAAAAGCAACAAAATAGTATTGTAATAAAAGTTAAAGACAACGGTAAAGGAATTCCTTCATCTATCCAAAAAACAATTTTTCAACCTGGATATACTACTAAAGATAGAGGGTGGGGATTAGGATTGTCATTGGCTAAAAGAATTGTTGAAGGACACCACAATGGTAAAATTTATATTTCATCTAGCAAAAAGGGGATTGGAACCGTAGTTGAGATAACCTTGCCATCCTCAAAATAATTCATTTAGTAATGCATTTAAAGACAATACTTAGTACTTTTGAGTCTCTTAAAACAACAAATACATATGGACATTAAAAAAATATTAAATTCTTTAGGCATAGAAAGCAAAAATTATGGAGCTGCAATTGGTGGAGACTGGTTAAAAACATCAGGAGATACAATTATTTCTGTCTCCCCAGTAGATGGACAAGAAATAGGCAGTGTTGTTTGTGCAACTGAACAAGATTATCAAAAGTGTATAGATGCAGGTTTAGATGCATTTTCTCATTGGAGAATGATGCCAGCACCACAAAGAGGTGAAGTTGTCAGACAATTTGGAGAGGCATTAAGGTCAAAGAAAGAAGCATTAGGTGCACTTGTTTCTTATGAAATGGGAAAGTCCTTTCAAGAAGGGCTGGGAGAAGTCCAAGAAATGATTGATATATGTGATTTTGCAGTTGGTTTGTCAAGGCAATTACATGGACTAACTATGCATTCAGAAAGACCAATGCATAGAATGTATGAGCAGTACCATCCTCTAGGAATTGTAGGTATAATTTCAGCCTTTAATTTTCCTGTTGCAGTTTGGGCATGGAATACTGCTTTGGCTTGGATATGTGGAGATGTTTGTATTTGGAAACCTTCTGAAAAGGCTCCTTTATGTGGTGTAGCTTGCCAAAAAATAATAGCAGAAGTATTAGACAAAAATAATCTTCATAAAGGAATATGTACAATAGTAATTGGAGATGCAAATATAGGAAAGCTTATGTCTGCTGATAAAAGAATTCCATTAGTTTCTGCAACTGGATCCACAAGAATGGGAAAATCAGTTGGAGAAGTAGTTGGAAAAAGATTAGGAAAGTCACTATTAGAACTTGGTGGAAATAATGCAGTTATATTAACCCCGAATGCTGATCTTAAAATGGTTATTCCAGCACTAGTTTTTGGTGCGGTAGGAACTACTGGTCAAAGGTGTACTTCAACAAGAAGATTAATAATTCATGAAGATATTTATCAAAACGTTAAAACAGCTATGGTCAACGCTTATAATCAGCTAAGGATTGGAGATCCGTTAGACGAGTCCAATCACGTTGGGCCCTTAATCGATCAAGATGCTGTAAAGATGTATTTAGATGCTATTATAGCAGCAAAGTTGGAAGGAGGAAATGTTGTGGCTGAAGGTGGCCAGTTAAGTGGAGCAGGGTATGAAAGCGATTGCTATGTAAAGCCAGTGATTATTGAAGCAGAAAACAGTTTTAAAATAGTACAACACGAGACATTTGCCCCTATATTATATTTAATTAAATATAGTGGAGATGTTAATCAAGCAATAGCTATTCAGAATGATGTTCCTCAGGGTCTTTCATCAGCAATTATGACTAGTGACATGAGAGAACAAGAAACATTTTTATCACATCAAGGGTCTGATTGTGGAATTGCAAATGTAAATATTGGAACTTCTGGTGCTGAAATTGGAGGTGCATTCGGCGGAGAAAAGGAAACTGGTGGAGGAAGAGAATCTGGTTCAGATGCTTGGAAAATCTACATGAGAAGACAAACAAATACCATTAATTGGGGAACTTCTCTGCCTTTGGCTCAAGGAATTAAATTTGAGCTTTAAGAATTATATCCTAGACTTTCTCTAATTCTATTTAAGGTGGCATCTGCCACCTTTTTTGCTTTTAGAGCTCCCTTTTGTAAAACATCTTCTACTTCTTGAGGATGGTTTATATAGTGATTGAATTTTTCTCTTTGTGATGCAAAAGACTTAACCAATTCCTCAATTAATTCTTTTTTAGCATGACCCCACCCATAGCCTCCTGCCTTTAGGTTTTCTGCCATTTTACTACTTTTTTCACTGGATACAATTAAATTGTATAAATGAAAGACTGTAGAATTATTAGGATCTTTTGATGCCTCTAGTGGAGAATTATCAGTAATAATATTTTTATTAATTATTTTTTTTATAGATTTTTCGTTTTCAAAGACATCTATGGTGTTTTCCCTCGACTTACTCATTTTTTCCCCATCTGTTCCGGGAATTAATTGAGCATCTTTTTGCAGTTTAGCTTCTGGAATTATAAATACTTCGCCATACTTATGATTGATTCTTGAAGCTACATCCCTAGTCATTTCCAAATGCTGTAATTGATCTTTACCAACAGGGACATAATCAGCATCGTAAAGTAAAATATCTGAAGCCATTAACATTGGATAAGCAAATAATCCAGAATTCACGTCTTCTAGTCTATCGGATTTGTCTTTGAAAGAATGGGCAAGTTTCAATCTTTGATATGGAAAAAAACAGTTTAAGTACCAAGACAGTTCGGTACATTGAGGAACATCTGATTGTCTATAAAAAGTGGTTTTTTCTGGATTAAGGCCGCAAGCCAACCAAGTTGCTGCCACTTGTAAAGTATTTTCTTTTAGTTGTTTTGGATTCTTTATCTGTGTTAAAGAGTGCAAGTCTGCAATAAAAAGAAATGAATCATTTACTGGATTATTAGCAAGCTCGATGGCAGGAATAATTGCTCCTAATATGTTTCCCATATGAGGTCTTCCAGTACTTTGAACCCCGGTTAAAATTCTTGCCATTCTATTTAATATTCAATTTATACAAATTTAGACTTAAAAATAATATAATTTTATGTGATACATTTTAAAGATAGTATTTGTATAAATGAAAAAATTTTTATCCTTTTCCTTCTTTCTATATATTGGGTTTGTCTATGTTGTTTTTTGCATTACACTTTGGGCGCCAATTTTTTTGCTTATTAGAGGTGAAAATAAATATAAAAACGCAAAAGCAATTAAATTTTTTTGGTCGAAGTGGATGTCCTTTTTAGCAGGCGTGAAATTAGAAACTGTTTTTTTATCCAAATTAGATCTTCAGAAAAATTATATAATTTGCGCCAACCATAAGTCTTACTTAGATATTTTATTAATGTACCAAATCATTGATCAAGACTTTGCTTTTCTTGGAAAGTCAGAAATATTAAAATGGCCTGTGATAAATATGTTTTTTAAAAGAGGTATTGATATTCCTGTTTACAGAGACAGTAAGACTCGAGCAGCAGAATGTTTAGTTTTAGAGAAAAAAGGAAATAAAAAAAGGAAGGAGTATAATCATCTTCCCTGAGGGAGGGTGGGAAAACTCAGAAACCGAAATGAGAAGATTTAAAAATGGGGCTTTCCAATTGGCTATTGACACAAATTGTCCAATTCTACCTATAACATTTAAAAACAACTATGACTTATTTAAAGACCATAAAGACCTTTCTGGAAATACCAAACCAGGAATGGCTAAAGTTGTTGTACATGATTATATTTCTGTAGACAATTTAAATCGCAAAGATTTAGTAAATTTGAGAGAGCAAACATTTCAGATGATTAATAAAGAATTAAAAAGTGAAAATTAACAAAGAAGTTATAATCAAACTTTCTAGCTTATCTAAGCTAAAGTTTAACAACGAAGAAGCAGAACTTATTTCTGAAGATCTTTCTAAAATGGTAAATTTCATTAATCAATTAAACGAGCTTGAAACAGATGGTATAGAGCCACTGATTCACATGAACGAAGAAATAAACAATTGGCGAGAAGACAAACTAGGGGGTGTTTTAGATCAAGGAAAAGCCCTGGCCAATAGCCCTGTCAAAGACAGTACTTATTTTAAACTTCCTAAGGTTTTGGACAAAAACTAGCAGAATTCATTAAAGGCTTCGGTTAGATTCTCAGCAATCATTTCAGCTGGTCTCCCTTCAATATGGTGCCTCTCAATAAAATGAACTAGTTTTCCATCTTTAAAAAGCGCCATGCTAGGAGACGATGGAGGATAAGGAAGACAGTATTTTCTTACTTGGTTGGTAGCCTCGCTATGGAATCCTGCAAAAACTGTTAGGATTTCGTCAGGTTTAATATCATTTTCCACAGCCATTTTTGCTGCTGGTCTTGCATTTCTAGCTGCACAACCACATACAGAGTTTATTACCACTAGTTTTGTTCCTGAAGGAGAGTTTAGGTGGTTGTCAACTTCTTCTGATGATGTTAATTCCTTAAAACCTTTGGAGGTTAATTCTTCAATAAATGGTGCTACAACTTCTGCTGGATACATATTTTTATATTTTAAATTAAAATTACTTAATAATTTTTCAATTAGGGAATTATTAATGTTAAAGTTCTTAAAAAACTATCTTTTTTGCTGAAAGAAACACTTAAGTAAAAAGCTGCATTCACTCTCCATCACAGAACCAGTAACTAATGTTTTTGGATGTAGAATTTTTTTTGATAATTTTAAAAATCCTCTTTTTTCATCGCATGCACCAAATACAATTCTTCCAATTCTTGTCCAAAAAGTAGCTCCAGCACACATAATACAAGGCTCAAGAGTCACATATAATGTACACTCGTTGAGGTATTTATTTTGTAAATAACTACTTGCAGAAGTTAAAACTTGCATTTCAGCATGCGCAGTAAAGTCTATAAGTTTTTCACAAAGATTGTGTCCTTTGGCAATTACTTTATCGTGATAAGTTATTACTGCACCAACTGGAACTTCCTCATTTTCAAAAGCAATTTGAGCTTGCTTAAGAGCTATTCGCATAAAGTATTCGTCACTGTATACGTTCATTTGTCTGTTTATTTTCAAATTTAAACCAAATTTTCAATAGCTTTGGGATCATTAAATATTAACGAACTAAAATCTAATTACTATGCCTTTCGAGTTACCACAATTAAACTACAGCCATGACGCTCTAGAGCCACACATTGACCACAAGACAATGGAAATACATCATGGAAAACATCATGCTGGATATACAGCAAAGCTTAACGCTGCCCTTGAAGGAACCGATCATTCTGATAAATCAATTGAAGAACTGATGACTAATCTAGATATGTCAAACGGAGCTTTAAGAAATAATGGCGGTGGATTTTACAATCACTCACTTTTTTGGAAAGTAATGTCACCTAATGGTGGGGGAACACCCTCAGGGTCTTTAGCTGAAGCAATTGATAGAGACTTTGGTTCTTTTGAAAACTTTAAGGATTCGTTTTCAAAGGCAGCAGCTACACAATTTGGTTCAGGATGGGCTTGGTTATGTGCTAACAGCGACGGCAAACTAGAAGTTTGTTCTACCCCAAATCAAGACAATCCACTTATGCCAGGTGTGGGATGTGATGGCACTCCAATATTAGGAATTGACGTTTGGGAACACGCTTATTACTTAAATTACCAGAACAGAAGACCAGATTATATTGAAGCATTTTTCAAGGTTGTTAACTGGGAAGAAGTTCAAAACAAATATGCTCATTAATTAACCAAATTAATATAGAAAAATTAAGCCACTTTTTGTGGCTTTTTTGTTTTTTTAAACAAAGCATTTAGTAGTATAGATCCTACGACAATCATTGAGCCTAGATAAAAGTTTAGGCTCATTACTTCAGAATTTTTAAAAATTAAAAGTGCAAATATTATTGCGTAGATAGGCTCTAAGTTGACAGACAAATTTACTGTATATGGTTTTATAAACTTCATGACGTAAACTCCAAGAAGGAATGCAAAAGAAGTACAAATAATGCCTAAAACCATCAACCAAAAAAATTGAAGGGTATTTAGTGAAAGTTGTTCTAAGACAATGTCTCCATTTAAAAAAAACAAAATACTTATCACCCAAAACCCACCCATAAGTTCATAAAAAGAAATAATAGCAGAGTCATTTTCTTTAACAAGTACACTATTTATGACAGAAAAAAAAGCAGCTAAAAAAGCGGAAATTAATGCTAGAAAAATTGCTTTTAAATAGTCAGGGTGGTTTTCAAAATTTAAATCATTGACAATTATGGAAACGCCAATAATTACTAAAACACCTGTAAATAATTCTTTATAATCAATCCCTTTTCTGTAAACAACCCACTCTGCAAAGGATGTGAAAAATGCTGTAGTTGACATAAAAACTAAGGCAATAGATACATTTGAAAGTGCAATTGCTTCAAAAAAGCAATACCAATGAAATGCAATTAAAACTCCATTTCCAAGAAGCTTGAAAAGTGTTTTTTTGGAAACTATAATGCTTTGTTTTTTAATAAGAAGATAGAGTAGAAGAGTAATCCACGCAATGAGCATTCTCCAGAACACAACCTCGCTAGTTGAGAGCCCGCTTAATCCTAAAATTTTCCCAATTATGCCAGTGAATCCCCAAATTAATATAGTGAAGTGGAGTATAAGGTGGTTTTTGTATTTTTTAATCAATTCTTATTTTTTACGCTTTATAAATCTATGATTTTACTTTATAAATTTTATCAGGCATTCAAAACTATTACAGTTTAACCAAGAAGATTTGTATTTTTTTATTTAATTGTGGTAATTTCTTTAACTTAGCCTCATATTTAACTAATGAAAAGACTAAAAAAATTACTTTATTTTCTTTTTTTCGCATTAATTTTTGCTTCTTGTAAGAAAAGTGATCAAGTAGATTTATCCTCCCTTCAAACCTATCACCATGTTGCAATCCCTCTAGTAAGTGCAGAGATTGATGTAGAGGATATGTTAGAAAGAGACACTGGAGATATTATTAGCACAGGGACAGATGGAGAGTTGTTCTTGGCTTATGTTACTCCCCCAACTTCGATAAACGCTTCTGAAATAGTTGAGATTCCAGAACAAAGTTTTAGTATTTCTGTTAATCCAGCAACACAAAATTTACCCTCACTTAATAATTCCATTAGCTACGGAGATACTAATGTAAATACCTTTACTTTCCCGTCTGGCGAGGAATTAACTTCCATTGAGTTTTCTCAAGGAATTTTAACTATTGATATTGTCAATAATTTAAGTCATCAGGTGGTTGTTAGTATTACCATTCCATCATTGGTGGATGATCAAGGTGGGTATTTTTCAGATATTTTAACAGCACCTGCTAATAATCCAGCAGTTACTCAAGCAAATCTTAGCAACTATATTTTTGATTTAACTAAAGGGAATATTGGATATAATGAGATGGTGGTCTATTTGGACGTTACTATTAATGGCTCAGGTAGCCCAATTAATACTACTGATGATCTTACTTTTTCATTTTCAATGGATAATTTAGAGTTTTCTACTATTTTGGGCGACATTAAATACCAGCAATTTGATTTAGGCTCCATTCCATTAGAGATAGATATATTTAGTAACTCAGAATCTGCGGTACAGTTTTTACTTACTAATCCAAAAATTGAGCACACTATCCAAAATAGTTTTGGTTTTACTGCCAATATGGGAATGCAATCTATGTATTATGAAGACCTTCAAGGAGTTTTTCTTGGAGATGTATTATATGATTCGGCTGCAGCTGGCAATCTTCAGCCAGCACCATTTTATTTTCCAACTATTGAGCAGCCCTCCAATCAAGGAGATTCTGTAACATCCATTATTACTATGGACGCAACCAATAGTACTATCAACGAGTTAATTAATTCAACTCCAAAAAGTATTGTTAGTAATCCGGTGGTGGTGGTAAATGCTGATTCAACAATTACCAACAATAATTTTATTTCAAGTTCTAGTAAGATTTCTGTATCTACTGAAATCACTCTTCCTCTAGAAGGATATGCAGGCGGCTGGGTGATGGGAGATACTATTCCTTTTGATTTTAAAGTAGATGAATTATTTAGCTCAGAAACTGACATTGATTCAGCTGTAATTAAATTTTCTACTACCAATGGATGGCCAGTAGAGGTTAATTTTACTTTAGAGTTGTTAGATAGCAATATGAATTTATTGTCTTCTATTGCCGATGGGGAATTAGTTCTTCAATCGGCAACTTTGGATGCTAATGGAAAGGTTATTGAAGATTCAGAACAAAAAGTAACATTGCTCGGTTGTGATGAATCTTGCGTAGATAATTTAAACCAAACCAAGTTTGTGATTCTTCTCGTTACAGCAGGTACTTCAGATTTTGACAATCAGCAATCTGTAAAAATTTATAGTGATTACAAATTACAATTGTCAATGGCATTACTAATTTCGGGAAGAATGTTTTAATGAGAAAAGTTATTTTCATATCGTTAATTTTTCTACTGACTAAATTCAATGCTCAGCAAGATTTCATATTGTATCATATGCCTTCTATTCCTCAAATTACTCAAGTTGATCCAGCTTCTTTTCCAGATTCAAAGTTGGATATTGGGTTGCCTATTATTTCTAGTGTATATGGCTCTGTCTTTAATACAGGTTTTTCAATAGGAGATATATTTTATCAAAATGCTGATGGTATTATGATGCCAGATGTTGACAATGCCATAGCCAAAATGTCATCGGAAAACTTTTTCATCCTTAATGCTAGTACAGATTTATTTTTTGTTGGTTTTAAAGCAGGAAATAACTTCTTTTCTTTCAACGTAACTGAAAAGTTAGATTTTACTTTTAATTATCCAAAAGACTTGATTGTTCTTGCTATGGAGGGAAATGGTAATAATCTTTTGGGCAAAAGGGCTTCTTTGGATGGGCTTGGGTTTGATTTCACCCATTGGAGGGAATATGCCGTTCATTGGGTGCACGATGTCCATCATAAATTTTCTTATGGCGCAAGACTAAAGTATCTATACGGAATGGAAAACTTTACTACTGATGTGAGTTACATGGGAATTGAAACCGATCAAAATACGCATGCGTTAAAATTTGATATGGCTTTTGATTTTAGAACTTCTGGCTTGCCTCAAGTAATGGTGGATGGTGATATCCCAGCAATTGGAGGACTGAATACCAACGATTCTTTGATAATGCAGCAGTCTGGCTTTTCAGCAGGATACATTAATAATTATTTATTTAACAGAAACAACCGGGGATTAGGAATTGACTTAGGATTCAATTACCACCTAACTGATAAGCTACTTTTAGAAGCGTCTGTTTTGGATTTAGGCTTTATAAATTGGAACAGTTATACTGCCAATTCTAAGTTAGAGGCCTGGGATTATGAATACGATGGTATTGGCGATCCAATTTCTATTTTTGGAGATGGTTCTAGTGTTGATTTTTTAAAAGAAGTACTGGAAGATTCCATAGAAGAAGATTTAAAAAACAATTATTCATATACTAACGAAAGCTATAGTACAGCGCTTCGAACAAAAATATATGCATCTATGGAATATACAGTAGACCATAATAACTTTGTTTCTTTGAGCCTATACAGTTCATTTGTACGAGGAATATGGAGACGAGGCTATGGGATTAGCTTACAATTACCACCTTGGTAATTTCCTTTCTGCAACAGCTTCTTATTCAATATACAATCGAAGCTACTCCAATGTTGGCTTTGGTCTGTCTGTAAATCTTGGCCCAGTGGAAATTTATTGTTTAACAGACAATGTTCTTGCTTTTGGCACTCTAAATCCGAGAGATAATTTTCTTTCTGATGCGGCCTCTAGTATAAACATTGACACTAAGAAAGTTAGAAATGGTCAAATTCATTTTGGACTTAATTTAACTTTTGGAAGAGATAAAAAAGAAAAGCCTATAGATGAAGAAGACGAAAATAGAGCAAAATCAGTATCTTCTGATAGCGAAAAAAGTAAAGAGGGTTCTGCAGCTAATAGTGGATCGTCAAGTGATTCCAATACTCCAAAAAGAACCAATTATAACTCCAAAGGTAATTCTGACAAAAAACAAAAGTCTAAAAAGACCAAGAACTCCAAATCTTCTTACGATACAAAAACAGAGAAGAAAAAGAATACTAGAAAAGGGGAATTGAAAACAAAAGTGGAACAATCTGCTCCTAAAAGTAGCACTGTAAGAAAGGTGTCTAGAAAATTATAATTAAATCAACTTTTCTTCAATATTCATAACCTCTAATTTTTTTGTGTTTTGTGGTTTGAAAAATATAAAATCAGCATCTCCGTTAATTTTCAGTTCTATTGATTCTCCTTTAATTTGAAATGGCATTAAAAAAATAGAATCTTTAAATTTAACTAGATCATTGCTTTTTCCTTCTCTAGAATATCCTACCAAATAAATAGTGTCTAAATGGTAGTTATTTATTTTTAAAACCAATTCATTTTTACTATTGATATGTTTTTTTGCTTTTATTCCAACAGATGGGAAATAATTATTTTCAATTGATGCATAATCATAATTAAGTGGCTTAACTGAAAAATCAGGATTTGAAGTATAGCTTGGAAGCAATTCTCTAATAGCTTTTGCATTATTTATTAGATAATCTATATCAAACTCATAATTTGGAAATTCATATTTCAAAATATTATGTAATGAATCTGAACTAAGTTTGTACTTATTGACAATACTAGTTAAGTACTCTGGTTCTGAGAACTTATTTAGAAAGTTTTTGTAATTAGAAACAAATATATCATTATTGAAGAATTGTTTCGAGAGATAAGTTGCTTTAAACCCCGAATAATTTTTTTTAGTATACCCATATATAATATCTTTAATTCCTTCTTCTATCCCTGCGTAACAATCAAATGCAATGTGCTCTAACTTGTTTTCTTTAGGATTATAATAAAAACGTTGATTATGCCAATGGTAAGAATGCCTTATTTTTCCAATGTCGTAAAGAGCATAAAGTTTTGCTATATAATTTAAATCAAATAAATCTTCTAAATTTTCATCAAACTCTTTGTATTTAGTCATTAATTTTAATCCTTTTTTAAAAACTTGTTTTAATGTGTCGGAGGAAAGAATTTTTTTCTTTTGAAAAGGAATTATTTCTGAGGCTTCAAAATATGGATAAAAATTTCTATTCTTTGGATTATTTAATCTTGTTTCCCATACCCCTTCTTCGTTAAATTTAAGTATAGGGGCCTCTTTCCTATTGTTGTATTTTAGTAATTCTTTACTAAAGTGTTCTTCATAAGCATATATTCCTAAATTGTTCCCGTTCAAAGACGCGGTTATGAAGCCATATCTTGTAGTTAAAATATTTTCGTCTCTAAATATTTGGTGCATTATCCATTCTTTAAGAAAAGATCGCGTTTTGGGATGTTGGATGGAGAATGCTTTCATCCCTTTAAAATATTTATCTCCTAAAATTTTAATTCTAAAAGACCATTTGTCTCCGCTAAGATGATCTACCCAGTCTCCTTTTAAACGGATTTTGATTGGAATTTCCTCTGTATTGTAGACCATAATTCCGCTAAAGTATTTTTTTAAGGATTTACCAATCACACCATTTTGAATTGCTTTGTCTCTATATTTAAAAAGCTTATCCAAATCTTTGGATTTAATTTGAATGCTTACATTTTCTTTTTTGAATACTGGTCTTCTGGACTTATTTAACAACTCTATCTTTAAGTCGTCATAGTAAGCAGGAAGAGTTTTTTCATTATGAATGAAAAACTTAATTTCTCTAGAATCTTCTTCTACTATAAAGCTAAGATTGATTAACACCCATTTACTTTCTGTTTTTTTTGGATGTCTTCTTTTAATAGCCATAATATTTTTTTCTTCATCCACCAACTTTAAGTGGCCTCTTGCTCCTCCTGTCTTTTCCCAGACAGAAATTATTATCTCATTGCCTTTTTTTAAATTTTTAAAATTATAGCTAAGTCCATAAGGATTTTTATCGTAGATTTTGGCACTATAATTTCCTGATTTTGAATAATCTGAAGATTGTGCTAGAGAATTGGAGACGCGTTCTAAATTTCGAGAAGTAAAATAGTTTCCTTCCACTTTTTCCATATCGAATAATAATATGGTTTTATTATTTTCTTTGCAGCTAAATGCACACACAAAAAAAAACAATAGAGGTAGATATATTTTGAATTTTTTTCCTTTCAAAAAACAATAACTAGTCAATATATTTAAATCATTTTTAGACAAAAAACCATAAGGGTAGAATCATTACTTTAATAATACGCAAATAAATAAACCAATTTTTTTTTACTTTTTAGATGATTTTTTTAAAGGTAAATTTTTGTTTATCCCATTTTTAATGTGTTCTTTTTGCAAAAAGATTTTTATTTTGTGGTAAAAGTATAGTTTAAATTATTAAAAAAACCACAATTTAATCTATATTCTACTGTACACAAATATCACTTATATAAAGATGCTTGCTCTGTAATTATATTAATTAGTTGCTTAGTTAAGGTCCTGGGATTTTTTATTTTGTGGTATAAAATATTTTTTTATATTTGATTAAACCACAATTTAATCTCATTGTCTAATCTACTTAAATACCGCTCTTATAAAGAAACTTTCTTTTTAGATTATCTCCCAGATCAGGTTTTCATTAATTTAAAAAAGAAAGAAAGGATAGAATATCGAAAACTAAGAGAGAATTATCAAATAATAGAAAGTAAATCTTTGCAAATTCTTACTTTACAGCAAGAAATAAGAAAAAAGCAGCTACTAGTTCAAAAACTAAAAAAACAAATTACACCTTCTAAATCAAAGGATTCTTATTTAGACAAAATGAATTTAGCAAAAGAAAATTTAGAAGATATAATTAATAAGTACCAATTTTCAATTTCTATTGGGTTAAGAACCCACAGGAAAAAATCCAAAATTCAGTCCAACCAAAAATTTTATTTAAGAGTTACTGCTTTTGATAAAAGATTTAAAAATATTTATGTCGGGTCCTCTGAAAAAATTAAAACCTCGCTAACAAAAATTTACAATAAGTCTTACAATAATTTAAATAGTGAAGAGCTTAAGGTAGAGCTTAAAGTACTTTACTCGGTCTATATAAGAAATTATATTTTTAAAAACACATGGGATAAATTTTTTGAGTCTAAACACTCTTTAAAAGATATAGAGCTTTGGAGTAATGAAATAGGGAGTGAAATTTATAGATGGTAAACTAAACCAATGCAAAAAATAAAACTAATATGGGATTTTAATGGATTAGATTCATTAAAGACTGCTCAACATTTCAATATTCATCTAGACGAGTTTTTAGTAAAAGAGGATTTGCCATTTCATACTATTGGAGTGGATTCTATTAATGACTATCATAATATTGCTTTTTTAATTATAAATAAACAGCACGTTGATAAAATAAAGCATGCATTAAAGCCGCAAAGAGCATTTTTAATAAATAAGTAATTGGAGGTTTTAATAGGGTTTATTGTCCTATTAAAGTCAATATATAAAAAAAATTAATTTGTATTTTTTTAATTTTATTTATGTTTCTAACATTAACATTTCTTAAAAAAGACAATTAAAAACATAACTTTTCACTAACTTTAGTGTATGCATAAAATACTATTTATACTATTACTTACTATCCCATTTATTGGTTTTGGGCAAGGATTCGAAAAGACCTTTGGAGGCACAAATTTTGATTTAGGATACTCTGTTCAGCCAACTTCAGATGGCGGTTATATTGTTACTGGGTCTACAGAATCTTATGGTAACGGAAATGCTGATGTCTACCTTGTGAAAACAGATGCTAATGGAGACTCACTTTGGACTAAAACTTTCGGAGGGGCAAGTCAAGACTATGGCAGTTCACTACAGGTAACATCAGACGGAGGATATATCATTGCAGGAAGAACAGAATATGGTAATGGAGATAAGGACGTCTATCTTATAAAAACAGATGCTAATGGGGATACTCTTTGGACCAAAACTTATGGAGGAACTAGTCTTGATTTTGGATTTTTTGTACAACAAACTACAGATGGAGGATTTATTATCACCGGTGCTACAGAATCTTTTGGCAATGGAGGGAGAGATGTTTATCTCGTAAAAACAGATATTAATGGAACTGAACAATGGACTCAAACCTTTGGAGGATCTGTCTTTGATTTGGGAAACTGTGTACAACAAACCACAGATGGAGGGTATATAATTGTTGGTGGAACCAATTCTTTTGGCAATGGAGATAGAGATGTATACCTAATAAAAACAGATGGAAATGGAGTAGAGCAATGGAATCAAACTTTTGGCGGGGTAGAGTTTGATGTGGGCAACAGTGTGAAACAAACTTCAGATGGCGGGTATATTATCACAGGTAGAACAGCTTCTTTTGGAGCTGGTGAACAAGGATGTTTACTTAATAAAAACAGACGGGAGTGGAACAGAACAATGGTACAAAACTTTTGGAGGACCATCTTTTGATTTAGGAACGGCTGTACAACAAACACCCGATGGAGGTTATGTTATTTGTGGAGGAACAGATTCTTTTGGAGCTGGGGCTCGTGATGCTTATTTAATAAAAACAGATAGTAATGGAACCGAGCTTTGGAATGAAACATTTGGAGGGGCAAATTTTGAAATTGCTTACTATATGCAGCTAACTTCAGATGGAGGGTATGTAATTATTGGTGGAACAGATTCTTATGGTAATGGAGATAGAGATTTCTTTCTCATTAAAACAGAAGCAAATACTACAGCAATATTTAACCTCCCAAATCCCAATAGGAAATTACAGAAGATAGTGGATATTTTAGGAAGAGAAACCAATCCTCAACCTAATAATATAATTATAGAAATATATGATGATGGATCAGTGAAGAAAAAAATAGTGGTTGAATAAATATTTTTTTAATCCATAATCCATAATTTAAAACTTAACATTTAAAATAAAACATGAAAAAATCAATCAAATTATTTGCACTATTGCTTGTCATCTCATTTAATTCAAGTGCTCAGAACAACTATCAAATTAAAAGAGCTACTTCATTTTCTGAATATGCTACCACTCAGTTAAAATTGACTAAAGAAGATCAGAAATTTCTTTACGATACTTATATTGATAAATTTCTAAAACAACAGGAAAAAATTAAAGGTAAAGATTTGTCTGAGGAAGAAAAAAAACAAGTTTATAAAGCCTCTAGAAAAGAGCTTGTTAAAACTTTAAATGGGAGATATGATTCTGAAAAAACTAAAGCAATAATGGCTGCTGTTAAAGAAATTAGAAACAAATAAATAAACCATATTATTTATTTGTATTAATTATAAATCTTCAATTAAAAAAGTTGGGGATTTTTTTTTGCTCTAATATTATTTTAACCTCGTTTGGGTCGACAATTAAATTCATTTATTAATTATTAAAAAATCACAAATAACAATCTAAGGTGTTTGATTATCAGTTGATTATGTTATTCTACCGTAGTCACTAAAGACAAATCTGTGGGTTGATATTCAAATAAATCAGTTTTAATTTAAAACGTATCTACATTTTTGTAATCCTCTTCAAGAATTTTCTTTTCTTTTAGAGTTTTTATGAGTTTCCCCATTTGGTTTAAACAGATTATTCCAAACACAAACCCCATCGTTCCTAACGACATTCCAATAATTCCAAATACCTCCATACTATTATTTTAAATTACAAAATTTATTTCTTCTCTAAAATACTAATTTTTAGAATTTTAGGGTTCTTTATTTTATCTAATCTTTTTAGTCGTTTTTCCATCTTAAATTCCAATCCCCATACTTGTTGTGGGGTGAATTTGTCGGTTCTTTGAGGTTTGAAGTTGGATTCATTCATCATATCACTAATCTGATAATAGAAATATCCCTCATCTCTTTTTTCCTTTATGTAGTTGTATTTTTCTATTTGTGAAGAGGTGAGTGGTAGTACCCAAAGTTTCGGAGATGTTACTTCTATATCAACCAATAGATGAGGGATTAAATACCCCCTATCAAACTCATTCCACTGTAACAGACTTCGCTAAATTTCTAGGCTGATCAACATTACATCCTCTCATTAGCGCTATATGGTAACTCAATAATTGTAGGGGAACTGTAGCCAATAGTGGAACCAATAAATCATCACACTTTGGTATCTCTATATAATGATCTGCTATTTTCTTTACTTCCGTATCTCCATGACTTACTATAGCAATAACTTTTCCTTTTCTTGCTTTTACTTCCTGAATATTAGAAACTATTTTTTCATAACTAGAATCTTTAGTAGCAATTACAAAAACAGGCATTTCTTCATCAATTAATGCAATAGGACCATGCTTCATTTCTGCTGCTGGATAGCCTTCTGCATGTATGTAAGATATCTCTTTTAAGTTTCAAAGCTCCTTCCAGTGCTAGAGGGAAATTTATTCCTCTTCCTAAATAAAGTGCATTGGTAGACTTATGGTATATTTTGGCAATTTTTTCAATTAAATCATTTTCCTTTAAAACTGTTTTTAGTTTCTCAGGAATAGCATTTAAGTTCTACTAATAGCCTATTGAATCTCTCATTAGAAATAGTTCCTTTTCTTTTACCAATCATCATTGACATTAAAGTAAGGATAGTAACTTGAGCAGTGAAGGCTTTGGTGGACGCTACGCCAATTTCTGGCCCAGCATGGGTATAAGAGCCACAATGGGTTTCTCTAGAAATAGAACTTCCCACTACATTACAAATTCCAATTAATGTTGCTTTTCTTTCTTTTGCCAGCTTTATTGCTGCCAATGTATCTGCCGTTTCGCCAGATTGAGAAATAGCTATTACTACATCGTCTTCATTTATTATAGGATTTCTATATCTAAATTCTGATGCATACTCCACTTCCACAGGAATTCTTGCAATTTCTTCAAACAAGTATTCTCCTACTAGGCCAGCATGCCAAGAAGTTCCACATGCGACAAATATTAATCGTTTGGCATTGATTAGCTTTTCTTCAAAATCTAAAATTCCTCCCAAAGCAACTTTTCCTTTCGTTACACTGAAACGTCCTCTCATAGAGTCCATAATAGACTGAGGTTGCTCGTATATCTCTTTAAGCATAAAGTGTTCATAGCCTCCTTTTTCTAAGGTTTCTAAGTGCATTTCTAGTTCTTGTATGTAAGGAGTTTTATTTTGGTTCCCAATGGTCTTTAGCTTCAAACCATTTTTTAAACTTATATGAGCAATCTCACCATCTTCTAAATAAACTACATTTTTAGTGTACTCTATTATAGGCGTTGCATCGGATGCGCAAAAGAATTCACCTTCCCCTAATCCTACTACTAGTGGACTAGATTTTCTTGCTGCAATTAATTCGTCAGAATTATCATCGCTTATAACAACAATTGCATAAGCTCCAATTACTTCGTTTAAAGCCAATCTAACAGAATCAAATAAACTTTGTTTTCCATTGTTATGAATATCACCGATTAAGTGAACTAAAACCTCGGTATCTGTTTCGCTCTTAAATACATGCCCTCTTTGTTCCAATTCCTTCTTTAAAACAGAATAGTTTTCAATAATTCCATTGTGAACAAGGCTAATTTTCCCATTACTAGACTGGTGTGGGTGCGCGTTAATATTATTAGGAAGTCCATGTGTCGCCCATCGAGTATGTCCTATGGCAAGATTCCCCTTGGTATCTTTATTTTTGGCAAAATCAATTAAATCTTGAACCTTGCCTTTTTGTTTGTAAACATTAACAGAGTTATCTTTTTGAATTGCAACCCCAGAGCTGTCGTAGCCCCTATACTCCAGTCTTTGAAGACCCTTAATTACTATTTCATAGGCATTTTTTTCGCCTAAATAAGCTACGATACCACACATAAATATTAATATTTTGTATATGAAATTACTACTTTTGCCTTGTCTTTTTTGGTAGAATTCATTCCATTTAAAACTACTCTATTGGCGGTTATTCCATTTCCATTTGGAAATATTTTTATAGTATCGTTAATTGCTTTTTCAGCCACAATTTCATTAAGATGTCTAGTAATATTGAATGTGTAATTTTTATTAACTACATTAAAATTCCCTCCTAAACTACCTTCAAACAAGTCTGGTAAAAACTCATACTCTCCTTCTACATTTTTTCTTGAAATAAATAAACTAGAGGGGGAAGGATAGTCGTCGTAAAGGTAATCCTCAAATGGCAAAATAATCTCAGCTTTATTGATTATCACTGGTTTTGCTATTAGAGAATCAAAGCTGGGAATGGTCATTCTTCCGTTGATACCACCTAATGTCTGAATGAAAAACTGATTTTGACCCAAAGCCGGTTGGTTAACAATATTTTCTATTTCTGTTCCGGTATAATTCGTGTGCAACTTTGTGAAAGTATGCACAATTACTATTAATATTGAAATCAAAATCTAAAGTGTCATGTTCAGAAGTAACTCCGCTAGTATCTCTGTAAAACAACCTTATTCTAGAAAAAGAATTAAGTAAATTTATATAATAAAGGCCCCCATTCGTTCCATTTGAACTTGAAATTTTAATACCCTTAAAAAATGTCAAGAATTCGTTAT
The DNA here is from genome assembly GCA_905182745.1 of Bacteroidetes bacterium MED-G20. Lineage (GTDB taxonomy): Bacteria > Bacteroidota > Bacteroidia > Flavobacteriales_D > Parvicellaceae > MED-G20. The sequence goes on along the minus strand of CAJJCR010000006.1, from coordinate 52,372 downwards.
CTCCATCGTTTCCCTCTAAAGTAGTATTTCCAGATTCGTTAACAATTGGCGTAGCAAATTTTTCAATATTTAAAGGAATCCCTAAAATTGCTTTATCTACTAACCCACCAGAAAAGTAACCAGGAAATAGTGGATTAGATTCAATACTTAATCCATTGGAAATATCCTCTACTTTGGTAATTATATTGGTTGTGTTATGGTAAATAGAATCTTTGAAAATATCCTCGTCTAGTATTTCAACTTTAAATTCTTGCTCTTGAATATCTCCATAATATCCATCTATTGCTAAGTATAGCACTACAGAATCCACAACAATATCGTTGATGTCTCCATTATCTGGAATAAAATTATAAGATTGTTCTAGCCTTATTTGCGTAATAATTGAAGCATTTACTTCTCCAAAAACAGGGTCTATATAGTTTCCTAGTGGACTAGGACCATTTAATTCGTCAGTTCTGATGCTATCTGAAATAACTGAAAAAGTATGTATAGAAAATGTGTCAGAATAAATTGCCCCTAGAGTATCAAAGTCCGGATTAATTTCAATTCCAAATTCGTTGTCTTTTTCACAAGAGCTAAATAAGAATGCTGTTGTTAATAAGCCAACTACTAAAAATAAAAAATTACGTGATTTGATCAATACTCTTTGACTAAGCAAGAACTCCATTTTCACTAAGAACTGTATCATAAAAATCTTGATGTGCATCGATTGTTTGCTCTTCTTCATGGTGTTCAAGTAGTGGTTTCTTAGAGGCTTTGATAATCTCCATCAGTGAGTTGTCAATTTCTGGACTGCAAATTCCAATAGCATCGCTCCATTGAACTGCCAATTTCATGAAGTTTATTCACTCCTATAGACCCATCAATATCAATTTTTGAGATTGGAATTTCGTCAAATTCAAGTTTGGCATCTAAGTTCTTAGAAAATTTAAGTTTCTCGTCCCTATTGTAAATACTGTAAATTACTTTTGCTCCTGAAAAATGAGGATCATTAGCATAGACTGATTTTAAGTAGACCGGCATTAATGCTGTCATCCATCCATGACAATGAACGATGTCAGGCATCCATCCAAGTTTCTTAACTGTTTCTAAAACCCCTCGGCAGAAGAACATAGACCTTTCGTCATTGTCTTTAAAGTATTTTCCTTTAGCATCTTTAAATAAGAACTTCTTCTTGAAATATTCTTCATTATCAATAAAATATACTTGAATTCTAATTTGCGGAATAGACGCAACTTTAATGATCAATGGGTGATCGTAGTCATTAACGATTAAATTCATTCCCGATAGTCTAATTACTTCGTGAAGCTGGTGTCTTCTTTCATTGATAACTCCAAACCTTGGCATGAATATTCTGATTTCTTTGTCCGCCTCATGAACTCCTTGAGCAACTTTTCTTACAAGACTTGAAATTTCAGATTCTATTAAAAACGGATCAATTTCTTGGGTAACATAAAGAATTTTACTTTTTTCCATAACTACTAATCTCCAGCTTAAAAAATAATGAGCTACAAAAATATAAAAAAAAAACACATAAAACCAACATTTATAGTAGCTTTAATTCAGTTATTATAAGTAATGCAAGTAGTAAACCAACTCCAAGAATTAAATGAAGCTTTGGATATAGAATCCAACAAGTCAATAGGATTTGTTCCAACTATGGGTTTTCTTCACCACGGACATCGCTCATTAATTCATGAGTCTAAAAAAAGGTCTGATTTCACTATTGTATCTATATTTATAAATCCTACGCAATTTAACAATCAATCCGATCTTGAAAACTATCCAGTTAGTCTTAAAGAAGACTTATTGGTTCTAGAGCAAGAGGAGGTCGATCGTTGTCTTTTGCCCAGACTATGACACTTTGTACGCTAATGAGAAACCTCTTGAGATATCCGCTGGGAAAGCATAGATAGTGTCTTGGAAGCAACAAAAAGAAAGGGTCATTTTCAGGGGGTGATTAGAGTTGTGAATATATTTTTTCAAACTGATAAATCCCAATTATGCATTCTTTGGAGAAAAGGATTACCAACAGTATTTAATTATTGCCGAATTAGCTAGGGTTTGTTTTCCCGCAAATTGAAATAATTATGTGTCGCAACTCAAAGAGAACAAAGTGGCTTAGCAATGAGCTCTAGAAACAGCAGACTTTCTTCTAAAGATTTTGAAAAAGCAAAAGAAGATATATAGAATTCTTAAATACTGCAAGGCTAATTTTGATTTTTCCAATAGAGAAGAATTAGAAAAAAAATGCCTAAAAAAATTAGCAGAATTCTCAGAACCAGAATATTTTGAAATTAGACATTCCGATGATTTATTAAACAATGGTGATAAGTTAAAAAGTTGGAGAGCATTTACTGCAACAAACTTGGGCGGTATTAGGTTAATTGATAATATTGCAATCAATCAATGAAAAATAAACTAATAAAAATCTTAAAGATTTCTTTGCCAATTGCTATTGGAGTATATCTAACATGGTATTTTGTTTCAAATTCTACAGAAACAGAAAAAGAATATTTTTTAAAATCCTTATCTGAAGCTAATTATGGATGGGTTTTAGTTGCTTTAATAATAGCTTTTTTTGCACATCTAAGTAGGGCATATAGATGGAAATACTTGCTAGAAACATTAGACTTAAAACCAAAATTAAGTCTCATGTATCACAGTGTTATGATTGGCTACATTATTAATTTAACCATTCCAAGATCGGGAGAGTTGGCTAGAGCTGCCTATTTTAGTAGATATCAAAAAACCAAATCAGATCAAATTTTTGGAACCATTGTCATTGAAAGAATTATAGACCTAATAATGTTTGCTTTGGTATTTTTTATTGCGTTCTTATTTCAAGCAGATCAAGAAAAATTCAATGAGCTTAGACAAATATCTAATAGCTCTTCTAATCCATATTTAGTTCCTTCTTTACTAATTTTTGGAATTATTTTCTTAGGAATTTTAATAGGTCTAAAGAAAGTAAGAGTTAAAGTTTTAAATTTTTTAAAAGGAATAATCCAAGGGGCTGCAGCCATATTAAGGTTAAAGAATAAAATTGGTTTTATAATTCATACTTTTTTTATTTGGTCTTGCTATATTTCTATGTTATGGATAACGGCTTTGGCACTGCCAGATATAGAAAATATTACTATTAATGCAGTATTTGCTTGTTTTGTTGCAGGTACAATAGCAATCGGCGCAACACCTGGTGGAATTGGACTTTATCCAATAATGGTTGCATCTGCTTTAATTGAGCTTTATGGATACGACGGTCAAGTTGCTAAGTCCTTTGGAATGCTAATGTGGTCCTCCCAAACAATATTTATGATCTTGTTAGGGATAATTTCTCTAATTGCTATTAAAAAAGAAAATTAGTCTTTTAATTTTGGAAGGCTTATCTCCAATTCGTCAAGTTGGGTTTGGTCAATCTTAGATGGCGCTTCAATCATAACATCTCTGCCTTGATTATTTTTTGGAAAAGCAATAAACTCTCTAATGTTGTCTTTACCACCCAAATAGGGCACAAAGTCTGATCAAAACCAAAGGCAATTCCACCATGTGGAGGAGCTCCATATTCAAAAGCACTCATTAAAAATCCAAATTGGGCTTCGGCTTCTTCTTTGCTAAACCCAAGAATCTCAAACATTTTTTCCTGAATTTTTCTATCGTGAATTCTTATAGATCCTCCCCCAACTTCAACTCCGTTAATAGCCAAGTCATAGGCATTGGCTCTAACATTTTCAGGATTGGTCTCTAACATAGCTAAATCACTGGTTTTTGGAGAAGTAAATGGATGATGCATTGCATGAAAACTATTGCTTGTTTCATCTTTTTCTAAAAGTGGAAAATCAACTACCCAAACAGGTTTGAAAACTTTTGGATCTCTCAATCCGAGACGACTTCCCATTAATAGTCTTAATTCATTCATTTGACTTTGAACATCAGATTTTTCACCACTTAAGATTAAAAGTAAATCACCAGGACTTGCACCACATTTTTCTACCCACTGTTTTAAATTAGATACATCGTAAAATTTATCTACCGATGATTTGAAAGTTTGATCTTCGTTATATTTTACATAAACAAGGCCTCTAGCTCCAATTTGTGGTCTTTTAACCCAATCGGTTAATTCGTCTAATTTTTTTCTTGAATATTCTGCACCACCTGGAACACTTATTGCAACGATAGATTCAGCTTCATCAAATACTTTAAAGCCTTTTCCTTTTGCAAGATCCTCTAGGTAAGACAATTCCATTTCAAATCTTATGTCAGGTTTGTCAGAACCATATTTTTCAATAGCATCATGTAAGAAATAACTGGAAATGGTTTAGGGAAGTCTGTTTTTAGAATTTTTTTGAAAAGATATTTAATTAATCCTTCAAAAGTATCTAATACTTCTTGTTGATTGACAAAAGCCATCTCACAATCAATTTGAGTAAATTCTGGCTGTCTGTCTGATCTTAAGTCCTCATCTCTAAAACATTTTACAATTTGAAAATAACGATCGTAGCCACCTACCATAAGAAGCTGCTTAAATGTTTGTGGAGATTGAGGAAGTGCGTAAAACTGTTGCTTGTTCATTCTGCTAGGGACCACAAAATCACGAGCTCCTTCTGGAGTAGACTTTATTAAATAAGGAGTTTCAATTTCTAAAAAATTATTTTGGTGAAAGAAATTTCGAATTTCAATACTCATTTCACTTCTTAGCGCTAAATTTTCTTGCAAAGGCTTTCTTCTCAAATCAAGAAATCTATATTTCATTCTTAACTCTTCTCCACCATCCGTTTCGTCTTCAATTGTAAATGGAGGTGTTTTGGACTCGTTTAAAACAGTGAATTTCTCCACCTCTATCTCAATTTCTCCAGTATCAATATTTAAATTCTTACTGCTTCTTTCTTTTACAATTCCTTCAACTTCAATAACCCATTCTCGATTTAATTTCCTTGCTTTTACAGAGAGGTTTTTGTCTAATATTTCGTTAAATGCCAATTGGGTAATTCCATAGCGGTCTCTAAGGTCAATAAATGTCATCCCCCCTAAATCTCTTGATTTTTGGACCCATCCGCATAATTTGACCTTTTGATTGATGTCCTCAATTCTTAATTGTCCGTTGTTGTGTGTTCTATACATTTTGATTAAAAATATAACTTAATATACTAATTTGATATTTCCTCAATAGCTTTTTTTACATCACTATCTCTAAAAGTATTTAATATGTATCTGGACTGGTCTGAAAAGTAATAACTACTTAATTCTACCATTAAGCTCCATTTTAAATCTGAAATTTCTTTGGGGCTATAACTGCTAATTTTTTCACCATTTTTCGCTAAATATTTTTCTAGCTCTTTAATTTCTACTTTAAAATTATTGTAATAATCTTTGGTATCTGATGTTTTTGGATTTGGAAATTTTTCGAAGTAACTAAAACAGAAATCTCTCCATTTTCTAGTATAAATAATATTGTTAATGGCCTCGCTATATCCCAGGGTATCAATTGGCGAATAAACGTTTGGCAATATCCCCCCTTTGAAAATGCCTTTGTCAAAAATAGAGTCATTTTGTGTGAGCTCACCACTTTCTATTCTTTCTAAAATATCATTGTCGTAGTCAATATTATCTCCATAAGGCTTTTGTATACATTTTCCAGACGGGGTATAATATCTTGAGGTGGTTATTCTTAGTTCAGAAGAGTCAGGTAGCATTAAAGGCTGTTGTACTAACCCTTTACCAAAAGTTCTTCTACCAAGAATTTTACCTCTGTTGTTGTCTTGTATTGCTCCACTAACAATTTCACTTGCAGAGGCAGTAGAACTATTGACTAAAATTATTAATTCTCCATCTTCAAATAAACCCTTAGATCTTGAATAAAAGGATCTTTTTTTTGAATGAGCGCCTTGGGTATAAACAATTAGTTGATCTTTTTTTAAAAATTCATCGGAGATGTTTATAGCCTGGTGAAGGTATCCACCTCCGTTAAACCTTAAATCAAAAATGAGTTCTTCCATTCCTTGATTTTTTAGTTCAATAATTGCATTTTTAAATTCTAAGTCGGAGGAATTAGAAAACGAACTTAGTTTAATGTATCCTATATTGTCTTTAATTATGGTACTAGCCGATATGGATTTAAGGGGAATAGAGCCTCTTATTAACCTATGTTTTACAATTTCATTATTTGGATTTAAAACAACAATAGTTACTTCACTACCTACTTTCCCTTTTAGTTTTTTTAGTACATCTTCATTTTTTATCCCTATACCAGCAAAATTTTCACCTTCAATTTTAATTATTCTATCTCTCTTTTTAAGTCCAGCTAACATAGATGGTCCACCTTCAATTACATCTACAATTGTAAGTGTATCGTTGTAAATCATGAACCTAATACCTATTCCTCCAAAGTGACCAACTAGAGATTCATTTACACTTTGTCTTTTTTTAGCAGGAATAAAAGAAGAATGAGGATCTAAATCTTTTAAAATATTATTAATAGAATTTTCGGAAAGCTCATAAGAATCTAAGGAGTCTACATAGTTGTTCAGTAGATTGTCTAAAACAACATTAATACTTGTCCATTTGTTTTGGGCCCTTTCTGGAGACAATATTTTCCCCTGATTTATTCCTATCCAGTAGGTTAAACTAGAGAAAAAACCTATAAATAGAACCAAAACAAATAATGGTATCTGATTATTTTTTTTCAAGATCTTGTAGTTTGATATGTTGAATTTCTATTTGGGCTTTTTCAAGAAATTTTAATCCTGAGAGATCTTTATACTCTTTGGAATAAACTAGTCTTTTAATACCCGATTGATGAATTAATTTTGCACATTCTTTACACGGAGATAGTGTAAGATATAGTGTAGCACCGATGCAACTGTTAGTACTTTTAGCAACTTTCAAAATAGCATTGGCTTCTGCATGAAGCACATACCAATTTGTATCTCCATTTTCATCTTCACAGTTGTTGTCAAAACCAGATGGAGTACCGTTAAATCCATCTGATATAATCATTTTGTTTTTAACAATAATGGCGCCTACTTTTTTTCTTTCACAATGGGATAAATTACCCCACTCAAGTGCCATTTTTAAATAGGCTAAATCATATTTTAGTTGCTTTTCTATGGTATCTTGGTTTTAATAGTACCGAAGGTGGGAATCGAACCCACACGCCCTAAGGCACACGAGTTTGAGTCGTGCGCGTCTACCAGTTCCGCCACTTCGGCAAGTGATTGGCGAATTTAGTTTATGTTTTTATTCTAGCAAAATAAATTCATACATCAATCTATAAATGGTGTACTAATTATTTAATATTTATGTAAATTCAATTACATTTGCAACCCCAATGTCACATAAAGTAAAAATATTAGCATGTTCTGCATCTGAGCCCTTAGCAAAACAAATAGCTAAAAGCTATGGTCAAGAGTTAGGTGAAGTTGAACTTCAAAAGTTTAGTGATGGTGAATTTGGTGTTTCTATTAAAGAAACTGTACGTGGTTGTGATGTTTTTATCATCCAGAGCACTACCCCTCCTCAAGAAAATTTGATGGAAATGTTGCTTATGATTGATGCAGCTAAAAGAGCTTCAGCCCATAAAATTGTAGCTGTTTTGCCTTATTTTGGATGGGCGAGACAAGATCGAAAAGACCAACCTAGAGTTGCTATCGGAGCCAAATTAGTAGCTAACATGTTAGTAACAGCAGGTGTAAATAGAGTGATGACTATGGACTTACATGCAGATCAAATTCAAGGGTTTTTTGAAGTTCCAGTGGACCATTTATTTGCCTCTACATTATTTGCTCCTTATCTAAAATCTAAAGACTTAGATAATCTCATAATTGCAGCACCTGATGCTGGTGGTTCTAAAAGGGCAAATGCTTATGCAAAGTTTCTAAACGTTGATTTAGCACTTTGTTACAAGCAAAGAAAAAAAGCAAATGAAATTTCTGATATGACAATAATTGGAGATGTTAAAGGAAAAGATGTTGTTATAATTGATGACATGATAGACACAGCAGGTACTCTTACAAAGTCAGCTCAACTTTTCATGGATTATGGTGCTAAATCTGTATCGGCTTGTTGTACTCATGCCATACTTTCAGGACCAGCACACCAAAGAATTGAAGATAGTATTCTTAAAGAACTAATTGTCACCAATACTATTGAACTTAAAAAAGAAAATTCAAAAATAAAAGTGCTTTCTGTAGCAGATCTTTTTTCTGAAATAATGAAGCAGCACATTAGTTTTAAATCTATTAGCAAACATTTTTTGTTTGGCAATTAATAAATAAATAAATAACAAATATGAAAACAGTATCATTGAGCGGTTCTTCAAGAGAGAACGTAGGAAAAAAAGGTGCTAACATCCTTAGAAAAGATGGCAGTGTACCAGCAGTAGTATATGGAGGAGAGAAACAAATTCATTTCTCAGTTTTAGAAAACGAAGCGAAAAAGCTTGTCTTTACTCCAAATGTTTATCTTATAGAATTAGAAATTGATGGTAAGAAATCAAAAGTAATTTTGCAAGAGGCTCAGACTCATCCTGTGACGGATAGAATCTTACATTTAGATTTTTTAGAAATAAGCGATAACAAAGCATTTAAGTTAAATCTTCCTGTTAGGTTAGAAGGCTTTTCAAAAGGAGTTAGAAATGGTGGGAATTTATCCCAGAATTTTAGAAAATTAAAAGTTACGGGACTTTTAAAAGACATGCCAGATGCTGTGAAAATTGATATTACACCACTAAAAATTGGAGACAAGATTAGAGTACTAGATTTAAATATCCCAGGCCTTAACTTCTTTGATCCGGAAAATGCTGTGGTAGTCGGAGTCCAAATGGCAAGAGCAGTTGTTCTAGAAGCTGAGGACGAAGATGAAGAAGAAACTACTGAAGGAACCGAAGGGTCAGATGGAGTTAGCAAAGAAGATAAACCATCTGAGGAACCAAAAAAAGATGCTTAAATTGACTAACCCATCATGAAGTTTTTGATTGTTGGGCTAGGGAATATTGGTGCTAAATACGAAAGCACAAGACATAATATAGGTTTTAAGGCATTAGATTTTGTTGCAGAACAATCTAGTGCCTTTTTTATTGAAGAAAAATATGGGGAGATATCTTCTTTTAAATACAAGGGAAAGAATATTTTCTTATTAAAGCCCAATACATTCATGAATCTCTCGGGATCGGCAGTTAGATATTGGTTAACTAAACTAAAAATAGATGTCCAAAATCTTTTGGTTGTTACCGATGATTTAAATCTCGATGTTGGAAATCTTAGAATGAAAAAAAATGGCTCTGACGGTGGACATAATGGATTAAAGGATATTCAGCAAACACTTTCTTCTAATCAATATCCAAGACTTAGAATAGGGGTTGGAAACAACTTTCCAAAAGGCAAACAAATTGATTATGTATTGGGAGAATGGACGGAAGAAGAAGCTTTAGTTCTCCATCAAAAAATGAAAATAATTAATCAAATGGTCTTAAGCTTTTGTTTTGCTGGTGTTGAAAACACAATGAACGCTTTTAACAATAAGTAACCTTAAAAAGGTTTTAAACTTAATTTTAACTTAAGTTAGAAATAATTATTTGCTTTATTGATTTTAAAAGCCTAATTTCTATAAATAAAATTTAATAATATGAAAAACTTTAGTCTATTAATATTTTCTCTAATTGTTTTTGTAAACCCCACTATTTTAGCACAAAAAAAAGTTGCTGTTACTAGCTTTTGGGTATCAAAACATATTGGGTTTGATGAAATCGGCGGGAATGCAGCTCTAGTTGCCGCAATTGCTTCTTTGTCAGATGACCCAAATTTTAATTTACAACCTGTTTTAGATAATTTTTATAAAGCTTTTAAAGATGATTACTCTAAAAATTTCCCTTTTGAATTATTACCTGAGGAAGATGTTGTAAATCGTCAGGAATATAAAGATTATGAGGGTAGATTTAACGAATCTAAGGATTCAGAGCGACATAAACTTTTCCAACGCTATCTTACTCCTGAAGGATATAAACCTCTCGTGGAATCATTATTTAAAGGAGAGAAAAGTAATCAAATGCAAATGCTTAAAATGTTTAGTAATGCTGATGGTGTAATGTTTGTTTCTATGGGTTATGATTTTATAAAGAAACCAGTTCCCTTTACCGCTGGAGTAAGAGCTTTTGTAAGAATAAAATTATGGAATAAAGAGGGTAAAAAAGTCTTTTCTATTAACGAGTATGGAACTTCTAAAAAATCTGTTGGTATTGTAGGTGGAATTCCTTTAATGAAACCCGACAAACTTCTTCCATTGTGTGAAAGTGCCTCCGAAAAATTAGTTGAAGATCTTTCTAAAAAAATAGGAAAAGTTAGTAAAAAAGCCGCTAAGAAATTATAAATTCTGATTCAAAATAGACCGTGTAATTCGGCATCTATTCCAGAAATTATTTTCCCTAAATCCTCCTGGTTTTCGTTGAAATGGTTATTATCAACATCGATAATCAGGAGTTTTCCTTTATCGTAAGTAGATATCCAAGCCTCATATCTTTCATTAAGTCTCTTTAAATAATCTAATCTTATACTTTCTTCGTACTCTCTTCCTCTGGTTTGAATATTTTGAACCAATTTTGAAACAGAAGCTCGTAAGTAAATTAATAAATCTGGTGGTTTAACAAAGGATTCAATTAGATTGAAAAGACTAAAGTAGTTTTCAAAATCCCTAGTAGTCATCAATCCCATTGAATGAAGATTGGGAGCAAAAATGTAAGCATCTTCATAGATGGTTCTATCTTGAATTACCGTCTTAGAACTATTTCTTATTTCTTGAGTTTGGGTAAACCGGCTATTCAAATAATAAATCTGAAGGTTAAATGACCATCTTTGCATTTCGTCGTAAAAGTCCAGAAGGTATGGATTGTCGTCAACATCTTCAAAATGTGTATCCCAATTGTAATGTTTTGCAAGTTGCCCAGTAAGTGTAGTTTTTCCGGCCCCAATGTTTCCTGCGATAGCTATGTGCATTCCCTTTTAATTTTAGGTATCTAAAGTAGAAAATAGGAATTAAAAAAGAGCATATGTTAATAACTTTTGTTGCTAATTATTTGGATATAAAAATTGAATTTGCCTCAGAATTACCTTTAAGTATACCTATTATTTCTTCTTGACATTGTATGATTTTATCATAGCTATTTGTTTGGTAAATAGTATCTAATTTATAGTCTAAGTAATTATAGTTTACAATAAATTTGCCGTCATAGCTTATTAGACTTTCTTCTTTTATAATAAGTCCATTAGTTGCCTTAAGGTTTATTGTGTTTAAGAGTGACCCATATTGGTCTAATACAATTATTTGGTTAGGAGTAACCCCATAAAGTTTTTTATTTTTTTCAAGGAGTTTCAAAACAGGAAATTGCATATTTGGAAGAATAACAGAAAGATTACCACTTTTAAATACTACTTCTGCTTGATAATTTATTTTTACAACTTCATTCACATCAATGTCGTATAGCCAAATTCCATTGTCAAAATTACTGTTTGAAATACAACTTGTTTGGTACAATGCTAACTCATTTAGAGAAATTTCACTTTTTTGTAAAGACAAAGTATTGTCTAGAGCTAATATTATTCCTTGGTCCTTGTAGAAAAGTAAAGGTCTCAGAGGATTGCTTATATCTAATTGTGTTATATTTCCAAGTAGTTTGTTACTATAGTTGTATATCGGAACTCCCTCTTTGTTAAACTTAACAAGATTGTCTTTATTTATGTGGTAGATAAACCCATATTGATCAATCTCAATTTTTTCACTTTTAGAGAATAATTTGAATGGTTTTTCATTAATATTTTGTGCATTTGAAATGTTAAATATTAATGATAAAACTAAAAGCTTAATTACTATTTTCCATTTCCAATATCTCATTTATTTTATCTTTATTTTCATTTATTCTAAGAATTTTGTTCTGACCACCTAATTTATTTTGACTTTCTAACCATTTGTAAAAAGTGTTTTTTGGAACTTCCTTGATAACTAGTTTATTTAGAGGATAATTATTTTCTCTTTTAGATTTGTAATCAATATTAACTTTTTGAAGCTCCATGTCTAAAATACTACTAAAATTTGATAAATCATTTGGCTTTTCACAGAACTCTATTAGCCAATAATGGAAACCAATAGACTTATTGCTGTTTTTAAAAACAGGAGCTACAGTATATTCCCCTATGGTACAAAGACATTTTTCTGATGCTTTATTAATAGCTGTTTCTACATGTTGAATCATTAGTTCCTCCCCTGCAATATTTATAAACTGTTTTGTTCTTCCGATTACTTTGATCTTAAAAGGATTTAAAGATGTGAAAATTACAGTATCCTCCAGTCTATATCTCCAAAGACCTCCATTAGTAGAAATCACAACTTCATATGGTCTATTTAACTCCACATCTTCTAAACTTAATGTCAAAGGCTGGTCTTCTTTCCAATTATTTTTAGAAATAAATTCGTAATATATTCCATAGTCAAGCATCAAAAGCATGTCGTCTGCATCATTTTCAGACTGCAATCCAAAAAAACCTTCCGTTGCGTTATAGTTTTGGTAAAAGTTAATTTTTTTACTGCTTATAGATTGAAAGTTTTTCTTGTAGGGAGCTATATTCATTCCCCCGTGAAGATATAATTCTAGGCTGGGCCATATTTCATGAATATAATTTATATTATTTTCCTTAATAACTTCATTCATAATAATTAAAACCCAAGACGGAACCCCTGCAATAATTTGAACATTGTCTTGTGAAGAATGCTTTACAATATAATTTAGTTTCTCCACCCAGTTTTTTTGCAAAAGACTTTTAACTTTATTTGGCGATCTTCTCCATTCACACCACCAGGGCAAATTCTTCATAATTATGGCTGATAAATCTCCAGATACAGACTTGTCGTTACCAGGTAGATGATTCTCATTCCCACCCATTATCAAGTGTTTTCCAGAAAACAGTTGTGTCTTTGGGTTATTTCGATAATAAATCGCCAATAAATCTTTTCCTCCTTTATAATGGCATTTTTTTAATGAATCTATGGTTACAGGAATATGTTTAATTGTGTTACTACTTGTCCCAGATGATTGAGCAAACCATTTTACTTTTCCAGGCCAAAGAACATTAGGTTCTCCATTTTTAGCTTTTTTGATGAAAGGCTCAAAGTCTTCGTATTTTCTAAGTGGAATTATAGATTTAAAACTACTTGTGTTGTAAACAGAACTAAAGTTGTTTGAAATTCCAAACTGAGTTGACTTTGCAGAACTAATTAAATTGGAAAGAGTTAGTTGCTGAACAATTTCTGGATTGGACTTGAAATTTTCAATTTCAACCATTCTCCTTTCTAAATACCAAGAAAAAAAATTATTTAGGGGTTTTCCAATTGATGAAATCATTGGAATTGTTTGTTAACCAAAAAATATTAATCCGGCAATAATTATTAAAGCAATTGAGACGTATAAGTATCCGATGATTCCTGTGCTTCCGTGAAAATTTTTATCTGATGACATTGTTTTTTTTTACAAATATATAATCATATTAGAAAATTCTTATTTCAAATGGGAATATTGTTTGATATTTATCTTTAGCATATGGGCTTTTAACAGATTTTTTAAAAATTGAATTTATATTGTTTATATACTCCATTGCTTCATTACTGCTTTTAGTCCCTATTTCTAAAGAAGATAAAAGTTCTAATAGCTCGTCATTTTTTCTTTCTGGCAAATGAATTAATTTGACTTTGTTATTTTCTATACCAACTTTGTCTGCGGCAAAGTCTACTGCAGATTGCAAACTTCCCATTTCATCTACCAGCTCCAGGTCTAGAGCTTCTTTTCCAGACCAAACTCTTCCCATTGCAATTTTATGAACATCACTTTTTTTAAGTCCATCTCTACCCATAGCCACCTTGGAGATGAAGGTGTCGTAAATCTGATCTACTCCTTTTTGGAAAGTGGCCAATTCTTTTTTATCTAAAGCATCAAACATTGTGAATGCTGCGTGTTCGTTAGTCTCTACTCTGTCAAATGTAATTCCGATTTTGTTTTTTAGCATTTTTCCTAAGTTGGGAATCATTCCAAATACACCGATTGATCCTGTTATTGTATTTGGCTCTGCAAATATTCTATCAGCACCACAGGATATATAATATCCACCAGAAGCTGCCAAGTCTCCCATGGATACAATTACAGGTTTATTTTCTTTTGTTTTTTCTAAAGATCTCCAAATTACGTCTGAAGCTAGTGCGCTTCCTCCAGGCGAATTAACTCTTAAAACAACTGCTTTAATCGTTGAGTCTTTATTTGCTTTGTTGATCGCCTTGACAATAGTTGAGGAACCCATGTTTCCTTCAGAACTTTTACCGCTAACAATAGTGCCAACCGCATATACAACTGCAATATTTCCTTTTTTGCTTCCAAACCCTGAACCCATAGCTATTGGGTTCTGATTTAGATTTTTATCCAGATATTTTTTAAAAGAAATACTATGAATTTTTTCTTGTTTATTAATACCAATATTTTTTCTTATTATAGAGTCAAGTTGATCTTCATAAATTAAATCATCTACAAGTTGATGCTCCAAACTTCCATTGGCATTATAACTGTATAACGAATCTGCAATTTCATTCAAGCTTTCTAAGGATATATTTCTAGAATCTTTAATGTTGTGCGTCATATTTCTCCAAACATCATCCAATAATTTTTTTATTTGCAGTTTATTTTCACTACTCATTTTTTCATACATAAAAGGTTCTACGGCGCCTTTGAATTTATTTCCTTTCCCTCTTATAATTTGCACATCAACATCCAATTTGTCTAATGCTTTTTTAAAAAACATCACTTCGGACCCAAGGCCCCTGAAATCAACCATGCCTTGAGGATACAGATAGATTTTATTAGCTACACTATTTAGATAAAAGGCACCCATTGAATATGTTTCATCATATGCAATAATAAATTTTCCAGAATTTTTAAAGTCCTTAAGACAATTTCTTAGATTGTCAATGGTAGACAAACCCATATTGACATTGGGGATTCTCAAAACAATCCCTTTTATTTTCTCATCTTTTTTAGCTTTTTCTAGAACCTTTCTAATTTGATGAACTCCATAGCTTTTTGAAATAGGATTATTAAAATCATTAGTGGTTTCTATTCCGCTCCTTTCATCGATTTTAAAATTTAAATTTAATTCTAAATAAGAATTATCATTTATTTTAAATTCTTCATTCTCCATAAATGATCCTGCCACTGAAAAAATGACTAGATTGATTAATACTATAACAAATGCACTTAAAACAACATAGGCAAAAATTGACGCCCAAAAAGATCTCCAAAATGGTCTCATAACAATGAATTTAATTTTTTGTAAAAATATGAATAATAATTCTTTATAATTGCAGAAATAGATAAGTGATTTTAAAATTCACCTTTTTTTGGTTAAATCGTTTTTTAAATCTTTGTTACAAATGGAGGAACATAAAGTTGTAATTTCTTTAGGAACTAATTTAGGGGATAAATTAAAAAATTTAAAAAACGCACTAAATTATATTGAAGTTTTTGGAAATATTTTAAATAAGTCCAGAATTTTTTGCTCTGAACCTTGGGGTTACGATTCTGAAAATGAATTTCTAAATATGGGTTTACTTATTAAAACTTCTTTGGACCCAATGCAATTACTTAATAAACTTAAAAGCATAGAAAAAAAAATGGGTAGATCTCTTAAAATGGGCCAAACTTACCAAGACAGAATAATCGATTTAGATATTTTGATTTATAGAGGATTTTCAATCGAGAATGAAGAGCTTTCAATACCTCATCCTAAAATAAAAGAAAGAAAATTTTCATTACTAATAATTAAAGACTTATATAAAAATGAATTCATTCCAGATTTAAATGATTCTGCTGAGAAAATGCTTTTAAAATGTGGCGATGAGTCAAATGTAGTTTTGTTTAATGAAAAATAAATATATAGCAATAGAAGGTAATATTGGAGTAGGTAAAACAACCTTGGCAAAATTTCTTGCCAATCATTTTAATGGCTCTCTTTTGTTGGAAGAGTTTGCTGAAAACAAGTTTTTAAAATTATTTTACCAAACAAAAGATTATGCTTTTCATTCTGAAATGCAATTTTTATTGGATAGGAGCCTGCAAATGAATACTTTTTTTGACCAAGATCATCCAATAGTTTTTTCAGATTTTCATATTGAGAAAAGCTTGGTATTTTCTAAGATGAATTTGTCCAAATCCAATTATTCAATGATTGAAAATGTCCACCAAAGTTTATTCCAAAAATTTCCTAAACCAGATGTGTTAATTTTTTTAGATTCAGATGTACATCAGATTTCCAAAAATATCAAATCTAGAAACAGAGACTTTGAGAAAGACTTAGGGCATGACTATTTGGAGAGTTTAACCAAAAATTATAATTTTTGGTTAAACAAATCAAGAATTCCAGTTATTAAACTTGGTGCTAAAAGCATTAGTTATGATAATGAGGAATTATTATTAAAAAACTTGTCTGCTTTATTGAAATCTTATCTCTCATAGGCTTTTAAAGCTATAATTGTTGTAGTTGTCAACAATTTAGAGTTCCTATTTTTACATATTGTTGCTTTTTTTTTATAAAATAAAGTCCTTATACTTGCATCAACTTAAAAGTGGATTAAATAAACTCTAATGAAAACCAATAATTTTAACATCAACCACATTGCAATAGTAGCATTGTTTTTTACTATTTTCTCTTCCTGTTCTATGATTAAACCGCTAGAATATGAAGTTACCCAAAACCCGTTACATATGAAGGGTGGAGATGTAACTCTTCAAATAAATGGAAAATTTATTGAAAAAGGCCTTAATGCAAAAGCAGTAGCAGAAATTACTCCAATATTTTTCTGTAAGGACGGAAATGAGATACCATTTCAAACTGAAATTTATCAAGGCCCAAAAGCTGCTGGTAATGGAAAAGTTGTCCCTTCTACAGGGCTGCCATTTTCTTACACAAGTACTATCCCTTATCAAAAAAGTATGGCTGAAGGAGAGGTAAAGGTTCAAGTATTAGTAAGGATGGGCAGTAAAAATGATGAAATAATGAGTCTTAAGATTGCTGACGGAACTGTTATCACATCTAAGCTAATTGTTTTAGATGACCAAGTAATTAGTTCCAGTGAATGTAATTTCAAAAGGATAAATTCTTTTGCCAAATCAGCAACTATTAATTTTAAAAAAGGAAAGTATAATGTTTCGTCCAAAGAAATGAGAGATTCTGATGTTAAAGATTTAATAGGTTTCATTTCTAGCTCAATGGAAGAGGGTTCTAGAATAGAAATTAAATCTATAAATATTAGTTCTTTTGCTTCTCCTGAAGGGGAAGTTGATTTGAATGATAATTTAGCTCAAGACAGAGGAAATAGCACTATGAAGTCTTTAGTATCAAAATCTAGAAGAATGAAATTTGATGCTGGAAAAGAAACTTCTTTTTATAGCGTTGTACCAAAGGGAGAAGATTGGGAAGGATTTAAAACTGAAGTTTCTAAAACTGACAATGAAGACAAAGATTTAATTCTTAGAGTTTTACAAATGACACCAGACTTAAATAAGAGAGAAAAAGAAATAAGAAATATGGCAAAATCCTATGCATTTCTTGAGAAAAAAGTTCTTCCTCAGTTAAGAAGATCTATAATAACTGTTAATTATGATCAAGTTGGTTATAGTGATGATGAACTTAAAAACTTAGTTGCTACCAACCCTGACACATTATCTCTAGAAGAAATTATTCAGGCAACATTAAATGAGCAAGACATGAATACTCAGCTTAAAAATTACAATAATGCTGCAAGATTATTTCCTAATGATTGGAGAATAAAAAACAATACTGGTTATATCATGTATATGATGGGGGATAATGATGGAGCAACAAAATCTTTTGAAGACGCTCTTGCAATAACTGACAATAAAGTAGTTAGTAATAATGTTGCTGCCGTTAAGCATGTTTCAAATGGAAAATCCACTGACGATATTAAGTCTTTATTTGAGTCCTCTAACACTACTCAGTCTATGTACAATATTGGCCTTATTCAAATTGAAGAAGGAAAATACGAAGAATCTATTACGTCTATGGGAGATACGAGGTCTTACAATTACGCCTTAGCTAACATACTTGCAGAGCATTACGACGCTGCTTCAGATGCAATTGACGATCTAGACCTTAAAGACGCTAAGTCTTATTATCTTAAAGCTATTATTGGTGCTAGAACTTCTAATACTGAAATGGTAATGGAGAATCTTAAAATGTCTTTTGAAAAGGATGCTTCTTTGAAAGATATGGCTAAAAGTGATAGAGAATTTATTAAGTTTTTTGAAAACTCTGATTTCCTTGCAATGTTTTAGGAATGTTGTTTTATCTAATCTGGTGGAGGACTTAGTCCTCCATTTTTTTTTCTACACGGTAAGGAAAACTTTTTCTAACTACTAAAGTATTGTCAAAAACTTCCTGAAGTTTCATCTTTGAAAAAACAGCGTTATTGTAGTCTTGAAATTTCCCAGAATACAAAAATATATTTGGAGCTATATATTCGTCAAATAAAATCATCTCTGGAAAATTAGATATGAATTTTTTTCTTAATTCTCTAACTTTATCTGTCTTTTGACTAACGTATAGCTGTATGGTATATCCATTATATTTTCCGTGTTCTGATAAATAATTATTTATAGTGTCAATTTTAGAATCCTTATTCTCCACTAAAATTCCTTCGCTAGATAGGTAGTAGAGTGAATCTGTATAAATAGTATCTAATTTTGTAGGAGCATCTTGAAGTATGGATTTTGATAAATCCGTGGATTGTATATTTAAACTATCAAGAGCTTCTTTTTTTGGATACAATTTCCAGTCATTTTGGGAATGAAAAGTGGAGCAAATTAGTAATAATGTGTATAATATGATTTTTTTCATTTTATGTCTCTGCTACAAATCTAATAAAACTATTTATAGAAAATCCAACCCTATTGTTTAGCTTTTCAACCCCATCTTCAAACAGATTATTTAGAAACATTCTAAATTAAGATAATTTGATGACAATTCTTAAAACAATGTGGTCTAAATTATATTGACATATTACATTTGTTACAGCTTTTTAAACGCATTAAATTTTATACAATTTAAATGGTAAATAAACTTATTAAGTTTTCGGTTAAAATTACTTTAACATTAGTTTTAGCTTTTACAGCTTCCTTTTCATTTTCGCAAGAAGGAGAAAAGCTGTTTAAGGCTAATTGTGCATCTTGTCATAACCCAGTCAAAAATGCTACTGGCCCAAAAATGCAAGGTGTACTTCAAAAATGGACAGATGCTGGCGAAGAAGAATTAATTTACCAATGGGTATCTAACCCATCTAAATTATACAATAGCGGAAAATCTAAAATGGCAAAAGCTATATGGGATTGGTCTCCTACTGCAATGACTCCTCAGGGACATTTATCTAGAGAAGAAGTAGAATCAATATTCACTTATGTAGATAATTATGCTCCTCCAGTTGCAGCAGTTGGCGGGGGAAGTTTAGCAGTTAATGACAAATTATCTAGTGATGCTAATTCTTCAGATTATTGGTGGTGGATAATATCTTTTATTTTAGTATTTGTATTATTTGCTATTCTTGGTGTTAGAAGAGAACTAACTGCAGCTGTTGCAGCTAAAGAAGGAAAAGAATTTGACCCTACCAGTACATTTGCTACTAGTGCTCAGCAGTGGCTTCTAAAAAATTGGTTTGTAACCATGTTGTTGATTGTTGGTGTCGCACTCTTTTCAGGCGTAGAGCTCTTTGGAAGAGCTTACCAATTGGGAGTTTATGAAGATTACATGCCTTCACAGCCAGTAGCCTATTCGCACAAACTTCATGCTGGAAAAATGGGTATTGAGTGTAAGTATTGTCATCATTCGGCTGAAAAGTCAAAACATGCTGGAATTCCATCTGTTAATGTATGTATGAATTGTCATGCAATTGTTCATGAAGGTCCTGAATACGGAACTGAAGAAATTGATAAATTACATAAGGCAGCAGGCTACAATAAAAATAAGCAAGCATATAATATGGACGAATTTGGAGATAGAATTGAGGAGCCAATAGTTTGGAATAAGGCTCATAACTTACCAGATCATGTTTATTTTAGTCATGCTCAGCACGTTCACTCAAATACTGCAAATATTGATTGTAGGCAATGTCATGGTCCTGTTCAGACTTACACACTTGGAAGAGTTTCTACCATTGATGAAGTTAATGCTTATGCAGCAACTGACGAGGGAATGGAGCGAGGTCTAATTCAGTTAACGAAACCACTGCTAACTATGGGTTGGTGTATAGAGTGTCACAACAAAAAAGAGATTGATTTAACAAGTTCTGGCTACTATGAAGAGATACATAAGAGAATTAAACTGAGAGCAGACGTTAACAACAAGATTTTTGAAGATGATAAGGTGACTGTGAAAGAATTAGGAGGTTGGGAATGTGCAAAATGCCATTATTAAATTTACTTATAAATAATTTATGAGCAAAACAAAAACATATTGGAAAGGTTATTCCGAGAAACATAAAACTCCAGAGTTTTCTGTTTCTAGTCAAAAAGAATTTCAAGAAGACGTTCCTGTAGATGAGTTTTTAGGGTCAGATGGTATTGACGATTTAAAGACTGGAAGAAGAGATTTTCTAAAGTTTATGGGCTTTAGTGTGGCTGCAGCAACTCTCGCATCTTGTGAGTCGCCAGTGATAAAATCTATCCCTTATGTCAATAAACCAGAAGAAATTACTCCGGGAGTTTCAAATTGGTATTCTTCTGCCTACTACGACGGAAATGATTTTGCTAACGTATTAGTAAAGTCTAGAGAGGCAAGACCTATATGGCTAAAAGGTAAAAAAGATAGTTTTACTCAAGGTGGATTAATCCCTAGAGTATCAACCTCTATTTTGAATTTATACAACAGTTCAAGATTAAATGGACCATCTATCAATAAAAGCTCAGAGTCTTGGTCTAATGTCGATAAAGAAATTTTAAAAAAATTAAATAATTTAAGTGACAAGAATGGAAAAGTTAGAATAGTTTCTAACACTATTATATCTCCTTCTACAAAATCGGTTATTCAAGATTTCATTAATAAATTTTCACCATCTAATGGTTCTGTTTCAGGATGCGATATTAAGCATATTGAATACGATACTCAATCTTATTATGGTATTAGAAAAGCAAATGAAAATATTTTTGGAAAAGGGTTTATTCCATCCTATGATTTTACAAAAGCCAAGACTATCGTATCAATAAATGCTGATTTTATATGCAACTGGTTACTTCCGTCAAAATTTTCTACTGACTTTAGTAAGGCAAGAAAGCCAGAGAATGGGTGGATGTCTAAGCATTTTCAGTTTGAGTCAGTCCTTTCTCTTACAGGTGCTAACTCAGATGTTCGTGTGAAAATAAAACCTTCTGAAGAGATTCTAGTTGCTTCTGATATCTTGAGTTCTTTGAATAACGAAAATTCTAATTCCAGTCTTAACGAAACCACCAGGGAGAAAATCCAATCTGCTGTTAAATCTCTTCTTGTAAACAAAGGAAATTCGCTTGTTGTGGCAGGATCCAATGATCCAAATGTTCAAATGCTAGTTAATAAAATAAACTACAAATTAGATAATTACGGTACAACTATAGACGTTGACAATGAGATAAATTTATTTAATGGAAACGATGAAGCAGTTGATAGTTTTCAAAAAGACTTATTAAGTGGTGAAATTGATGGAGTTGTTTTTTACGGTATTAATCCAGTTTATTCTATGGCAAATGGTTCTGATATTTCAGAAGCTATAACTAAGCTAGATTTTTCTGTTTCATTTTCAGAATTTATGGACGAAACTGCTTCAGTATGTCAATTTGTTTGTCCTGATCATAATTATTTAGAGTCTTGGTGCGATTTGAATCCTGGATCTAATAATTATTCCTTGCAACAACCTTTGATTAGACCTCTTTACAATACAAGACAAGGTCAAGAAAGTTTACTAGTTTGGTCTGGTCTTGCTGAAAGATCTAACTCAGAAAGTCAAGCTTTCTATGATTATATGAGAAAATATTGGTTAGATAATTCCATTGGAGACCAGTCTTCCTATCCAAATTTTGCTGATTTTTGGAACTGGACTGTTCACAATGGATTTACAATTAATGAAACCGAATCTGTTCCCTCTATTTTAGTTTTTAATGACTATCCTGTCCAAATTAATTCTCAAGAAAATGTTTTAGATTGGGAATACATAGTTTATCAGAAGGAACTTGGTGTTGGTCATCATGCTGCAAATCCTTGGTTACAAGAACTTCCTGATGCAATATCTAAAATAGTTTGGGACAATTATATAACAATGGCCCCATCTGATTGTTATAAATTATTTGGAATAGATACTTCAGACTCTAAGTCAGCTTGGGATGGTATTCATTTAGGTCAAGAAGAAAAAGCATTTGTTGCCACTTTAAAAGTTAATACTAAAGAAATTAAATTACCTGTATATCCTCTTCCTGGTCAAACCAGTGGAACTGTTGGTATTTCTATGGGATATGGCCGAGGTGAAAATAACGAAGATATAGGAAATGCAGCTTTTCAGGCAGACGAATATGGAAACCACTTGACAAATCCTGAAGGAGGGTTAGTTCCAATTGGAGCCAATGCTTTTAAATTTTGTAATTTTAAAAACGGTTCAATAATTTACAGTGGATACGGAGAGGTTCTTGCGACCAATGAAAGGTATTCTCTTGCTGGAACACAAACCCATCACACAATAATGGGACGAACTTCAATTGTTAAAGAAACCACTTACGATTTTTGGAAGGACAACCATAAGTCTAATCAAGAAGCCTATAATCCAAAAATAAAACTACATAGCCATGCTGAAGGCGGTCATTCTGAAGTAAATGCAACGGAATACTCATTATGGGACGAACATCCTGTAGAACAAGTTGGCCACAGATGGGGAATGTCTATTGACTTATCTTCATGTAATGGATGTGGTGTTTGTATAACTGCATGTCACTCAGAAAACAATGTTCCAGTTGTTGGCAAGGATGAGGTTAGAAGATCTAGAGATATGCATTGGCTGAGAATGGATAGATATTTTTCATCTATTGAGGATGACAACAGAAAAGAATGGGCAGATTCCAACAAAGTGGAAGGTGATTTTGATTACGGTAATTTAGAAGTTCCGGAAGAAAACCCATCAGTTATTTTTATGCCAATGTTGTGTCAGCATTGTAATCATGCACCATGTGAAACAGTTTGTCCAGTTGCTGCAACAACCCATAGTAACGAAGGTTTAAATATGATGACCTACAATAGATGTATTGGCACAAGATATTGTGCTAATAACTGTCCTTATAAGGTAAGAAGATTTAATTGGTTTAATTATAGAGATTACAAAAAGTTTAAAAACTTCAACCCCAACCAAGACCAGATGGCAAGGTTAGTACTAAATCCTGATGTTGTAGTAAGATCTAGAGGGGTTATGGAAAAATGTAGTTTCTGTGTACAAGGAATTCAAGCTGCTAAATTAGAAGCTAAAAAAGAGGGTAGAAAAATTGTTGATGGAGATGTAATGTCAGCTTGTGGAGATGCTTGTCCAAACGATTGTATCACTTTTGGTGATTGGAATGATACAGAATCTAAGATTAGAGAGGTGTCTGGTTCTGACAGAGCATATCAAGCTTTAGAAGAGGTTGGTGTTAAGCCGAATATATGGTACCAGCTTAAAGTACGTAATATTGATGAAGAATTAGCTGAGAATGTCTTATCTGATGAATTAAATTCTGAAAGCCATTAATATAAAAAACTGAAATGTATAAAGAATCAGACATAAGGTTACCTCTAATATTAGGAGATAAATCCTACAAGGATATTACGGATGATATTATTCGTCCTATCGAGGCAAAGCCCCCTAAGACTTGGTATATTTTATTAATGATTTCGATTGTTATTGCTCTTTGGGGAATAGGATGTATAGTTTATCTTTTAGGAACTGGTGTTGGTTCATGGGGTCTGAACAAGACAGTAGGCTGGGCTTGGGATATTACTAATTTTGTATGGTGGGTAGGTATTGGTCATGCAGGAACTTTAATTTCTGCGGTATTACTTTTATTTAGACAGAAATGGAGATTTGCAATTAATAGAGCTGCCGAGGCAATGACTATATTTGCTGTTTTTATGGCTGGTTTATTTCCATTAATTCATATGGGAAGATTATGGTTAGGCTATTGGGTCTTTCCACTTCCAAATCAATTTGGGTCTTTATGGGTTAATTTTAATTCTCCACTACTTTGGGATGTATTTGCCATAAGCACTTATCTTTCTGTATCTCTTGTTTTTTGGTATATTGGGTTAATTCCGGACTTTGCTACAATAAGAGATAGGGTAACTAAGCCCATTTATAAAAAGGTATATAGAGTTTTAAGCTTCGGTTGGACTGGTGATGCAAAAGCTTGGAATAGATTTGAGCAAGTGTCTTTGGTTTTAGCAGGTCTCGCGACTCCTTTAGTATTTTCAGTTCACTCAATAGTTTCATTTGACTTTGCCACATCTGTTATTCCTGGATGGCATACTACAATTTTTCCACCTTACTTTGTTTCCGGAGCAGTTTTTTCTGGATTTGCAATGGTTCAAACTTTAATGTTAATTCTAAGAAAAGCATATAAACTGGAAGCGTATCTACATGTAAAGCATGTAGAATATATGAACATTGTAATTATAGTTACAGGATCAATTGTTGGTGTTGCTTACATTACTGAGCTATTTGTCTCTTGGTATTCTGGAGTCGAGTATGAATCCTATGCATTTCTTAACAGAGCTACGGGTCCTTATTGGTGGTCTTATTGGGCGATGATGACCTGTAATGTAATTTCTCCACAGTTATTTTGGTTTAAAAAACTTAGAACTAGTTTAATGTTTTCTTTCTTTATGTCAATTATTATAAATATTGGAATGTGGTTTGAAAGATTTGTAATTATTGTTACTTCTTTACATAGAGATTATGTGCCTTCATCGTGGACATATTTCCATCCAACTTGGGTTGATATTGGTGTTTACATGGGAACTATAGGGATATTCTTTGTTTTTTATTTATTGTTCTCAAGATATTTCCCTGTGTTACCTATAGCAGAGCTTAAAACTATTTTGAAGTCTTCAGGAAAGAATTACAAAGAAGGATACGGAAAAGGAAAAGGGTATTGGGATAAACATTCAGCGCATTAAAAATTGATTATGGCAGATAAAGTAATATTCGCAATGTATGATGATGATGATAAGCTAATGGATGGTGCAAAACATCTTGTTGCTAATGATGTCAAAGTATCTGATGTGTATTCGCCTATGCCTCTTCATGGAATTGACTCTATCATTGGGATTGAACCTACAAGATTAGCGATTACTGCTTTTATGTATGGGATAACAGGAGTTATGCTTGGAATTATCGGTATAAGATATATGATGATTGTAGATTGGCCAATGAACATTGGTGGAAAACCAAACTTCAGTTTAAAAGAAAATATGCTATCCTTCGTTCCAATATTTTTTGAATTTACTGTCTTGTGCGCAGCACACGGAATGGCAATTACTTATTTAATAAGAAACAAAACTTTACCTGGAATGCCACCAAGAAATCCAGATCCTAGAACAACTGACGACAAATTTGTTATGGAAATTAAGACCTCAGAAAATACCCATATTAAAGAAAGTGTTTTGTCAAAGTTGATTAAAGACACTGGGTTTTTAGAAATTGAAGAAAAAAGTATTTTATGAAAAAGTATATCCTTTCATTATCCCAACTTTCTCTTTTTGTCTTTGTTTTGGCAGTTGTCAGTTCCTGCGTAAAACATCCTGACTCACCAGGATATGAATACGTAGACGACATGTTTAGGTCCCAAGCAATTGAAGCATACATAGACTACGGATTAGTAGGTGACAAAGTTAATGACACATTAAAAAACACTATTTCTGCAAGAATTCCAGTAAAGGGAACCATTCCTTACAGTAAGAGCAAAAAAACCTCAACTACTAATATGCCGTTTTATTATGGCTCGTCGGAAGAAGAGAGAATAAGAGCCGGAGAAGAGGTCTCCTTACCAAATCATTACTACAGTCAAGAAAGTGTTAAAGAATCCAATACTGCAGAAGGTAAAAGGCTTTATGGATTATTTTGTGCGCATTGTCATGGAGACAAAGGTAATGGTGATGGATTAGTTATTACGGTTGGTGGATATCCAGCTGTTCCTCCTGCTTACAATACACTTAAAGACAGAAAACCAGGATCAATTTTCCACACTATTACTTATGGAAAGAATGCTATGGGACCACATGCTTCACAACTCAACAAAGATGAAAGATGGAAAGTGGCAATGTATGTTAGAACTATGCAATTTGACGGAGATTTGAATTTAGAAGAATTGGTTTCTGAAAACTTAGTTAACGAATAAATTTAGCTGATAAATTAAATAAAATGGATTATAAAATTTCTGAAAAAGCAAAAAAAGTTACACTGGGAACAGCGGTTCTTGGTTTGGTTTTTTTGATTATTGGATTCTTTCAACAAAAAGATTTTGTTTATGCTAAAAAAGTAGATGACCATTCTGTTGAATTATTCTATAATGGACGCGCTGATCTAGAAACTCAAAACCAACTCAAAGAATCTATCATTTCTAAAATGCATGGCTATCAACTAGATTTTCATGATTCTATGCATTCGGGGGATAATGGTTCTGATAGCAATCATGAAGAAGCGCATTCTCACTCGGAAGATGACAATCATCACGGTCCAACTTTTAAGTGGTTGGTCCATATAGGTCATGCAGCTCATGGGGATGACCATGCAATTACTGGCAGTCATGAATCTGGAGCAGATATGCTTGTAGATATGGCAAATAGTGGAGATGTGAGTTTTTTTGACCAAGGCTTTAGACGTTTTTGGTCTAACTTATTAGTAAATGGTTTTTTCTTTTTTGGAATTGCTTTGGGGGCTTTATTCTATTTAGCATTACATTATGCAACTGAATCTGGGTGGGGTGTTGTTCTAATTAGAGTTTTCGAAGGTATTATGTCTGCAATGCCAATCGGTATGGTTGCACTACTAATTGTATTTATAGCTGGAAGATTTGGTGGCCACCATATTTATGCATGGATGGACTCTCACATCTTTTAGATCCCTAATTCAAGCCATTTCGACCCAATTATTTATGGAAAAAAAGCATATTTAAATATTCCATTTTTCTGGATTAGGGTAGCAGCATACTTTCACAACCTTTCTTCTGTTTTTAAGATGGTTTAAAAAGAAATCTAAAGAGGAAGACGAGGCAGGAGGAACCAAAATTCATTTTACAATGTATAGAAGAGCTGCTTTGTTCCTGGTTTTCTTTGCTGTTTTTTCCTCCACTATGTCCTGGGATTTTATTATGTCTATTGATGCGCATTGGTTTAGTACTTTATTTGGATGGTATGTTTTTTCAGGGATTTGGTTAAGTGGAATGATTATGGTGATGATGATTACCCTTTACTTAAGAAAAGGAGGCTATCTGCCATTTGTTAATGAAAGCCATATTCACGATGTCGGTAAATTTATGTTTGCCCTAAGTTTCCTATGGAGTTATTTATGGTTTTCTCAATTCATGCTTATTTGGTATTCTAATATTCCGGAAGAAGTTATTTATTTTACAGAAAGAATAAATAACTACAACATCTTATTTTTTGGAACTTTCATTGTTAATTTTTTCTTTCCCATGGTGTTTTTTATGTCAAGAGACACCAAAAGATCTGCTGGTTTTTTAATTGTAATTGGTATGCTAATATTTATAGGTCACTGGTTTGACGTTTTTAACATGATTATGCCAGGAACACTTTTTGACCAATGGGAATTAGGTCTTTTAGAACTTGGGATGTTTATGATGTTCCTTGGGCTATTTGTCTATTCAGTACTTAATTCGTTGTCAAAATCTCCTTTATTATTGAAGAACCATCCTTTTCTCGAAGAAAGTAAACACCATGAATATTAATTAGTGAATTATGGAAATTAAGTTTATTATAATTATTACTGTAGCCCTTTTCTTTATTGCATTAGTGCAATTAATGAAGATTTATGACCTTGCAGCAAAAGTTAGAGGAGAGAAATCACAAGAAAAATTATCAAGAAGTGAAAATTTATTGATGGCCAACCTTATGTTGGTATTTATGGCAGCATTTTTTGGATTCATAATCTGGTTAATTTCTAAATATGGTTCTAATTCCGGCCTTTATCAAGCTGCCAGTGCTCATGGAAAAGACATAGATGAACTTTTAATGATTAACTGGTATATAATATTACCAGTATTTTTCATAACCAATTCTTTACTTTTTGGTTTTTCTTGGAAATATTATTACAGAGATGAAAGGAAAGCTCTTTATTATCCACACAATAATAAATTGGAGGCAGTATGGACTATTGTTCCAGCAATAGCTCTTGCATTCATTGTTATTTATGGCTTGATGACCTGGAATAAAATCATGTATAACCAAGAAAAAGGAGAAGTTGTGGAGGTCTATGCTTACCAATTTGGATGGATTGTAAGGTACTCAGGAGTAGATAACACCTTGGGAAAAGCTGACTTTAAAATGGTTTCTTCTACCAACCCTCTTGGAGTTATTACACCTAAAACTATTCAAGATACTTATGTGGAAATTGACCAAAGAGTAAATGATATTGATTCTACTCTTTCAAGTAATATTAATGCTGATGGAGAATATTTATTACCTGAAAAAAAAGTGGACAAGCTTCAAGAAGAATTTGACAGACTTAAAAGAAGGAAATACAGAATTGAAGCATCCATTGATAGAAAAGATAATAATTTTACAGCCTATGAGTCTAGTAATGATGATATTGTTGTTCAAGAAATACATTTAGTTAAAGACCAGCCTTATACATTTAAATTTAGATCTAAAGACGTAATTCATTGCCCATGGTTTCCACACTTTAGAGCGCAAATTAATGCTGTTCCAGGTATGGAAACAAGCTTTGCTCTTACCCCAACAATCACAACAAAGGAAATGAGATCTGATCCAGATGTTCAAAAGCATTGGGAAAATATAAATGTTATCCATAACGAAAGAAAACGAAAAATTGGAGAACCTGAAGAAAGAGTTTTATTTGATTATGTCCTAATGTGTAATAAAATCTGTGGAGCAGGTCATTCTAATATGCAATTAAAAGTAATTGTTGAAACACAACAGGAGTTTAACCAATGGATAGAAAATAATGGAGACAATAAACGTTTAACTTTTTCTGGCCAAGAGGTCAATTGGAGTAAGACAAAATCTCAAGCGTCTCTTTGATTTGTAAATTTATATAAAATATATTGATATGTCACACGATACGCATCATCACCACAAGGAAAGTTTTATAACTAAATATATATTTTCTCAGGATCATAAAATGATTGCTAGGCAGTACCTAATTACAGCAATTTTCATGGGAGCTATAGGTATTGCTTTGTCAGCTTTATTTAGGTTAAAGCTTGGTTGGCCGGATGATAAATTCCCAATTTTAGAATCTATTTTAGGTTCTGATGCTGCACCTGAAGGACTACTAGATAGTAACTGGTA
Source organism: Bacteroidetes bacterium MED-G20 (assembly GCA_905182745.1). Lineage (GTDB taxonomy): Bacteria > Bacteroidota > Bacteroidia > Flavobacteriales_D > Parvicellaceae > MED-G20. The sequence continues at coordinate 22,754 of CAJJCR010000006.1, read as the reverse complement.
CCTAGGACTTGTAACTCTTCATGGAACTATTATGGTATTCTTTGTTTTAACTGGAGGACTTTCAGGAACATTTTCTAATCTTTTAATTCCTTTGCAAGTTGGAGCAAGAGATATGGCCTCAGGACTAATGAATATGATTAGCTATTGGCTTTTCTTTCTTTCCAGTGTGTTAATGGCTTCTTCATTATTTATTGAAACAGGACCAGCAATGGCTGGTTGGACCGTATATCCACCATTAAGCGTTCTTGCAGAATTCCAGCCAGGCTCTGGACTGGGAATGACACTTTGGTTATTATCTATGACAGTCTTTATTGCATCATCTTTACTTAGGAGGTATAAATTACATAGTTACTATACTAAACCTAAGAACAAAAGGAATGACTATGACTAGACTTCCATTAACTATTTGGGCATTTTTCATTACTGCAATTTTAGGAGTTCTATCTTTTCCAGTTTTACTTTCTGCCGCTGTATTACTTTTAATGGACAGAGGTTTTGGAACAAGTTTTTACATGAGTGATATTGTAACATCTTCTGGCGCTCTAGATGCTACTGGAGGGAGTCCTATTCTCTATGAACATTTATTTTGGTTTCTTGGGCACCCAGAAGTTTATATAATATTACTTCCTGCTTTAGGGATGACATCTGAAATTATTTCCACCTGTTCTAGAAAACCAATTTTTGGTTATAGAGCTATGATTGGTTCTATGCTAGCAATTGGCTTTCTATCTTTCATTGTTTGGGGACACCACATGTTTTTAACTGGAATGAATCCATTTCTTGGTGGAGTATTTACATTCACTACTTTATTAATTGCTATTCCATCTGCAGTTAAAGCTTTTAATTTTATTACTACGATTTGGAGAGGAAATGTAATGATGACGCCAGCAATGTTGTTTTGTATCGGTGCTGTTTCAGCATTTATTTCTGGTGGTGTAACAGGCATCATTCTTGCAGATTCTGCTTTAGACATTTCACAACACGATACTTATTTTGTAGTTGGGCACTTTCACATTGTAATGGGTATGACTGCAATCCTAGGAATGTTTGCTGGTATTTATCATTATTTTCCAAAACTTTATGGTAGAATGATGAATATGAGAATGGGTATGGCACATTTTTGGGTAACTATTGTTTGTGGATATGGAGTTTTTCTTCCAATGCATTTCTTAGGTGAAGGTGGGTTGCCAAGAAGATATTATGAAAACACCAATTTTCCAATGTTTGATCATTTTCTAGATTTAAATATTTTGATATCTATTTTTGCTTCTGTTGGAGTACTAGCACAAGTTATTTTCTTTTTTAATTTTTTCTACAGTATTTTTAGAGGACCAAAAGCTTCTCAAAATCCATGGAATGCCAATTCACTAGAATGGACAACTCCAGTAGAGCACGTTCATGGAAACTGGATTGGAGAAATACCAACTGTTTACAGATGGCCTTACGATTACAGTAAGCCTGGTAAGGAAAAAGACTTCGTTCCTCAGAATATTCCTTTAGACGATAATGAAGAAGAACATTAAGTCTTTATAGCTAACTTTATATTTAAGTCCGTAACTTTATAGTATGCGGACTTTTTTTGTTTCAATCTTTTGCTTAATAAATACTTTGTTTTTTTTCACAGAATAAGGACGAAGGATTCCATTCAATTGAAATTCCAGAAATGGGTGTTCGATTAGAAAGTAAAAATTTCTACTTGGAATCTAATAGATTCAAAATACAAGAGATTAAACCATATTTTAAACTTATGAGTAATATTAAAGTTGGAATTGGTTATTGTTGGCTAAAAAACAACAATCATTATTTTGAAGATTCATCATTATTATCAATTTCTTCATCTAATTTTTTTGTTTCAAAACAATGGATTATTTCAAAAATAATTTTTGCAGAAGCAACTTTAGATTTTGGACTAGGTAAAATTAAATCTACCCAAACTAACAACAAAAGTTATAAAGGAACTTATTCTTTTTTAGAACCTGCGGTAATTTTAAATTATGAAGGATTTAATTTTTTTAGTTTAGGATTAGGTTCAGGCATTAGAATTACTAGAAGCGACCGCTCAGTTCTTTCTAATAGCTTAACTTTACCTACAGTAATACTAAGATTTTCCTTCAACTTGTCAGAAATATATAATCACTTTTTTATCGCTTCAAATTCATCGTTATATTTACATTATGATAGAAGAGTTTGATTTTAGAGCCGACGAACAAGGCAAAACAGATAAGACCTATGAGATTGCTTTAAGACCAAAGCATCTTGAGGATTTTTCAGGACAAGACCAAGTGGTAGAAAACCTAAGAATATTTGTTTCTGCTGCTAAGATGAGAGAGGAAAGTCTCGATCATGTCCTGCTTCATGGCCCACCAGGACTAGGTAAAACTACACTTGCCCAAATTATTGCCAATGAAATGGAGGTTGGAATAAAAATATCATCAGGCCCTGTTTTAGATAAGCCAGGAGATTTAGCAGGATTGCTTACCAATTTAGAAACTGGAGATGTTCTTTTTATTGATGAGATTCATAGGTTGAGTCCAGTCATTGAAGAGTATCTATATTCCGCTATGGAAGACTACAAAATTGATATTGTTTTAGATACTGGTCCGAACGCAAGAACTGTTCAAATAGACTTAAATCCGTTTACATTAATTGGAGCTACAACGAGAAGTGGACTTTTAACAGCCCCTTTAAGAGCAAGATTTGGCATTAACTGTCGATTGCATTATTATAATCAGAAAATATTACAAGCAATTGTAAATCGATCTGCAGGCATATTGCAAATCCCTTTAAAAGAAGATGCTTCAAAAGAAATATCTGGTAGAAGTAGAGGAACCCCAAGAATTGCCAATGCATTATTACGAAGAGTTAGGGATTATGCTCAAGTTAAAGGAGACGGAATCATCACTAATGAAATTACCCAGATGGCATTGACAGCTTTACAAGTTGATAAGCATGGATTAGATGAAATGGATAACAAGATTTTAGTTGCTATTATAGATAAATACAAAGGGGGTCCAGTGGGAATAAACACTTTAGCAACAGTTGTTGGGGAAGAATCGGGAACTATTGAAGAAGTTTATGAACCATTTCTCGTTCAACAGGGCTACATGGTAAGAACTTCTAGAGGAAGAATGGTTACCGATATGGCATACAAACATTTAAATAAACCCAAAAACGATCTAGGACAACAAGAAATATTTTGAATACTAGCCAACGTACTAAAATAATAAAAGAAAAGGCTTTTGATTTAGGCTTTTCCCATGTAGGCATTTCAAAAGCAGGCTTTTTAGAAAAAGAAGCTCGCCATTTAGAAAATTGGTTAAATAACGATTTTCATGGAAAAATGTCTTACATGGAAAATTATTTTGATTTAAGAACAGACCCTACTAAGCTTGTCCCAGGTGCAAAATCAGTTGTTACTTTTATATATAATTATTATTCTCCATTAAAACAAAAAGACAATCAAGCTCCTAAGATATCTATGTATGCTTACGGCGCTGACTACCATAAAGTAATTAAAAAAAAACTTAAAGAGTTACAATATTTTATTACTGAAAATTTTGGAGATATAAATATTAGAGGATTTGTAGATTCAGCTCCAGTGATGGATAAGGCATGGGCTGAAAAATCTGGGTTGGGATGGATTGGAAAGCATAGTAATCTTATAAACAAGGAAAAGGGATCTTATTTCTTTATAGCAGAATTAATCCTAGATCTAGAATTAGATACTGATTTACCAATTAAAGATTATTGCGGAACATGTACCAAATGTATAGACGCATGTCCAACGGATGCTATAATTAAGCCATATGTAGTAGATGGTTCAAAATGTATTTCTTACTTAACAATTGAGCTGAAAGACGAAATTATCCCTGATGAGTTTAATGGAAAAATGGACAATTGGATGTTTGGATGTGACGCTTGTCAAGAGGTATGCCCATGGAACAGATTCTCATCCACTCACAAAGAACCTTTATTCGAGCCGTCTTTAGATCTGATTAATTTAACAAAGAAAGAATGGAAAGAGTTAGATGAGGAGATTTTTGAAAATTTATTTAAAAGTTCTGCTGTCAAGAGAACAAAATTTAAAGGTTTAAAAAGAAATATAAATTTTTTAAATAAATGATCTTAAGATTTCATTGGATAACATTAATTATGATCTATCTAGTTATTATAGCTGGGTCAATTGTTCGTATAACAGAATCTGGCATGGGCTGTCCAGATTGGCCGAAGTGTTTTGATCAATATATCCCACCAACAGATGTCAATCAGCTTCCAGAAAATTATCAATTATTTTATTCCTCAAAAAGAGAAAAAAAGATAAAAAAATTCACTTCTTTTTTGGTCAATATTGGACTTAAAGAAAAGGCAATTTTAATTCAAGCAGATAAATCTTTGCTTTACGAGCAACCTTTTAACGTTTGGAATACTTGGTTAGAATATATAAATAGACTTATTGGCGCACTAGCTGGAATATTTATTTTTATAGGGTTTTTATTTGCACTATTTACCAAGCGCCAAAAAGGATTAAGAATATTTTTAGGTTTGGGATTGATTTTATTAACTCTTTTTCAAGCTTGGTGGGGTTCTATGGTAGTAGCTACCAATATTGTGCCTTGGGTTTTAACCGTTCATATGGTAATTGCGGCTTTAATGATATTATGGCAAATTATTATTATTTCTGTCTGGTCAGAGGCCACTGTAGCTATACCAAAAAAATTAAAAATAATAGCATTCATAGGGTTAGTGTTTTTTTTATTTCAAATTATTTTAGGAACACAAGTAAGACAAATTGTGGACCATTGGTTAGATTCTAGCTCAAGAAACGAATTAATTTTCCAAGATTTCAGCTTATTTCTTTCTCACAGGACATTGGCATTAGCCATAGTTATCTACAGTATTATTCTAGGAAGCTATGCTTTTTTTGGAAAAATTAATCTTATTGAAATCTACTTATTTGCAATATGTGTATTGGCAGAAGCATTGGTTGGTAAAGTTCTAGCAGATTTTAATTTGCCAGCCTTACTTCAACCAATTCATCTTTTATTAGCAATGATATCTTTTGGATGCTTGGCAAGGATAGTAGTTAATCACAAAATACATACAACGTGAAATATTTTCTTCCGGTATTCTTATTATTTTTTTTGAGTTGTAATCAAGAGCCAATATCTATTTATTCCAATATAGATGGATTAAATCATGAAGAAATTTTAAATGGTCCTGAAAATTTAGAAAAACATTCGTTAGAATTAATTTATAAAATAGACACAACCTTAAGCGAAGAGAATTTTAAATTACTAATTGAAGCATTGAATAAAAGTTCTGAGCAATTAAGCCCGTATTATTTTAACGCATTAACTTTTTATTGTAATAGCTTAAAAATCAACCAGAAGCTAGAGTTAGAAGCAGCACTTTTTAATTACTTTATTAATCAACCAAAATCGTATATTTCTAATATTAAAAAAATGGAAATCCAATACAGTGATTGTTTTTTAATTGCTATATCCTCTTATATCCAAGAATATTTATCTCAAAATGAAATTACCATTATTAGCATGAAAAATCTTGCTTACAAATATTGTAAAGATTGTAGCAACGAAGAAATTAAATTTATTTACGATTATTTAGACCTGTCAAATAACTTTCAAAAAGAATAATTATTTACTTCTTAAAAAGACATAAGGAATTAACATTTCCTCCAAAGAAATTCCTCCATGCTGGAAGGTGTCGTTATATAGAGTAGCAAATTGGTGGTAATTATTTGGGTAGACAAAAAAGTTGTTTTCTTTTGCAAAAACATAAGAGCTACTCAAGTTGTTTTTTGGAAGCATTATCTCATGTGGATTTAAGCTCTCCATAACATGTTTCTTATTGTAAGACAGATTTTTTGAAACCTTATATCTCATATTACTATTGGTTTGTTTGGGTCCCATTATTTTTGTAGGGTTTTTAACTCTAATTGTGCCATGGTCTGTTGTTAAAAACACTTTGGAAGAACTTTCACTCATCCTTTTCATCATTTCATATAGCGGTGAGTGTTTAAACCAACTAAGGGTTAAGGATCTATAAGCAGATTCATCTTCGGCAAGTTCCTTAATAACCTCCATTTCAGTTCTTGCGTGAGATAGCGTATCTACGAAATTATAGACTATGGTATTTAAATTATTTTGCAGTAAATTATTAAAATTACTTAACAGTTTTTTTCCTTTACTTAGGTTCGTTATTTTATTGTAAGAGAATTTTCCACCAATAGAATTCCTTTTTAGGTTTTCATTTAAGAAAAACTCTTCGTGTAAGTTTTTACCTTCATTTTCATCTTCATCTACCCATTTATCCGGAAATTTATTTTTAATATCTAAAGGCATAAGTCCTGAAAATAAAGAGTTCCTTGCGTACTGAGTAGTTGTTGGAAGAATACTACAGTATATCTCCTCCTTTTCTATGTCAAATAACTCTTCAATTACGGGTTTAATTATCAACCATTGGTCATACCTTAAATTATCTATGACAACTAAAAAGTAAGTTTCGTTATTTAATTTTGGAAAAAGTTTCTTTTTTAAAAGATTGTGACTTGTAATATGTTTCTCGTCATTTAACGAATCAATATAGTTTTTGTCAATGTATTTACTAAATAATTGATTTGCCTCTTCCTTCTGCATGTCAAATATTTCATACATGTTTTCATCAGACATTTCAAGTTGACGTTCCCAAAAATTTAATTTTTTAAATAGAGCTATCCATTCATTTAAATCCATTGAATTATTCAAATCATTGCTAATTCCTCTAAAATTTTGTTGATAGGACAAAGTATTGGTTTCACTAATAAGTCTTTTGCCATCTAATAATTTTTTAATTACCATCAGTATTTGATTTGGATTAACAGGCTTTATTAAGTAATCTGATATTTGTTTACCTATTGCTTCCTCCATAATCATCTCCTCCTCACTTTTAGTGATCATCACAACTGGTGTATTAGGATTCCATGTTTTTATTTCTTCTAGAGCTTTTAGCCCGCTGATTCCTGGCATATTTTCATCTAAAAAAACTAGATCAAAGCTGTTCTTTTTAAACTCTTCAACCGCTTCATTTCCTGAGTTTACAGGTGATATATTATGCCCCTTATTTTCTAAAAAAATAAGATGAGCCTTTAAACTATCAATTTCGTCGTCTGCCCAAAGTATTCTTGCCACTTGTTTAATGATTTAATTAGATTTGTTTTTAACTTATGATCAATATGCGAAAAAATCAAGTAAGTAAAATATTAAACGATCCAGTTTATGGTTTTATTACACTAAATAAAGGAATTTTATTGAATATTGTTGACCATCCTTTTTTTCAAAGGCTTTCACGAATCAAACAGCTTGGGTTAACTTATTTAGTTTATCCAGGGGCTCATCATACAAGATTTCACCATGCTATTGGTGCAGCACATCTTATGGGACAAGCCATTCACACCTTACAAGAAAATGGTTTTTCTATCTCAGAAGAAGAACGCACAGCGGCAACAGTTGCTATTTTATTGCACGATATTGGTCATGGTCCATTCTCTCATGCTTTGGAACATAGTTTTGTTGAGGGAATTAATCATGAAAATATTTCTAGTTTATTTATGGAATCATTAAATAAAGAGTTTGATGGTGCATTAGACATGGCAATTGAAATATTTGACAACAAGTATCCTAAAAAATTTTTACACCATCTTGTTTCTTCACAATTAGATATGGACAGATTGGATTACTTGAAACGTGATAGTTTTTTTACAGGAGTATCTGAGGGAGTGGTTAGTAATGAGAGAATTATTAAAATGTTCTCCATTATAAATGACGAAATTGTAATTAAAGAAAAGGGAATTTATTCAATAGAAAAATTTATAGTAGCAAGAAGGTTAATGTATTGGCAAGTTTATTTACATAAAACTGTACTTTCTGCAGAATTCCTTTTGGCTAAAATATTAGAAAGAGCTAGAGAGATTTTACTTTCCGGATCAAAATTATTTGTAGTCCCAAGCCTGAAAATTTTACTTAGTCAAAAAATCACATCTGATAATATTTCTCAAATCGAATTCTTAAAGGCCTTTTCCAAAGTAGACGATTATGATGTTTTTACATGCGTGAAGATTTGGTGTGATAGCCAAGACAAAATCATATCTATTTTAAGTAAAATGATGATTGAGAGGAAGCTGCCAAAAGTAAAAATAAGTGCTCAAAAATTTTCAGTGGACGAAGTGGAAAATTGTAAATCCATTCATCAAAAAACTCTCGGTTTTAATAAAGAGGAGATGAACTATTTTGTTTATCAAAAAGAAATGGAAAACAATGCCTACGATCCAAGGAAAGACGAAATAAAAATATTATTCAATGATGGATCCTTAAAAGATATTACCCAAGCATCCGATAATCTAAATATTAGTGCTTTGGCAAAACCCGTAAAAAAGTATTATTTATTTGCACCTTACTTTTGATTTATTGTGAGATTCTAATCATAATGCTTAATTTTAACCATTTATGAAATTCAATTCTCAACAAATAGCCGACTTAGTAAATGGAGATATTGAAGGGGATAAAGATGTAGAGGTTAATTTTTTTTCTAAGATTGAAGATGCACAACCCTCCTCTTTAACCTTTCTATCCAACCCTAAATACGAATCTTATATTTATAATACTCAGGCAAGTATAGCACTTGTCAACTCTGATTTTACTCCCTCAAAACCCATTCCTGCCAGCTTAACTCTAATAAAAGTAGAAAACGCATATGAAAGTTTGGCGCAATTATTAAATTTTTACGAAAATATCGACACTCCCAAAACAGGAATTGAAGAACCAGTATTTATTGATAAAACTGCAAAAATTGGTAAGTCAGTATATATTGGGCCTTTCACCTATGTTGGTGAAGATGTAGTAATAGGAAATAATGTTCATATATCTTCAAATTGTCATTTTGATAAAGGATGTAAAATAGGAGAGAACACTAAAATTTATTCTGGGGTTAAATTTTATGATAAATCCCAAATAGGAAGTAATTGTGTATTTCATTCTGGTGCTGTAATTGGTTCCGATGGTTTTGGCTTTGTCCCAAACAAAGAAAATCAATACCAGAAAATAATTCAAATAGGAAATGTCATAATTGAAGATCATGTAGAAATAGGGTCAAATACTGTTATTGATCGAGCGACTATGGGATCTACCGTTATTCGTAAAGGAGCTAAAATTGACAATCTTGTACAAATTGCCCATAATGTGGAAGTTGGAGAAAACACTGTTATTGCTGCTCAAACTGGTGTTTCAGGTTCTTCTAAAATCGATAGCAATGTTATGATTGGCGGTCAAGTTGGAATCGCAGGCCATTTGAAAATCTCTAAAGGAACAAAAATAGCTGCCCAAAGTGGTATTACTAAATCAATTCACAAAGAAAATACTGTCCTTCAAGGAACACCAGCTTTTTCTTCCAATGACTTTAAAAGGAGTTATGTTTTATTTAAAAACTTCCCTGAATTAAAAAAACAAATTGAAGATCTAGTTAAAGAAATTAATAAAACGTAAGTGTCAGATAATCAAAAAACATTAAATAGCTCAATTGAGTTTACAGGAGTTGGACTTCATACAGGTGACGATGTAAATATGGTCATTGAGCCTGCTAAAATAAATCATGGGATAAAGTTCCAAAGAATTGATTTAGAAACCCAACCTATTTTGCCTGCAGATATTAATTTAGTTACCGAGACTCAAAGGAGTACTACTCTGGAAAAAGACAACGTTAAAATAATCACTGTTGAGCATTTAATGTCTGCGTTATACGCACTAGGAATAAATAATGTGTTAATTAAAATAGACAGCTCTGAAGTCCCAATTTTGGATGGTAGTGCAAAGTATTTTGTGGAAGAAATACAAAAAGTAGGATTAAAAATTCAAGATGCACATTTAAAATATATTCACCTTCCAAACCCAATTCATTATACTGATCCAGACTCAGGCTCTGAAATTCTATTTGTTCCTGCAAATAATTTTATCATTTCTGTAGTTTTAGATTATCAGAACCTTGCTCTAGGAACTCAATACGCTGAAATTAGAGACTTAAAAGATTATTCTACGGAAATAGCACCTTGTAAAACATTTGTTTTTCTGACAGAACTTGAGAAATTAGCAAAAGCAAATCTTATAAAAGGAGGAGGATTAGAGAATGCCATTGTTGTGGTAGATAGAGAAGACACTAAACCTAATGAGATAAAAAAATTAGCCCATCTTTTGGGCAAAGATCATTCTGATATTCAAATTAATGGAAATGTGTTAAATAATTGTGAAATGCAGTTTTACAACGAACCTGCAAGACATAAATTATTAGACGTTATTGGAGATTTAGCTTTAATTGGAATGCCAATAAAAGGACATATTATCACCAAAAAACCGGGCCATAAATTAAATACCTCATTTGCTCAAATACTTAAAAAAGCCATGAAAGATCAAGAAAAATTACCAAAACAATTTGACTTAACTAAAAAGCCACTTTATGATATAGTAGACATTGAAAAAATGCTTCCGCATAGATATCCATTTTTGCTAATAGATAAGATAATGGAAATTAGCGATGATGGTATTATTGGTGTTAAGAATGTTACTATGAATGAAAATTACTTCATGGGGCATTTTCCTAAAAATCCAGTAATGCCTGGAGTTTTACAAATTGAAGCAATGGCTCAAACCGGAGGTATATTTTCTCTTAGTAAGGTTAAAGACCCACATCTTTACACTACCTACTTTATGAAAATTGACAATGTAAAGTTTAAAAGAAAGGTAATACCTGGAGATACTGTAGTTTTTGAATTAAAATTATTGTCTCCAATTAGAAGAGGCTTGGTGCATATGGGTGGAAAGGGCTACGTAAACGGAGAAGTATGTATTGAAGCAGAAATGCTGGCACATGTAGCTAAGGACAGAACTGAAGAATAAGTTTATAATTTCTTTTTTTAAATTTTAAATCGATGACAAATCATATGTTAACAAACATTCATCCAAAAGCAAAAATTGGAAAAAATGTAATAGTTGAGCCTTTCGCTACAGTTTATGAAGACGTGGTAATAGGGGATAATTGCTGGATTGCATCCAATGCAGTTATTATGGACGGTGCTAGAATAGGAAATAATTGTAAAATTTACCCAGGAGCTATAATTTCAGCGGAATCACAAGACCTAAAATACAACGGTGAATATGCTACTACAGAAATAGGTGATAATACTACTATTCGTGAATATGTTACAATTCACAAGGGAACATCCGATAAGAAAACAACCATAGTTGGTAGTAATTGTTTGTTAATGTCCTACGTTCATATAGCACATGATTGTATTATAGGAGATAACGTGGTAATTGCAAATTTAGTTCAATTAGCAGGCCATGTTTTTGTTGGTAACTGGGTGATAATTGAAGGGACTGCTGCAATTCAGCAATTTGTTAGTATAGGTGAACATTCATTTATAGCTGGAGGTTCTTTGGTTCGTAAAAATGTTCCACCATACGTAAAGGCTGCAAGAGAGCCACTTTCCTATATTGGTGTCAACACTATTGGTTTAAGAAGACGAGGGTTCAACGACCAACAGATTATTAATATTGAAGATATTTATAGAGTAATTTACGTTCAAAATAGTAATATGACTACTGCATTAAGAGTAGCAGAATTAGAAGTTCCTGTTTCTGATGAAAAAGATGTTATTTTAGAATTTATAAGAAATTCAACAAAAGGAATAATGAGAGGGTTGAGTTAAAGTTTAAATATCAGATTTGATAACCTGAATTACTTCATAAGAATTTCTATCACACAAATAAGCAATTAATGAAAGATTTTCGATATTATATGTTGAATCTTGAGAAGGGTCAGGAAGTTCATAAGTAAAATCATTGTAAACTATAGTATTTTCATCTGCCAACCCACCATCATTAATTAAAGTCCCCCATGTTCCGTTGATATTATCTGATAAAACCGAGTGATGATGATAGTTGGTATCTACTACTCCGGCATCAAATTTTTGAGGAGATACAACATCATTTCTAATTAAATAAATTATTAAATGAAAATCACCTGAAACAGGGCTTAAAAATGAAGTCTCTGTATGAATAAATAGTCCATTGGTTGATTCGAAATAGTTCTTCTTCAACTGAATATTTCCAATTAGAGGTTTGTTAATTTCATTATTTACACCGTTAACCCACTCAGTAGCTAAATACCATACACTTCCAGAAAGACCTTGACTATTTCTATTAATTGTTCCCATTGGATTTCCTAGGAATCCTGTCATCTCACTAACATATTCATCTCCTGCATCAGTTCGATAATCATTTAAATATAAACCATCGGTCTGCTGAAAAGACCCATTTGTACTGGCATGAATAGAGGCAACAATAACATTCTTAATAGAGTCGTCTTCAAGAGATTTGGCTGTTTGTGCTGCCGCTGGGCAATTAGTGCATTTATGGCCAGTATAGTCTTCTAGTAATATTCCTTTTGTATTGGTGTTTTCTCCCCAATTACTTGATGGGTTGGATATGTCATAAGGATAATTAGATGGATCACCTGGATAAAGGCTCCAATCAAATTTCCCAAATTCCTCTGGCAAAGGGCTTTCTATCTTATCACATGATAAAATTGTAATTAATAAAATAAATCCAAAATAATTTTTCATATCAAAAACTTGAAGTAAAAGAAAATGTTAATCCATTTGACGCGGGAACGGCTCTACAAACACCTCCTACACAAAAAACACCAGCTCTTTGTTTTCCATATTGTAAGGAGAACCTATGAGAGCCATTTATATAACCTCCGGAAATTAAGCCATAATGAATTCTTTTTTCAATATTTTTATTACCGTAATTATATTGGTCTAAAATTGCTAAATACCAATGAGGACTAAAAGTATATTCTATTTGTCCGAAAGCCCAATTTCCTTTGTCTTGTTCAGTCCACATACCTTGAGTTTCAAATCTTAAAGAATGGTATCTATTGATTTTATAGGTTAAATCCAAAACTAAAATTTGAGCGTAAATCATTTTATAATAACCAGCTACTTTTACTGCATCATCGTTAAATTTAAAATTAAAATAATTCAAATTGAGTTTAAGTTTTTTATTAATTTTTCTTTTAATCTCCATATTAAAATCTTGGAATAGTAGACTATCAGATTTAGCAAAATATCTAGTTGTATAGCTAGTCCTAGCTCCATCCATATCGTCAATAAATGTTCTTTCAGGCGTATAGTCTGTAGCAAAGTTTATTGCAACAGATGTTCCATATTTACCTCCAATAAGTGTTTTTTTAGGGATTTTAAATAAAACATCAGCTTGGTAGGCAATTTCACCATAAAAATTAGTAGCGTATGGGTAAAGAGTTGCAGCTAAATTATAGGTGTGTTGTTTGGTTAATGCAGGTAAATATCCGATTAAAAGATCAGTTGGACCAACATTAACATTGGTAGATCTCCACAACATGTTATCCATATGTTTTGCAGAGAAATCTACAGCAAATCCTTTGGTAGAATACCCCAAATTAAATAATAAACCCTCTCCATTTTTATAGATATAGTTAAAGTTTTCATTTTGATTATCTGGGTAAGGATCATTTATTTTATGGACATATTCCCCGTTAAAACGGATTTTATTATATCTTAAATTCAATCTTAGCGAGGATGAACCAACATTTTTAGGTAGATTAAAAATGGGCGTCTTATTGTCATCATTGAATTTACTAACAAAACTAGCTCCAATTGAAGCCTTAAGCTTTGAATTTCTAGAAGAGTCTTCAAATAATTCGTTAAGATTAAACTCACCATCAATTGCTCTTATTATACCATTTCCATTTACCAATCCATCTACAAACATATGTCTTTGTTTGCCAATCATTCCTTTTAGATAAACCCCCTTTAAAGGTTCGTAAGTTAGTTTAATGCCATCCAATGAGTTGTCTATCCCTAGCTGCCTTTCTTCATAAGCCCTGAATATCATCCCACTACCAAACTGATCGTAGAAATTTCCAATAGTCACTCCAACATTGTCATTTTGCCAAGAGATATAACGGTACCCAATTCCAGTTCCAGAAAACGAAGTTGGATAACCCTCCAATGTATTTAGGTAACTTTCGTATCTGATTCCTGCTCTAAAATCTCCTTTTTGAAAATTTATATTGGCAAATCCGTTGAAACCATAAAGATGATCTGGAAGTGCAGCATTTATAAGAGTATCTTCTTGGTAATATTGACCAATTGCTTGTATGTTTCCAGAAATTACTCCAGGCGAGGTTTCTTGACTAAAGACATTGGCTGATAAATTAAATGCTAAAAAAAATAAAAATATTTTTTTCATTTAGCAATTTTAACGAGTTCTTCGTAAAGCTCCTCTTCATCTCCTGGGGAATAATTATTGTGATCCCAGACAATTTTACCATTTCCATCTACTAAAAAAGTGTGAGGAACATTATTAACATTCATAGCCCTTTTGAGATCTCCATTTGGGTCTAACAAAACCAAATATTCCCAACCTTGAGCATTAATATATGGTTCTACTCTTGTGCTTGACCTTGCATCGTCAATAGATACTGCTATTAATTTAACCCCAGTTTCATCTGTCCAATCATCGTACTCTTCTGCGATTGTATTTAATTCTGCTTTACATGGCTTGCACCATGTCGCCCAAAAACTAATAATGATTGGATTCCCATTATTACTGAATTTAGATAGGTTTTTAGTAACTCCATTTACATCTTTTAAATTTATGTTAGGTAATTGGGAATAACCAAGTGAAATAATTAAACTTAAACTAAGGGATAAAAAAATTTTATTCATAAATGTTAATTAATTTTAAATCATTTATTAAAAGTTGAACCAAATATATTCAACCTACATTCTATAAAAATAGAATTATTTACTAGAAATAACCATAATTTATTATGGAAAGTTTAATTCCTTATATTTGAAAAAAAAATTATGAAGCATATTTTATTTACTCTTAGTATCGTTTTTTCCAGCTTATTTTCAACTTCTCAAATAAACGTTCTTTGGGATGATGATCCAGGAGTGATTTATAATGGCCAAACAATAAATATTGTTAAAGATTATGCAGGTTTTGATGTTTATATGCATTGTCAAAACACCGGCTCAACAGCACAAGATATTAAGTTTAGAAGGGTTGTTCTTAGTACAAATGACACACTTTTTAACGATCAGTTTTGTGACAATAATTTATGCTATTCTTGTTTTGGAAGTGATTGGACTACTCCTGCCTCTAATCCTGTTCAGCCTGGTGACTCATGTTTAATGAAGGGAACCTTTTACTTTTATGATGGCGGAACTGTACTTATTAGATACTATGTTTTAGATGCAAATGACAACCCTTTAGATTCTGTAGATGTAAACATTGTAAACACAGTAGATTTATCCGAAATAAAAGATGAAAGTATTTTAGCTTATCCTAATCCTAGTGCTGATTTTTTGAATATTGAAATTCCGAATCTTTCTAATAATAATTTATTTTTACTTTTCGATATTTCAGGTAAAAAAGTATTTTCTGCAAACCTGAATTCGTCAATAAATAATGTTGATTTAGGGCATTTAAAACCTGGGATATATTCCTATCAAATTTCCAATGGAAATCAACTCTTAAAAAGCGATAAATTGATTTTAAAATAATAATTTCTTTATTTTAATTTTTCAATTTTGAATGAACATAAATCCATGTTCTTAAAGTTGTTATCTCTAATTGTATTTAGAAGCTACCTTTTTCATTAACAACAATTTGTTATACAATAAGTAAGAATTTATGTATCGTATTGTATACAGTTGTTTAAATTAGCTAACAATACTCGACTTATGTCAGAAAAACAATTGAAAAAAGACGCTCTAGATTACCATAGCTCTGGAAGAAAGGGAAAAATTGAGGTGGTTCCAACAAAACCATATTCCTCACAAAGAGATTTATCGTTGGCATACTCTCCTGGAGTTGCAGAACCATGTCTAGCTATTAGTAAAGATAAAGACAAAGTATATAAGTATACCGCAAAAGGAAACTTGGTTGCTGTAATTTCTAATGGAACTGCTGTTTTAGGATTGGGAGATATTGGACCAGAAGCTTCAAAACCAGTAATGGAAGGAAAGGGTATTGCTTTTTAAAATATTTGCTGATATTGATGTCTTTGATATTGAAATTAACGAAACAAATATTGATAAATTTATAGACACTGTTAAAGCTATTTCTCCAACTATTTGGAGGAATTAATTTAGAAGATATAAAGCTCCAGAAGCTTTTATAATAGAAGAGCGTTTAAAAAAGGAATTAGATATTCCTGTGATGCATGATGATCAACATGGTACAGCAATTATTTCATCTGCAGCATTATTAAATGCGTTAGAAATTGCAAATAAAAAAATTGAAAAAGTTAAGGTAGTGGTAAGTGGAGCAGGTGCTTCTGCTCAGTCCTGTGTGAAGCTATACCTATCTTTAGGTGTTAAGAAAGAAAATATTTTCATGTTTGATTCCAAGGGTTTAATTCATGCTAAACGAAAAGATTTGGATGAAAACAAAAAGTTTTTTATACAAAAAAGCCAAGATGTTTCCTTGGAAAAAGCATTTGTAAATGCAGATGTTTTTCTAGGCCTTTCTAAAGGTGGGGTTGTTCAACCCCAGATGATTAAAAGTATGGCAAAAAATCCAATAGTTTTTGCCTTAGCAAATCCAAATCCAGAAATTGAATACGATATTGCTTTAGAAACAAGGGACGATGTGATAATGGCTACTGGAAGATCTGATCATCCAAACCAGGTAAATAACGTACTTGGGTTTCCATATATATTTCGAGGAGCATCTAGACGTAAGAGCCACAAAGATTAACGAGGAAATGAAACTCGCAGCTGCAGTTAACGCAATAGCCCAGCTTGGCTAAGGAGCCAGTGCCTGATGAAGTCAATGAGGCATATGATGCCAAAATTATTTCATTTGGACGCACGCAAATTATCCCAAAACCACTAGACCCAAGGTTAATTTACTGGGTCGCTCCTGCGGTAGCCAAGGCTGCCATAGAATCTGGAGTTGCTAAAGAGCCAATTAAGGATTGGAAAAAATATGAGCTAGAACTAATGCAACGTCTAGGACTTAGATAACAAATTCATTAGAAACTTAACTTCAAAAGCTAAAAGAAGTCCTAAAAAAGTAGTTTTTGCAGAGGCTGACCACTACAAAATCTTGAAAGCTGCGGCCATGGCTTTGGAAGAGGGAATTGCAATTCCAATCTTACTTGGAAAGAAACACAATATTCAAAAAATAATAGATGAATACAATTTAGACTTATCCAATTGCGAGATTATTGACCCGACGAAACGAAAGCGAATTAAAACACAGAGAAATATTTGCAGAAATTTTACATAAAAAGAGAAAACGAAGAGGGCTGACTTTTCATGAGGCAAAAAAATTAATGAGGGAAAGGAATTATTTTGCTGCTGCAATGGTAGAAACCGGGCTGGCAGATGTGATGATTTCTGGACTAACAAGAAGCTATAAAGATTCAATTCGCCCTGCTTTAAGAGTTATTGGCGTAGAAAAAGGACTTAATAAAATAGCAGGAATGTATATTTTAATAAGTAAAGATGGGCCAATGTTTTTTGCAGACACTACGGTCAATATTGATCCAACAGTTGAAGAGATTGTGGATATTACTCTTTTGGTAGCTAGAACTGTAAAACAATACAAAATAAAACCTAAAATTGCTATGTTGAGTTACTCAAATTTTGGTTCTAATGAAGGGGCAGATGCAATTAAAATGAGAGAGGCAACTAAAATTTTGCACGAGAAATCATCCCGGGATTGGTTGTAGACGGAGAATTGCAAGCTAATTTTGCAGTTAATAATGAGTTGATTAATGACTTTTTCCCTTTTTCTTTACTATCAGATCAAAGTGCCAATACTTTAATATTCCCAAGCTTAAGTGCGGGTAATATTGCTTATAAGTTGGTTAAAGAAATGGGCGATAGAGAAGCTATTGGACCAGTATTACTTGGCATGAAAAAACCAGTTCATGTTCTTCAAATAGGTTCATCAGTAAGAGAGATATTAAATATGATTACTCTAGGAGTAGTAGATGTACAAAACCGTAAATAATTATGATAGCACATATTGAAGGAATTTTAGAATCAAAAACACCGACACATGTAGTAATTGATGTAAATGGGGTTGGCTATATGCTAAATATTTCCTTGAATACTTATGATGGACTTCCGTCCAAGGGAAAGTTAAGGCTTTTTAGTCACTTAATCGTAAGAGAGGACGCACATATTTTATTTGGATTTTCAGAGGAAGAAGAGAGAATGATGTTTAGAGAACTAATCAATGTTTCTGGAGTTGGAGCAAGTACTGCTTTAATGGTTTTATCGTCTATGAAACCAGCCGAAGTTGCTCAAGCAGTAGATCAAAGCGATGTAAATGCTTTTAAAAGTGTAAAGGGAATTGGACTGAAGTCCGCACAAAGAATAATTGTAGATCTTAAAGGAAAGCTGGATAAAATAGAATCCAATAGCGATTTTTTATCTCCTCAAGGCAATACCTATAAAAATGAAGCGTTATCTGGATTGGTGGTTTTGGGTATAGATAAGAAAAAAGCTTCTAATACAATTGATGAGATATTAAAAAATAATGATATTTCCTCCGTTGAAGAGCTTATTAAAATGACACTTAAAGCTGTTTAAAAAGACACATTGTTAAATTATTTTTTTAAAAGTAAAGCAGTTTTATTAATTGTTTTGGTCGTTCTAATAGGACTAAAGATCGAAGCCAAACAATATCCTTATGCCCCCGCTATAGCACTAGATTCTCCGGAAATAGATTTAATATTTCCTATAAATGACCCTTTAGACCCCACCAACTTTTCATTGGGATTAATAGATTTTCAACTCCCTTTAAATATTCAAAACAACGTTCAGTACAATCCACTAACTGGTCAATATATATTTAATTCTTTACTTGGGGATTCTCTTAATTATAGACCCTCAAGTGAAGTGTCGTTGAACGATTATTTAAAGATGCAACACGAAAAGTCCATGACTGATTTTTGGAAAAAGAATTTGGACGAGATGTCAGATTATAAATATAAAACTGTAGAAGACGAGATAAAAATTAATGAACCACCTGCTAAGAAGATTTTTGGAAGTGACTTTGTTGAAATTAGGCCTCAAGGTTCTGCAGAATTAAGTTTTGGACTTAATACTTCACGAACGGATAACCCTGTACTTCCAGAAAGAAACAGAAAAATGACGGTTTTTAATTTTGACCAAAAAATACAAATGAATCTTACTGGAAAAATAGGTGATTTAATGGACTTAGGGTTTAATTACAATACTGAAGCTACTTTTGATTTTGACAACCAATTGAATTTAGATTATTCAGGAAAAGAGGACGATATTTTACAAAAATTAGAAGCAGGGAATGTTACTCTTCCATTAAATAGCACATTGATTTCAGGTAGTCAAAGTTTATTTGGAATTAAATCAGAATTGAAATTTGGAAAACTCACTGCTACCACTGTTTTGTCTCAGCAAAAAGGACAGAAAAAAGAAATTGAAGTTTCTGGTGGAGCTCAACTCAATGAATTCGAGATAAATGCAGACAATTACGAAGAAAACCGTCATTTTTTTCTAAGTTTTCATTACAGAGACACCTATGATCAGTCTATGAGAACTCTGCCTTTGATTACTTCTGGTGTTCAAATTCAACGAATTGAAGTTTGGGTTACCAATAGAAATAACTCAGTTCAAAACACAAGAAATATTTTGTGTTTTACAGACTTAGGGGAGCCAAACGTCAATAATTTAGAAAATCAATTATGGAATTCGGGACCTTTCTACAGTTCCAGATAATGGCCACAATGGACTTTACAACAACATCGTCTCTAATTCCAATGTCAGAAACTATGTAAATGCTAGTAACGAACTTTCAGGTCCAAGTTACAATATGGAACAAGGAATAGAGTTTGAAAAGGTAGAGAATGCAAGAATGCTTTCTCCAAATGAGTTTACCTACAATTCTGTTTTGGGTTTTATTTCTTTAAATCAGTCCTTGAACAACGATCAAGTTCTTAGGGGTCTCTTACCAATATACCTACGCTGGAAAAACTTACCAAGTTGGAGAACTTTCTACAGATGGAGTAGCAGGACAAAATGCTTTATTTTTAAAATTACTAAAGTCTACCGTTAGAAACCCAAAGAAAAAGCTTTGGGATTTGATGATGAAGAATGTCTATTCTCTTGGCGCATACCAAGTGGCTCCGAAATAATTTCAGATTAGATATATGGTATAATAACCCTCTAACATCTATTGATATTAATTACATTCCTAAAACTGGGGTGGATGACAAACTTTTAATTCAACTATTAGATTTGGATAGATTGAATCAACAGCAACAAATGTATCAAGATGGATTATTTGATTTTGTTCCTATAACTGCCAATCAAGGCAAAATCCCCAATGGAGGAACCATAAATCCAAGAAACGGGAGGTTGTATTTTACCACCGTAGAACCCTTCGGAAAAACTTTAAAACAAAAAATGCTAAATGAGGGAATTTCATCCACTATAATAGACAAAGTAGCTTTTACTCAATTATACGATAGCACCAAAACTGCCGCACAGCAATTGCCAGAAATCAATAGGTTTAAAATAAAAGGCAGATACCAGTCTTCAGTTAGTTCGGAAATCTCGTTAAATGCAATGAATATCCCCCAGGGGTCGGTCGTAGTTACTGCAGGTGGTCAAATTTTAATTGAAGGATCTCAATATATGGTAGACTATAATTTAGGAAGAGTAAAGATTTTAGACGATGGGATATTAAGTTCTGGTACCCCAATTAAAATTTCTTTAGAGAGCAACTCTTTATTTAGTGTTCAAATGAAAACACTTCTTGGGACTCATTTAGACTATAAAATAAATAAGGATGCCAATATTGGGGCAACAATTCTCAAATTAAAAGAAAGACCTCTAACTCCCAAAGGTAAATGCCGGCGACGAACCAATTTCAAATACTATGCTTGGGCTGGATGGAGGCTTTAGAAAGGAAGTCCCCGCCTTGACTAAATTGGTGGATATGCTTCCGTTTATTGAAACCAAGAAAAAATCTATGGTTAATTTTTCTGGAGAATTAGCAGCTTTAATACCAGGACATAACAAAGCTATTGACATTACACAAGAAAACGGATCTTCCTACATAGATGATTTCGAGGGAAGCCAAAGCGCAATAGACATTAGGACTATAAATAATTGGGTTTTAGCCTCTGTTCCTCAAGGACAACCAGACCTGTTTCCAGAAGCATCTTTATACAACGACATTAACTATGGAAAAAACAGAGCAAAGTTTTCTTGGTATGTAATTGATCCTTTGTTTCACAGTAGAACATCTTCTTTAACCCCAAGCCATATCAAAGGTTCTGCGTTTCAAGACAACCACCTAATGAGACAAGTACTTGTTGACGAGGTTTTCCCAAATAAACAATTAGGCACTGGACAGTTAACCAATATCCCAGTTTTTGATATTTCCTACTATCCCAAAGAGAGAGGACCCTATAATTTTGATGTAGAATCCAATAATTACTCCTCTGGAATTGATCCTTCTAGCGGGGAATTGAATGATCCAGAAACTAGATGGGGAGGAATCATGAGAACACTAACAACCAATGATTTTGAAGCTGCAAATATTGAATTTATTCAGTTCTGGGTAATGGACCCTTTCAATGAAGATTCAGAGAATAGTTCTGGTGGTGAGTTTTACTTTAACCTTGGGAACTGTTTCAGAGGATTTGTTAAGAGATGGCAGAAAGGCATTTGAAAACGGGTTGCCACCAGATGGAGATTACGACACCTATTCCAGCGAATTGGAATATACCTCTTGGGGGGTTGTCCCAAATACTCAAGTAGTTGTCAACGCGTTTGATAATAATTTATCTTCCAGACAATTTCAAGATATTGGGTTTGATGGATTATCCGACAATCAGGAATTGTCTTATTTCAATAATTATGTTGCCAAAGATCCAAAATCACATTTCCGATCCAAATGTTTTAACTAACTTTTTAAACGACCCGTCAGCAGATAATTTCAACTATTATCGAGATGATGATTATGACCAAGAAGAGTTAAGCATAAGAGACAGGTACAAAAACTATAACAGCCCGGAAGGAAATTCACCAACATCTGAAATGTCTGACACTATGAATGCAGACCGGTATCCAACTTCAGCTTCTACCCTTCCCAATGTGGAAGATATAAACCTAGATAATAACCTAAGTGAATCGGAGAGCTATTTTCAATATAAAATTGATTTCAAGCCCAATAAAATGGAAGTAGGTAAAAACTTTGTTACCGACAAGGTTCTTTATATCGATCCAGATACTCAAAAAGAAGTTTATTGGTACCAATTCAGAGTTCCGGTTACCTCATTTTCAAAAAGAGTAAATGATATTCAGGATTTTAGATCTATAAGATTTATAAGAATGTTTCTTACATGGGTGGAATGAAAATGTAACTCTACGATTTGCAAGACTAGAGCTTATAAGGGGAGAATGGAGAAGGTATTTGGGCAGTTTATTGTCTAATGGAGAATTCATTCAGAATGAAGAAGCCAATACTTTTTTTAATGTTAGTGCAGTTAACTTGGAAGACAATGGAACAAGAGACCCAATAAATTATGTGCTGCCAGAAGGAATTATAAGAGAAACTAATTATCAAACTGCAAATTTAGCGCAGCAAAAT
>CAJJCR010000005.1 GCA_905182745.1 Bacteroidetes bacterium MED-G20 | reverse complement strand
CCACTTCCTGTCACCCCGTGAAGTAGTAAACTAGTTCCAGTTTTAAAATAATTATCAATTTTATTAAATGCTATGGATTGGAAATCGGAAAGCTTAGGCATTTTTTTTGAAATCTTAGTGACATCTTTAATCCTACTGTCTTCAAAATTTTCAATTTCTAAAATATTTTTATCTACTAATCCCTTTAAAACTGCAGCTGATAAATTAGCCTCACTCAAAAGTTTCTTTTTAATCACAGATTTTCCAGATAGGTCATGATTTAACTGTAAGAATTTTAAAAGTAACTCTTCTTGTTTAGGTGCTTTAGAAAGTTTATTAAAAGCGCCCTTAAGAAGCCTTTCATCTTTTTTTAAGCTAGAATGAAGATTTATTTTTTGTATTGTTTTTACACGATATTTTTCTTGGTGAGCTTCATAATCTTGAATCAATCCTAAGTTCAATAAGTTTTTTATATAAACGTGCGGATATTTTATTTGCAACAAGTCTGAAATTTCTTTCAAATTCATTTGCTGGTTGTGTTGTAAGGCGTCTATAATCTTTTGCTCACTTGGTTTTAAAACTGATAATTCCTTATCCGAATATTTGTTTATTGATGGTAGATAAATGGACTCGCTGTTTAGCTTGAGACTATTTGGGAGACCGGCCATCATAACTTCTCCCATTGTAGTCATGTAATATCTAGAAATCCATGCCCAAAGTTCAAGCTGTTTTAAATTTACAATTGGCTCATTATCTAAAACTTCTAAAACTTCCTTTGTTTGATAGGGTGGCTTTTGTTGGTGAACTCTAAATACTATTGCTGAGTACTGTTTCTTCTTTCCAACATTAACCAACACTCGCTGACCAATATTTAATCTCATTTCGGCCTTTAAATGATAAGACAAAAGTTTTGGCATAGCAATAGGTATAATTACATCAATAAAATTGATTATTTCTTTGTTATTTAATTGCTTTGACATTCTCTATTTCGAAGAATTAAGAGTTATATTTTTATAAAGGAAAATAAATTTTATACAAATAAGGTACTCAAATTTTGAATCTTTGTGAAAAATAAAAAAACAAGTTCAATTTTTTGGTATATTCATATCTAAACATTTATAAATGAGTGAAAGAATTCTTAAAGCTCTTATGCAACTTTTTGCTATTGTGGCAAAAATTGATGTAATAGAAGAATCGGATGAAATTGTTGCTGCGGACACATCTAAAAACATAGTAGAAATCTTACTTAAACAAGATTTAACATCTGAACTTGTTGTTAAATACCTAAAAATATTTGACGAATTTATTAAAGAACGACACGGGACTAAAAGAGCTAAAGACAGCAAGAAAAAAAGAACTTCTGTAAACTCTGTTAAAGTTCTTAGAATATGTACTCAAATAAATGAAGAATTAGAACAAAGACAAAAAGTAATTGTTTTGATAAGAATCTTAGAATTTATTTTTGCAGATGATTTACATACAGAAAAAGAATTGGCATTTGCAGAAACGGTAGCAGATACTTTTAACATTACCAATGAAGAGTATCAAGAAATATTACAATTTGCAGAATCTTCGTCAAATAAGCTAGCTAATCACGACAATCATCTTACTATTAATTCAAAATCAAATCACGATATAAAGGAGGAACGACTAATATGCAGATGGAATTAAAGGAAGCATTTCAGTTCTTAGAGTATCCTCGGTAAAAACCTATTTCATACGTTACTTTGGAAAACAAGAATTATTTTTAAACGGCCAAGATACTTTCTCCAAATATTATCAAGGTTATAAGACAAGGGTCCTCAATTAAGAACACCAAAATTGCACCAATATATTACAGCGATATTATAGCCCAATTTCTCTTAGAAACCAGTAGATGAAATAAAATTGAATTTACAGCCAATAATATAGAATATGAATTCTCTTCAGGAAAAAAGGCTTATACGATTTTACTTTTAAAGAAGAATCTGGAAGACTTGTTGGAATAATGGGTGGATCTGGCTCAGGAAAATCTACCTTATTAAATGTTCTTAACGGAAACTATCCACCCTCTAGTGGAGAAATTAAAATTAACGGAATTGGACTCTACGAAAGCCCTAAACTTTTAGAGGGTGTTATTGGATTTGTTCCCCAAGACGATTTATTAATTGAGGAGCTTTCAGTTTTTGAGAATTTATATTACAATGGAAAGCTTTGTTTTGGAAATTATGAAGATGATAAATTAGTAGAACTAGTAAACGAGGTTCTTGTTTCAATTGGACTTTTTGAAGCCAAAGACTTAAAAGTAGGTAATCCTCTTTCTAAGACAATTTCTGGTGGTCAAAGAAAAAGATTAAATATTGCCCTAGAGCTAATTAGAGAACCATCGATACTATTTGTTGATGAACCCACTTCTGGACTTTCTTCCAACGATTCAGAAATCATAATGGATTTGTTAAAAGTACTAGCTCTAAAAGGAAAATTAATTTTTGTAGTTATTCACCAACCATCTTCTGAAATTTATAAAATGTTTGACCAATTGATTATTCTTGATGTTGGTGGATATCCAATTTATAAAGGAGACCCAGTAGATGCAGTAGTTTACTTCAAAAAATTAATAAACCACGTAAATGCAGACGAAAGCGAATGTGAAACTTGTGGAAATGTAAATCCAGAACAGATATTTAATACCATCGATATGAAGGTGGTAGATGAATATGGAGAACTTACTGGAAATAGAAAAGTTTCCCCTATTGAATGGAACAAACATTATCAAAAACTAATTGACCCTCAACCCAACGAAAATAAAGAACAAAAAATTCCAGATAGTATTTTTAAAATACCAAGTCTTTTGAAACAATTTGGAATCTTTTTCATAAGAGATGTAAAGTCGAAACTGACCAATACTCAGTATATGATTATTACTCTTTTTGAGGCTCCTTTACTTGCAGGTATTCTAGCATTTTTCATGAAGTATTTAGAAACTAATTATTTAAAACATGAAT
This sequence comes from Bacteroidetes bacterium MED-G20, assembly GCA_905182745.1. Classification (GTDB taxonomy): domain Bacteria; phylum Bacteroidota; class Bacteroidia; order Flavobacteriales_D; family Parvicellaceae; genus MED-G20. The sequence goes on along the minus strand of CAJJCR010000005.1, from coordinate 154,884 downwards.
TAGAGTATACTTTCTACAATAGCGATAATCTTCCACAATACCTTTTTATTTCTGTAATAGTTGCTTTATTTATTGGTCTTACCACTAGTTCTGAAGAAATCATTGGAAATTTAAAAATTCTACAAAGAGAAAAGTTTTTAAATCTTAGTAAGGGAAGTTACTTGTTTTCAAAAATTGGAATCATGTTTTTAATCTCTGCTATTCAAACTGTATTTTATGTATTAGTCGGGAATTTTATTCTAGGAATTGATGGATTATTCTTTGCACATTGGATGATTCTTTTCTCAACCTCCTGTTTTGCAAATTTACTTGGTTTAAATATTTCAGCCAGCTTTAACTCTGTCAAAGTCATTTATATATTAATTCCTATTTGTATTATTCCACAGCTTTTATTCAGTGGAATTATTGTTCCTTTTGACAAGCTTCACCCCTATTTTTCTTCAAAATCTGAAGTGCCAACTATTGGAAATGTAATGGCATCTAGATGGGCTTATGAAGCATTGACCGTCGTACAGTTCAAGGACAATGAATATGAAAAGACGATTTTTTAAATTTGATAAAAAAATGTCATTTGCCAATTGGAAAAAAGACCAATGGGAAAGTAATCTAGATTCTAAACTGACTAATTTTTATAGAACTGCACAAAAAGAACATCCACTACATACAGAAATAGATAAAATTAAAAGAGATGGACAAATGTAATAATTAATGAAATTAGAAAAGAAATAAAAAACTTCAATTCATCAAGATCTTTATAGTGATGAAGACATAGAAAAGCTCTTGTTGACAATTGAAAACAACAATATGGAGAAAAAAAATTATTTAGCGCTTCATAATTACCTAACTAGCATAAGAGATTATTACATGAATCAGTACAATAGCTTCTCAATTCAAAAGATGAAATTTTAATTCGTGAAACTGATCCAGATACTACTTTATAAGAAAACTGAGAGCTTTAAAAAAACAAAAAATAATTTCTTCAAAAGAATATAGATCTTATAAAAACCTAATGTCCTATCTTAAAAAATACCATTTCCAAAAATTTAAAAATAGTTACAACAACCATAGTCTTGAAGATTTTGTAACTAATTCTAACTCTTTGACATTTATTACTGAAGACGAAACTGGCCTTATACAAAAGTCAGATCCTATTTATTTAGACCCAGTAAATCACAAATATTTTGGAGCACATTTTTATGCTCCATCTAAATATTTTTGGATTATAAATTTGATACTTTTAATGCCAATCTTATTGTTATTTGGCTAATGACTCTACTTCTTACTATTACACTTTATTTTGATGTGCTTAGAAAGATTTTAGAAATCAATATCTTCTAAAAGATAATTCTCTTAAAGAAGATATTTGACACCATCTTTTATTTTTAAGATGTAAAGTCCCTTTTCTAATATTTGAATCTCTTTGTTGAAACATTAGATCATTTGAACTAATTTTCCGGAAATATTATATAAACTGTATTCAAATGGCACTTTTACACCTTGAATTTGTACTATTCCATCTAGTGTTGGATTTGGAAAGACATTTATAGAATTATTAGTGGAGTTAGTAATATTTGTACTGTAATAATTATCAATATAAAAATTGTCAATTCCTGCCTCTACTAAATGATCCACCCCAGAAGTCCCAGTCTGCAGTAGTTATCTCAATTTTAAAACTACTAAGATTTATAGTATTTGGTATTTCAAGAGATAGCTTATACCAATTTTTAGGATTGTCACTTTGAATAAAAAATAAATTTTCTTTATTAACTCCATCATTTACATCTATAAAAAGAGTATCGTCCGATGTGGTGCCACCTAAAAAATTTCTCCACCATAGATTGCAGTGTAAATAGTTGGTTTGGTTTGAATCCAGAGAAATAGTAGGAGATACTAATTGGACGTACCCTAAATCTACATCATCTGCCGATGGAGAGGAGCCCAAATTGCCAGTTATAAAAGCCATATTTCCACAATCCTCACTATCAAAAGCTGGGCTACACGTATCTGAATTATTATAGATAGTTACTGTAGGTATATCTCTTTCCCACAATCCAGATGCTGCAGATGAATTTACTGTCCAACCCATATCGATATTAAATCTATCTCTATAACCCTCCTCAAGAGAAATTAAAAACTCGGCGTATTATCGCTAATGATATTCAATGATTCCACACAAAAGTCTTTGTAGCTCCATAAACCTGCATAAATATTGTAAGATCCAGGAATTAAGTTGTTAATGGTAAATAAACCATTTTGATCTGTAGTTCCGCTGTAAGTGAAATCTTCATTAGTAATAGTAAAATCAACACCAGAAAGAGAAGAATTAAGAACTGAACTTTTACTTTCTATATTTAAATTTAGTGGAGTTAAAGAATACATTACTAAATTTAAAATTGTAGTAGAGTCGTTTTGAAGAACTACCTGATTTATAGTGTCTGACTGGTATAAAGGATGAGAGAAAACAACACTGTAAGTGCCTGAATTTAGTGATCCAAGCTTAAATTCTCCCCCAACATTAGACAGAGTATTGTTGTTGCTATTGAGTATCTCAACAGTTACTCCGCTTAAAAATGTATTGCTAGATGCATCGGTAATTATTCCTTCCAAATAAGCTGCTCTTTTATAATCTGGATCTAAAACAAAAAAACCATTTTCAATATCTGAAGCTATAATAATTCCGCTTGGCAGGTAAGGATAAACTCCCCAACAGCCATTGGATCCTGGACCAGAAAAGTTAGGAGATGTATCAAAATGACCAACATTAACTATATTTCCTTTACTTTTTACGTCAAATATTTGAATTCCGGTGGTGTAGTAAGAATTAACTATATAATCGTTGATATAAAATGCATTGTGGGGCATTATATTATTTCCAGGTTCAGCTTGTATTTTATCAGTGAGATCAATATTATTTAAATCGGTAATATTAAATTCTGAAAGGTGTCCACCGTTGTCTTCTTCAGTTGTATAAATGTAATTTCCATCATCTGAAGACCATATATTATGAGAATAGTATCCAACAGTTGGGTTTTGAGCTAATAAAACTGGAGTTGAAGGATTGGAAACATCCCAAAGAGAAAAAAGAGAGTTATTTCCATTAGCAAGAAATAAAGTATCTCCTTTTACCATACCATCGTGAACATACCAATTATTGATATCGGCAATTTCAACAGGCTGTGTTGGATCTTGGTTTAAATCTAAAATAATAGCACCACCAACTCCTCTATTTGCCCCAAAAATATAAGCATATCCTCTATCGTCTATATATATATTATGAGCTCTTTGCCACTGAGCATTGGATGGACCAGTGTAAAGATATGTATTGGTGTTGGCACTGTCTGGCAAGTTAGATAAATCAATTATTAATAATCCATTCATAGCTTCTGTGGTTACGTAAGCATAGTTTCCATAGGTTTTAATATCTCTCCAAATAGAATTCATTCCAGGAACAAACAATACTTCTTGAGGACTGAGTGGATCGGATAAATCAATGATGGAAGTACCATCATTCATTCCTACAATAGCATATTCATTTCCTGCACTATCTACCCAACCCCAAATATCATTTAGTTCAGAGGGAACCATAAAGCCACTATTTGGTATATGAGCAAATTGCTGAATATTTAGTGGATTAGTTTGGGCTACTAAAATGTTTAGAGAACAAAATAGGAAAAATGAAAAAATAACTTTTTTGAAAACCATATTATGTTTATGAAAAATTAATTATTAATAATTACAATAAATATGTATTAGGTGTTGGGTACTTATAAATTTTGTGTAAATATAAACTAATCTGCTAAGAGAAATTTATTGCTTAAATATCTTTTAAAATTCTTATGTAAATTAAAATCTAAAGATTTTTTTCACTAAATATAAAAGATAACTAGGAAGTCCAACATTTTTTCTATTTTTGCGCGATAAATTGGTCGCGTAGCTCAGCTGGATAGAGCACCTGCCTTCTAAGCAGGCGGTCCCAGGTTCGAATCCTGGCGCGATCACTAAAAAGTCCGTTACATAAAATATGTTTCGGACTTTTTTTAATCACTTACAACAAATCTCTTAACGATACTTCTGTCTTTAGCATTTACTCTTAACAAATAAACTCCTTTAGAAATATTCAACAAGTTTAAAGAAACCATTCTTGGGCTACCATTTGAAAACGAGTAATCCTTGTCAAGAATTAATTTACCAGAAATATCCACAATAGTCAAATCAAAATTTTCAATAGAAAAGTCTTCAAAATATAAATTAAAAATTCCAGAACTTGGATTTGGAAATATTTCAAAAACTAATGGATTGAAATCTTCTGTTGATCTATTTGTAAGATTTACATTATCTATATAAATATTGTTACCACCGTCGCTATTGCTTAGAAAGGATATATTAATTCTTTTTCCTAGAAACTCTTTTAGTGATACAAATTCCTTTCTGAATGTATGGTGGTTAGAGTTGGTCGAGTTATTTTGAATATCCGTAGACAAAAACTTTCCAGATTTAAAATAAATAGTGTCTGTAAAAGTAGAACCACAGTCCTTAGAAACTTCTACCAACAAAGCATCTTCAAAACTATCTGAATTCGAAGAATAAGAAACATCAAAAGACAAATATGGATTGGACAGTTCATTATCCAAATAAATAGGTTGAGTAATAAGTTTATCAAAATTACCAACTAAATTATTATTAAAAAAAGCTACTCTATTTTGCAACCCTTCTTGAGTAAATATACTGGTATCTTTCCAAGAAGAATTTTGACCAATATTTAAAACCTCCCAATTTTCAGGAGGGAAATTTAAAGCGCTAAAATCCTCAGAAAGCTCTATTTCTTCCGATAAAAGGTCTTCAGATATAACATTATAAAAATCATTCTTCTCAATGGAACTTATTGAATTTGCATTCTCGGTGGTCAAGCTTACTTGATACAAACCATCATTTTCAAAACTTACTACAGGGTTTGGTGAATTTGAATTGGTGTTTTCTAAATAAGTAACTGTATTTGGGATGAAACTCCAATCCCAACTTATTGGACATCCAATGGTCTGATCAAATAGATTCACTGGAAAATCTGTACATAATTGAGATTTGTTGGTATAGAAATTAGAATTTAACAAACAATTAGAAACACCACTTCCGTCATAATATTCTGCTACTGCTCTAACCCCTTTAGTGCCATTTTCAGTAATTGCCCTTACAGAAAACCAAACTTCATCATTTGGATTATCTATTGGAATATTATAAGAAGTTTCGGATGTAGAGCCAATAGAATCCATGTATTTTTCACCTAAAACTGAAATCTCGTATTTTGCTGCAAATGGAACTTCGTTCCAGCTTATTGAAAACTCACATTCACAAACATTATTTATATTAATATTTTTAGGGAAATCTATAATTGAAAAAACATCAGAAGACTGACCTGAAATCCCATCTCTAGAAACTCTAACAAGCGCTTGTCCAGAAACTGAATTTGGAATTGGCCATTGCTTTATTCTAGATGAACCATTTACTTGGTTACCAATTGTAGTCCAAGAGACTCCGTTGTCAACAGAATATTCTACATCAAAATATCCTTGAGTACCATAGGTATCCCATTGAATAAATTCTGCTCTGTAGGGAATTACTCCCTCTCCACCTATTGGATAAGTAACTATAATTTCATCGGAAATAAATTCATATAGTAGGTAGTATTTTTGTGGCCCAACAGGAATATTAAAACCAGATATTTCTGCAGAGTAATTTCCTGATACAGGATCAAATATTGTAACCTGTTCCATATTATTTAAGTGATCTTCACCAGTGGTTGCAGGCAAGGACAATAAAGAAGAATTTGGAGTAGGATCTAAAACCCAAGGGTAGAAATCACTACTGTTGTTACTTATTTTCAAATCAAGATCGTTAAGAAGAGATATGGAAGATGATGGAGATCTTTCTGGATCCATCCAATACAACATAATTCTTGCTTCTTTAGTTCCTTCTGGAATTGTAAAATTAATCGTGTGTGATTCCCCATTGTCAATTAAAGAATCTTGGTATCTATTTTCTTCTAAAACCTTTACAGCCTTCAATGCATTGACAATTCCCCAGCCGTAAGAGAAGTCTGGACCTGTGTTTCCATAATCCTGGGCTGTGTTTAACAAACAGGCTTTTAAAAGCCCTGATTCTGGGTCTAAACCTGAATTTAGTTCTCTATAAGCTTGGTATAGTTGTGCCAAAACACCAGAAATTCCTGGAGCTGCAGCTGATGTTCCACTTCCTGCATTATAGATATTATTAGGATCTGTAGATATCTGACCATTTCCATGAGCAGCAATATCTGGTTTGATTCTTCCATCGGAAGCTGGGCCTCTACTACTACTAGAAACTAAAGTTCCATTATAATTTAAATTTGCAGTAGCAATTACATTTTTGGCTTGCTTATGGCCACCAGTAATATTTCCCCAGCCAGACCCAGCACCATAACCACAATTGCTATTTCCTGAATTTCCACAAGAAAAAACTTGAATCAGAGACGGATTTAATACTATTTCTCTATCAATTTGGTAACACAAGGAGGTATAGCCTGCATTACATGAATTGCCATAGGATGAAGAAAATATCATAACATTACTATCATTATTCAATTGCACAGAATTCGGGAGAGATGAACTATATTGTCTAACGTGTATTTTAGCACCTTTGGCCATTCCTTCGTATTGAGGATTTAAATTACCTGCTCCACCAAGTATTCCCGCAACCATATCACCGTGGTCTCCATTTAAATCATTGGCGACAGTACTTTGCTCTGTCCGACCTTTAAAATCAATATGGGGACCAACAAATCCATCGTCATTGACACAAACACTAACTCCAGAAGCATCGTATTTACGACCGTTATAAAGTTGTGTATTTATAGAATTTGATCGGTGTAAAGACCTCCCACCAGTATCTTCGGGTTCACCAGGTGCCGAGATAAAAGAAATAAAATTAACGTATTGAATTTCCGAAAGCTCCATTAATTTATTTTTAGGAAATTCACATCTTACAATGTTTGCAGAACTATTAATGTCAATAATAGTAGAACCTAAAGCATCTAAATATTCTAGGAAAAAATTTAACTCATAATTTTTCATTAAGATAATTTCCAGATTAATTTTATTGCCTTTATCTGCCCATTGTGGAATAGGAGATTCAAAAATTGCAGGATCACATCTTAAAATTTTAGGAATATCCTGTACATGAGTAATATCATAGCCAACAAGATTAGATTTCAAGAAATTATACGGAATAGAAACTGTATATGCGTTTTGAGAAATATAATCTATAAAAAGAATTCCTTTTGATTCTAATTCACTTCTAGTATCCCTCTTTGGAATTGAATTAAACCGTATTATTTTATAATAGTTTGTTTGATTTAAAGATGGCCCGACAGGTTCTTCTTTAAGGAAATCCTCATAAGAATTAGTTAAATCAAATTCTCCGTATTTAAAATTAATCGATTGAGCAAAAACAATAGAAAAGAATAATTGAAAAATTAAAAAAGAAAAAAAATAATGCGATTTAAATGGGATATTTTTAAAGTAACTTCTTATCATAACTTAAATATATTGTATTTTAAAGTTTAAATCATTTTTGTTTCAATTATTAGTGTTCCTTTGCTTATTATATTAATTTCCTTATTTACCAATTGGATAGCTTCAATATAAATATCATGTAAATCTTTTAATTGCCTTTGGTACATATTGGAATACAACTTTGCTTGAGACAAAATTCCATAAAAGTCGTTGGATGCATAATAAGATTTATTGAAATCGAAAACTTTCAAAGACCTATTTCCATAAAATTCACCATCTAACAAATCGTAATCAAATCTAACTCTAAAATTCTCTAATATTGTTTTTCTAAATCCAATATTAAATTGATCAATTTCATTAGATGTAGCAATATTTCTCTCTTTTAAATGATTGTACATTTCCAATAAAATATTTTTAAGTTCTGTGCTTTTAATTAATTCAAATGCATCAGTTGCAATAAGTTGATTATAAATTCCATCTTTAGAAAAAAAGGAAATACCAACTTCAATATCAATTAACTTACTTATGGTTATTGAGTCGTTCAAAAGACTATGGTTTTGGTCAATGTCATCTTGAATTAGATTGATATAGCTAACCGATTTATTTAAGACTTCCTTAAGATGATTTATCAGACTCACATTATCATCAAGGGTCAATCTAAGGTCTTTTAAATATTGGTTTTTTCTGTGGTCGTTAAGATTCTGAACTCGTAAATCTTCTACAAAGAAAGAAAGAAAAACTCCAATGAAAATGACTATTCCATCGTAAATATAGCTTTTGGTTCTAGATTTCTTATCTAAATCCATTTAAGAAAATTAGCTGATTTGGGCTTCAAAATCTTTTACCAATTCAACAAAAGAATTGTATTTGGATTCAGCAACCCAAATTAAAGTAAGTGGAGAATTGGAAACAACTTTACTTGCACTGGTGATTTTTTTATTCCTCTTAGAAATAATAAAACCAATTTCTAAATCATTAGAATGGTCTTCATCTGTAAATTTTGCATTTCCTCTGACCAAAATTCCTATATTACTGGATTTGAGCTCGTTATCAAATGAATAATTTGCAGGGAAAATTTTAATTTCAATAATTTTAGACAAATTAATAACCGAAGAGTCATCCAATTTTTCTATCCAAGGAATAAGCTTTAATAGTTCCTGAGATTTAGGAAGTTTAAATGTTGGTGGATTTGTAAGAAGATTACTCATTTTCTTTTCAATTTCCAATAAGAACTTATCTGAATCATCTTTATCTACCCTACCTAAATTAATCATGCTAGTAAGTTCTGTTTTTTGAAAATTCAATAAATCTCTACTAGCCTGCCTGGTTTCAATAGTTTTGTAAACTTCAGGAAAAGCATTTTTTAAATTTCTTAAAAATGTAAGACCTTGAATTTTTTTCTCATTAACTTCTTCCTTTAAAGACTTTAATACAACAATTTGGTCTTCTGTATTGGAGTTGTCAGATTCTAAATTTTTTACTAGGACTATAAGATCATCCTGAGATTTAATAATTGCTCTTACAGCATCGTAATTGGTATAGAGCTGAGAAAATAAATCTTTATTAGATGATTTTCTTAAGATTTTCCAATCCTGAACTTCGTTAAATATTTTTGAGCTGCCCCATAATAAATCTATATTGCTAGAACTGGCAATAGAAAATTCACCACCTTGGTCTAACAGTTCGTTATTAATCTTCATTAATAAATTATAAGCTGATCTTCCTAACAAACCTTTGCTAAACAATTTCCAATAGGAAGACTTCTCTTTATTTAATAGGTTTATTCTGAGTTCTTTAATCAACCCATTTTCAACTTTATCTAGTATTTCATCTTTTGAGGGACTCCAGGGTATGGGAAGGAATTTTTCTACATGACTCCAGTCTGCTCCCCCCATGAATCTATCTTTTTTCATTAATTCTAATCTCAGTTCTGCACTATGTCTAAGTTTGTCAATAGTATGGTTTACCAAAGTGGCTTTTGCTAAAGGAACTTTAGTTAGTCCCAATCCTTTTACAAGAGCTTTTATAGTAGTTGCATTAATTAAAGATGTTAAAAGAACAATTCCTGCGGTTATAAATAGAAACTGATCTCTTATATCGTGAGGAATACTGGATGTTTCAGCTACAATTAGGGCCATAGCTAAACCTATAACGCCTCTTAATCCTCCCCACCACAATACAATAGAGTCCTTTACTGAAACTCCGTATCCTATTTTCCTCATTAAAGGAAACAAAATAAAAATAACGAAACCTCTTATAAGATGAATACCTACATAGACAATAGCTAAATCAATAAAATCTTCCATTTCAAACCTAGTACGATGAGCAATTATTACTCCAACTACTATAAAAATCAGAGTATTTGCAATAAACGCAGCTAGCAGCCAAAAATCATGAAGAAAATGACCAACTTCTGGACTAATTCTAGTTTTTCCTCTTCCTGCCATTATCAATCCCAAAGTAACCAACCCAATTACACCTGACAAATGAAAACTTTCTGCAATAAAAAATGTTAAATATGCAGATCCAATGATTGCAGTAATTTCAAATAAACTATCGTTAAAAACTGTTTTAAAAAGCGACAGAGTCAAATAACCAATAGCAGCACCTATAGCAACACCACCAAAAGCTACTTTTATGAAATTAATAGCACTACCAATTATTTCAGGATTACTTGATCCACCTATTTGAGAACTAATTGCAGAATAAAAAATCATAAAAACTACTATAGCAGTACCATCATTTAGAAGTGATTCGCTTTCAATTAAAGTTCTAAGTTTTTTACCCCCACCAAGTTCTTTTAGTAATGCAACTACAGCTACAGGATCAGTAGCACAAATAACAGATCCAAACATAAGAGATACGTACCAATCCCAATTTCCAAATCCAATTCCAAAATGTTTTATTCCCATAGCCATACTTGCACTTATGAAAATAGCCACAATTATTCCAGGAACTGCCATTAGGAAGGCATTCCAAAAAGATTTTTTAAAAGTATGTACATCCAAATCAAATGCTGCTTCAAAAATTAAAGTAGGTAGAAAAACATAGAGAATAATTTCTGGCTTAATATGTCCAGCCCAAAAAATTGACTCGTCAAGCAATGAAATGTTTTCTAACCATTCAAATCGGTGAATAACGCCTAGAATTAATCCAATAATAAGAAGAATAACTGTAAAAGGAATAGGAACTTTTTTAAGAAAATGCTTGCAAATAATCCCAATAAATAAACTTGCAATAATGAAAAATAATGGGGACATTTTCCAAACTTGCTTTTCAACAACTTCTGCGCCATCCCAATCACCAGCAAATAATAAAAACGGAGCTAAGAGTAATATAAGAGCAAGTATTTTTTTCATTTTAATAGATATAGATTTTTACTTCTAATTTAGATAAAAAAAATTAGTTTATTAATCTTCATCTTTTTTAAAAGATGTTGGAATAATATCCACCCCTAACTTAGTAGATAATTTTAATAGAAACGGAACCAAAACTGACGCACCAGGAATCATAAAAAAAGGTATTCCAACACCCATTATTTTTAGCACATCATAAAATTGAAGCTTTAACTGTTTTTCTTCCTTTTTAGAAAGCTTACCCTCCTTTAAATATTTAACTAACAAATAGCTAGCTTGTTTGGTCTCACTGGCTTCCTTTCTTAAATTATTAAAAAAAACTTTAAAAGCTTTCGCAGATTTTTCACTGTTAAGATTTAATTTTGAAGCAAACATTTTATATCCTTTTTTCTCTAAAAAAGAATAGTCTAGGTTCCATTTTTTTTTTGATTTTTTAATCATAATCTTTAAAAATGGTAAATGTAAGCACCTGATTTTCTTAACTCGTGGATAGAAGAAGAAATTTTAGAGAAACTTTGAGTATTAATTTTGTTTATTGGATGGTAAGTAATATTTGGTAGAATAATAATAGTTTTCGAATTAATTAAACTAACCAGCGTATTAATTGGAAAATCTTTATCAATTATAGCAAAATCTAAATCAGAAGTAAAATTCCATTTTTTATTGACATAACCAATTGATTTATTATTCCACTTAATAGATTTTGAAACTAAGCTATCGTAATTCAAAATTTTAGGAGTTCTTAAGTCATTGTAATCCCAATTATTTCTGATGTAAGTATTAATAAGCTTTTTATTTTCTAAAAGCTTTTTGTCTGCAATAAAAAAATGATTCTTCCCTTCAATTAAATCTATTGCTGTATGATTTGGAATACTGTAAACAACAATACTTCTTTTATTTAATCTTTTTTTGTCTTCTGAAAAGTCTAAGAAAACAATGAAAACTCCAATTATAAGAATAAGAAAATTTAAAAATTTAAAATCAAATTTGAGCTGATAAAGTATCAATAAAATTAAAAGATATAGCATGAATGTTTCAAAAACAGACATAAATAATCCATCAGTTAGAGAATAAGGAATGGATTCAATAAATGATAAAGCTTTAACAATAAATGAAATTATAATAGTTAAAATTTTTCCAAGAAAAATAGACACATAAGGCAAAAAATTAAAAGCTATGATACTTAGACCAATAATTAACAAAATAAATACTAAAGGAATTACCAAAAGATTACTCATTAAAAAAAAATTGGGAAACTGGTGAAAATAATAAATGCTTAGAGGAAAAGTGGCAATTTGTGCGGCAATAGAAACCGAGCTAACAGACCATATTTTTTTTAAGATATAATTATTTACAAATATTAAATTGAATATAATTGGGTGCAAATAAATAATCCCAGTAACAGCAAAAAAACTTAATTGAAAACCAACATCAGTAATTAAATATGGATCTATTGAAAGTAAAAAAATTGCAGAACAAGCTAGAATATTATAAATATTAGTGGATTTATTAAAAATCTCTGCAACAGAAAAAAAAGTTAACATAGTAGCTGCTCTTAAAACAGACGGGCTTAAACCTGTAATTATAGCATATACCCAAACAAAAAAAATCAAAACCAATTGTTGTATAATTTTAAACCTGTGAGCGATTTTTAAAAATTTAAAAAGGCTTGAAATAAGCAAAAAGACAATTCCAACATGCAAACCAGATACTGCAAGGACATGCATTGCTCCAGTTTTAGAAAAAACCCCTTTTACAAATTGACTTAATTCGTCTTTATATCCAAATGTTAGAGCAGAAGCGATTGCCAACTCATTAGATTTAAGTCCACTTTCAGAAAATGATTGTAGACATCTATTTCTTATAATTGTAGAAAACCTTTTTAAAGTCCAAGAAGAACCAATAAAAGTCCAATTGGACACAAAAGCTGTATACTCAATTTGTTTAGATTGAAGATATTTAGAATAGTTGAATTGATGTGGGTTTTTTGGATTAGATAATAAATTAAAAAAACAATTAACTGATATTTCATCACCAGGGAGAAGTTTAACTGAAAGACTATCTTTTGGAAGATAAATAAGAACTTTTCCAATGTGTTTTTCTATTTTATAATTATTTTCAATACTAATAACTTCACATTTAATTTTAACGCTTTTTTTACTAATAAATATTGGATGATATATCTCTAGGTTGGTCTTAAAATTTTTCTTTTTTTCTTTAATTGTTTTTGCATTTCCAATGTAATTTTTTGTTTGCGAATCACTTTTAAAATCTACTAATAATATTCCACTAAAGACAATGGACAAAGCAATTAAAAACTCAGAAAAAAACTTTTTAGTGTAACTTGTATTTTTAAAAAAAAGCTCCAAAAAAAGCAAGCTTAAAAAAGTAAATAAAAAAAATAAGTAAATTTCAATTTGAAATAAGTGGTAATTTATCTCAATGCAGATACCAATGATTAGAAAAAAAACAATTTTAAATAATGGGTATTTCACATTACCTTTTTACAGTTGGGAAAGTATTATAAATTCAAAAATGACAAAAACAATTATACCATTATTTTTTTTATTTCTCCTAATTTTTAATTGCAAATCACAATCTATAGGGGATTATTACCAAGGTGGCGTTGTATTCTATTTAGATTCATCTGGTGGTGGTCTTACAGTTGATATTGTCGATATTCCAAATCCAAATCCTATTGTTAATACATCATTAGATAGTTTATTATCCCGTTGGGGGAATTATTCTACTCACGTTCCTGGAACATCCTCCCAATCTGTCGGCTCAGGGATAATTAATACGCAAAATTTCATATCCTTATATAATTCTGGAAATTTTGCTGTTCATCAATGTGTTAATTCCAACAATCAAGGATTCAACGACTGGTATTTACCTTCAAAAAATGAATTAGAAGAAATTTTTACTCATCGAGTTCTTATTGATTCAGTTGCATTAAATAATGGAGGGCATTTATTTGATGACTTTGCCCCCTTGTATCCATACTGGAGTTCTACAGAATCTCCCAGCACAACAGATTTCAGAAATTCTTATGCTGTATATTCTAGTAATTTCACTGTTCTCAGGGGGAAAATATTGGAATACAAAGTACGTGCAGTAAGATCATTTACTTTACATACAGAAATAGAATCAGTTAATAATAGAGAAAAACAAATTATTAAAATAGTTAACATTATGGGGCAAGAATGTCAAAAAAAACTTAATACAATTCTAATTTATCTTTACGAAGATGGTTCTGTTGATAAATGCTTAAGTTATAAGAAATTTAATTCAAAAAAAAAGCTGGCAATAGCCAGCTTTTGTAAAAGTTTTGATTTAAGAATTAAACTTCTTCGAAATCTACGTCTGTAACTTCCTCGTCAGTTTTTCCTTTGTCATCGGCTTTAGGCTCGTCTCCAGAAGATCCAGCAGCATCTCCATTACTTGCCTGATACATATCTTGACTAGCAGCTTGAAAAGCAGTATTTAATTTCTCCATTGCTGTATCTATAGTAGCTAAATCCTTAGCTGCATGTGCAGTTTTTAGTTCAGTTAAAGCCTCGTCGATTGGTTTTTTCTTTTCTTCAGGGATTTTATCTCCATATTCTTTGAGTTGCTTTTCTGTTTGAAAAATTAAACTGTCGGCAGCATTAACTTTTTCTACTTCTTCTTTTATCTTTAAATCGGCATCTGCATTTGCTTCCGCTTCTTTTTTCATTTTCTCTATATCTTCGTCAGATAAACCAGAAGAAGCTTCAATTCTTATAGATTGCTCTTTGTTGGTAGCTTTATCAACTGCCTTAACTTGAATCAAACCATTGGCATCAATATCAAAAGAAACTTCAACCTGTGGAACTCCTCTTGGTGAAGGTGGTATACCATCTAAGTGAAATCTACCAATTGTTTTATTATCAGTTGCCATAGATCTTTCACCTTGAAGAACATGTATTTCAACGGATGGTTGATTGTCAGCAGCTGTAGAAAATACTTGCGATTTTTGAGTAGGGATAGTCGTATTAGAATCTATCAGTTTTGTAAAAACACCACCCATAGTCTCAATTCCAAGAGATAATGGCGTAACATCTAATAAAAGAACATCTTTAACTTCACCAGTTAATACACCTCCTTGAATAGCTGCTCCTAAAGAAACTACTTCATCAGGATTTACCCCTTTAGAGGGAGATTTGCTGAAAAACTTTTCTACTGCTTCTTGAATTGCTGGAATTCTTGTAGAACCACCAACTAAAATTATCTCATCAATATCAGATGTTGATAAACCTGCACTTTTCAAAGCAGATTTACATGGATCAATAGTTCTTTTAACTAAATCGTCTATTAACTGCTCAAACTTGGCTTTTGTTAAACTTCTCACTAAGTGTTTTGGTATTCCATCAACTGGCATTATGTAAGGAAGATTAATTTCTGTTGAAGCAGAAGAAGAAAGCTCGATTTTAGCTTTTTCAGCAGCCTCTTTTAACCTTTGCAATGCCATAGGATCTTTTTTAAGATCAATCCCTTCGTCCTTTTTAAACTCTTCAGATAACCAATCAATAATTTTTTGATCAACATCATCTCCACCAAGATGAGTGTCTCCATCTGTTGAAAGAACTTCAAAAACACCATCTCCCAACTCAAGTATAGAAACATCATGAGTACCACCACCAAAATCGAAAACAACAATTTTCATGTCTTTACCAGACTTGTCCATCCCGTAAGCTAGAGCAGCAGCTGTTGGTTCGTTAATAATTCTTTCCACCTTAAGTCCTGCAATTTCTCCAGCTTCTTTAGTAGCTTGTCTTTGAGCATCGTTAAAGTATGCAGGTACTGTAATTACAGCTCCAGAAACTTCTTGACCAATAAAATCCTCTGCGGTTTTTTTCATTTTTTGTAAAATCATTGCAGATATTTCCTGAGGAGAATATTTTCTATCATCTATTTTAACTCTAGGAGTATTGTTGTCTCCTTTAACTACCTCATAAGGAACTCTTTTAACTTCTTTAGTTACTTCGTCAAATCTGTTACCCATAAATCTTTTAATAGAGTAAATAGTATTTTGAGGATTGGTAATAGCTTGACGCTTTGCAGGGTCTCCAACTTTTCTTTCGCCACCTTCAACAAAAGCAACTACTGAAGGAGTTGTTCTTTTACCTTCACTGTTTGGAATAACAACTGGTTCATTACCTTCCATTACACTAACACAAGAGTTGGTAGTTCCTAAATCAATGCCTATAATTTTTGCCATTTTAGTAATATTTTAATTTAAATTGAAATATGCAAAGTATATGCCATCGATAAATTCATTTAAAATTCTGGAATTTTGGCAGAAATCAAGTAATTAAACTGACAGATAAACTGACATAAAGACAGTATTATCTGTTTCTTATCCAATTAGTAGCAGAGGATGGAAGAAAAGATGTAGAGATTTTATCCATTTTATTCAATTGAAAAATTGCAGCTAACCCAACTTTATTTGAATTATTTTCAACAACCAATGACTTATAATCTTCCATGTATAAATCAACAAATCCAGTATCAAAATTACCTGACCTGAAGTCGGCGTGGTTTAGTGCATATTTACAAAATGAAAGTGTAGTTTTCAAACCATATATTGTATAGTGATTAATTGCATTTATCATTTTTTCAATAGCTTCATTTCTATTATGTGCATGGACAATTAATTTAGAAATCATTGGATCATAATATATAGAAACTTCAGAACCTTCTTTAGCACAATCGTCCACTCTCACCCCATTTCCTTTGGGAATTTCATAGAGTTCAATAATTCCAGTATCAGGCATGAAATTATTAAACGGATCTTCTGCACACACTCTTATTTCAATAGCATGGCCATTTATTTTCAAATCCTTTTGAGAAATTGTTAATTTTTTTCCTTTAGCAATATTTATTTGCTCTTCTACCAAATCTAGTCCTGTAATCATTTCTGTTACAGGGTGTTCAACTTGTAAACGAGTATTCATTTCTAAAAAATAGAAAGAGTTATTTTCAAATATAAATTCTACAGTGCCTGCTCCGTGATAATTGCAAGACCGTGCAACATTACAAGCAGCTTCTCCCATAATTGCTCTTAGTTCTTCAGAAACAACTGCCGATGGAGCTTCTTCTACTATTTTCTGATGCCTTCTTTGGATAGAACAATCTCTCTCAAAAAGGTGAACAACATTTCCATGTTTATCTGCTAAGATTTGAATTTCAATATGCCTAGGTTTTGAAAGATACTTTTCAATGAAAACAGCTCCATTTCCAAATGAATTTTCTGCCTCACTAACAGCTCTTTTCATCTGTTGTTTAAAATCTTTTTTCTCAAGAACTATTCTCATTCCTTTTCCACCACCTCCTGCAGAAGCTTTAATTAAAACGGGGAAACCTATTTTTTCAGCAGCAAGCATTGCCTTATCTACGTCTTTAATCTCCTCGTTTAAGCCAGGAACTAAAGGGATATCAAATTTAGAAACTGTTTTTTTAGCAGATAATTTATCTCCCATTATCTCTATAGACCTTGGAGAGGGACCAATAAAAATGATTCCAGCTTCAGTTACCTTTTCTGCAAACAATGAATTTTCAGATAAAAAACCATAACCTGGATGAATAGCATCCACCTTCATTTCTAATGATTTTTTTATAATTAAATCTTGGTTCAAATAACTTTTATTTGATGGTGCAGGGCCAATTAAAATTTGCTCATCAACATAATCTAATAATGGAGAGTCTTTATCAGCTTCAGAAAATATCCCAACTGTTTTAATGCCCATTTTCATACAGCTCCTAACCACTCTAAGAGCTATTTCTCCACGATTGGCAATAAGTATCTTTTTAATTTCTCTCATTGCAAGCAATATACGTATTCATTAGAAGTGATGCTATAGTCATTGGTCCTACTCCACCTGGAACTGGTGTTATATAAGAACACTTCTTGGAAACTTCACTGAAATTTACATCTCCTATTAATCTAAATCCATTTTTTTTCGATGTATCCTCTATTCTATGAATACCTACATCAATAACTACAGCATTTGGCTTGACCATATCTGATGTAACAAACTCAGGAATTCCAATAGCAACAATCAAAATATCTGCTTGCTTGCATATTTGTTCTAAGTTTTTCGTCCTGCTATGCGCTAGAGTCACTGTAGAATTTCCAGGATTACTTTTTCTAGACATTAAAATACTCATTGGAGTCCCTACGATACTACTTCTACCAATAACAACAGTATTTTTACCTTCTGTTGGTATCTCATATCTTTTTAATAGTTCCATAACACCATTTGGAGTTGCAGGTAAAAAAGTAGGCAATCCAAGAGCCATTTTACCTACATTTTCGGGGTGAAAACCGTCCACATCTTTGTTTGGAGATATAGCTAAAGTAATTTTATGGTCTTCGATGTGATTTGGAAGAGGCAATTGAACTATAAAGCCATCTACAGAGTGGTCTTCATTTAATGATTTAATGACTTTAAGAAGCTCTATTTCACTTGTATCAGAACTAAGATGGTGTAAAGTAGATTTAAACCCAATTCTTTCACACGCTTTGACTTTAGCATTTACATAGGTTCTACTAGCGCCATCGTCTCCAACTAATACTGCTACCAAATGAGGAGGATTCGTCCCATTTGCAACAAGCGATTTAACTTTTTCAGACAATTCGTTTTGAATGTCTAATGAGGTTTTTTTTCCATCTAATAACTCCATAATCTACATCGGCATTTTACCACCCATTTTTTTAAACTGTTTCATCATATTCATCATATTTTGTTTGTTACTCATGAGTTTCATCATTTTTTTTGTTTGATTAAATTGCTTCATAAGCTTATTTACTTCGTTAAGGTCATTTCCACTTCCCATAGCAATTCTTTTTTTTCTTTGCATATTAATGGAATCGGGAAATTCTCTTTCCTTAGGTGTCATTGAATCTATCATTGCTAAAATTGGTGAAAATGAATTTTCATCTACTTCGCTGCCTTTCATGGCCTTTTTCATTCCTGGAATCATACCGGCAATATCTTTTACACCACCCATTTTTTTAATTTGGCCTATTTGATCTCTAAAATCATTAAAATCAAATTGGTTTTTCTTAATCTTTTTGTGCAACTTCTTGGCAGACTCTTCATCAAACTGTTCCTGGGCTCTTTCCACTAAAGAAACCACATCTCCCATCCCCAAAATTCTATCGGCCATTCTATCTGGATGGAAAACGTCTATAGCATCCATTTTTTCACCAGTTCCAATGAATTTAATGGGTTTATTTACTACAGATTTTATGGATAATGCAGCTCCACCTCTGGTGTCTCCGTCTAACTTTGTTAAAATAACACCGTCAAAATCTACTTTCTCATTGAAAGACTTGGCAGTATTTACTGCATCTTGACCAGTCATAGAGTCCACAACAAATAAGGTTTCAGTTGGATTAATTATCTTTTTCAAATCAGAAATTTCTTTCATCATGTCCTCATCAACAGCCAATCTACCAGCTGTATCTATAATAACAACATTAAAACCATTTTCTTTAGCATGTTTAACACCCATTTTAGCAATCTGTAATGGACTTTTCTCTTCCTTGTTAGAAAATACTTCAACACCAATACCATCACCTACAATGTGCAATTGGTCAATAGCTGCAGGTCTATAAACATCACAGGCGACTAATAATGGTTTCTTATTTTTTTTTGTTTTTAAGTAATTTGCTAATTTACCAGAGAAAGTTGTTTTTCCTGAGCCTTGGAGACCAGACATTAAAACAATTCCAAGGTTACCACTTATGTTAATATCTGCTTTTTCACTACCCATTAACTCAGTGAGTTCTTCTTGAGTAATTTTCACAAGTAATTGACTTGGAGAAATACTATTAAGGACATTTTGTCCCAATGCCCTTTCTTTCACTCGATTGGTAAAAGCTTTGGCGGTATTAAAACTTACATCTGCTTCTAATAAAGCTCTTCTAACTTCCTTTAAAGTTTCTGCAACGTTAATTTCTGTAATTTGACCTTGACCTTTTAGTACTTTAAAAGCTCTTTCGAATCTATCTTGTAAGTTTTCAAACATTTTTTTATAATTTCAAAAAACAAATATAAAAATCAATGTTTGCATAGAATATTTTTTTTAATGTATTCTTAAATAATATTATGGTTAGTGTAGTTATTCCCTTTAAAAATCCTCTTTCTTACTTTGAAGATTGCTTGAAATCTGTAATTAATCAGTCCTATAAAAACTTGCAAATAATATTGGTTAATGATCATTCTACAGATAATTCTGAAAAATTAGCACTAAAATTCTCAAAAGAAGATTCAAGAATAGAACTTGTAAATAATATTGGAAAGGGAATAGTTGATGCACTAAATACTGGAAGTGAAATTGCAAGAGGAAAGTATATAACCAGAATGGATGCCGATGATATAATGAGTAAGAATAAAATTGAAATATTGAGATCACTAATAGAGGAGAAAAAAACAATGTTCATAGCAGTAGGAAGTGTAAAGTATTTTGCTAGTAAAAAACCAATGGGAAATGGCTATTTGAAATATGCTAAATGGCTAAACGAACTAACATCCAATGAGAAAAATTTTGAAGAAATATATAAAGAATGTACTATTCCTTCAAGTTGTTGGATGATGAATCGCTCTGATTTTGAAAATATCAAAGGGTTTAAAAAATTGAACTATCCAGAAGATTATGATTTTTTATTTAGAGTTTATTACAACGGAATTAAACTGACAACAACAAAGGAAATAATCCATTTGTGGAGAGATCACCCAATGCGGACATCTAGGAATAGCAAGGACTATCTATTTGAAAATTTTATTCCTTTAAAAGTAAAGTATTTACTTAAAAATGAATTGAAAAAGAAAGAAGAATTAGTATTGTGGGGTTCTGGTAAAAAAGGAAAACTAGTAGCAAAAAAATTAATTGAAAATAATTGTTCTTTCACTTGGATTAGCAACAACCAAAAAAAAATTGGTCTTGAAATTTACCACCAAAAAATTCAATCTACCAGTATGTTAAAAACAGAAAAGAAAAAATTAATTATTTGCTCGATAAGTTCCAAAGATTTCAAAACTCCAAAAAATTCTAAATACAATAAGTTTCTTAGCTTTTATTAAAAAAATACACATATATTCACTAATGAATCTTAATAGTGAAAACTCTATTTAAAATATTATTACCGTCTTTTATTGTATTAACTTTAGTTCAATGTGAATCCAAACAAATAAAACAGCCGATAGGTGGTGAAATTATTTACGACATAAGCTATCCTTGTCTAGAAAAAAATGAGAAATCCTACCTGTTTCTGTTGCCAAAAAAAATGATTATGACTTTTTCAAATAATCAATTTAAAAATGAATTTATTTTTCCAACTAAAAGTTCAGTTCTTGGACTAATTAATAATTCTTACAAAAAAAATGCTATACTTTTATTTGGATTAGGTAATAATAAAAAACACACAATTATAGATTCTAATAACGTTGGTTTTCTTTTGAAAGATTTACCCAAGTATGGAAAAACTACAGTTAGTTCACATGAAGTACTTTTTTTAGACAAGCCTTGTAAAAAAATAAAAATCAAATCTTTGCAAAATGATTCAATCTATGAAATTATTACACTTAAGGATTTGAAAATAAAAAATGTTAACTGGTGTACTCCATTTAATATGATTAATGATGTAATTATGGAATATAGTCTCAAGCAATATGGGATGGAAATGCATTTTAAGGCAGTAAGTATCAAAAATATAACCCCAAAAGATGACTTTTTACAATTAGATAAAAAATATAAGTTTTCTATTATGAAAGAATATTTAAAAGAAATAAAAGCAATGCTTTCAATTTTTGACTGTGATGAATAGATTAATCTCCATTTTATATGTTTTAATTACTATAACTAGCATCTCTCAAGATTTTGAAGGTTTAATAAGTTATAAAATCACCCATACTAGTTTGGACTCCACCATAAATGAAATAGCTACAATGCCTACTAAACTTGATTTTTATATTTCAGGAGAATTGGCTAGAATTGATCAAACCACAAAAATAGGAACTCAAACAACTGTAATAGACACACTTTTAAAAAGAAACATCTTACTAATTAATTTAATGAATAAAAAATTTGGGATTATTTTAAATGATAACGACACCAATGATATAGAGAATATCATTTACACTGAGGAATCTGAAGAATTTTTAGGAATGGAATGTAAAAAAGCTATTATGAATAGCATAAATAAGAAAACAAATAGATCTACTACCTCTACCATTTATTACACCAATAAAATTGACCATTCTTACAATATTAATTTTAAAAAATTAAAAGGTTTTCCAATTTATTACGAAATAATTTCTGATAATATTATATCCACCTACTTAGCAGTTGAGATGAAGAAAAAAAATATAGATCCAAAAATTTTTGAGATTGACAACAATACTTCTATCTATAAAATGGAGGAATTCAAAGCTCTAATGACTCAATAATTCCTAACAAACGTTCGTTAAGAATACCTTTGCTATAAAAAGAATTAATATCTAGTTTCCATTACTTTTGAGATATAATTAATGACTGCTAAAAACCAATATAAGAACTTTCAATTTAACTCTTCCAAAAAGAAAAGCAATAAAGAATATTTCAAGGGAATAAAAGCCTTTTTTGCAGATGAAAGATTTCATAAAACTTCTGGTTTATTTCTTGTTCTTATTTCTATTTATCTTTTCTTTTCGTTCACGTCCTATCTTTTCACATGGAAATATGACTTAAGTATTATAGATGGAAAATCAATTGGTTTTGTTTTTAATGGTGAAGAAAGTGAAATACAAAACTGGTTGGGTAAATTTGGGGCTTACATAGCCCATAGGTTTTTAAAAATTTGGTACGGTGTAGCTTCTTACCTATTTGTTTTAGTTTTTTTTATTATTGGGTTCAAATCTCTATTCAAATACGAATTACTACCTATAACTAAAACATTAAAAGTTAGTTTTGTCTCTTTAATTTGGCTTTGTACTTTTCTTGGCTTTATGTTTGAGAAATCAGATTTAGACTTTATGGGAGGGCTTTATGGTCAAGTTATTAACAACTGGTTAATTGGTGTTTTTGGTCAAATTGGTACTGGATTTTTTATATTTTTCTTTGGTATTTCGTCTTTAGTTTTATTATTTAATCCGTCTTTATCCTGGGTTGTAGATTTCTTTAATAAGTTTTCTAAAAAAATTAAAGAAAATATTTCAGACAAGGATGGTTTTACTTTAGTTCCCAACGAAATGGAAACTAACCAGGATGTTCCTGATGAAAAAACATCTTTAGATCTGAATATAGATTCTGATAAAATTGAAAACAATTTAAAGTCTGATGAAACTGTTATTGACTCAAGTGATTTAGAATTAGATGTTAATGTAAGTGAAGAGAAATCAGCATCTGAAGAGGAAGATAATTCAAAATCGTCAGACGAAGTTGCAATGGCGGTTGAAGTTGCAAAAACTGAAACAGAGTTAAGTAAAAAAGATTTAGATAGGAAATTGAAAGAGTTTGGAGAATACGATCCAAAATTAGATTTATCGGAATATAAATTACCAAATATAGATTTACTAGCAGAGCACGGAAGTGGAAATATTTCTGTTGATAAAGATGAATTAGAAGGAAATAAGAATAAGATTATTGAAACTCTTCTTAATTACAAAATAAATATTTCTAAAATAAAAGCAACTATAGGACCAACAGTTACACTGTACGAAATTATTCCTGCCCCAGGTGTACGTATATCTAAAATTAAAAACTTAGAAGACGATATAGCATTAAGCTTAGCAGCTTTAGGAATAAGAATTATTGCTCCTATGCCAGGGAAAGGAACGGTTGGGATTGAAGTTCCAAACTCTAATCCAGAAATAGTAGCTATGAAATCCTTGATAGCTTCTGATAAATTTCAAAATAGTAAAATGGAATTACCCATAGCTTTAGGTAAAACTATTTCTAACGAATCTTTAATTGCAGATCTTACCAAGATGCCTCACTTACTAATGGCAGGTGCCACAGGACAAGGTAAATCTGTAGGATTAAACGCAATTCTGATATCTATCATATATAAGAAACATCCTTCACAAGTTAAATTTGTTTTAATTGATCCTAAAAAAGTGGAACTAACTATTTATAATAAAATTGAAAGACACTTTTTAGCAAAATTACCTGATGAGGAAGAAGCAATTATAACTGACACTACAAAAGTAGTTAATACATTAAATAGCTTGTGTGTAGAAATGGAAGCTAGATATGAACTCTTAAAAGAAGCAATGGTTAGAACCATTAAAGAATACAACCACAAATTCGTTCAAAGAAAATTAAATCCTGAAAAAGGTCATAAGTACATGCCCTATATTGTATTGGTAATTGATGAATTTGCAGATTTAATAATGACTGCTGGTAAAGAAGTTGAAACTCCAGTTGCTAGGATTGCGCAATTAGCAAGAGCAGTTGGAATACATTTAATAATTGCCACTCAAAGACCTTCTGTGAATGTAATAACTGGTACCATAAAAGCTAATTTTCCTGCAAGAATTGCATTTAGAGTAACCTCTAAAATTGATTCTAGAACCATCTTAGATGCTGGAGGAGCTGACCAGCTAATTGGAAGAGGAGACATGTTGTTTTCACCTGGAAATGAACTAATAAGGCTACAATGCGGTTTTGTAGATACTCCCGAAGTAGATGAAATTGCTGAATTCATTGGTTCTCAAAGAGGATATCCAAGTGCATTTTTACTTCCAGAGTTTATAGATGAAGCTAATGAGTTAAAAGAAATTGACGACGACTTAGATACTTTATTTGAAGATGCAGCGGAAGTTATAGTAAATGCTCAACAAGGTTCTGCTTCTTTATTGCAACGAAAATTAAAATTAGGCTATAATAGAGCAGGTAGAATAGTGGATCAACTAGAAGCCACTGGTCTTATTGGACCTCATAGAGGAAGTAAAGCTAGAGATGTTCTAATTCCTGATGTTTTGGCTTTGGAACAGTTTTTGACTAATCTAAGAGAAAAAGGTAAAATATGAGATTAAATAAAATATTATTGATATTAATTCTTATTGGAATAAGTTCTAATTTTTTTGGACAATCTTTAGAAAGTGAAGACTTAAAATGTGAGAAAATACTTCAAGAAATAAGTGATAATATTCAAAAAAATAATTCCTCAAAATTCAACTTTAAATTGGAAATAAAAAGTGAAGATATAAACGAAATTCAAAATGGATATACTATCATACAAAAAGAAAAGTTTTACTATAAAACAGAAGAAAGAGAAGTAATATGTGATGGAGTCAATGTTTGGACCTATTTGCCTGAAGATAACGAATGCTACATAGATTTATTAGAAGATTTAGACAACACGCTTAATCCAAGTGAAATTTTCACTATATGGAAAGAAGGGTTTAAATTTAAATACATGGATAAAAAAATAGTAAATAACCAAACCATACATAAAATTAAAATGTTCCCTTATCAGCCTGATAAAAGTAATTTCCACACCATCATTATGGAAGTAAATGAGTCCTTGAAATTAATTATCGAAGCTTCTGTAAAAACAAAAGATGGTGTAACTATAAAGACTTCTATAAGCAAGTTTGTAAGTAACCCTAAAGTAAATACCAAGCAATTTTTCTGGGATGAAGATAGCCATCCTAATTCAGACGAAATTGATAATCGTTAATTAAGAAGCTCAAGCGCATTGTTTAATGCAGCCTCTCCAGTCTTATCTCCACCTAGCATTTTAGCTAAAACTTGAATTCTATCTTCTTTAGATAAATAGTTTATGGTTGATTCCATTTCTCCTGCAGTTTCTTTTTTATTGACATTCAAATGGTATTTAGCAATTGCAGCAACCTGTGGAAGATGGGTGATATTAATAACTTGAGAGGAATTAGAGATTTCTTGCAATAAACAACCTACTTCAGAAGCAACTTTACCGCTAATTCCAGAATCAATTTCATCAAAAATAAGGGTGGATATTTTGTTAAATGAAGAAGATATATATTTCATTGCTAATGCAATTCTTGAAAGCTCACCACCAGATGAAAATTGATGTAAAGGAGAAAAATTAGGATTGTTATTTACAGAAATTAAAAGATTTATTTGATCAGTACCATGCTCAGTAATAGAATTATTTTCTATTAGTTCAATTTTAAAATTTGCATGGCCCATAGAAAGGGTTTTCAATACTTTATTTATCTTTTTTTCTATAGTAGAAGTTTTTTGAGAACGAAGTTTAAAAAGTTCATTTCCGATTTCCAGACATAGCTTTTTATTAGAATCTACTAAATTATTGACCTCCTTTAGTTCTAAATCCATTTCAGACAGTTCAGAAAGTTCTTTTTTGAAAAGATCTCTTTTTAGAATTAGAGATTTTAAATCCGAAACATTGAATTTCTTTAAAAGAAAATTAATTTGTCTCAGTTGTTGGTCTAGTTCATTAAGATTCTTTTTATCTGCACTAAGATTAGAGAAATTTTGATTGATTTCATGAAAAACATCTTCCAATTCAATTTTAATTGAATTTATTCTGTCAGAGATCGAAGTGAAGTCTTGTAAATGTGTTTTCAAGTCTATTGCTTGAGAATTCAAATCTCCAAAGAAATCTCTAAGACCATTATTTGAAGAATAAATATTATTTATTTTATCTAAAATATCATTAATTTCATCTTGGTTTGCTGCAATTTTATAATCATTTTGAATTGCTTCCTCGTCCCAGTTCTGGAAGTCATAATTGAACAGTTCATCTAATTGAAATTTTAAAAAGTCTTTTTTTTCATTTAATACATCTACTTTTTTAACAATTATTTTTTGTCTTTCTAGAGATTTGGAATAATCTAAATAAGCATTTTTATAGTTTATTAAAGCATTTTTTTTATCCAAAAAACTATCTAAAAAATCGTATTTAAAATTCAAGGAACCCATCTTGTTAATAAGATGTTGTCCATTTATTTCTATGATATACTGACTAATAAATTTTAGTTGATCTAATTTTACTGGTGAATCGTTAATAAATGATCTAGTGCTTCCATTTTTTCTAATTTCTCTTCTAATAATAAGATCTTGTTCAATATCTAAATCCATTTTAACAAGTTGTTTTAGAACTTGTTCATTTAATGAAAAAACACCTTCAACAACACATTTTGAATTAGGGTCTTTAAGAATCTTATTGGATGTCCTAGCACCAATTAAAAGCTCTAATGCCCCAAAAATAATAGATTTACCAGCACCAGTTTCCCCAGTTATAACAGTAAAATCTTTTTTAAAGTCAATAACTGTCTTAGAAATTAACGCATAATTTGATATGGTTAATTTTTGAAGCACTTATTTAATTATTTGTATTTCAACTCGTCTATTAGCAGCTCTTCCAGTTGGATTATCAGAACCATCTATAGCTACATTTTCTGCTATAGGATGTATTTCTCCCATTCCAATAGTTTCAATTCTCTTGAAACTCATACCTCTGTTAATCATATAGGTTTTAACAGATTCTGACCTTAATACAGAAAGTATTTGATTGTATTTCATCGAACCAGTATTATCGGTATGGCCTATTGAGTTTACCGTCCATTTAGGGTTGCTTTTTAAGTCTTCTATTAATTTATCAAGTTTTGATTTTTCACTATTGGATAAATCCGAACTTTCGGATTTAAAGTTAATATTGTCGTAAAATAAAATATGTTTCTCTACTTTCTCTTTCATGGAAACAGCATCTTTAGCAACTAATTCTTCTTTATCTATTGACTTAGAATTATCAGCTATATTTGGTTTAGATGGTGGCGATAAAGTGTCCTTAAACCCCTCTATTTGTTTACTGGCTTTAACTATAGTTTCTAATTCTTCTAATTGTTTAGAATTAACCTCATTAGAAAGATTTAAGGGTACGACAGTAGGTTCATCCACAGGATCAAACTCTAAAATATCGTTAATTACCATTGGCTGTTTTTCAATAGTTATTTTTTCTTCGATTTCAATAACAGAATTGGAGACAACAACTTCATCTTCTGCAATTTCTATTGACTTAGAATAAGAAAAAATACCTATTTCATTTTCTAATATATTAATAGAATCATGAATAGTTAAAGTGTCAATATCAAATTTTATGTTGTAATTATTTCCTGACTCAAAAACAAATACAAATTTACCTGAGGCCTTATTTATTTGAAATTCTTTATAAAGTGGGAAAAATTTGTCATTTTGAACAGAAACTTTAATATTCTTAATTGGTTTTCCATTTTGATTGGTAACCGTACCTTTATATACAGCTAGGTTTGTTTCTTCTTGGTTAGGTAATATCATTTCATAGATGTCGTATTTTCCTTTTCCACCTTTTCTAACAGATGAAAAATAAGCACTATTACCACTAACACTTGGAACGAAAGAAAGATCGTCGTTTACTGTATTAATTGGGTAACCCATGTTTTTAGGAGAAGACCAATTTAATTCTTTATCTAATACCGATTTAAAAATATCTAGACCTCCTATTGAGGAATGTCCTGTAGATGAAAAATACAAAGTTTTACCATCTGAATGAAAATATGGAGATTCTTCGTCGTATTCTGTATTAATTGGCTCGCCTAGATTTTGTGGTAAAGACCAAGAACCATCATCTAATTTTTTAATCATCCATAAATCTTTTCCCCCGTAACCACCCTCTCTATCACTAACAAACAAGAGCATGTTTTTCTTTAAATCCATGCTGGCTGATGTTTCTAAATAATTTGTATTCACTTCATTTTGAAATATTTGTGGGTCATTCCATAAGTTTCCATTTTTGTGAGATTCAAAAATTCCTCTTCCCATTGGTCCAAGTTTGTAGTCGTTATTTACCATAGAAGAAAGTAAATATTGGCCATCTGCAGAAAGATACAAAGCTGAAGTACTCTTTTTAGTGTTTACCGGAGCAGGCATTAACTTAGATTTTGACCAATTATTATCTACTTTTTCTGAGTAATAAATGTGCTCATAAAAATCTCCTTGATCGTCTTTAGAATCTATCAGCCCGTCTGGTCTTTTAGCAGTAAAAAACATAGTGTTTTCTTGAGCATTTAACAAAGGCTTATATTCTGAGAACTCTGAGTTAATACTCTCAATGGGATAAATTTTAGCATCCACTGGATTCCTGACTAATTTTAATGCGTTTTTTGATCTTCTAATTTTTCTAATATTAGACCTTAAAGCATCTTCATTATACTCCGATAAAAAGTTGCCATAAAATTCATACTTTTCTATAGCCTTTTCAAATTCATAATTCATATGATAGGCATTACCTAACAACTCTATAGCATCTAAAGGAGCATTTTTTTCCTTATGATTTGCAATTTTATAGGTTATTGTCAAACTTTCTAAGGCTTTTTCATAGTATGGAATAGCTTCTTTTTCCCGATTTGGTATATTCATTAGACAATTGCCTATAAAAAAATGAGTGTTGCAATTTTCAGGATCTAAAACTTTCATCTCTTGTAAAATTGGCAAAGCTGCTGAATAATCGTAAACTTCGAGAAAATGTAAAGATTTGAAATATAAACTTTTAAACGACTGTCCACTAGTATTTATAAATATTGTAGTAGCCGCTAAAAGAAGAATTAATTTATTTTTCATGGATAAATTTTATTAATTTACTATTTAAAAAATCAGGACAATTTACGGGTTTTTTTGTTTCCTTATCTACAAAGACTAAGGTAGTACTTCCAAAATTGAGTAAATCACCATTCGTATTATGTATTTCGTATTTAAATTTTATTTTAAAATTGGTTAATTCATTTATTACACATTTCACCGATAATTCTTCATCATAAAAAGCAGGTAATATGTATTTTATGCTAAAATCAGAAACGGGTAAAAGATACCCTTGGGCTTCTAAGTTTTTATAACTAATTCCTAATGATCGCAAAGCTTCAACTCTTGCTACTTCGTAATACTGGGCATAATTCCCATAATAACAGTACCCCATTTGGTCAGTTTCTGCATATCTTACTCTCACCTTTGTTGTTGATTGGAACATATTATTTAATTTAGAGATGTGGTAAAAATTTATTATAAATTTTCAATCTTAATTGCAACTTATTCTATACTGACTTTATCTTGTCAAGGTTACAAAATAGCAGATGCAAATTCTTACATTATTGATATTGATAAAAACGTATCTGAGGAAGAATTCAAAGAAATCGAACTTTCAAAATATAGAGACTCTATTTCAAAGGAAATGGATAAGGTAATTAACCATTGTTCAATTACTATGGAAGTTGGATGTCCAGAGGGGCTTTTAGGGGATTTTATTTCTGATCTATCCATACTTTATATAAGAAAAAAATTCCCTAAAAACGAATTCAATCCTGACTTTTGTATTTTAAATAACGGAGGATTTAGAAGTACACTAAACAAAGGTTCTATAACAATAGGCGATATTTTTCAAATAATGCCATTTGACAACCATCTGTTAATTTTAGAGATAAAAGGGAAAGAGATGAATGATTTAATAAAATATATTAAAGATAAATCCACCACAAATATTTCACGAAAATCTGGTGTTCCCTTGAGTGGAATAAGACTGAAAATAAGTGGAGATAAAGTCAATCGATGTATGATTAGTAATAAAATGTATAATCCTTTGAAAACCTATAAGGTGCTAACCACGAATTATTTGGCTAGTGGCGGAGATGATATGATTTTTTTTAAGAACTGTAAAACTTTATTAAACACCAAACTTTTACTTAGAGATGTAATTATTAGATACATAGAGGAATTAGGAAAGAATAATATAAAAATAAACGCTCAATTTGATGGCAGAGTCCAAGTTCTCCAATAGAAGAATTTTTATAAAAAAAATTGTTTTAGCAGGTATTTCCATACCAATACTAAATAGCTTTAGCTTTTTAAATAAAAAAACAAGGAGCAAAAAAATCACTATTTTACATACCAACGACATGCATAGTCATATAGATTCCTTCCCTGAAAATCATTCTAGACACCCAGGAATGGGAGGGATGAGAAGAATAGCTAGTCTTGTTAAAAAAATTAGGAGTGAAGAAAAAAATGTTGTTTTAATAGATGCTGGAGATATATTTCAAGGAACACCATATTTTAATAAATTCAAAGGAAGTTTGGAGTTGAAGATTATGAGTAGTATGGGTTATATTGCATCTACTATGGGAAATCATGACTTTGACAATGGAATAAATGGTTTCAAAGAAGTATTGCACCATGCTAATTTTCCTTTTATATGCTCCAACTATGAATTTTCAGATAGCGAAATGATTAAAAAAACTAGAAAATATTTAGTGAGGGAAATGGATGGAATAAAAATTGGTTTTTTGGGACTTGGAATTGAGCTAGAAGGATTAGTAGGTAAAGATTACTATGGAGAGACAAAATATCTAGACCCTTTAAATACAAGTAACTACTGGTCAAATTATCTTAAAAACAAAGAAAAATGTGACTTGGTAATTTGTATCAGCCATTTAGGACATAAATATAAAAACAATAAAATTTCGGATTTAAGATTAGCAAAACTTTCAAAAAATATTGATGTTATTATTGGCGGTCACACTCACACTTTTTTAGAAAAAGCCAAAATAATAAAAAATCTAGAAAATAAAAATGTAATTGTCAATCAAGCAGGCTGGGGAGCGCTTGCTCTAGGACGAATTGATTTAGAATTTTCAAAAAATAATGGAAAATCAAATTCTTTATCTGTTAGCGATGTTTCCAAAAAAAACTATGCCAAAATTTGATTTTTTTTCAGAATAAAATATTTTTAAAAAACAATAGCAAATAAGTTTTTTTTTTAACTTTTTTATTAAATATTTGTTAGGTGTTTATGCATTCAGTAAATTTTTCAATGACTACCTCAATTGTTATTTTTACAGCTACCCTTTTTTAACAAAATAAATTATAATAAATGAGTAAATCTTTTGAATCAACTTGGAATAATTGTCTAACAGTAATTAAAGATAATGTATCTATACAAGCATTTAAAACATGGTTCGAACCAATAAAACCTGTAAAACTTAAAAGTAATGTTTTAACTATCCAAGTTCCTTCCCAGTTTTTCTACGAATGGTTAGAGGAACACTATGTTGATTTGTTAAAAAAGACTATACGAAAAGAAATCGGTGCTGAAGCCAAATTAGAATACAGTATTGTTATGGAAAACAACAGTGGCAATAAAAATCCATACACTATCAAAATACCCACCACTGACAATAGCATACTTAAAAACCCACAAGTTAGTATGCCTGTAGATATTGGCAATAAAACTATTCGAAATCCATTTGTCATACCTGGACTTAGAAAAGTTAATGTTGATTCTAATTTAAATCCTAATTATTCATTTGAAAATTTTATAGAAGGAGATTGTAACAGACTGGCTAGATCTGCTGGTTTCGCAGTTGCCGAGAAGCCAGGAGGAACTGCTTTTAATCCACTTTTAATTTACGGTGGTGTTGGGCTTGGGAAAACTCACTTGGGACATTCTATTGGGATAGCAATTAAGGATAGGCATCCAAACAAGACTGTACTTTATGTATCATCAGAAAAATTCACGCATCAATTTATCGATTCTGTTAAAAATAATTCAACCAATGATTTCATTCATTTTTATCAAATGATAGATGTTTTAATTATTGATGATGTTCAATTTTTTGCTGGAAAAGAAAAAACACAAGATGTATTTTTCCATATTTTCAATCATCTTCACCAAACTGGAAAACAATTGGTTCTAACTTCTGATAAAGCACCTGTTGAAATGCAAGGAATGGAACAAAGACTTCTATCTAGATTTAAATGGGGCCTTTCTGCAGACTTACAAATGGCAGATCTTGAAACAAGAATTGCCATACTTAACAAAAAAATGTATTCTGATGGAATTGAATTACCATCTGAAGTTGTTGAATATTTAGCCTACAGCATCTCTAACAACATAAGAGAACTTGAAGGTGCATTGATTTCCTTTAATAGCACAATCTTCACTTAATAAAAAGTCTATAACACTTGATTTAGCAAAACAAATGATAGACAAGTTTGTTAAAAATACTGCTAGAGAAGTTTCTATAGAGTATATTCAAAAAGTTGTATGTGATTATTTTGATCTTCCGATTGAACTTATGAAGTCTAAGACTAGAAAAAGAGAGGTTGTTCAAGCAAGACAAATTGCAATGTATTTTTCTAAGAAAATGACCAAATCATCGCTAGCTAATATTGGCATGCATTGTGGTGGAAAAGACCATGCTACAGTACTTCACGCTTGCAGAACGGTTAACAATCTTGCGGAAACAGACAAAGCACTTTAGAACTTATCTTGCAGATTTAGAAAAAAAGCTAAGCATACAATAAATATATCGTAGTATATGTATAAAATCCTAATGGTATGCTTAGGTAACATATGCAGGTCTCCCCTAGCTCAAGGCATACTAGAAAAAAAATCAAAGGAGAGCAATGTCAACATCTATGTTGATTCTGCAGGAACTGGTGGATGGCATGTAGGATCTTCCCCTGATTTAAGAAGCATAGAAGTTGCAAAAAAACACAACTTAGATATTAGCCATCAAAAAGCAAGAAAATTCTCAACTTATGATTTTAAAGAATATGATAAAATATATGTCATGGATACTAGCAATTACAGAAATATAATAAGATTGTGCTCCAATGAAAAAGAATGCAACAAAGTAGAGTTAATTTTAAAAAAAATTGACCCAGAAAATAATCCTTCTCTACCAGATCCATATTATGGAGAAGAAGAAGGATTTGAGAAAATATATAGTTTACTTGAAAAAGCTTGCTCTAAAATAATAAGTGAAATTGTGATAAATGAATAAAGGAATATTATATCTAATACCAGTGCCTATTCACAATGAAGAAGATTTCAATATAAGACTTATTCCTCCCTACATTGTTGAAATAATCGATAGTCTTAAGTTTTTTGCAGTAGAAAACATAAGAACTAGCAGAAGATTTATTAAAAAATTAAATCCAAATTTTGATATAGATAATACCAATTTTTTAATTGTAGATAAAAGAGCAGAAAAGGAAACTATAAGAGAATTAGTAAATCATCTTTTAGATGGAAATGATGTTGGTGTAATGAGTGAATCAGGATGTCCAGGAATAGCAGATCCAGGACAAAAAATTTGTGCATTAGCACACAAACATCAAATAACAATAAAACCACTAATTGGACCTACTTCAATTATTTTGGCACTGATGGCTAGCGGTTTAAATGGCCAAGAGTTTAAATTCCATGGTTACCTTCCAATTGAACAAAAAGATAGAATAAATGAAATAAATATCATTCAAAAAAAATCTGGGGCTCATATTTTTATTGAAACACCATACAGAAATCAAAAAGTCTTAGAAGATCTAATAATACATCTTAAACCTCAGAACAGAAAAATAAGTATTGCTATTGATCTTACAGGGAAAAATGAAAAAATAATTACTAAAAGTATCTATGAATTATCCAATAATAAAATTATTCTCGAAAAGAAACCTACTATTTTTATATTTGAATAAAATTAATTTATTTTTAAATTGACCTTCATAGGTGTAAAAGGTGGAATTTGATTAATAAATGAACCATTTCTCCCAAATAAAAGATTTGATGGAATTAATGCAACAATAGAATCCCCCTTTTGGAAATTACCTACAAGAATTTCAAACCCTTCCAATAATTGACCTTCTTTGGTTCTATCATAAACAATAATTCAAATAAATTGTTTCATAATGAAGATTCCTGAAATTTCATTCATGGTATAACCAATAATAATTTCATTTTTGACAGAATCCCCATAAAAATTTAAAGAATCATTTGAAGACAATCTAATAGCATATAAACCATGGCTTTTATAAATATTTAGAAATTTACTATCCCAGGACTTTTTAGCAAAATCCAAAATTGAATCTTCTTTGTTCTGAGCAGATATTTCAAGTTTGTTTTGATAATCTATTTGCTCTTGAAAATTAAAATAACCTAAAACTTTTAAGTCTACCTTTAGAAAAGATGAATCTATAATTGTTCTATTTAAAAAATTTTCTCCAAAAAAACTATTATAAAAGACAGAGGATTTCATAGAAAATGACAAACTATCTCCTGTAAATGTCTTTAACAAAATATCATTCATTGGAGATTTTAAAATAGTGGAATCGTAGTAAAAAGAAGAAACCCCATCTAAACCATTTTCTTTAGAGGAAAAAATAATTTTTTGGTGATCATCTTTGGCAATAATATTCAAATTGATTATACATCCTTTATTAACTTGGTTAGTGTCTCCTGAAATTTCATGAAAATTTAATAAATAACCATTGTCAGTTTTAATGAAGGAATTACTTTTTTCTTTGCAACTATAAAGAAATAAAAATATAATATTTAATAAAATAGCTTTATTCAATGTCTATAATTTTAATAAAGTATAAAACTGTAGATAGCGGAGGGATTAGTTTAGAATCTCCAGATATTCCGTGAGCTATATGATGAGGCAAAATCACTAAAACACTATCGTTCTTTTCTAAATAGGTTACAACTTCATGAATACCACTTTCTATAGTAGAATGTTCAACTTTAAACTTTGCTAAACCACTCGAATCTGAATTATAACATTTGGTCTGGAATGAATCCATTAATCTAATATCATAAGTAATAACAACTTCACTACCTTCTTTGGCTTTAATACCAGAATTACTTTTACTTAAAATTTTATATCTAAGACCACTTTCAGTACTTAACATATCCCAACCCTGTCTTAAACAATACTGATCAATTTTAAAAACTTCGTCAACCAACCAAGCCTTATTCATTTTTATAGAGGATTCTTTATCAAAAACACCTAATAAATCATCCTCCTGAAAATTCTCTTTATTATTTTCACAAGAAAATAAAGAACAGAACAAAAAAACTATAAATATTAAACGGAACAAAAGGATCTAAAATTTTCAATTAATGTTTTTGTAACTAATTCAATGTCGTCACTTTCAACAGCTGCACCTGCTGCATTTTGGTGACCTCCTCCACCATAATATTTTTGAGAAAATTCATTCATCTTTACATCCCCTTTGGATCTGAAAGAAATTTTAATAAGACTTTTATCTTCTCTTAAAAAAACAGCATTTTTAATATTTTTGATAGAAAGACAATAATTAACAAACCCTTCAGAATCTCCTTTTTGAAAATCAAACTGTTCTAATTCTCTTTTGGAAAGCATTAAATAGGCTAAAGAAGATTTTTGATCGATCTTAATTTTTTGCAGAGCATATCCTAAAAGATTGATTTTAGATACTGAGTTTTGATCAAAAATATTATCATGAATATCTACGTGATTTAAGCCTATATCTTTAAGCTTAGAGGCAATAAGATGGGTAGATGAAGAAACAGAAGAATATTTAAAAGAACCTGTATCAGTAATGAGACCAATATATATAGATTCAGCAATGGAAACATCAATAAGATCTAAATCACCATTTTTTTTAATTAAATTGAATACTAACTCACAAGTTGATGATGCATTAGTATCAATAATTTCAGAATCTCCAAATTTTTCAGGGTTTGTATGATGGTCAATTACAATTACATGTTTATTTGATGTATTAAATAGAAATGGACTTAAATTAACACCTACTCTTTTTCTGTGATTAAAATCCAAACAGAATATTAAATCTGATTTAATAAATAAATCATTAAGTAATTCTAAATTTTCTGATGCAACAATTGAATTATCAATTCCATTTACCCAAGAATAAAAACTTGGATAACTATCTGGAAAGATAATCTTGTTATCAACTCCAATTTTACTTAAATATAAGCTAAGTGATACAGAAGAGCCAATAGAATCGCCATCCGGACCTTGATGTGATAAAATTAAAGCATGTTTTTTGGTTTTAATAAGTTCTTTCATAAAACCATCAATGAAGTTTACCTACTAAAACCAGTAACAACACCAGGCTGGTGCTCTATGAGAAGACCAACACAGGCATAACTACTTCCAGAAAGACCAGAAGACATTTCCTCTGCATCGGCATTAGGAACATAAACTTTAACTCTAAGCTTTCTAGTTTTATTAGATGTAAAAACGAACTCTTGACTCATTTCATAGTCTGCATTATCATATCTTACTTCTTCAATAGTTTCATAAACTCTCTTTCTTTGTGTTTTTGGAACTTTTACAGTCTGCGTATCATAATTCTCGTCATCATAAGTAGAATCAACATAAATGGTGCTTTCTTTCCAAACACCTTTCTTCACATCCTCAGCTATTTTGAATTGAAATTTCCCTGCTAATTCAGGGTTGGAAGGTGAACATATAGAAACTCTGTATTCCATATTTTTATATACTATTATCTGAACTTCAGAGGTATCTCCCTGTTCAAATGCACCGCTTAAGCTTTGCATATTTTTAGTAAAACCTTCTTTTCTTTCTGTTTCGCAAAAAGAAACAGTGTTGTAACACTCTCTTTGACTTTGAGCAAAATCAATTAATGGCACTGCCATTAAAAAAATTATTGTTAAAAAATTAGTTCTTTTCATTTTAATAAATTTAAATTAGTTTCCTTCAATAATTGAAGTTCTCAAATCCATTACTACACTTTTTAATTGATCAAATTGAGAGTTAGTAAGAGTTACTGAATTACCACCTCCAAAAACCATTACGCCGTTTTCATTGGTTGAGTTACTAACCTCTGCATCGTTCGTTTCATCATTAGAATTTTCGTTCTGTTGGTTGAAAATTTCTTCTATTGATGATAAATCACTTAATAAATCAATAAGTTTTTCATTTTCAATATCAGAAACAAAAATTAACAAATTTTCTAAGGTTAATTTCTGATCTGCAATTCTTTGACAAATTTCAGAATCTTCAGCGTATGGCTTTAAATTTAGAATTATGTATAGACCTTCAATCCAACCGCCTACTGCAATAATTCCAAGAACATCCTGACGATTATTTTCTTCTAAGTAAGAAAATGCATTGTAATAAGTCTCATTAGATAAATAAAATAAAGAATCTGCGTTTGCATTTTCCAAATTCTCCTTTAACCTTTCGAAAATTATTTGATCAATTGCATTCTCAATTTCTAAATCTTTAGATAAACTTTTAACAGCCTCAAACAAAGACGCTGCGTCTTCAAAGCTTCCTTGGCTTGTTGCATAAGCTAAATCTGCAGTATAAACACCAAAATTTAACGCTTTAGAATATTTGGTGAGGTAATTTCCAGAGTTAGAAACATCATTTAATATTTCTTTATTAAACGGAACATCACTGTTTTTTAAAACTGCAAATAATTCATTAGGAGTTGGTACTTGATAAAACACATGATCGTTAGTTGTTTCTTCTACTAACTCTTCTGCTACAACTTCCACAGCCTCTTTAGAATTGTTTTCATCTGAAGAGGAGGAACATGATGAAACTCCGAAGACAAATGACATTAAAATTAGGTTTGTAAATAAACTTTTCATTTTGATTTTTTTGCTAATAAAATAATATTTATGTTAAGGTACAAAATAATTACCTAGAAAATTTAATTATTTATCAGTTTTTCTAATCCTGAGATATGCTCTTTGAAAGCATTTTTACCAATATTGGTTACTCTGTAGGTCGTTAAAGGTTTTTTTCCAATAAATTGTTTTTTAATTTCAATAAAATTAATTTTCTCTAATGCATGGATATGACTGGCTAAATTTCCATCAGTCAATTCTAAAAGGTTTTTAATCTCTTTATAGCTCACCCATTCATTAACAGACAGAATTGACATCAATCCTAATCTAACTCTTGAATCAAAAGCTTTATTTAAAAGACCATAACCTTCCATTTACTTTTTATCGTATTTAAAGTGAATTAGTAATCCAAAAAAGATGTGACATATGCCAAATCCAATGATCCAAAATAAAAGTCCACTTCCAATATAAAACGAGGCTATAAATCCTAATAACAACTCAAAATAACCTAGAAACTCCAACTCATTGTAACTGAATTTACTAGAACTAACGAGACCTAGTCCATAAAAAATCAAAGTTGCAGGTGCAACCAATCCGTACATATGATTATTTATGAGTAGCAAACAAAAAATTCCACCAGCAAATAATGGAATAAATAAAGATTTAAGGGTTCTAGAAAAAGAAGAATTAAAAAGTGGAATTCCCTCTTTACCTGATTTCTTAAGTGCTGTTAAATACATAATAACAATAGAAGAAATTAAAATTAAAGAAGCTATAAGAATTAAAAGTTTTAGTTTAAGGAAAAGATCTTCAGGTTCTCCATTTTGGTTGATTAACTGAGCATATGAAATATCTAATTCACTAACAGAAAATCCAATGTCAAAATAAACAAAAGATGCACCAATCATAGCCAATATACCAGTAAAAAATACAGCAATTCCCGAAAGGTTTGAAAACTTAGTTGATTTTTCCATTAAGTCTTTTATTAGACCCAAATCGTTCTCTGGTTGATTATTTTTCATAAGCAAAATTTAACTTTGAATCTCAAAGTTAAGAAATTTATACCTAATTAAATAAAAAAGTAGAGGAATTGAAATTAAAGATTTGCAATAATATAAAATGAAAATCTAATGAAAATTTAGTGTTAGCAGTAAAAACATAAGGTACTTTCTAGTTTTTAAAAAGCTTAATTAGCTGAACTAGTTTAGCTTTAAGTTCTCTTCTATCAACTATAAAATCTAAAAAACCTTTCTCCAATAAAAATTCACTTGTCTGAAAACCCTCTGGCAAGTCTTTTCCTATAGTCTCTTTAATAACTCTTGGTCCTGCAAAACCAATTAAAGCTCCTGGTTCGGCAATATTTAAATCTCCTAACATTGCAAAAGAAGCTGTCACTCCCCCAGTTGTTGGGTCAGTTAAATAAGAAATGTAAGGTAATTTAGCTTTAGATAGCTGGGTAAGTTTTGCTGTAGCTTTTGCCATTTGCATTAAAGATATGCCTGCTTCCATCATTCTTGCTCCTCCAGATTTCGAAATTAACATAAGTGGACATTTTTTTTCAATAGCATACTCTACAGACCTAGCTATTTTTTCACCCATCACATTTCCCATGGAACCTCCAATAAAAGAAAAGTCCATACAAGCTACCACAATACCTTCACCGGATGTTTGCCCATAGGCACTTCGCATGGCGTCATTAAGACCAGTTTTTTTCTTTGATTCTTTAATCCTATCGCTATATTTTTTCTTGTCTTTAAATTTAAGTTTGTCCTTTGGAGTTAAATCATCTGCAATTAAAGTAAACTTTTGGTCATCAAAAATTATATCAAAATATTCTTTA
Organism: Bacteroidetes bacterium MED-G20; assembly: GCA_905182745.1. Classification (GTDB taxonomy): domain Bacteria; phylum Bacteroidota; class Bacteroidia; order Flavobacteriales_D; family Parvicellaceae; genus MED-G20. The sequence goes on along the minus strand of CAJJCR010000005.1, from coordinate 114,717 downwards.
GAACCAATTCTTACATGATAGCTCTCCTTTGGAGTAACAAAAAAGTTTTCTTTTAGTTCAGTTTTTTCAATAACATCTCCCGAGGGAGTTTTATGCCAAAAACCATCCGGAGTTTCTTTTTTTTCTCTACTTGGCGTTATAATGCCTTTTAGCTTTCTTTTAAACCAAGGGTTTTGTGCTTGCTCGCTCATAAGGTATTAATATTGTTTAAATCTTCAAAAGCTTGCTTTAGACGATCTTTGAAAGTTAGTTCTGCTTCCCTTACCCACTTCCTAGGGTCGTAATGTTTTTTATTGGGAACATCCTGGCCATCAGGATTTCCAATTTGTGTTTTTAGGAATTCGAGATTTATCATTAAAATAATCTCTTATTCCTTCCATGTAAGCATATTGTAAATCAGTATCGATATTCATTTTAATTACTCCATAACTAATTCCTTCTCGAATTTCCTCAACAGAAGATCCAGAACCGCCATGAAAAACAAAATCTATATAATTGTGCTCAAGATTGTGTTTTTTTGAAATAAATTCCTGAGAGTTTTTAAGAATCTTTGGAGTCAGTTTCACATTACCTGGTTTATATACACCATGAACATTTCCAAAAGCTGCTGCAACTGTAAACTTATCGCTAACTTGAATAAGCTGTTCATAGGCATATGCAACTTCCTCAGGCTGAGTGTAAAGCTTAGAATCGTCTATATCTGTGTTGTCAACTCCATCTTCTTCACCACCTGTGATTCCTAATTCTATTTCTAAGGTCATTCCTATTTTAGACATTCTCTGCAAATATTTTTTACAAATAGCCATATTTTCTTCTATCGATTCTTCGGAAAGATCAATCATGTGAGAACTAAAGAGAGGATAACCTTTTTCTTTAAAATTAATCTCACTTGCTTCAATTAATCCATCTAACCAAGGAAGAAGTTTTTTTGCACAATGGTCCGTATGTAAAATAACAGGAACACCATAAGCTTTGGCCATAGTATGTACGTGTTTTGCACCAGCAATAGCACCAGCAATAGCTGCAGATTGATTTTCGTTATCTAAGCCTTTGCCCGCATTAAAAACTGCTCCGCCATTTGAAAACTGAATTATTACCGGAGCATTTAATTCTTTTGCAGTTTCTAAAACAGCATTTATACTACTTGAACTAATAACGTTAACTGCTGGAAGCGCAAACTCTTTACTTTTGGCTAGTTTAAAAATTTCTTGTACTTCATTTCCTGTGGCTACACCTGGCTTTATCGAACTCATTTATTGTAATTTTTATTTAGATTTTTATTAAAATTAAATTTCTCAAACAAATCTATAAAAATTGATGGTTGAGACAAATAAAACTTATTAGAAAGGATAGCCAATTCCAAGGTTTAATATCGGGGCAAAATAGTCCTCTCTGTCTTTGAACTGTTTTGAAAGATCCATTGGTTTAGCATAATTGGGATTCCTGGGTTTTTAAATGGAATTGCTAGGTCAGCTCTTAAAATAAAGAATTCAAAGTTTAACCTTAAACCAAATCCAGTCCCAATAGCAATGTCATCCATAACATTGTTCCAATTAAACTTTCCTTCTGGTCGCAATGAATCGTAGCCAATTAACCAAATATTTCCAAAGTCTACAAAAAATGCACCTTCTATCCATTTTGATATTGGGAAACGTGCCTCCAAATTCCCTTCAAATTTTATATCTCCTATTTTGTCATATCTATTAAGTGTATCAAAGTAACTTCCTGGACCTAAAGACCTTGCTCGCCAGGCTCTAAGACTATTTGAACCACCAGCAAAAAAACTTTTCTCAAATGGAAGAGCGTTACTTAAATTTTTCTTAGGAATTCCAATCCAGAATAAATACGATATACAATTTTTGAACGATCGTATAATCCTTGGTAATATCTTAAATCTATGTAGCTTTTTGAAAATGAGCATACCTTATTCCTAAAAAATCATAACTATTGGTATTGGAATTTTTAGGCTTATTAATTAACTCATGAAAGTTAAACAAGGTCCCTCCAGCAGATTCAAATGTAGTTTTAAAATAAAGAGAATTTGAATTATAACTTAAGTTTTGACCGTTGTATTCAAAGGAAAATACTCCTCCGGCAACAACATGGTCTTGAAAACTAGAAAGAATGTATTGATCATTATAGGACTCAATCTGAGTTTGAAAGTCGCTATTAATTTCAATATCTACAATTGATATTAAAAGTGGATTAATATGCCATGTTGTTGTTTTGTTTTCATGGAAAACCCATCCGAAAGAAAGTTCTTGATTTCTTCTAAAATAATCCGGTCTATCCTGAATATTGAAAGCTCCAGTAAATTCAGTTACAGGATTAATATGCTTGCTTAAGTTTCCAATTTTATTTATTAGTAGATATTTTGGTAAATAAAAATGGAATTCAGGGCCAAATTCTGTAGTGTTAGGTTTGTTAGAAATACCCGTTTCTTTGCTATCTGTAAGTAAAAGTTGTATTTCAAAACTGCTTTTTAAAGAAATTAATAGTTTTTCCACCCCATGAAAAAGATTGTTGTGGAAATAATCAAGCCCGCCTTGGAAACCAAATAAACGTTCGTTGTTAGTTCCATCAAAAGACAATGAGAGGTTTTGAGATTTAGATGGGGTTAGTTCGACATTACTTATTAGTTTATTGTTTGGCAATGTGTCAAAACTAATATTTACATATTTAAATAGACCAAGAGATATTAGGCTTCTATAAGTTTGCTGGGCAACACTTTTTTTATAAAAATCATCTTTTTTAAAAAGAACAGAATTTTTAAAAACTTTGCTTTTAAAATTTATTGGTTGGTAATTAACGATTTTAAAAAAAGAATTTTCAATGCTGTCTAACTTAGCAATATTGTTAAACTTGCTTGAATCTCCTATTTGAATATTTACCTTAGAAATCTTAAACTGCTTATGGGTTAAGTCTTGAAAACTGTTATTGATTTGATTAATTTTTTTGTAGTTCTGAATTCCCAGTGTAATATTTACAGAGTTTGAAATATAATTGGTGTCAATATCAAAATAGATAAATTCTTTATTAAAATTGTAAAAACCTTTATTTGTTAGAAAATCATTTATTCTATTTCTTTCTTTTACTAAATTATCGGTGTCAAAAATCGCTCTCTTTTTCAAAAATGAATTACTTTGAATAGAGTCTAAATAACTTTTAATGAGTATTTCTGGACAGTAGTATTTAATGGAATTTAAATACATTGGGTTTCTTAATTTGATAAAATATTGAATATCTATTTGACCATTAGGTAAAACAGATGTTGAATCTGTAATTTCGCTTTTAAAATAGCCTTTATTAAAAAGATGTTTTTTCAATTGTTCCTTAGTTCTATTTAACTTTAAAGCGCTATAAATCACAGGGGCCTCTCCTGCGTTTTGAAGTATTTCACCAAATACTAATTTTCGTGCTTTCAATGGCTTTTGAACATAATTACTATCCAAAATCAAAGAGTTGCTATTCTGTTTCTTAATCTTAAGATTTACATTGTCGATTTTAAGTTGTTTCTTAACAATTTTTTGGTCTATTCTTTCTTGATTAGATAAATTGTAAAGTCTTAAGTAAAAGCGATAATTTAAAAAAACTTTTCGATTGGGTTTTTGCAACAAAAGATTGTAGAGTTCTTCTTTAGAAATAGTATTGGAATTGTTACTATTTAAAATATCAATTTTTACTTTTCTAAGTAAATATTTATCTTCTGGAACATGCTTTGTAATAGTGCATGAGCTAAAAATAAATATAAACAAATAGCAGAAAATAAAATTTTCAAGAAATTTATATTTCGTAATTCTTACTATATTCATCTTAGTGTTCACATTACAAAAGTAACAATATGACCATCAGCAATAACGATTTAAAAAAATATAGTTCTCTTAATCGGAAAATAAAAAGACTGGAACATCAATTATTCGTAGTTGAAGGTGAGAAAATTTGTAAAGAACTTATAAAAAATGATTTTGAATACGAGTCTATTTTTGCAACTAAAAATCTTCAAAACGAATTTCCCTTATCTACCTTATGTTCAAAAAAAGAAATTGAAAGAATAAGTCATTTGAAAAGCCCAAGTAATGTAGTTGCAATATGTAAAATACCAATTTTCAAAATTAATATTAAGGACAAAAAGCCATTAATTTTCCTAGACAACGTTAATGACCCTGGAAATTTAGGAACTATTATAAGAACTCTTGACTGGTTTGGTTATAAACAAGTATTTTGCTCAGAAAATACTGTAGATTGTTTTAACAATAAGACAGTGATGGCTAGTATGGGTTCTATTTTTAGAATTAATTGTCATTACATTGACTTTACCGATTTTCAAAAATTTTTTCCAGGACATGTTACTTATGGAACAACTTTGGATGGTGAAAATATTGGTTCTGTAATGCTCAAGGATAAATCTATAATTGTAATTGGAAATGAATCTAACGGGATTTCTAAAGAAATATTAAGGATAATCTAAATAATACTATTAGAATTCCAGGTTATGGAAAAGCAGAATCTTTAAATGTAAGTGTTGCAACAGGCATAATATTGAACGAGATGGGAAAAAAATTAACCCTCAAAAGTAAATGAAAGTGTCCACACTCTAGATTTTAACGACTCTATAGCGTTGTCAAATTTTGTTTCTTCACCAGCTTTAGTGTAATGTATATTTCTCATTCCACTACCTAATTTTAATTCAATACCCAATTTAAAATATTCTAAGAATAAATCCACTCCACCACCAATTTCAGATCCAAAATCGTACTTTTTTAGTATAATAATTTGTTCTTCTTCTGCTTCACCTCCATTATCTACACCAATTTTGAGGACATATCAATTCCATATCTAAGACCTGAAATCCCATAAACTGCAAAATTATTTATTCTATTTGTTCTGAATTTAAAAAGAACTGGAAAGTCTAGATATACTGGTCTTAGTGACTTCACATAAATAGTTTGCTCAAAATTTGAGGGATTTAAGTAGGTGTATTCCATTTCACTTTCTTGAAATGAAAGAGAAGGTAAAACAAATCTTATTTTAAAATTTTGGTTAATGTTTAAAGATGTAATTACACCTAGAGTGAAACCACCTTTAGAGTTAACCAGCAATGACTGTAATGAGTCATCAAGTAAAAATATGACTTGACTTTTTTTCCAAATAAAAACCTGGCTGATTAAAACCAAGTGCAAAACCAAAATGAAATGGTTTATCATCAAAATTCCTAAGATTTGTAGTTTGACTAAAGCAAAGAAAATACAAGATTGAAATAGAAGAAATAAAATGATACTTTTCATTTATAAGCAAATATAATAAAAGAGCTTTTGAACTAAGGTTTTTCAGCCATATATATTGAAGAAATTCCTCCAGACAAAGTTTTAAGTGAGAATTAGAAAAACCTACATGATCTAATTCATTGGTAAAATTCTTTCCTTCTGGAAAAGCATCCACAGAAGCTGGAAGGTAATGATAGGCAGACTTATCTTTGGAAATAAAACTTCCTAAAAGAGGTAAAATCAGCTTTGGAATCAGAACCAAACATTGTTTATTGGAAATTTTTTGGTTTGGAAAACTCTAATATATAGACACTTCCACTGGTTTTAAAACTCTAAAAATTTCTTTTAAACCCATATTTAAATTTTCAAAATTTCTAACCCCAAAACTGACCATTACAGAGTCAAAAAAATTGTCTTTAAAAGGTAAGTTTTCGGAATCGCCCTTGAACAAACTCTAATTTATCTTCTAATTTTTTTTTCTTTATCTTATTTCTACCAACTTCCAACATTCCGTTAGAAAGGTCTAATCCAATAATTTTATCTGGATTTAATTTTTTATAAGCTGCAAAAGCTAAATCTCCTGTACCAGTTGCAACATCTAAAATAACTTTAGGATTTTTAGATTGCATTAAACGAATAGTTTTTCTTCTCCAAATATGATCAATCCCAAAACTCAAGAAATGATTCAAAAAATCATAATTACTTGAAATGTTGTCAAACATCTTTTCAACTTGTTGTTTTTTTGATAAGAAGGAGTTATCGTATGGTTTAACTATTTTTTGCATAATCAAAATTACAAAATCAAGAAAGATTATGAAGAATGTTTACAATTTAAATTGATAATTATAAAAGAATATTTAATATTTTAAAATGTTATTATTCAACTTTCTTTTAATTAGCACTAATATTTGTTATTTTTATAAAAGTTGATAAATAGTCAATCTAAAATTATTACAAAAAAACAACCATCATGAAAAAAATTATTTACCTCTTAACATTACTTCCAATTATGGGTTTTTGTCAAGATAATTATACCGATTACAATAAAATTATAAGTGAAATAAAATTATTAAAAGATGACAATGACAAAAAAGATAAGAAAGAATAAGGTTCACAGATTACAAGTTGGACTAAACGGTGGTCTTAACATTGCTAATTTAAGAGATTTCAAATCAGTGAATGGAGTAAATTTTGATAACGCAAGCAAATTAGGTAATTTATATGGTGGAACTATAGTATATAATTTTAATAGATTTCTTATGTATTAAAGGTGATTTTGACTATTGCAGCAAAGGTTTTGAGGTATCTAATTTGACACGCAATATTGAACTGAAATGACAATACTTACCATACTAACAGGTCATAACTAAACAATTTAAATTACTTTGATTTCCTGCATTTTTTCATTAGGATTTGGAAAAAATTAAATTTGATATAATTTTCGGACCATATTTCGTTTTTATAAAAAATAGATCAAAGTTAATGCAGCATTAATGTTCCTAATATGAGATGGCAACTGAAGGATAGATAAAATTGATTGGGGATTCACTATGGAGCTGGAATGATACATCTAACTGATAAAATATCAATTGGTTTTGATTTTTTGATTGAACAGGGCCAAAAATTAATAACTGGAGCTGCAATTGGTGATTTCAAAAATTTATCTCAGGACTTTGACTTTGGAGTGAATTTTTTATTATTTGAAAAGAAAAAGAAAAAACTATTTTAATATAAATGGCAAAAAAGAAAATTAACCATATTTCTAAAAATTCAGAGAAATTTCTAGAAAAATACCTAAATACAGCTTCCCCTACTGGTTTTGAAAGTGCAGGACAGAAAGTTTGGCTTGAGTACATTAAACCTTACATAGATTCTCACATTGTAGATACCTATGGATCGGTAGTTGGAGTAATAAACTCCAGAGGCTAAATATAAAGTAGTTATAGAAGCTCATGCAGATGAAATTTCTTGGTTTGTTCACTATATCACAGAAAAAGGATTTATCTATTTAAAAAGAAATGGAGGAAGTGATCACCAAATTGCACCATCAAAACGTGTAAATATTCATACAGATAAAGGAATGGTTAAAGCTGTCTTTGGATGGCCTGCAATCCATACTAGACGTGGTGGAGTAAAAGAAGAATCTCCTAAAACAGATAATATATTTTTAGACTGTGGTTGTGGAAACAAAAAAGAAGTAGAAGCCCTCGGAGGTGCTCATGTTGGTGTGTTGTAACCTATGAAGATGAATTTATGGTATTAAATAAATCTAATTATGTTGGAAGAGCTCTTGATAACAGAATGGGTGGATTTATGATTGCTGAAGTTGCTAGGCTATTGCATGAAAACAAAGTAAAACTTCCATTTGGACTTTACATTACCAATGCTGTACAAGAAGAAATTGGTCTAAGAGGAGCCCAAATGATTGCAGAAAGAATTAAACCAGATGTAGCAATAGTTACAGATGTTTGTCACGACACCAATACGCCAATGATTAAAAAGGTAGTGGAAGGAGATTTATCATCCGGAAAAGGACCTGTTCTGACTTATGGACCAGCAGTTCAAAATAACCTATTAAAATTTATAATTGACCAAGCCAAAAAAAATAAAATTGACTTTCAAAGACTAGCAGCCTCGAGGAGTTACAGGAACAGACACCGATGCATTTGCTTACTCAAATATGGGTGTTGCTTCTGCTCTAATATCACTTGCCTCTAAGATACATGCATACAACAGTAGAAATGTGTTCGACAAGGACGATGTTAACTCGGTTATAGAATTAATTTATCAAACCTTAATTTCCCTTAAAAAAGATCAGACTTTTAACTACTTAAAGTAAATGAATCAAAGACCAAGAAGGAACAGAAAATCAGCAAATATTAGAGAAATGGTTGCTGAGACCAATCTTAATAAACAGGACTTAATTTATCCTCTTTTTATTGTAGATGGAGTAAATAAAAAGTTACCTATTAAATCTATGCCAAATTGTTTTCGATGGACAATAGATTTATTGCTTAAAGAAATTGAAGTTTGTGGGAAACTAGGTATCAATAATTTTGTACTATTTCCTGCTGTGGAGAATCATCACAAAGACAAAAAAGCTACTTACAGTTACAGTTCCAAGAATTTTTACTTGAAAGCCATTCAAACTATTAAAAGTAAATTTCCAGAATTCACTATAATGAGCGATGTTGCTATGGATCCTTATTCTACAGATGGACACGATGGGTTAGTAATAGATGGTAGTATTGATAACGACCAATCTCTTGAAATACTTTGCAAAATGGCTCTTGCTCAAGCAGAAGCTGGAATTGATATAATTGGCCCTTCTGATATGATGGACGGTAGAGTTGGTGCTATTAGAGAAATATTAGATGAAAATCAATTTACAAGTACAAGTATAATGAGTTATACTGCCAAATATGCAAGTGCATTTTATGGTCCATTTAGAGATGCGTTAGATTCAGCACCTAAACAAGGAGATAAGAAAACCTATCAGATGGATCCAAGAAATAAAAGTGAAAGTCTTATTGAAGCTGAATTAGATGAACTTGAGGGAGCAGATATTTTAATGGTCAAACCAGCTTTAAGCTACTTCGATGAAATTCAAACAATTAAAAAAAATTCTAACCTTCCTGTCAGTGCTTATAATGTAAGTGGTGAATATGCCATGGTACATGCAGCTGCAGAAAAAAGGTGGTTGAATTATGAAGATACATTTACCGAAGTTCTTACAAGTATTAAAAGAGCTGGTGCCGATATAATTTTGACATATTTTGCAAAGGACTTTGCAAATTTTAAAAAATAATTTTACCTAACAAATACTAACTTAGTATTGCTAGATTCATTTGATAAGAAATTATATCCCATTTCAGCTAAATCTTTATAATCATTCAATACTTTCTATTTATTTTTTACAATAAAGTTTGCCATACTTCCTCTTGCCGCTTTTGAATAGCTTCCTACCACCTTCAATGAATTGTTAGATTTTTCGTGAAAAATACAATCTATAATAGTGCTGTTAAGACTTGACGTTTCCAAGACATTGGAATACTCTTTACTTGCTAAATTTATTATGAAATTATTTTCTTTGAAAGAATTAAAGTAGGTAGTCATTTTATCTTTCCAAAACTGGGTTAAGCTTTTACTTGACTCCAATTGGAATTTTATACCCATTTCTAATCTATATTTATTTATCAAGTCAAAGGGACGAAGAACTCCATAAAGGCCGCTTAAAATTAACAAATGATTTTGAGCATAGTCAGCATCTGATAATTTCCATTTTTGAGGTTCTAAGTATTTAAAAGAGGTACCTTGGTATGCATATACAGCATGTGTTTTATAGGACTTTACAGAATCCCAAAGTTGAATATCTTTGATAGTTTGGATATTTAGATTTTCACTTAATTTCATTAAGCTTTTAATCTTCTGCTTTGGAAAACCTTTTAATAATTGATGAATATTTTTTGACTCTTTTTGAAAAAAAGGCATAGAGCTAGGTGAATCTTCAATTTTAAATTGTGAATTCATCATGGTTTTAGTTGGAGAGAGAATGATCTTCATTTATTTCAGGAAAGCTTTTTTAAATAATAGTCTTCTCTGTAGGGGATAACATCCGTTTGATTGGCAGTCAAACAGTATTTAATATCTTCATTTAGATTTAACTTTTTTAGTCGTTTTCTATGAGAAGATGCCTTTAGATATCCAAAAAAATTAGTTCTAGCAGATAAGTAAAGATACTTAGCAGCAATAGTTGAATCATTAAAACTTTCAAAATTGTTTGTCTTAAGTAAGTTTTCACTAATTGCTCCTGCACATATAGTATCTTCTAAACAAAATTTATTCTGCCAGCCTGAACCAAGTATTAATACACTTTTATTAAGATTTATAAGGTATTTACAGATGGCATTTAAGTTCAATAATGAACCTATTAATAAGTGTTCTATATCCTTTGCAATATTTATTGCTTTGGTTCCATTAGTAGTAGTAAAAACTAATGTTTCTCCCTTTAACTTATCATTTCTATAACTTAATGGAGAATTTCCATAATCGAAACCATCAACAATTTTACCTTTTCTTTCTGCAGCAACATGGAAACCTTTATTTTTATATTCTTTGGCTTCTTGTAGAGTACTAACAGGGATTATTTTTTCTACACCATAATGAAAAGCAGTACATATAGCAGAAGTTGCTCTAAGAACATCGATTACAACTACTACTTCAAAATCCTCAGCATAAAGGGGGAAAAGATTTGGAGTGAAGCAAACTTCTACTTTAGGCTTACTAATCATTTTTTTTATAAAAAGGTAACTTAACTAATTGTGCTGAAATAGGTTTATTTCTAATTTTTAAAAATATTTTATTTCCCAATTCTGAATAATTAGATTTTACGTAGCCCATTCCAATTGCTTTTCCAACTGAAGGACCCATTGTTCCAGACGTGACATGACCAATCTGAACTCCATTTACATCCTGAATTTCATAGTCTTTTCTTGGAATTCCTCTTTCTAACAACTCAAAAGCAACTAGTTTATATTTATTGGTTATTCTCTGTCTTTTTTAATTAAATCATCACTTATAAATGATTTGGAAAATTTAGTTACCCATCCAAGTCCAGCGGAAATAGGTGAAGTATTGTCGTTAATGTCATTTCCATACAAACAATATCCCATTTCCAGTCTTAATGTATCTCTTGAGGCCAAACCAGCAGGAAGAACTCCAAATTTACTATTTGAATTAAAAATTAAATCCCAAATATCTTCTGCAATTTCGTTAGGAACATACAGCTCAAAACCGCCAGAACCTGTATAACCAGTTGCAGAGAAAATAACATCTTTGAAAACAGAAAAATTACCATTCATAAAATGGTAAAATTTTATTTCAGATAGATTTAAGTCTGTAAATTCTTGTAATAACTCTGTGGCTTTAGGTCCTTGAACAGCAATTAAGGAAGTTTTATCAGAAATATTTTCTAATTGAGCATTACAATTATTCTGCCGGTTTATCCATTCCCAATCTTTTTCAATATTTGAGGCATTAACTACCAACATATAATGATTTTCATCTATCATATAAGTAATCATGTCATCCACTATTCCTCCGTTATTATTTGGAAAATAGGCATATTGAGCTCTTCCAGGAAACAATACAGAGGCATCGTTACTAGATATTTTCTGAATTAATTTTAGTGCGTTTACTCCTTTAACCAAAAACTCACCCATGTGAGAAACATCAAATACACCAACATTTTCTCTAACATTTATATGTTCCGAATTGACACCAGAATATTGAACTGGCATCTCATACCCTGCAAAAGGAACCATTTTTGCTCCTAGATCAATATGCTTTTTAAATAGTGCTGTTTTTTTCATTAATTTATTCCATGCTGTAAGCATACAAATCTAAATAAGTGTTTTTAATTACGTTTTTAGAATACTTTTCTAGTAACAGTATCACGTCCACTTATCCCCTATTTTATTTCTTAATTCTTTGTCTTCAATGAGTTTTGACAGATACTTCAATCCACTGCTTCATCATCCGACTGGTAAAAAACCATTTACACCATGTTCAATAATATCTTTATTCATTCCAACATTTGACATTACAGATGGTATTCCTACAGACATATAAAGTAACCCTTTCATTCCACATTTGCCTTTTGCCCATTCATTATTAGGAAGAGGCATTATTCCTATATCAAAGGAATTAAATAACTCAACTTCCATTTTATTTTCCCATTTAAGGCAATTTTATTCCAAGTTTTTCATGGGTGTAATTTTCATCACCAATTAGTACAAAATCTATTTTAGATTGGTATTTGGATTTTAATTTCAAATAAACATCGGTAATCATTTCAAAATGTTTGACAGTGGTGTGACTACCAACCCACCCTATTTTTACTTGGCCATTTTTGTTTAGTTTTTCAATAGGCTTATAAATATCTGTATCAACAGTAGATGGAATAATGGTAATATTTGAATTGAATTTTGAAGCATAATTTGCCAAATATTCATTACCACAAGTTATATGCTTGCATAACGGAATAATTTTTTCAATCTTTTTTTCATCTTTTAAAAAGGAGATTCTTTTATTTACATGTGATACATCCTTTATCCAAATTGCATCGTCAAAATCAAAGACCATTGGTATATTTTTTTTTGAAATATAATTCTCAAAAAAAGTAGATTTTGTTGGAATTCAGATTCTCTGTAAATAACAACTAAATCAAAACTTTCAATATCTTTTAAATGTTTCCATCTTCTAATAAATGATTTAATACCAATTTTTAATTTTTTTAAAATATTTTTAGAATGATATAAATATTTCTCATCATTTTCATTAATAATATTAGCCAAGTAAAACTGAATACCATTAGTTTCTAAAAAATCAAAAAATTGCTCAAACCTATATCTTTGACCAGGGCCTAGTATTCATTTCCAAGAAATAAAATTTTTTTCAAAAGACTGATATAATTAGATTCATTAAATTTAAACTTAACATATTTTCTGATAAATCTTAAGATAAGACATAACTCCTTTTTCAAGCGAAAAATATTGGTTAGCCTCTTCATTTAATTTTTGTTTTTTAAAATTTGAATTTAAAATAATAGCAAAATTAACTTTTTTTAGATCTTTTAAAACCAGAGTCATTAATACTTTTCTACAATAAAATCAACATCACCAACTCCACTATTGCATATTATTGGTATTCCCATTCCCATTAGCTCACCTTGTTTAGTAGGCGAAGAGAATATTTTACTGAAAGATGGCTTGATAAAACATAATGAGAAATTCCAATTTCGGGTTTTAAAGGGTATATCTTCTCTGTCACTTTCTTCAATATGAATGTTCTCGCTGTCAATACCTAATTTATCACAATGATCGAAAATAATGTCTGGATTATCTTTAGTCAAAAAATGAAATTTAGAATCGGGTATTTTTTCATTTATCTTTTTAAAAAAAACTAACATTTCTTTTAACCAAATACCATGTCCCTAAAGAACCTAAATAACCAATTACAAAACTATTTGAGTCACGCTTAACAGGCTTAAATAAATTTAAATCTGCACAACAGGGAATCACAGAAATAGGAGCGTAATCATCTTTGTCTGGATTCAATAAAAGTTCGTTTTTACCATTATGAGTTAATGAAATCGTATGATCCGAATGTATTAAAAGTTCTTTTTCTTTTCTTTTAAAATAGTTGTAAATTTTATTAAATGGGAATTTATTTTTATTCCACAAAATACCATCAACTCTTTCATCAGCCCAAAACCCTCTCATGTCAAAAAGCAACTTTGCATTCCACTTTCGTTTAAATTTTAATCCAAAAATAGCGGGGATGTAACTTCTGCAATGAATCATATCAAAAGCAGTTTTTCGACCAAGTTTCTTTACTTTTTGATTTAGTTTAGCCAAATCCCATAATGTTGACAATACAGGTGGGTTTTTTGTATAATTTAAAGGGTGCCATTCTATATTATTTTCATAACATATTTTTTTAATTAAAGATTTATTTTTGTTAAATCTTTCTGGCTTTTCAAAACTAACTAAATGAAAAGTATAATTTTCTTTACTTAAATTAATTATGTAAGGCAAGACCTGAGATTGACCTAAAGGATCAGTCATGCCGTCATAGGAAAGATAAAGGATTCTTTTCAATTTTTTTTTTAGAAATGGAAATCAAATAATAACATTGCGCAAAACTAACTAAGTTTTTAAAAATTTGTCTTGAAAAAACAACTTTTATAAAAATGAAACTTTAAAATAACATTTTAAGATCCATTATAAAAGTAAAACTTATATTTGTATATGCAATTTCCCAAATGGTACTTTCCAAAAAAGTTAATTCTTCTATTTGATATATTTTTAACTATTCTTTCTTTAATTCTTGCTTATTTAATAAGATTTGATTTCATAATTCTTTTGGACTAATCTTGATAAAACAATATAAAAGTTTAATATGGGGAATTCCAACATTAATTACAGTTAGATATTTAACGTTTATAATAGGAAAAACTCACAAAAGAATTATCAGGCACTTGTCGTATGAAGATACTCTCAGAATATTTTACACAGTTTCATCTGGTACTCTATCGCTCTTCATTATTTCTTTTATAAGATATTATTTTTTAGACGGTATTGCTATTTTACCAAAGTCTATTATAATTATTGAATATTTAGCCACCTTGTTTTTCATGTTGACTTCAAGATTTGCAGTCAAGTTAATATACAACAATCAAAAGAAAACAAATGATGAAAAAATAAATATTCTAATCTATGGATCTGGGAAGATGGGGATGGTCACAAAAAGAACTTTGGAAAGAGATAAAAATGGTTCATACAACATTATTGGCTTTATTGATGATGATCAAAAAAAAGAAGGCTTACTAATTGAAGGAAAAACAATTATAAATACTTACAGTCTTAAAGAAAAATTAAAAACCGCTAAAATTGACGCTGTTATAATTGCAATTAAAGAACCAGAAGTTAAAAACAAAAGAAAATTGATAGAACTGTGTCTTAAAGAGAATATAAATGTTAAGATTGTTCCTAGTTTAGATGATTGGTTTGAAGGAGATTTTTCTTCAAAGCAACTAAAGAATATTAGAATTGAAGATTTATTGGGAAGAAAACCAATAAAATTATTAAATAGCTCCATAAAAGAAGAATTTAATGATAAAATAATATTAGTGACTGGAGCAGCTGGATCAATTGGAAGTGAAATAGTCAGACAAGTCTTAAAGTATAAACCAACAAAAGTTATTTTACTGGATCAATCTGAAAGCGGAATTTATGATCTGAGTCATGGATTATTATCAAAAAATAAAAATTATAATTTTGAAATTTATTTTATTAGCTTAGAAAAGAAAGAATGGAAAATCTTTTTAAAAATTTTAAACCTAGTATAGTTTTTCACGCTGCGGCCTATAAACATGTACCTTTAATGGAAGTTAATCCAAGTGAAGCCGTAAGAGTTAATATTGAGGGCACAAAAATACTAGCTGATCTTTCTATTAAAAACAATGTTGAAAAATTCATTTTTATTTCTACCGATAAAGCGGTTAACCCTACTAATGTAATGGGCGCTTCAAAAAGAATATCTGAAATGTACTGTCAATCAGTATCTAAAATTACAAATACAAAATTTATAACAACACGATTTGGAAATGTGTTAGGAAGTAATGGGTCTGTTATTCCTCTGTTTAAAAAACAACTAGAAAGTGGAGGGCCAATTACTGTTACTCATAGAGAGGTAACAAGATATTTTATGACAATTCCCGAAGCTTGTAGTTTAGTTCTAGAAGCTTGTAATATGGGAAAAGGAGGTGAAATATATGTTTTTGACATGGGAGAAAGTATTAAAATAGTTGAATTGGCAAAAAAAATGATTCAATTAGCAGGATTGAAAGTAAAAAAGACATCAAAATAAAAATAACAGGACTTAGGCCTGGTGAAAAAATGTATGAAGAACTTCTTGGAAATGAGGAAAATACAATTGGAACTCATCATCCAAAAATTATGATAGGAAAAGTAAAAACTATAGACGATGAAAAAATTAATAAATTAATTATTGATTTAATTAAATTGGTAAAAAACCAAGAAAATCATAAAATAGTAAAAATTATGAAATTAATTGCCCCGGAATTTATAAGCAATAATTCTGAATTTAGTAGTTTAGACAACTAAAGGTTTTTTTAAATTTAAATGTTAATTGTTGAAATATTTTACCACAAACTTGATTTTAAAACACCTGGAGGAACTTCTAGAGGTATTTTAAAAAACAAACTAACCTGGTACATTAAAATTTTCCATGAAACTAATCATAATATATTTGGCTTAGGTGAATGTGGACCAATTCAAGGACTAAGTATAGAATCAGGGGACAAAATGATGGATCAACTAAAAAAAGTTCAAAAATCAATTAATAATTTATCCAATCTTGATTTATCCTTATTTCCAAGTATACAATTTGGGGTTGAAAGTGCTCTTAAAGATTTAAAAAATGGTGGAAAAAGAATTATTTTTCAAAACTCTTTTACTCAAGGAAAACCAATAAAAATTAATGGGCTTATATGGATGGGGAATAAGGATTTTATGGTAAACCAAATTAAATCTAAAATTGAAAAAGGATTTAGTTGTTTGAAACTTAAAATAGGATCTATTGATTTTATGGAAGAAATTTCCATTTTAAAAAACATTAGAAAACAATTTAGTTCTAAAATATTAGAAATTAGAGTGGATGCAAACGGAGCACTATCCACTAAAGATGTTTTCATAAAATTAGAAAATTTAGGATCATTAAAGATTCATTCTATTGAACAACCCATTCCAACCAGACAGTGGGATTACTTAAAAGAAATATGCGAAAAATCTCCAATTCCAATTGCATTAGATGAAGAATTAATTCAATTAAAAAAAGAAAAAAATGAGTTTATTAAATATATTTCACCTCAATATCTTGTTTTAAAACCCACACTTGTTGGAGGATTTGAGGCAACCAGAAAATGGATAAATATTGCTGAAAAAAATAATGTTGGTTGGTGGATAACATCTGCTCTTGAATCTAATGTAGGGTTAAGTGCAATAGCTCAGTTTTGTGCAAATTATCCACTTACCCTCCCCCAAGGTTTGGGAACTGGACAACTTTTTAGTAATAATATTCCATCTCCTTTAGAAATTAAAGGTGAAAATATTTTTTATAACGAAAATAAAACATGGGATTTGTCAAATTTTGAAAAATTCAAATGATAACTAGCATGATGAAATTTCTATAGTTTCAGATGAATGCCAAGCAACTCCTATCGATTCAGAGGATCCTCTTTTTATATTATATACATCTGGTTCTACAGGAAAACCAAAAGGAATGGTTCATTCATAAAAATCAAATGATAGCAAGTGCAAAAAACACATTGCGCTATTTTAATATTAATAATAATTCTACCTTTTTAAACTGTTTACCTGTTAAATATATAGGTGGGAAAATGATGTTAATAAGAGCCATTTTATCAGAAAGTAAAATTGTATTGTATAAGCCATCTGTAAATCCAATTAACAAACTAGATATAGAGATAGATTTTATGGCGCTTACACCTTTACAATTAAATTATCTTTTGGAGAAAAAACATGTTTTTAAAAAGATTAAACTTGCTATAATTGGAGGAGGTTTGGTTTCTGATAACTTAATCTCTAAAATTCAAAACATTACTACTAATTGCTTTCAAACTTATGGTATGACAGAGACAATTTCTCATATAGCTGTAAGAAATCTTAAAAACTGTACTAAAAAAACAACCTTATAAGTGTCTAGAGGATGTTAAAGTTGGAGCCAACAAGAAAAAACAGTTAATAATAAATTCTAAAAAATTAAATATTGAAAATTTAGTCACCAATGATAAAGTAAAGATTATAAGTAATGAAGAGTTTCTGTTTTTAAATAGAACTGATAATATGATTAACCGGTGATAGCGTGCAAATAAATCCGCAGGAAGTTGGCTGCCCACAAGATTTATAGTAGGATTAATTTCTTCATAGACAAAATTAAAAATGATAAATTTGGCGAAGAAATTATCTTAATTGCATTAAAGAAGATAAAAATAGATTTATTAATAGAATCTATTAACTTGTTAAAAGACAAAAAGATTCAACCAAAGAAGATTTATATCGTAGATAAATTCATATTTAATGACAACCAGAAAATTGACAAATTAAAGTCAAAGAGTTAAACTTAGAAACTAAAAAAAATTCATACAATAACGAATTAAAATTAAAGTAAATGCATATTTATTTAAAGATATATTTAATATTATTTACCCATCTTTTTTCGCCATCAGAACACGAAACGAGGTGTCAGGTACGAAATATGGCTAAAGAAAATGAAGATTTAGAAATTAGTATTGAACTAATCGCCCACGATTTTGAATATGCATTTAAAAAAGAAATGAATACACAAATAAAATCTTCGCTAAATAAAAAAAACGAATCCTACAGCTTAAATGAAATTAAATTTTATTTAAAAAATCGATTTTCAATTTCTCAAAAGGGTTCAGAAATTAATCTTGAAGTTATAGGCAACGAAATTAAACTTGATGGTACTTTATTAATTTATATGGAAGGGAACTATAATAAAAGAATAAAACACCTTAAAATATATAATGATTTACTAGTCGATTGGTTACCTAATCAACAAAATATTGTAAATTTAAATGGTGCTATCAAATCTAGTTTCTCATACAACAAAAACCAAAAATCTCATGTATTTCAATAAATATTTGTCGTTATTTCTAATTGCTTTTAATCCTTCTTTTTTATTTGCTCAAAATAATAACAAAATTACAATAAATTTAAACAACTTTTTAAAAAAAGTTGCTCCACCAAATGTTTTTAGAACTGCAGCAGGAGCTCCTGGCCATGAATATTATCAAAATGAGGCTGATTATGAAATGAGTATAACATTAAACGACCAAGAACAAAAAATCACAGGGTCAGAAACAATAAAATACCACAATAATAGCCCAGATAAATTAGAGTATTTATGGATTCAATTGGATCAAAACAAACGTGCTCAAAATTCAGATAGTTATAAAATTGAGACTTCTAGTTTCAACTCAATCGATAAAAATCCATTAACAAAGTACTAAATTATTTTGAATTACAAGATTTGGGTTCTGAGCTAATTTATCAAGAAGATACTATATGGAATCTTAATGAAAGAACTATTAAAAATATGAATCCTAAATTTAAAGGTGGGTTTAATATTATGAAAGTATTAGATAAAGATGGTAATCCTATATCCTACACCATTCAACAAACCATGATGAGGATAAACTTAAAAAAACCTCTAGAGTCTAAAGAGAGTTTTGAATTTAGTATTGACTGGTGGTACAACATTAATGACCGATTGGAAATAGGTGGAAGATCCGGGTATGAATATTTTGAAAAAGATGGAAATTACTTATACACTATAGCTCAATTTTTTCCTAGAATGTGTGTTTATAACGATACCGAAGGATGGCAAAATAAGCAGTTTTTGGGAAGTGGTGAATTCACACTTCCATTTGGGGATTATGATGTGAAAATAACTGTTCCATCTGATCATGTAGTGGCTGCAACAGGAGAATTAGTGAATGCAGATGAAATATTAACACCAATACAATTAGAAAGATTGGAAAAGGCTAGAAAAAGTGAAAAAGAGCCAGTTTTTATTGTTAATGAAAAAGAAGCCATTAAAAATGAAAAAAGCGTAGTTAAAGCTATGAAAGTATGGCACTTTAAAGCAGAAAATGTCAGAGATTTTGGATGGGCTTCATCCAGAAAATTTATTTGGGATGCAATGGTTGTTAGACAAGCTTCCAAAGATGTTTTGGCCATGTCTTTTTATCCTAAAGAGGGCAATCCCTTGTGGGAACAATATTCAGTACTAAGAGTAGTTGCCCACACACTAAAATGTTACTCAAAATATACTTTTGACTACCCATATCCAGTTGCAATTTCTGTTCATACCAAATGGATTGGAATGGAGTATCCTATGATTTGTTTCAACGGCGGAAGACCCGAAGAAGATGGAACCTACTCTGCAAGAACAAAATACGGAATGATTGGAGTTATTATTCATGAAGTTGGACATAATTATTTTCCAATGATAATAAACTCAGATGAAAGACAGTGGACTTGGATGGATGAAGGCTTAAACACATTCTTACAGTATTTAACAGAGCAAGAATTTGAAAAAGGATATCCTTCTAGAAGAGGACCTGCTTATAAAATTGTTAATTACATGAAAGGAGATAAAGACAGAATTTCCCCAATTATGACCAATAGTGAATCCATTCATCAATTTGGAAATAATGCCTATGGTAAGCCTGCAACAGCAATGAATATACTAAGAGAAACTATAATGGGTAGAGAACTATTTGATTATGCATTTAAGATGTATTCCAACAGATGGATGTTTAAACATCCTAATCCTGAAGATTTATTTCGTACCATGGAAGATGCGAGTTCTGTAGACTTAGATTGGTACTGGAGAGGTTGGTTTTATTCGACAGACCATGTAGATATTGGATTAGAAAAAGTAAAGTACTTACAGAATAAACGACCAAAATCCAGTAACTAATAAAAAAGAAAGCAAGATGAATTTTGTGGAAGTTTACAATAAGGATATATCCAATCAAAGAAATAAAGATATTGTTACTTACAGAGAAATAGACAAAGGACTAGAGGATTTTTATACCAGCTATGACAGGTATAAAGCAACAGAAAAAGAAATTAAAAAATATGAAAAATTCAATAAAAATCTCAACGAAGACGAAAAAGAAATATTGAAGAAAAATCAACACTTTTACGAGATTAAATTCTCAAATATAGGAGGACTTGTGATGCCAATTATATTAAACTTCTCATTTAAAGACAATTCAAATGAGGTTATAAAAATTCCAGCAGAAATTTGGAAAAAGAATAATTTAGAAATATCTAAGGTATTTGCTTTTGACAATGAAGTAACTCAGATTGAGTTAGATCCATTTATGGAAACTGCAGATACTGACAGATCTAATAATTTTTGGCCTCAGCAATTAGAAGCATCTAAGTTTGAGCTTTACAAGTACAAAAACAGACGTGATAGACCTTCAAGCAATCCAATGAAAAAGAAGAAATAATCTTTAAAAAAAAGAGCTAGATCGATTGAACCTAACTCTTTTAATTTACTAAGTATTAATTAGAACTTCAATTTCAACCCTACAAAGAAGTTAATTCCTGCTTGGTTGAAGGCACCAATTTGGTTGTAACTATTGGTTCCAGAACCTTCAGCATTTGCATATGGATCGTAGGATGTTGGATCATCTAAAGTATTGAATCTATAAACCCATGCGTTTGAAATATAATTTTGATTAAATAAGTTTCGTATCCAAGAGCTAATTACAACTTCTTTAAAAAGTTTAGTTTTAACTGTGTAGCTTACTCTAAAATCATTTACTAAATAAGCGTCTAGTTTGGCATATTCACTTGATGTATTGTCAATAAATTGATCTCCTACGTATTTCGTTACCAATGCCAAATCTAACTTTCCATTTTCAACGGAATTAAATGGAGTAAAAATTAATTGGCTTCCACCAATTACAGATGGTGAAAGAGCAATATTTGTATTTGTATGAGTAACTGAATCTTTTCCTCCAGTATCCCAATTATCTATAAACTCATTGAACTCTGCTATTTTATTTTCACTAAATGTTGCATTTAGTCTCCAAAGAAGTCTATCCATCAATTGAAAACTTCCTGTTAACTCAACACCTCTTCTGTAGCTATCGGGAATGTTTACCCTAACTGCAGAACCGACATCGTTTAACTCCCCAGTAAGAATCAATTGATTATTGTAGTGCATATTGTAAAAATTAGCAGAAATACTTACAGTTTCTGAAGAATATCTATAACCTAACTCAATATCTATTAGACTTTCGTGAGATGGTCTACTGTCAGGTGTAGATTCAGTAAAATCATCTCTGCTTGGTTCTTTATTCCCTAATCCAGCAAAAGCATACAGGCTAGATTTTTCATTTAGTGAGTAGTTAAAACCAACTTTGGGATTGAAGAAAGACATTTCTGAAGTTTGATCCAATTCACTACCGTCTTGATCTAATCCAGTAAAGTTATAACTTACAATACGTTGTTGCAAATCAATGTAAGCACTGAAATTTGAATTCAAATCGTAATTTAATTTTCCATACACGTTAAAATCATTTTTAGTAGCATCGTTATCGTAATATCTATGTCTAATATTACCATTACTGGCATATTGTGACCATATAACTTCACCATAATGTCCACCTAAATATTGGTTGGCACCTCCACCCAAAGTAAATTGGAAATTCTCCCCAAAATATTCAGCAGAATATACAATACCATAAAAATGATTATCTAACCACCTCCTGCGTATAAGATCTGTTTCAGAAATAGTATCTCCAGAACTAGTTATAATATCCTGTAAACCATAATCCATTAAACTTTCTTGACTAAAATAATTTAGAGACGCATTTTGACCTATTCCCTTGTACTGCTCAAAGTAGCCTTTTCCTCTTGTGTAGTGTAAAGAAGCATTTAATTTTAGATTTCTATTTGGCTTATTTGTAAAATGCAATTGGTAATGAGATTGATTGTAATTGTCTACTTCATTTTCATATTCATAGGGGTTGTAAGTTTGCCCACTATCGTTGTAATTTTCTTCTAAAAAACTTAGAGGAATTCCATTCCAAGCTTGATAAGTAACTTCTTGTCCAGAAAAAGCTACTCCTTGAATAGATGTTTTTTCCCCTAAATAACTTCCAGATAAATAATAGGAGTTCAAATCGGAAGAAGCTCTATCAATAAAACCATCAGAGGCTACTCTAGATAATCTTCCTTCAAAATTCCATTTACCATCAATCAACCCTGTTCCAAGTTTAATGGTATTTTTTAAAGTATTAAAAGATCCATAACTATTAGAAATTTCTCCGTAAGGGTTTTGAGAGTTAACAGTACTTAAAGTACTTAAATTCACACTTGCACCAAAAGCAGATGCGCCGGTAGTAGATGCACCAACTCCTCTTTGAATTTGAATATCGTCTGTAGATGAAGATATATCTGGCATATTTACCCAATAAGCTCCCTGTGATTCAGCATCGTTAAAAGGAATTCCGTTTATAGTCACATTAACTCTTGTTGCATCACTTCCTCTAACTCGAATTCCTGTGTAACCAACTCCAGCACCTGCGTCTGATGTTGTTACAATGGAAGTAGCTTGGTCTAGTAGTATAGGTAAATCTACACCATGGTTGTTTACATCAATTTCTTCTTTAGAAATATTCTCGTGAGCAACAGGACTTTTTTCACCTACTTTAGTAGTAGTAACTTCAAATTCATCTAGTGTTGTCTTACTAGAATCTGTTTGAGATTGGGCATTTAAAAAACCAAAAACGCCAATGGTAAGTAGTAAATAATTGTATTTCATTTTTTTTAGGTTAAATGTGTCTTACTGGGGGTAAGAAAACACAAGGTTTAAACATTTAACATCCTTTCGCCAGCATTATCTGGATCAAGTTACATTCTGCTATTTAACAGAAAATGGGTATAATCTCAGCCTTTTACAGCACCCCCTATTGAGTTTGCCAAAAGTATAAATTAATTTTAGAATTATAGATTTTGTAATATTTTTTTTGATTGAATTAATCTTTTGGATAGGTCTCCTTCAATAATTTCAAAACTAATACCTAGTTCTTTTATTTTATCTAAGTGGATATTGTAAAGTTCTGTTCTGTCATGTGGATTTTCTCTTTGAGGGTCAAATTCCCAAGGAATATTTGGACTACAAATTAAATATAAATCAGGTGGATTTATTTTAAGGTTTTCCATAATAAATGGATGACACTTTTTGTATTTGAATTCACACCAAATTTGTAGCGTTAGTAAGTCTGTATCTGAAATTACAGATAATTTATTTTGATTAGCTGATTTAAGTTCATTAACATAGTAATTTGCTATTTGTAATATATCGTTGTAATGGTACGGCCTTTTGATTTTTTCTAAATAGGTTCTAGAATATTCTGGAATAAAATTAAACCCTGATAAGGTTTTTAATTGTTCAAACAAAGTGGTTTTACCAGAAGACTCTGGTCCAGTAATTACTATTTTTCTTGATTCTTTAATGCCTTTTTTTTCCATTCAAAATATCCCATAAATGCAATAATTATAAATATAGAAAATTGAGCTACACTTAAATAATATTCTTTGAAAACAAAAAGCGGTATACAAAATATATCTCCAACAATCCAGAGAACCCAGTTCTCTACTCTTTTCCAGGCCATAAGCCACATAGCGATAAAGTTAAGTGCAGTAATAAAAGACTCAATTAAAACAAACTTCCAATCAAAATTTAGGATTTCTATATTTGAAAGACACCAGTATAATAATATTGTTAAAAATGCGGCTACTATTATGTAAAGTATGTTTTCTTTGATAGAACTGAATTTTATTTGGACTTTTTTCATGTCAGAATTATCTTTTCTAGACCAATTATACCAGCCATAAATATTCATCACTAAAAAAAATAAATTAATTACAGCTTGGCCATATATTTCACCAACCCAACATAGGTATATCCATAGCGAAACGCTTAATGTTCCCACTGGGTACAACAAAATATTCTCTTTTTTTGCAAACCAAACGCTAATTATACCAGAAAAAACAGCAATTATTTCAATTATAAAATCCACTATTACATAATTTGAAGCGAATATATGAACATTATAAAAATTTAATATTTAAATTGTTTAAACCTTTATTTGAAATGTTAAACATTTTGTTTAAGTTTGAGGACTAAACAATAAACAAAATGGAAAAAGTTGCAGTTATACGTAAAGAACACTTCAATGCAGCCCATAGGTTGCACAACCCAAATTGGTCAGATGAAAAGAATATTTCTTTTTATGGAAAGTGCAACAATCCAAATTACCATGGTCACAATTATGATTTAGAAGTGACTGTAATTGGTGAAGTTGATCAAGAAAGCGGATATTTGATAGATATGAAAACTTTGTCTGATTTAATTAAATCGGAAATTCTTGATAAATTTGACCATAAAAATTTAAATCTTGATGTAGAAGATTTTAAAGATTTAAATCCTACTGCAGAAAATATAATCAAAGTTATTTATAATAAACTTAGAAAAAAGTTGGAAGATAAATTCGAACTTAAAATTAAACTTTATGAAACTGAAAGAAACATTGTTGTATACCCAGCCTGAAACCTCGTCAGAAAATAATTTTGATGAAGTTGGAGATGATCATGTGAGTAATTCCATCGAGACTCCAATTAGAAAAGATGCTTTTGACATCTCAAATGAAAAGAAAAAAGAAATTATCTCGGAACACTTTAAAGTTATTATGGAGACTCTTGGTCTTGACTTAACAGATGATTCTTTGAAAGGAACACCTCACCGAGTTGCAAAAATGTATGTAGAAGAAATATTTTCTGGTTTAGATCCGGCCAATAAACCCAAAGCAGCATTGTTTGAAAACAAATACCAATATAACGAGATGTTGGTAGAGAAAAATATCACGTTTTATTCCAACTGCGAACATCACTTTGTCCCTATATTTGGAAAAGCACATGTAGCTTACATGTCTTCTGGAAAGGTTATTGGGCTTTCTAAAATTAATAGAATAGTAGATTATTTTGCTAGAAGACCTCAAGTACAGGAAAGATTAACCAATCAGATTGGGAACGATTTAAAAGAAATTTTAGGAACTGAAGATGTTGCTGTAATAATCGATGCTAAGCATTTATGTGTTTCTTCAAGAGGAATAAAAGACGAAACTTCTTCTACTACCACTTCTTTTTATTCTGGAAAATTCAAAAATGATAATACTAAAAAAGAATTTCACCACTATTTAAATTCATGATTAAATTTAGTAGTCATTCTGGGATTAACACACTAAAAGTTAGTCAAGAATTAGATATTACTTTGGATGAAGCCTGGGACTTTTTTTCAAACCCAAAAAATTTAAGTGAGATCACACCTACTGATATGGGATTTAATATTACTTCAGAAATACCCAACCAAATGTATATAGGACAAATAGTTTCTTATAAAGTTGCTCCTATTTTAGGGATAAACTCTAAATTGGGTTACTGAAATCACTCATATCAACAACAAAATGTTTTTTGTAGATGAACAAAGGTTTGGCCCATATAAAATGTGGCATCACGAGCATCTTTTTTTACAAAAAGGAGACAAAGTAGAAATGACAGATAAGGTTTCTTTTAAAGTTCCTTTTGGATTATTAGGAAGAATAATGACTCCTATAATTGTTATTCCACAACTAAAGAAAATTTTTAATTACAGATATAAATTATTAGAACAAAAATTTAACAATGGGTAAAACATTAATAGTCGGAGGAACCAAGGGAATTGGTGGAGAAATTGCACAATTATTAGAAAATAAAGAATGTGTACTTTTTAGTAGAGAAGCATACAGCGTAACCTCAAATAACCATGTACATTATCAATTAGATGTTGCGGATGGTAATTTTCCAGACATTGAAGATATATCTTCCATAGTTTACTGTCCTGGGACTATCAATTTAAAACCTTTTAGATCTTTAAAAGTAGAAGACTTTCAAAACGATTTTGATGTCAATTTTTTAGGAGCGGTTAAGATCATCCAGTACTACCAGAGAAGCATTGTCAAAAGCTGAAAATGCATCTATAATCTTGTTTAGTACAGTTGCTGTAAATCAAGGTATGAATTTTCATGCATCGATAGCATCTGCTAAGGGAGCAGTTGAAGGACTAACCAAATCACTTGCAGCAGAATTTGCTGGAAAAATAAGAGTTAATTGTATTGCTCCTTCGCTTACAGATACTCCATTAGCACAAGGAATTTTAAGAAATGAAGACGCCATTAAAAGATCTAATGAAAGACATCCTAGTAAAAGAATAAATACTGCTTCCGATGTTGCTAAAACTGCAGAATTTTTACTACAGAATAACAATATAACTGGTCAAATAATTCATGTTGACGGTGGAATGTCTACTTTAAAAGTATAAAAATGACAATTTTTTGGTTTAGAAGAGATTTAAGATTGTTGGATAATACTGGTCTTAATTTAGCCCTTTTAAAATCTAAGGATGTACAGCCCATATTTATTTTTGATAAAGATATCATTGACGAATTGCCAAATGATGACCCAAGAGTTAACTTCCTTTACGACGAATTACAAAAAATTAATAAAGAGCTAATTTCCTACAATAGTTCTTTAAAAGTATACCATGGAAATCCGCTTGAAGTTTTTAAAGCAACTATGTAAAGAAAATTCTGAATTAAAAGTATACGCTAACAGAGATTACGAACCATATGCCATAGCTAGAGATGAAGAAATAAATAAACTTCTGTTAGAGAATGGATCGGAACTTATTTCTACAAAAGACCAGGTGATATTTGAAAAAAATGAGGTGGTAAAAAACGATGGTCTGCCCTACACTGTTTTTACCCCATTTAAAAATAAATGGTTGGCAAAGTTTAAGGAGGAAGGATTTCATTTAGAATTAAAATTAAACTCTGAAAACTTTAATAAATCCAACCACGATTTCCAAGTATGGAGGAATTAGGTTTTAAAAGATCTTCTATAAAAGTACCTTCTTTTAGTTTGGATAGAGTCCATAATTATGAGGAAACAAGAAATTTTCCATCTTTAGACAGCACCTCTAAAATTGGTCCTCACTTAAGGTTTGGAACAGTGAGTATAAGAGAGATAGTAAGTAAAGTGAAAGACCTTAACGTTACTTATTTGATTGAGCTTGTTTGGAGAGAGTTTTTTATGCAAATATTATGGCATTTTCCAAAAGTAGTTCATGAAAATTTCAGAGCTAAATACAATTTTATAAAGTGGAGAAACAACGAAGAAGAGTTTGAAAAATGGTGCAAAGGAGAAACTGGATATCCACTAGTTGATGCTGGAATGAGAGAACTGAACCAAACTGGTTTTATGCACAATAGAGTAAGAATGGTTACTGCTGGTTTTTTATGCAAGCATTTATTAATAGATTGGCGGTGGGGAGAAGCCTATTTTGCCAAAAAACTCTTGGACTATGAGCTTTCTTCCAATAATGGCAATTGGCAGTGGAGTGCAGGTACAGGATGTGATGCTGCTCCCTATTTTAGAGTATTTAATCCAAGTGAACAGATTAAAAAATTTGACAAACAAAATACCTATATCAATAAGTGGGTAGATGATTTGAATGAATTTTCTTATCCAAATCCTGTGGTAGAACATGCATTTGCCAGAAATAGAGCAATAGCGAGCTACAAAGAGGGATTAGAAGTTTTTTCTGGAAAAGCTTTCTAGTAAACCTTCAAAATTTTAGTTTCTTAATTTTATTGAGTATTCTTAAAAAAAGAAAATCGTAGATTAGTTTATTAATTGTATTTATGAAACTTTCTTTTGCCGAAAAAAAAATACCCACCAACGAGTTGGTACGATATTCAATTCTTTTTTACTGGTCTATATTTTGGCTGTTTAATATTGTAGATAAAATAATTGGCGGGAGCTTATTTCTTTGGGTTGGTAGAGACAGATTTGCTCAATTTCAGAAGTTTTTTGCTTCTGCGGGATTGGAATCACCTGCAATAGCCAATTTTGCTTTGATTGTTGCTGCTGCATTAGAAGTTTTTGCTTTTGTTTTCTTTACTGGTGCTCTAATATATTACTTGAAGAAAAAAAATGAAACTTCTAGAGCTTGGTTTTTTATAGGAATAGTTTTAACGCTTATCACCTTCACTATTTTCTCTATAGGAGATCATATTTTTGGAGATAGATTTGAACTATTAGAACATACTTTGTTTTGGTTTTTGACATTATTCTCTTGGGTGGCTTTTATAAGATTAGACAATAGTTCAGAAACAGAAAAAATGGTAATTAACAAGAAACAGCTTATACTGGTTTCGGTAATTTCTTTGATGTTGGTTTCTACCACTTGCTTTTCTATATTTAGTTATAATTATAATTTTTTTAGCAGAAGAACAGATGCTTTAGTAGCCCAGCAAGTTGGTGAAAACATATATAAAGTTTCTTTTCCTTTTCTTGGAGGAAGTGTTGTTTTTGAAAAAACTATTGACCAGTTTAAATCTGAGAATCCAACCAAAAAAATAAATCATATTTATACAGTTCCAAAGCCGCTTAGATTGAAAAAAGCAGATGGTCTTATTTTTTATATAATGACGGAGGATAAATTATGAAAGAAAAAAAAATATTAAGATTTTCGATACTGTTTTATTGGACTTTTTTCTGGGGATTAAGTGTTTTAGATAAAATTATTCCTGATGTACATCATTTATGGGTAGGAAAAGATTTCTTTGCATTATTTATTAAGTTTTTTGGATCTCTAGGACTGAAAGACCCAATATTTGCTACGCTTGCATTGGCTTTTATTTCTTCATTGGAAGGATTGAACTTTGTATTTTATTTATTGGCGAGTATTAATTTTTTAAAAGGAAAAGAATCTCTTTCTCAGAAATGGTTTTTTAGAGCTATTTTCACATCCATTACCTTGTTTAGCTTGTTTTCTATTGGAGACCAAGTATTTGGCGATCGTTTTCAACTATTAGAGCATGGATTGTTCTGGCTAATATTAATAGCATCTTGGGTACTATTTAAATACATTTCTAGTTCTGATGGTAAGTTGTTAGAATTCAAAGTAGATAAAGGGGTGAAAATTGCAATAGCAATTGGTGTTTTTATTACTGCAGGTGCCTCCATTTCCATTATAGACTTTTCTAGTAAGACTTTTTCCAATGTAAGTGCACCAGTAGAAGGAACTGGAGGTAATTGAGGATGTATACAAATTTGACTTTCCATTTTTAGCTGATAAATTGGTATGGGAAACCACCATCAATACTTTTAAAGAGAACCATCCAGAACTTAAAATTAACTATATCTATACTGGACCGTCAGAGCTTAACTCCAAGAAGAAAACACATATGCTTCTATATGTTTTTACAGAAAAAGTGAAATCAATTAAGGATAATTAAAAAAGTTTTATTGGAAGTAAATAGGTAATCTATTGTAGCTTTTTTCGAAATAAGCACTTCTTTTATAAATAAAATATAGCTGGTCCCATTCAGAATTAGCAAAAGCAGCATCTTCTTTTTTCTTTAGTTCATATTCTTTTTTTAGCTTAAGATCGTTATTTAAAATCTCTTCTATCTTATCAATAAAAACATAACTAGAAAAATATTCTTTCTGTTGTAAGTAACTATCAAAAAAATTCCAGCTTAAGTAAGCGTCTTCCAACTCTGGTTGTAATACAGAATGAATAAAAAGTGCGGCATTTTGATTAGAATTTACCATCCAGTCCCCTTTCTTTAACAGAACCAATTCTTGATCTCTTTGAACTTTGATATTTTTTAATTTATAATGCCCTTCGTATGGTTTTTTGGATGGTGCAAAATCAACTACTTTATAAACCCCAAGATTCATTACAGTATCTTGAAGTATCTTAGTCATTTGAACCTTATTGGCCAATAATCTTTCTACTACATCTTTTTCCTGAGCGGTTATATAATAGAACTTTGGAAGTTGTAGAGAATCGTTTGCAACAGAACTATTGTAAAAGGGCACATATTTGGTGTATGGTTTGTTAGTATCGTACTTAAGTCTACTAAGACCAGTTATTTTATGAATGGGAAAAGAATGCTCGTAACCCTTAAAAAGTATAGAATCTTTTTTGTAAGAATTAATGTAGTTGTATTTTAAATATGGTGATTCTATTACAAATCTTCTTGCTTTATCTCTAGATTTTTCAATTGAAGACTTGTTTAATGAAGTCCAATTAATTAATTCTTCCATGAAAGCCAAGGTGGCCTCTACTCTAAGAGGAAATGGTTTTAGCATATGGGTTTCTACTGTAAAACTTATAGAGTGGAAATAGAGAGCCGTAGCCCATTGCATATCGAGGAAGGTCGTTAAAAGAAACGATTCCTTCATTTGGAGTTTTTCCTTTTAAATCCACATAAGGAAATAAATCTATTTTATGATTTTCTTTTATAGCATTAGTTAAATTAGGTAATAAATTATCGTAAATAATACTATTTAAACTTGGTGCCAATCTTTCTCTTAGAGAACTTATATAAGTAAGAATATATTGGTAATCTGCCCCATTGGAAACATGGTTGTCTACAAACACATCAGGATCTAGAGCGTGAAATATTTTAGCAAAAGTGAAAGAGTTGACCGCATCCATTTTTATAAATCTCTATTTAAATCTAAATTTTGAGCATTTCCACGAAAACCATATTCATTAGGGCCATTTTGATTGGCTCTACTATTACTAGACCTATTGAGCATTCCTCCAATATTATAAGCTGGAATAAAAGCAACCACAGGTAATTTTTTAATGCTTTTTTTATTATTTAAAAGCTCCTCTAACCAAATTAAGCAGGCATTGATTCCGTCTGGCTCCCCTGGATGAATGGCATTATTAAATAAAATGGTAGTCTCTTCTCGTGCTTTTTTGAAGGTGTTGGTAGAATCTTTTGCGCCATTTACAATACATAGATAAATAGGCAAACCATAATCTGATGGTCCCATATTGTAAAGTTCTACTTCACTATGTAAACTAGAAATTTTCTTAAGATGAGGTAATTAATTCTACTATAAGTTGGAGTGGTATTTCCCCTCCAATTTTCTTGAGAAGAAATATTTTGAGGAAATAATGAAATAATAAACAGAAAAAAAAGTAGATAAGTAAACTTATTATTTATTAAAGTATTCACTTTCTTAATGCAAACCCTTAGCAGCCAAATACCTTTCAGCGTCTAAAGCAGCCATACAGCCAGTACCTGCAGCAGTAACCGCCTGTCGGTATACATGATCGGCAGCATCTCCAGAAACAAAAACACCATCTATATTGGTTTTAGAAGAACCTGGATTATTTACTATATATCCGTTTTCGTCCATTGATAACCATGGATTAAACACTTTGGTATTTGGAGTATGTCCAATTGCAATAAACACACCTGTACAAGATATTTCATGCTTTTCTTGGGTTTTATTATTCACTACTCTTGCTCCGGTAACTACATTTCCATCACCCAATACCTCATCTAGTTCTGTTTGTGTAATATTTCAATGTTTTCAATTCCTCTTACCCTATCAGCCATTATTTTAGAAGCTCTAAATTCATCTCTTCTTACCAGCATAGTGACTTTGGTACAAATATTGGCCAAATAAGAAGCCTCTTCACAAGCAGAATCTCCTGCACCAACAATTACCGTTTCTTGTCCTTTGTAAAAGAAACCATCGCAAACTGCACATGCAGAAACACCACCACCATTAGACAAATAATGCTGCTCTGAATCCAAACCTAAATATCTTGCAGAAGCACCAGTAGAGATAACAATAGTATCTGAGTGAATTTCTAATTTATTGTCTACCCATACCTTATGAACTGGACCTGTAAAATCAACTTTGGTAATCATACCAGATCTTACATCAGTACCAAAACGCTTGGCTTGTTCTTCCAAATCTACCATCATTTGAGTGCCATTAACCCCCTTGGCATAACCTGGGAAATTATCTACATCTGTAGTAGTAGTTAACTGACCTCCTGGCTGTATTCCTTGGTATAGAACTGGAAACATATTTGCTCTAGAAGCATAAATTGCAGCAGTAAATCCTGCTGGACCAGAACCAATAATTAAGCACTTAACTTTTTCAATAGTTGACATAAATAATTTTTTAGATTTCAAATATATTATTTATGAATAGGTTAGTGAAAAAAACTTATTCACAAATTAAAGTATCGTAAGAAACTCCATATCCATAAAAAATCCCAATTCCGTCTCCTTGTACATTGTAAGGGAGATTTCCAGGGGAAGAAAAAATACTTCCTTCGGAAGCCGCAGCATTTTCCATGGCTCTTACATACAAGTAGATTGGATAAGTAGTGGTGGTAGATTTTACTAAAATAGTATCCCCAATCTTGTAAAATCCCAGATTCTACATTATTATCGTCCGGTCCATCTGAATAGACCATCTTCTCCCCTAGGAAATATAAAATCAAAAGACAATCCATTGAACAACTTATCATCTGTAGAACTTCCTATTGGTGGTAAAGGACGAGAATCTTTAATGGTTCCTTTAACATTATCAAAAGGAGGAGGATAATTGTAAGTATAAGAATTAATTCTTTGAGCGAACCATCTATAACAATTCCCTAAAGTATCCGGATCACTAAACCTAGCGCCTATCAAGCCCAAAGAATCGTAAGCTACATATTTATCAAACCACAAACTATCTATAAAAAGTGGCTGAGGAATTGTAGTAGTTGAATATACATTCTTATCATTCACTTGAATAGAAAGTGAATAAGTTTTACCAAACTGACCTATTGCACCAAAATCCAAAGAAGTGTATATATAAAGTCCATTAAAATTAAATTCTTGTAAGGTATAACTTTCGATACCATCGCTTAGAACCACATCTGCATCGTGGATAAAAATATCAGAAAGAATAGTACTATCTATTGCTTCAAAATAGCCCTGACTATTGGTTAAAATAACTCTTGGAGGGAATCCACTTTCTACGGTAGCTTCCACCACAATAGTTTGTTCTATTTCTGGCAATTCAAAAACTATGGATTTTGTACATCCTAAAAGACCAATTAACAATATGTAGTATATATTTTTCATTAAAATTTAAAATTCCATGTAACACTTGGTAAAATTGGAAAAAGAGAAACTTGGCTTGCTCCAAATTCTGCAGTTCCTTGAAGAGGATCGCCACTAAAATCAAAGAATATAAAATATGGATTGGCTCTATTATATGCATTGTAAACAGAAAAATTCCAAGAAGAAGTAACCTTCTTTTTCACTTTCACCATTTTATTTGTTTCTGCATTTAACTTTTCTTTGTAAGGCTTGGCATCAATGGTTAAGGAAATATCTAACCTATGGTAAGGGTTTAGTCTGTATTGATTTCTTTTGCTCCAAACGGTAATAATTCTATTCTCTTCTAACGAAAACCATCTTCTTTCGGGAAGTGAAATAGCGTTGCCTGTAGCGTAAACAAAAACAGCTCCAATATTTACTCTGTCACTTATTTGGTACTGTCCAACCAAAGAAAGGTCGTTTCTTCTATCGTACTTCGCTGGAAACCACTCTCCATTATCAATAGCATCAAATTTTCTCATGGTTTTAGAATAGGTATAACCAATCCAGCCATTGAAATCGCCAGTTCTTTTTTTAATAAAAAACTCTGCTCCATAAGAATATCCGTTGCCAAAGGTAAGTTGGTTATCTACATTGTTATTTAAATTATCTTCTGGAAAAGAGTTTTCCTTGTACTCTATCAAATTATTCAAATCTTTATAATAGGCTTCTACTGAAGCTTCGTAGTTGTTTTTTAAAAAATTTCTGAAATAACCTATGCTATACTGTGTTCCCACCTGTGGTTTTACTTGTTCGGTACTTGGAAACCATAAGTCTGTGGGTAAAGAAACCGATGAAACAGATGCCAAGTGAATATATTGGTAGTTGTGGGCAAACCCAAACTTAAAAGAAGAATTATCAGGAAGTAAGTATCTTGCAGAAAATCTTGGCTCTGGCCCAAAATAAGTTTTAATAGATTCGAAATTAGAATAATTAGTAGTGCTGTCTGTAGCTCCACTATTAGGGTTTTTATAATATCTTGTAAAAGGGCCAATGTGCTGGTAAGCAGAAAGTCTAAATCCTATATTTATTTTTAAATTTTCATTAAGATCCCATTCGTCTTGAAAGTAAACAGCATATTCATTTCCGAAAATCTTAACCTCATCTATAGTAGTAAATTCAACATCGCCAGAACTTGCAGATAAACTTGATGGAACAAAACGATGAAAAGTGTAGTTCCAACCAAACTTAATATTGTGTAAGGAGTTGTGGTAATAAGTATAGTCTTGCTTGAGATTTAAATCTCTTATTCCAGAAGCTAACCTAAAGTTAAACCCATTAGAACCGCCTTCAAAAGCAAAATTATAATCTGTGAAAACAGCTGTTGTATTTACAAATAGCTTATCGCTAAATAAATGGTTCCACCTTAGCGAAGCAGTAGCATTTCCCCATGGAACATTGAAATCAAAATCTAAATCTTGGTTTTTAAATGAAAAAATATCTCTTCCGAAATAACTACTTAAATACAATCGGTCTTTATCTGAAAGTCTCCAGTTGAGTTTTGCAGTAAGATCGAAAAAATAGTAGCCTGAACCTTTAGACGGAGAAGTTTCGGGAATAAATGGCTCTGCTAAGACATCAATGTAGGTTCTTCTTCCAGAAATAATATAGGATGCGGTATCTTTTTTAATTGGTCCTTGAAGGGTTAGTCTAGATGCTATAACACCTATTCCACCATCTGCTTGAAACGATTTGTAGTTGCCGTCTTTCATGGTAATGTCCAGAACTGAAGACAATCTTCCCCCATAGTTAGACGGCATTCCTCCTTTTATTAGAGAGACATTTTTTATAGCATCTGCATTAAAAACAGAGAAGAAACCAAATAAATGGGAAGCGTTGTATACCGTAGCTTCATCCAACAATATAAGATTTTGGTCAGGGCCTCCTCCCCTTACATAAAAACCAGTGTTACCCTCTCCACCGGACGAAACGCCTGGTAAAAACTGAATGGTTTTAAGAACATCTACTTCTCCCATAAATGCTGGAATTGTTTTGATTTTGTCCATGGACAAATCAATTTTTCCCATTTGGGTTCCTTTGGTATTTTCATCGCTCTGTTTGGCTTCTACCACTACCTCATCTAGTATATCTTGGCTTTCCGATAATTCTATATTTAACCTAATGGGTTCTGAAAATTGAACATTTTTAACAACGCTAGAATATCCTACATAAGAGTATTTCACATCGTATTGACCAGCATTTAGAGAAATTGAGTAATATCCATAAACATTGGTAGAAACTCCTTTAGATTCTTTTTCTACAAAAATACTTACCCCAATTAATGCTTCCCCAGTTTTAGCATCTTTAACATATCCACTTAAAGTATGGTTTTGAGAAACCACAAAGAGTGGAAAAAAAAAGAAATAACAGAGTAAGTTTTTTATCACGGAGCGAAATTAATAAGTTTTGTTTAATTATTACTACAAAAGACTAAACATTTTCGTTTTTTCTTAATAACAGATTGAAATTCTAGAAACTATACATGGTTCTTAAGTAAATGCCAGAACCCATGGACTGGAATTTACTATTTAACTCTCCAAAGGCAGATTGTGCAGTAAGCATCAACTCCCAATCATCGTTAATATTGTAAACAATAGATGGCATAAAAAGAGCAAGATTTATTCCTTGCATATAAAAGACAGCAAATGATCCATTAAGTGCAGGATTAAATGCGCCACTAATCTGTCCAAAATAAGTCCATTTTGATGGCATTAACGACTTGGCAGAAATATCTCCTATAAAAGTTTGAAATAAATTCGAAGAATTTAATGGCTGACTAATTCCTGAACTATTGTAAAGTACTGATGCGTTGATATAAGTGCCTTTTTTAAACGAATAATCTAAGGTGGTAGACAAACTTAAACCACCGTTACTTTCAAAAAATTTAGATTTGGGTTGAAAATAAGATACTTCAGTTTTAAATCCTGCTTTTTTAATATTACCAGCCCATGCAGTTCCAATAGCAATATCTTTAAAATAGTTGGCGGCAAGAAATTGGAAATCGTACTTCCATTTATTGAATTTCCACAATCCAGCTATTACAGAACTATCCAAGGAATTTCCAATTTGAACAGCTCCTTCAAAACTAGACATATCGTCTCCATAATATTGAAATCTAACTGCATCCACTCCTGGTCTTTCTTGGTAATCAAAATCAACCAAACTATAGGCGTTAAATAAATCGTTGGGATTAAAAGCCAAATTAACACCCCAATTAATTCTTTGTCTACCAATAGTTAGCTCCCAGTTATCTTCACTGTATCTCATATATGCTCTATCTAAAATAGAATGAATGACTAAAGGATTTCTATCCAAGGAAACAAAAGACAAGTCTACTTGTCCATTGTCTTTTTCTAATTGTTTACCTAAGCTAGGATTTAAGCGGGTTGCTTCCCCATAAAATATCCTATTTCTAATTTCAATAACAGTAGTTATTTTATCGCTTAGATATGCTTTGAATCTTATTCTATTGTGAATTAAATTGTCTGTAATTAAAGAATCCAAATCTACAACCGAAGTGGTATTCATATACTTTATAAAACCAGAAAACTCTACTTTTTCCTTCCACTTGTTTTTTTTATTTTCCTGAGAAAAAAATGAAAAACTAAAAGAAAATAATAGAAAGCATAAAAAATAAATTCTCATTTTATTGCTTTTTGTCCGAAAGAATTTTCCCGTCCTCCAAAGTAATTATTCTTTTAGCTCTATCTATAACCCTCTGGTCATGGGTAGAAAATATGAAAGTCATATTCTCTTCCTTATTTAGTCTATGCATAATATCTAAAAGGTTAGAAGTAGATGTAGAATCTAAATTGGCAGTAGGTTCATCTGCTAAAACAAATTTGGGTTTTGATGCCAATGCTCTAGCAACTGCTACTCTTTGCTGCTGACCACCCGATAGTTGGCCTGGTCGTCTATTTATTTGATCTGACAAACCAACCGCATTTAAAAGTTCCTCTGCTCTAGATTTTCTATCGCTTGCCGAATCTCCTTGCATTAACATAATAAACTCTACATTTTCCTTTGCCGTCAATACAGGAATTAAATTATAAGCCTGAAAAACAAAACCTATGTTGCGTAATCTAAAATCTATAAGTTCATTGGACTTTAGGTTGGTAATATCGGTATCGTTAATGACTACTTTTCCTGACGTGGGTGTGTCGAGTCCACCAATAGAATTTAAAAATGTGGTTTTTCCAGAGCCGGAAGGACCAACTATTGCAGTAAACTCCCCTTGCTGAAAATTAATAGACACATCATTTAGAGCCTTTACTTCAATATCTCCTTGTTGGTATATTTTAATTAAATTATTGGTTTCAATTACATTCATATTTATAAGTTTTATAGTGCTCTAACTGCTTCTGCAGGGTTTAATTTTAAAGCTCTTCTTGCAGGAATTAAGGAAGAGAAAAAAGTTACAATCAAAGTCAAAATGGTAATATTTATATAATTATCGAAAGATAATTTGGTAAAGACTCTTGTTCCAATTCCGAGTTCTTCTAATCCTTCGCCTACAGAAGAAAGGTCTATACCATGAATTCCAAAATAAGAGATAAAAGAATAGGATAAAAATATGCCTATTGGAGCTGCAACTAAAGAAATAAATAGAGTTTCAAAAACTACCATGAAAAATACTTTTCTTTTATTAAGCCCCACAGACATTAACATACCCAACTCTTTTTTTCTTTCCAATACTGCCATAAGCATAGTATTGATAATCCCAAAAGAAAGTGCTATTAAAATAATGCCCATAAAAATATAAATAACACTTCCCATAATTTCTTGTGCATAACCCAACTCAGGGGCAATCTGTCCCCAAGATTCTATCTTATTATTAGGAAAACTTTTATTTAGACCATCTACTTTATTTTCCACTAAATTTAAATCTTCACAAATAATTCCAATTTCGTGAATGGCAGAATTGTTAGCTAATATTTTTTGTAAGTCTTCTCTTTTCATGTAGATATTGGTACGGTCAAATAAAGTGCTAGCTGTTTTAAAAATACCCTCTACTTTTAGTTTAATGCGTTGCTGGTCCCCATTTTCATCTACAAATGTTAAATAGATTTTCTTTTTAATATCTAATTGCAATTTCTCCGCTAATTTTTTACCAATTAAAGCTGGTTTACTTTTAATACTAGTAAAGTAAGTACCCTTGACCATGCTGGTATGCACATTAGTAACTTTTGATTCTGAAGTGGGATCAATTCCAATTAGACGAATTCCTGCCGAACCATGGGCTGTAGATGCCATTCCAGAAATAATTGTTCTTGAACTAAATGCCTTAATAGTTTGGTCATTTTTAAGCGAAATTTTAAGAGAATCAAAGTTTTCTACAGTATGCTTTATATCAAAGTTCTCATTAAAAGATGGATGATGAATTTGAATGTGGGAAAGATAGGAATCCACTGCACTACCCATTCTCTGATCATTTAAACCCAACATCATAGAAACAGCAAAAAGACCAGAAAAAAGACCTAAAACCATAGAAACAATCACTGTTAAACTCCTCAGCTTATTTCGCCAAATATTTCGCCATGCTATTTTTATTACTGTTTTCATATTATCTTTTCATGGCTTTAACAGGGTTCAACTTGTAAATAGTAATAATAGGATAGATGCAAATAAATAGTGAAATAAAAAATATAATTAACCCATGGGTAATTGGAATATCGTAAGAGCTCATAAATGGAATAATCGCTTCAAATCCTTGATTTTCCATCATTTCAGCTTGTTCTGCAGGAAATTCTAACGGATTATTGTGAAAGTGGATAACAAGCGGCCTAGATAAGACAACTCCAGAAAGAACCCCAATAGAGGTTAAAAAAATGGTTTCATAAACCATAGAAATCATTAATTTAATTTTCTTCATTCCTATGGAAACTACTACGCCAAATTCGTATTTTCTCTCTTGAGTCATCATTAGTACGGTTCCAAAAATTCCAAAGGTTATAATCATATATAAAATAAAAATCATCACAAGACCTCCTGCACTATCGGCTTGAATAACCTGCTGAATTTCTGGCATCATTTCTTGCCATGTCAT
Organism: Bacteroidetes bacterium MED-G20; assembly: GCA_905182745.1. Lineage (GTDB taxonomy): Bacteria > Bacteroidota > Bacteroidia > Flavobacteriales_D > Parvicellaceae > MED-G20. Next base: position 75,173 of record CAJJCR010000005.1, on the reverse strand, counting down.
AATTTCATATTCAGCCTTAAAATTTTCACTTAAAGAACTAACTATAGTTTGTTCATCGCTATATTCTTTTTTATTAATGACTAAATGTGTCATTAAATCATTAGCCGATAGAAAATCTTGAGCAGTAGGAAGCGACATGAATACACTTACATTATTTAAATTAGGATTTTTCATGTCTAAAATTCCACAAACAGGGAAAGCTCCCACCGCTTGCATTCCATGATATCCTTGACCAACAAAAATTAAAGTATCTCCAACTTTCAAATTGTAATATTTGGCAATTCCTTTTCCAATATTTACAGAACTGGAATTTTTAGTCAATAATTCTCCATCTACTAATCTTTTATTCCAATCGGTCATTAATTGTTCTTTGTCTGGTTCTATCCCATTAACGAAAACAAATTTTGATAAATCTTTATAGGACGATAAGCACCCACTTTGAAGTCTTTTAGTGGTGTGGTCAACCTCTTGATTGATTTCAATTTTCTCAATTAATGAATCGTTATATTCAAAAGCATTATCTATGGTTTGTTCTTCCCAGTAGCCATTAGAATGAATTTGAATATGGCCAGAATAAGAACCAACAATATTTTGAATCATATTGTCATACATTCCCAATTGCAAAGAACGCATTACAACAGCTAAAAATACAGCAATCACAATAGCTGTAATGGTTATGATACTTCTCTTTTTGTTGCGCCAAATATTTCGCCAAGCGAGTTTAATTAACATCATCTATTTTAATCTTGATACATATTGTGTTGTAAAATAATTGGAAGGTATTTCCTTATCAAATTCCCATGAATTGTATTCAATTACTGTTTTATTACCTTCATCCTCCAAAGGAATAAATTCAATTTTGGAAGGAAGTTTTTTATTGCCAAACATTTTAAAATTGTATCCATTCATTAAATTAACTAGCTCTTCATCTTCATCATAAAACTCTACTTTAAGTTGCATATAATCCGATTTATCTATCCAAATAATTAACTTACCCCAAACTACGGTAGCCTCTTCATTGGGTAATAATTCTAATTTCCAACAGTTCAATCCCTCTACTATTTCTTCTTTTAAAATCTTATGCGAATAATCTACTACCATTGAAGATTGTTTGACTAAATCATCGTTGGTTAAATCTGTCCCCATAAAGCTTTGGGTCATCATGGATGGTGGTAGTTTTATAGTTCTTTCCAAAGTAGGTAAGTAATTCCAAACTTCATTTTTTCTTTTTAAAAAAACAGAACCTTTTTCTTTAGCAGGACTTGTAACTAAAGAAACTGAATAATCAGTTCCTTCTGACCAGCTTTTCATAGTCATGGTCTTTTGCCATTTTGGTCTAACTATAGTTATAGTCATTTCAGAAAAAGAAGACTCTCCCCTTAATTTAGCATCTGACTTTTCAATAATTTCTAGAGCTGTTTGACTGAATATATTAATAGAGCTGAATAATAATATTATAAAATTTATTTTTTTCATTATTTTAAAAATTGTTTTTTTAGAATCTTTTTCACTTTATCAATGGGATATAGAGGATTAAAAGTTACGTGCAATTGAACCCCTTCTAAGGTTGAAAAAAAATAATGCATCATAGCTTTAGGATCATCGTGTTTTTTAATTTCAAAAAAATTCATGACATTGTTCATAAATGGTTCGGCTTTTTGCATCGTTATTTTAGTCATAAGATCCATAACTATAGATTGTGCTGTCAAAGCAAATAAAAGTTTAGCTCGAGCTTTATCTTCAAGTATAAATTCAAATGATTGGTCAATAAAGTATTCAATATGACTATCATTTGGAATAGAATCAATTGGAGGATATTTTTCCATATACCTATCCATAATATTGGTAATAATATTACGTAACAAGTCTTCTTTACTTTCGAAGTAATTGTATATAAGTCCTTTAGAAATATTCGCTTTATCCGCTATTTTGTTAACCGAACTGGCATGGTATCCTTCTTGGGCAAATACTATTAAAGCAGTTCTTAGGATAAGATCTTTCTTCTCTTGTCGAATAATTTTATTTTGAACAACTGTCTTTGGACACATTTTTGACTGACCGTTTAGTCAAAAATAGATTTAAAAAAAAGAAATACCAAATTAACCACCCTTAAATTTTACAGTGAAGCACCTAGTTTTTGTAAAAATTTAGAAACTTTATCTCTTTGATTTCCCTGAATATAGATTTCTTTATTTTTGTATCCTCCTCCTACACCACAAAGTTGTTTTAATTTTTTTGCCAATTCTTTAGCGTCTTCATCAGATCCTCTAAATTCTTCAATTAAAGTAACTGACTTCCCTGCTCTGTTCTTTCTATCAATAGAAATATATAATTTTTGTTCATTAAAAGGAATGGATATTTCATCATCCGAGGGTTCCTCAAAATCAAAATGAGGATTCGTTGAGTAAACTACATTTACACGATTTTTTTTGGATTTCCCCACTTTCTACTTATTAAAAATCAGAACTTTATTATCGTTGGAATAGAAAGTATTTAACTCTTTAGTTATAAAATTCTCGACATAAGATTTCTGGAAATTTTTGAGAGTATCGTTATTCCACCTAATAACAAAAACAAAATTAGTGTCTTTAACTCCATTTAACTCGCTGTAGGATTGACCATAATTTAAGGATTTTATGGATGGAAAATGGGTTAGAATCCTAGTATTTAATTGATCCAAAGCATTTTTCTCTCTCATAATGTTTTGGAGTTCGCTCTTATACAAGTCTCTCTCCTCTGAAATAGATAATATCTTCTTGTCATTATCTACCAATATTTTATTTAACAACTCTTCTTCATCAATAGCCTTAGACTGTAAATTATGAATCTCTAAATTCACATTGCCCATTTCATAATTAGTAAGCTGTAATTTCCAATTATTTACCTGTTCTTCATTGATGTACTTTCCTCCAATATTTAAAATTATTTCAGGATTCTCATCCTCGTAATTTAATTCTTTGGTCAGCACCTCAATTTCTGGATTAATAGATATTTCATTTTTAATAAAGTTATCTGCGCTTTGTATAAAAATAGACTCGTGTATAATATGGTAAAATTTAAAAACACTTGGTATTACTATAAGAAGCAAAACTGTAAAAACATAAATTTTTACTTTTCTCTCAATTTTAGGATTAACAAATTTAACCTTTGGAAAATTCAACAGTCGGAGAACAATAAAAGTCGATAGACATATAAAAACACTGTTTAGTAAAAACAAATAGAAAGCACCAATGAAATATGGCCAATTCCCTACTGCCATTGCATATCCAACTGTACATAAAGGAGGCATCAAAGCAGTAGCAATTGCAACCCCAGGAATTACTGTTATTGTGGTGGCTTTATTTCTTACTGTTGTTGCTATAACACCAGCTAGACCACCAAAAAAAGCAATTAAAATATCTAATACATGTGGTTTAGTTCTACTTAGAAGTTCAGATGTTTCTGATTTAATGGGAGTGATTAAATAAAATAAATAAGATGCCAAAACACTTGCAGCTACCATTATACCAAAGTTTTTTAAAGACTGAATAAGTGCTTTAAAATCATTGGCTGATAAAGCATACCCTATTCCCCTTATGGGACCCATTAATGGAGATATTAACATGGCTCCTATTATTACGGCTGGAGAATTATTGATTAAACCAATGGAGGCAACCAAAATGGAACAAATTAGAATCCAAATATTTATCGAGGAAAACTCAATATCGCTTCTTATGTCCTCAACAGTTTTTTCTTTATCGACTCCGTCGTAAATAGAAAATAACTTTTTTAAAAAATTTGTTACTGAACCAAATGCCTGCTTTACAGAAACCTTATCTGCTTCTGATTTAATAGGGTCGTAGTCTATTCTATTGTTTTCTTCCATATAAATATCCTTCTACTCTAATTTACAAGAAAAAGTTAATTTTAATATTCAAAATGGAATTTATTATTTTAGTTGTGCTCTTTGGGACATGAATAACAGGACATAAACCAAATGAATCATATTGTTAAAAAGTGGAAACATGACCAATGCAATGCCAGTAAAATAAGGCCAAGAAGCTTGAAATTCAAAATTTAAAAATATATATGGAGCTAAAACATAAGCTACTTGAAAAATCCAATAAAATGTCCATCCTAACTTTACCTTAAAGTACATCAAAGTTACTCCAGCCATTGCCAATATATCAAAGACAATTCTTAAACCGTATAGACTTCTAAGTTGTGAGGCCAAATATTCGTCAAACTTAAAATCATTTTCATCTAAATTTTCTATAATTAAGTTTAAAAAATTATTCTTTTCAGAATTTAAATCTAAGAAATCAAAAAACAAAAAGAAATAACCTAGGTCAAAAACGAAACAATAGATAAAACCTATTAAGCTTAGTAGACAAAGCCACTTAAGAGCATCAAAATTTTTCATTCTTCAAAGAATTTATATTTAAAGTACTGATTATCACTACTAGAATTCATATTTATATCCAATATTTTTCCATTTCTACTAACTTTTAGTGCAATTTGGTCATTTTCAAAATAATTTAGCCAATGGTCCAAATTATTATCTATCCTAAAATCATTAATAGCCAATATTTCATCTTCTTTTACAACTAACGAATTATATGCAGCACTTCCCTCTAGAACATTTAAAACTTTAAGATGGCCATTTTTAAAATAAGTCTTTAATCCAAGTTGCCAACTTATATTTTTGGATTTAATTACTGAAAACTTCCAACCAAAAACCTTTAAAGCCTCTTCAAGAAAACTCCTAAAATCTTCTTTTCCGTAAATGATTTTATCAAAAATAGAGCTGAAACTTTCTCCAGATACAGTTTCTAAAGCATTCTTATAGCTATTCATATCATAACTCGTTAATTCATTTGAACCAGAGTAGAAAGCTTTCATTACATCATGTAAAGATTTTTTATGGCCAGTAGCCTTTCTTATTTTGGCATCGCAAATCATAGCTATCAATGCACCTTCTACATAAATAGAAACTTTTCTGCCGGGAATTCCCTGAACATATCCGTCTAACCATGTATCCCAACTAGATTCTGAAACAGAATAATGATTGCGACCATCGCTATGAAAGTGTCGTTGGAATAATTTTTCCAATTCATTAAAATATTGATCCGTAGAAAAAACACCACTTTCAAAGAGTATTCTATCTCCCATATAAGTAGTAACACCTTCTGTAACATAGCCCATATGAGTAAAATTTTCCTTAGAAAAATCATAGGGCAACATATCGCTAGGTCTAATTCCTTTTACGTTCCAAACATGGTATAATTCATGAGAAGAAACCCCCAATAATTCTTTATATAATTTTTCGAAAACATCGTAGGATGGACCCAACAATATTACTGTAGAATGATGGTGTTCAACTCCATGGTAAGAACTGAAAGGGGTTATTTGAAAGAGAAACAGGAAACTTTTTTGGGGAAATGAACCAAAAAGGTTTATCTGATAATTGATAAAAGAAGAAAAATCTTTAAGCATCTTTTCCCAATTAACTTTTACTTCCCCTTGAAAGCAAAAACTAAAATTAACGTTATTGATAGTTAGAGATCTTTGCTTAGCAGAATTACTGGCAATTATTGGAGAATCTGCCAATTGGTCAAAATTTGAAGCTTTTAGAGTATTATTTCCAAGGTTTTCCAATGAAGTGTGAATTTTATAATCTAATGGTAATTCAAATTCTATTTCATATTCTAAATCAATATCTTGAGAATTGTATAACATGCAGTTTACAGGATTTATGTAAAGTTGATTTTGATCTAAGTAAGTAGACCCTGCATTTAGCTCAGATGCATAATAACTGTAGGAGACTGTCAATAGGTCCGTTTTTTGACAATCGACCTCCCACAAATCTTTTGTTTTTTTCCAAAACCTCACTTTGTTATTCTCACTATCTACCACATTAAAATCTTTAATGTTTTTGGCAAAATTTCCAAGTTCATATCTTCCAGGTCTCCAAGAAGGTAGTTGTAAATTAATCTTTGACAAACCTTTTGCATCAACAATTAACTTAAAATCTATAAAATGTCTATCCGAATCTTTATAACTAACCACATATTTCATATATCAAAAATAGAATTTATGAGACATAACAGGTCTTAAATTGTGTAATAATTATATTTGCTCCTATGAAAGAATTTGATGTTGTTCTATTAACAGATTCGAGATATGTTAATCCTAAAAAAATAGATCCTTACATACAAAATGTTTTAAAAGAAGACGGATTGGTAATGGATGGACTAGAAAAATTGAATCTTAGAACCATTAAAAAAGATTGGAACGATACTAATTTTAATTGGTCTTCTACAAAAAGTGCAATATTTAGATCTACTTGGGATTATTTCGATCAATTTTCCAACTTTAGAAATTGGCTAGATTTAATAAAGAACCAATGTTATTTAATAAACCCCTACGAGCAAATAAATTGGAACCTTGACAAACATTATTTATTAGACTTACAAAAACTAGATTTACCAATTGTAGAAAGTGTTTTTGTTTCTAAAAAAACACAGCTCAACCTAGAGACTATTTCAAAAAGTAAAAACTGGAAAGATATTGTTATAAAGCCAACTATTTCGGGAGCTGCTAGACACACTTATCATTTAAAAAATGATGAAATAAAAAAATTTCAAGACAAATGGCTTTCTCTAACTAATAATGAAGATTTTATGGTTCAAGAATTCCAGAAAAATATTTTATCGACTGGTGAAATTGCAGTTATGATTTTTGGTGGAGAATACTCCCATTCTGTTCAAAAAAAAGCAAAAAAAGGAGATTTCAGGGTACAAGACGATTTCGGAGGAAGTGTTGAAAAAATAAATCCTTCACTGGAAATAATTGAGTTGGCAGAAAAAACTATAAAAAGTCTTAAAACTATGCCTCTTTATGCAAGAGTTGATATTATTTTTGACAATGTTAGTAATCCTGTAATTTCAGAATTAGAACTTATAGAACCAGAACTTTGGTTTAGATTTAAAGAAGAATCTGCCTATAAATTAGCAGAGATTGTTAAAGATTTTTTAAACAAATTGAATTGTTAAGCTATTTGAAGAAGAGAATTTATAAATTCGCATAAATAATTAAATTTTGAGCTATGAATTATGACGTAATTGTTTTAGGAAGTGGACCTGGTGGATATGTAACTGCCATAAGAGCTTCTCAACTTGGTTTAAAGACTGCAGTAGTAGAAAAAGAATCTTTAGGAGGTGTATGTTTAAATTGGGGATGTATTCCTACCAAAGCATTGCTTAAAAGTGCCAATGTTTATGAATATATTAACCATGCTGACGATTATGGAATAAAAGTTTCTAGCCACAAAGCAGATTTTAATGCTGTTGTTAAAAGAAGCAGAGATGTTGCCGAGAAAATGAGTGGAGGAGTTAAGTTCCTAATGAAAAAAAATAAGATCGATGTTATTATGGGAACTGGGAAAATTCAACCCGGGAAACAGATAGAGGTAACCAATAACGAAGGAAAAAAAACAAGTTACAGCGCAAAACATATTGTTATAGCAACTGGTGCTAGATCCAGACAACTTCCAAACTTAGAACAGGACAAGAAACAAATAATTGGATATAGAGATGCAATGGTGCTTCCAAAAATGCCTAAAAAAATGGTGATAGTTGGCTCTGGAGCAATTGGAGTTGAATTTGCATATTTCTATAACGCAATGGGAGTTGATGTAACTATTGTAGAATATTTACCAAATATTGTTCCTGTAGAAGATATAGATGTTTCTAAACAATTAGAAAAAACTTTTAAGAAAAAAGGCATTAGTATTATGACCAATTCATCGGTTGAAAAGGTTGAAAAATCTGCCAAAGGTTGTAAGGTAAATGTGAAAACTGCCAAAGGCGAAGAGGTTATAGAATGTGACATTGTATTATCTGCAGTTGGTATTCAACCCAATATTGAAAATATAGGTTTGGAGGAAACAGGAGTTGTTGTGGATAATGGTAAAATAGTAGTGAATGACTTTTATGAAACCAATATCCCTGGTTACTATGCAATTGGAGATGTTGTAAAAGGACAATCTCTTGCTCATGTTGCTTCGGCTGAAGGTATTACATGTGTTGAAAAAATTGCTGGTCACCATCCAGAAGCTATTGATTATAACAATATTCCAGGTTGTACATACTGCAGTCCAGAAATTGCATCTGTTGGAATGACAGAAAAAGTTGCAAAGGAAGCAGGCTATGAATTAAAAATTGGAAAATTTCCGTTCTCTGCATCAGGAAAAGCTAGTGCTGCTGGTCACAATGATGGATTTGTCAAACTAATTTTTGATGCTAAATACGGCGAATTACTCGGGGCTCATATGATTGGAGCTAATGTTACAGAAATGATTGCCGAAATTGTTGCCTTAAGAAAATTAGAAACTACTGGACATGAACTAATTAAGACTGTTCATCCTCATCCAACTATGAGCGAAGCAATTATGGAAGCTGCTGCTGCTGCATATGGAGAGGTTATCCATATGTAATTTACTGTTTTAGTATATTTAGCAACTCTTCCTTAGACTTTCCAAAAACATTGTCTAGGTAAACTTTTGAGTTTTCACTCAATGGATGGTTAGGATAAAGCTCTATCAATTCTTCAAAGGCCAATCTTGCATTATTTTTGTCCATTAATATATTGTCTAGTATTCTAGCTCTATTATGTAAGTAAATTGGAGCATTATCACTTTCTGGAAACTTTCTTTGGGCTTTTAAAAAATAATCTACAGCATCTTTATATTTTTGAGCTGCTTCAGAACCTGTAGCAGCGCATTGCAATAAAAACTCATTTTCTTCATCATTGAAATTTTTGTGGTATCTAACATAAAGATTTAAGGATTGATTTTTTATATTAATCCCTAATTGATAAATAGTACTAAGATCTTTTGGATTAGATTTTATTAGTTGATCGTTAATCTCTCTAAGGTCCTCTAGATCTTGGTAATAGCTAGGAATAGTCTCTTTATTATTAGCACAGGAAAAACAAAAAAATATTATTGAAATGTATATTAATTTCTTCATTTTTTAAAAAATTTCATTTTGTAATTAACCTCTACTTTACCTTTAGATATTTCTTCTAATTTTCGTTTCATCAATCTCTTTTTTAAAGGATTTAAGTGATCGGTGAAAAGAATTCCTTCAATGTGGTCGTATTCATGCTGAATAATTCTAGCAGCTATTCCTTGATAAGACTCTTCAAAAAAATTCCAATTTTCATCATAGTAACTGATTTTGATAACTGCTTTTCTTTCTACATCTTCTCTTATTCCAGGGATACTCAAACAACCTTCAGAAAATGGCCAAGGTGATCCTGTTTCATTTTCAATAATAGGATTTACAAATACTTTTTTAAAGTCTTTTAATTCTTTTAATTTTTCATCCAGTTCTTCACCTTCTTCCGGTTCTGCAAACGGAGATGCATCCACAGTAAAAATTCTTTTTGAAATGCCTATTTGAGGACCAGCAAGACCTACTCCACTTGCGGCATACATGGTTTCAAACATATCCGAGACTAATTCTTTAAGAGATTCGCCTTCTTCAAATTCATCACATTCTTTTCTTAGAATTGGAGATCCATAAGATAGTATTGGTAAAATCATTGGGCAAATATAAAATGATTTAGCATTAACTTGAAAATTGATTAAAATTCTAGGTCTAAATTAAATTTTTCTTTGAAAATATGAAGGTCTGGATTTTTTTCTGCCATTTGGAAAAATCTCTCCTTACTTGTTAACTGAGTAAGCTTTGGATTGTCAGATTTTGTAAGCTCTAAAGCCAATTGAATATGACCATTTTTAAGTTCCGCTCTTAAAAAATCTAAAAGTAGCTGGTTTTGGGTCTGAAATTCCATCTTTTGAACCTCGCTATCCAAAATAAATTTTATCAAAAAATCGTCTAAAAGTTTAGGAATTTGTTTGGTGAGAGTTGTGTACAAACCGATTTTTCCTTCTTTATTTTTAATTTCTGCAAATTCGATCCATTTTTCTTCTAATAGCTTTTGAGAAAAATTTGAGGATTCTAAAACTTCCACCCCTCCATCTTCATTTTTAGCAATTGATTCTTGATTAATTTGTTGTCTTATGCCAGTGATAGAAGCTGCAACAGATCTCTTTTTTATACTTAAAGAAGTTTTGGGTCTGATAATTTCAGACTTCTCAGGTTCATAAGTCTTTGGAGGAGACTGCTTTTCTTTAGGTTCTACAATTTCTTTCGAAGGTTGATTTTCAACATCTTTTGAATTAAGGAATTAGATTTAAGTCTTTAAAATCTGGAGAAATTATAGGTGAATCTAAGAAATTAAGCTTTTTTTTTTCTACTCTTGATGAACAGAGCTTCATTATTAAGATCTCTACAAGAAGTCGCTGGTTTTGACTGGTTTTATAGAAAGAATCTGCTTCATTTGTAAGAGATAATAAATCGGTTAAATATTCATTATCAAAAAGTTCTGCTTGAGTTTTAAACTTTTCAATCGTGTCTTTGGTATATTCTAAAATTTTCAAGGTTCTTTCATCCTTTGCTATCATTAAATTTCTGAAATGAGAAGCCAATCCATTAATAAATAAACGCCCATCGAAATCCTTTAGAAATTATTTCACTAAAGAGTAATAAACTATCGTGAATTAAGTTTTTTTGAATAAAATCTGCAAATTTAAAGTAGTAATCGTGGTCGAGGATATTTAGGTTTTTAACTACTTCTTTGTAAGTAATATTACTGTTGGTAAAATTCACCATTAAATCAAAACATGAAAGAGCATCTCTAAGAGCGCCATCGGCTTTTTCAGCAATTACGTGCAAAGCTTCAGGTTCTGATTTTACACCTTCTTTACTAGCAATATTTTCTAAGTGTGCTACCATATCCGGAATGGATATTCTATGAAAATCATAGACCTGACATCTGGAAAGTATGGTAGGAATAATTTTATGTTTTTCTGTTGTTGCTAATATAAAAATAGCGTGTGGAGGTGGTTCCTCTAAAGTTTTTAAAAATGCGTTGAATGCACTTTGGGACAACATGTGCACCTCATCTATCACGTAAACTTTGTAATTTCCTATTTGTGGTGGAATTCTGACCTGATCGTTAAGATTTCTTATGTCATCAACTTGGTTATTTGAAGCAGCATCTAATTCGTAAATATTATAAGTAAAGTCTGTTAGGTTAGGGTCATGCTTTAAATTAATGGACTTTGCAAATAATCTAGCAGTTGATGTTTTACCAACTCCTCTTGGACCACAAAACAAATAGGCTTGTGCCAACTGGTTAGAATCTATTGCTTGCTTAAGAGTGGTTGCGATATTTTCTTGACCAATAATAGTCTCCCAACTGTTTGGTCTATATTTTAAAGCCGATACTGTATAGTTAGAATTGGACATCGTTTAACAAATATAAAATAAGCTTCAAAGTAATAGGGATTTAAAGACAAAATATTTCTAAATAAATTTATACTTGGTTTTATTGGTTAAATAATTTTATTTTTCGGGGAATCTTGTATCTTTGCGATCCAAATTTTAAATAACTAACATGAATCATTACGAAACTGTTTTCATTTTAACTCCCGTTTTGTCTGAAAAGCAGACAAAGGAAGCAGTAGATAAATTCAAAAAGTTGTTGAAAGATAGCGGTGCTAAAATCAATAACAATGAATCTTGGGGACTAAAAAAGTTAGCCTACCCTATTCAGAAAAAATCTACTGGATTTTATTTCCTAATCGAATTTCAAGGTGAAGGAGATGTTGTTCAAAAATTAGAAGTTGAACTCAAAAGAGACGAGAGAGTGATGCGATTTTTAACAACAAAAATGAACAAAGATCATTACCAATACGCAGAAAAAAGAAGAGTTAAGCTCTCTAAAACTGCTTAAATTATTAATTTTTTAAAACACTAGCTATGGCTGACAATTCAGAAATTAGATATCTTAATCAAATTGACATTGAGATAAAAAAAGAAAAATATTGTAGATTTAAGAAATCTGGAATTAAGTTTATTGATTACAAGGACCCTGACTTTTTAATGAAGTTCATTAACGAGCAAGGAAAATTATTACCAAGAAGAATTACTGGAACTTCTGCAAAATACCAGAAAAGAGTTTCTCAAGCTGTAAAAAGAGCAAGACATCTTGCAATATTGCCTTATTTAGCTGACCAATTAAAATAATCATCATGGAAGTTTTATTAAAGAAAGATATAGAGAGATTAGGTAGCAAAGACGAACTTGTTGAAGTAAAAAACGGTTACGGTAGAAATTTTTTAATCCCAAAAGGATTGGCAATTTTAGCTACTGACTCTGTTAAAGAAAATGCAAGCGGAGACTCTCAAACAAAGAGCACATAAAGACAATCAACTCAAAGAAGAGGCTACCAAAATTTATGAGAAGATGTCTAAGAAAACTTTTCAAGTCCCTGCAAAAGTTGGTGAGAATGGAAAAATATTTGGATCTATCACCAATATTCAATTAGCTGATTCTTTAGAGAAAGCAGGATTTAAATTAGAGAGAAAAAATATTACTCTTCCAACTGGAAACTTAAAATCTGTTGGCAAATTTGAAGCAGACATAATTCTTCATAAAGATGTTAAAGGAAAAATTTCTTTTGAAATTGTTGAGGGATAATTCTTTTTTAAATAACTAATTTAAAGACTCTAGACATAGGGTCTTTTTTTTGTCTTTTTTTTAGAATGCTTCTCCAATAAAAAAATAGAATCCACTTCCCTCTCTAGTTAAAGCATAGTCTATCCTTGTGTAAATATCCTTTTCTGGAAATAGCAAGAAACGAAGACCTGCTCCACCAGTAGGTAATAAGTTTTTGAATTGGAAACTATTATAAGAGTTAAAAACTTCTCCGGCAGCAAAAAACAAACTTGCTCCCCAACGCTTAGCAAAAGAAAACGGAAGCATTCTGTATTCAACCTGACCTGCCAATAAGTGTTTGTCTCTATATCTTCCTAGATAATATCCTCTCATTAAACTCTCTCCCCCCATTAAAGAAAGCAAATTAAAAGGAGGGTTGCCATTAGTGAATTGTCCTTGCAGTTGAAATGCAAGTACATTATTTTTTCTTATTGGAACATAAAATCTATTATCTGAAAGAAAGGTAGTAAGATTATAATCACTCCCTATTTCGCTACTATAATTCAAAAATGCCAATTCGCTAAAAATTCCATTTCTCGGATTCAACACATTATGAATATTGTTATAAATAATTCCCCAACCCAAACCAATATTAGTAGAACCATTTCCCCCAACTGGTTTTGAAAAATTGCTTGCTGAATTTTTATAAGAAACTTTATTCATGATTTGAAGATCAAATTCAATTCCAGTATAAAAATTTGGAAATACTTCTCTAAGAAACCTTTCCTTAAAATAAGTGAAATTCCCATCTATTCTAGCTATATGATCTTTGGGTGATTCTGACCCTATTCCATAATATAGTAAAGGAAAAGATTGAAACCTAGTTCTCCCAAAAAAAAACCACTTGTTTTCATCGGAATATAGAGCATGGTCTAACCAAATGCCATATTGATTTTCCATTGTATAAAAAGTAAAAGCTTTTATTTCACTAAGTCTATTTTTTAAATCTCTGTTTGCTGAATAAATATACAAGCTCGACAATCCTATTTCCCAGCTTGTTTCGGGTGAAAAAGCGAGTGTGGGATAGTTCATGAATTTTGGAGCACTTAAATCATTGGTGTCGTTTATTATTTTATTAATGTACTTAAAAATAAAATTTGAACTCGAATTTCCCTCTTGACAATTCCCTAAAAGATAGGATGCAGATAACAAAATATAAAGGACGAATTTCTTCACTACTTTCAAATGCTTTTTCCAAATCTCTAACATTTTAACACAAAATTTGTATTATTATTATTAAATTATTAACAAGATTAATGGAAACACTACTTTTTTAAAATTAATACGTTAGTATTTTAAAAACTCGTCCATGAGAAAATCATTTATTCCAAAAATTTTACTTTCAATAACTATTATATTTTTTATAATAGCTTGTAATAAAGAAAAAGAAATTGGTTGTACCGATCCTTCAGCAGTAAACTATGATCCTGACGCTACTTCAATTCCAGGATCAGATATTGGTCACTGTATTTACGACTCTTCTTGTTTGACTTTAATCCAAAATGTAAATATTAATGATTATTTATTGGACTCCTACACTATTGATACAGCATTTATTTACGGTGACTTTTTAAAAATTAATATTAGTTATGGTGGTGGATGTGAAGACCATATTTTCAATTTAGTACATGAATTTTTATTTTGCGGGACTCCTCCAGTTCATGTCCCTCTCTACTTAACACACAATAGCAATAATGATAATTGTGAAGCAGCATTGGTTCAGGAACTTTGTTTTGACATATCCAATTTATACGATTTATGTGCAGATACATCAGAACTATTTATTTCTTTAAACGATCCTGAAAACAATACTTTTATTCATTTTTAATTTAAATTTTTATGAAAAAAATAATTTTAATATTTCTCGCCTTTATTTTATTTAATAGCTGTGAAAACCCTCAAAAAGAGGAACAAAAAAAAATAAAATCAGCTTATTTAGATTATTCTTCTAAAGATGATGTCCTTAGCGGGGGAGTAAAAATGATTCCAATTCAAACTCAATCAGGAGAATTTAACGTTTGGACCAAAAGAATAGGAAACAATTCTACAATGAAAGTTTTATTGCTTCATGGCGGGCCAGGTGCAACTCACGAATATTTAGAAGCATTTGATTCTTATTTTCCCAATGCAGAAATAGAATATTACTACTACGACCAACTAGAATCTTATTACAGTGATCAGCCCAACGATAGCTCATTGTGGACTGTAGAAAGGTATGTAGATGAAGTAGAACAAGTAAGAGTAGCCTTAGGACTTAATAAAGACAACTTTTATTTGTACGGTTCTTCATGGGGAGGAATTCTTTGTATGGAATATGCTTTAAAATATCAAGAAAATTTAAAAGGCCTCATTATTTCTAATATGATGGCGTCCATTCCAGAGTATGTGGATTATGCCAACAATGTTCTTGGCCCTCAACTAGATTCAGCAGTTTTAGCAGAAATAAGAGCATTGGAAGCAAAAGAAGATTACTCAAACCCTAGATATAACGATTTAATAGTTACTAATTATTATCCAGAACATGTTTTAAGAATGCCAATAGAAGATTGGCCAGACCCTGTTAATAGAGCTTTTGCAAATATGAGTCAAGGCCTATATATTACCATGCAAGGACCAAGTGAATTTGGTGTAGTGGGCGATGCCAAACTTAAATATTGGGATGTAAAAGAAAAACTAAAAAATATTAGTGTACCAACATTATCCATTGGGGGAAAGTACGATACTATGGATCCCGAGCATATGAAATGGATCGCATCTGAAGTTCAAAACGGTAAGTTTTTATATTGTGAAAATGGTTCCCACCTATGTATGTATGACGATCAAAAAACTTTTTTTGAAGGTCTTATAAAATTTATTTACGATGTCAATAACGGCAGCTTTTAAAATTCTCTGTCTCCAAACTCGCTTTTTATAAAGTTGGTATTAGATTTTGATTTATTAAAATTATAGGAAAGATTTAATAAAAACACATCTACTTCGTAAACATAGTTAGTAGTGGTAAAAAAGCTGTTTTCTCTTGATGTAGTTATTCTTTGTTCATTAGAATTAATTAAGCCCATATCCATATTTAACCACTGAAGACTCATCACCAAAGAATTATCTAGGAAAGATTTTTTAAAAGTTAAACTAGGTAAATAAAATCTAGAATCTTCCCCTTGCGCAGTAATTATCTGCGATAGGTAGTTTAAACCAAACTGAATAGAACTCGACGAGTTAAATTTGAAAGTAGAATTACAATTAAATGAATATACCATTGCATTATTATTTACAGTACGATTATCAAACTCACCAGTTATATCTTGATAAAATATATTTCCTCCAAAATAATTGCTCCATTTTTTTATGGGTTTCAATTGTAGTCCTAACTCTAATCCATAAAGAGTAGAATTACCAACATTTGAATATATTCTGTTAAGAATAGAATCGTTGTAAACAGTATTCACCCTATTTATAAGATTGTTTGTTTTCCTAAAAAACAAGTTAGAAAAGAAAGCAAACTTGTCACTAAAGCTATTATCGTATCCGATTTCAATATTGTCTACAAACTCTGGAAGCAAACTTGGATCGCCTTGTTCTAAGGTCTCCGAATGTTCTCTTTCAGGGAAAGGATTCATCTTAAAGGTGGTGGTTCTTTGTACTCTTTTGCTATAGGTAAACTTAATTTTACTTTTAGAATTTACATCGTAGGAAATAATTGCTGTCGGAAATGGTTTTAAAAAATTGTAACTATAACTTGTGTCTATTAATCCAGATTTATCTTTTAGTTCTAATTGTCTATCCATTTGTTCTACTCGAATTCCGAAATTATAATTCCACTTGCTCTTATTTCCAACTAGCATACCATATGTAGAGTGAATGGTTCTTTTTAAATTAACTTCACTTGAAAAATCAGAAACCAATTCAAAAATTTCGCTTGTGGGATTTTTTCTTTCATAAATAAAATCTCCTTTATGAGTAAGATTTCTAAATTGATAGCCAAATTCTAAATTTCCTAAATTGGTTTCTATGTTTGAATAGTCGACATTTATTCTAGTACCTAAAAGTGGATTGTCGTTGGTATTGTATTCATCTTGGTAAATTTCCGATGGATTAGATAAAGAAATATTTTGGTTGGTTGTTGGCCCACCTAATAAAGTATATTCCATTAAAAAAGAAGTTTTGACAACTGTTTTATTTTTGAAAACATGGTTGTAATCAAAACTTCCTAAAGCAAAATCTCCAGTTCTAGTTCTTAAATTATGGTTGAAATATTGAAAGGGGTTTAACTCTAAACTATTTGAATTTTCAAGAGAATAATTGTTGTAGGTAATGTCTGCTAATCTATCTTTTTTTCTTTTTCCTGCGAATAAACCAAAATGTAATTGGTTGGAAGAATCTAGTTCGTATTGAAAATCCAATCTTCCATTAATGTTTTTCTTATCAAAACTTCTTTCTCCAACAGAATTTAAATATCTAGTAGTATCGTTTTTAACTGTATACACCTCTCCTATTCTTCTTCCACCTAAGTCATTTCTTAAATAGCTTACTGACATAGACAAATTCAATTTATCGGTTTTCTTATTCAAGGTGAAATCTGCTCCATATCTTTGATGATAAACATCATTTCCATAGTTTTCAACAGATGGAAATCCTCCTTTTGTATTTACTTGAAAATAAGTGCCATTAGTTTTTCCTTTTTTAGTGATTATATTAATCATGCCTGATTTACCCTCAGAGTCATATTTAGCAGATGGAGAAGTAATTAGTTCAATTTTATCAATAGCATTTGCCGGAATTTGAGCAATTAAATTGTTTGGATCTCCTTGTATCAACTTTCCATCAATTAAAATTATAATTCCATTACTTCCTCTTAAGGATATATCTCCCTCAATATTAATATTAACAGACGGTAAATTTCTAATTACATCCAAAGCGGTTCCTCCAATGCTATTTTGAAATTGATCGGCATTAAAAGACTGACTTTCCATTTTATTAGAAAAAACTGATTTTTCTCCAACTATGGTTACTTCATTTAATTTTGACCCAATAGAAAGTGAAATTGGTGAAAGTTCTATTTTAGAAGTCTTTTTAGTTATAATAATATTTGAAATTAATACAGATTGGAACCCCACAAAAGAGCACTTAAGGTAATAATTACCAATCGAAGGTTTATCTATTTCAAACTCTCCGTTTTTGTCAGTTATTTTCCCCGAAACTATTGTGCTATCTAAAGCATTGAATAGAGAGACTGTTGCATACTCAATAGGTTTGTCAAAATTATCTTTAACAATTCCTGATATTTGAGAATAGAAAACAAATGGGATAAATAAGAAAAAAAATAATGTTTTAAGTTTCATAGTTATTAAAAATAATAAACGAAATTAATAATGATTTAAAAATAACGTTTACTTTTAAGAAAAAAAACTATGAATTTCAGAATCTCTAAACTTCTTATTTTAATATCTCTTTTTGCAACCATAATTTCATCTTGTAAGAAAGATGATGAAGAAGAAAATGACTTTTTTGAAAGCTACAGGTATGAACTATGGAAAAACCTAGTAGACAATAACTATAATTTTGATTTTGTAGGAAGACAAAAAGATTATGGAACCTACGAAGAATATTCTGGTGAAGAATTTGACAATGATCATGAAGGGGCTGGAGGTTATGAATCTGAAGATGTACTTGCTAATATAGATGAAGTACTTGCAGCAATATCATCACCAGATATTAGTACTTCTAAGTATTGGTGGGAAACGATTTATTAGATGGTGGAAATCCACCTTCAGAACCAATATCAAATATTGTTCAACTTGTTGAGAAATTACAAACTCACAATTCTAATGTCACTATATTTTTAGAACAAATTGCGCCTGCTAATAGTGAAACTATGACTAGTTCATTAACTAACAACATTAATGATTTCAATTCTCAGATTGTTTCTATTGCAGATTCTTTATCTACCAATACATCCAAAGTTATTGCCCTAGACATGAATTCTAACTTTAATGAGTCTTATTTAGCAGATGCAGTACATTACAATCAAGCTGGTGCTAAATTTATTGCAGATATTTATTTTAGCGGAATTCAATCGGAATATGCTTCTTCTACATCTATCAATATTTTGCCTCTTGGTGATTCTAGAGTAGAAGGAAATAGGCCTTAATGGCTCATTATCTAAAAAGATATAATTTACCATCAAATGATTTTTCTCATTATCATAGGCAATTGTTTGACGCCCTAATTTCAAGCTAATTTTTTCTATTCCATTAAAGCAATAGTTTATTGCCCGTTAAAATCATCATTAAGAATTACATGTGTAAAAAATTGACAAACAGATATTTAGAGCTATTCTTAATATGACTAAGTTTACATAAACTAACAATCATGATTGAAAGATTAAGTACTAAAGTTTTCTCGGAAGAATTTAAAAATAAAACAGAAAGAATTTTTGTCACCCTTTCTATAGTAAGTTTTGTAATCCACCTGCTTTTAATTTTTCTTAAGTATTTAGAAATTCTAAATTTTTCAGACGACAATTACTTACCAACCCAATTGCAGCTATTTACACTCCTTTTTCTTTCATTTTAGTATATGAAGTTTTCTTAGTTATCTATTATTTACCCCGGTCCATCTCTCAATATATAAGAAAACAATACGAAATAATAACGTTGATTATCGTTAGAAGAATTTTTAAAGACATGGCCAATATTGATGTTAGTGCCGACTGGTTTAACCAGCAATACGATCTTCAACTCACTTATGACTTAATTTCTACTCTAGTTCTTTTCTTTATTATTTTTTTATTCAACTACTTTAATACTAGAAGTAAAAAACTAAATCCAAAAAAGGAAAAAATAGAAAATCTAGATTTATTTGTAAAAAGGAAAAAAACCATCGCTCTTTTCCTTCTGCCAGTTTTAATATTTTTGGCTGTTTCAAGCTTGTTTAAATGGATATACATTGAAGTAGCATCCATAGACCAAGTATTTTTCTCTATTCAAGATATTAACGAACTTTTCTTTAATGAATTCTTTACAGTTCTTATAATGGCAGATGTACTATTGCTTTTAATCTCATTATACAAAACTGATAAATTTCATGAAGTATTTAGAAACTCCGGATTTATTATTTCTACCATTCTAATTCGTCTCTCCTTTTCAGCCGATGGATTGATGAATAATGTTCTTATTGTTTCATCTGTATCATGCTGGTTTTTTAATGCTGATACTTCATATTCAATTTGAAAAAATTAATGTTCAATTCCCTAAAGAAGTAGCTATAGAAGAAAAAGAATCTGATAAGGTTATTTAATTTTTTTATGGATAGAAATCAAGAATTGCCATTCGAAGATATTTCAAAAACCCCTACTGAATTAACAGCTACTAATATTCTTTTAAGAGTGGTGGAAGGATTGGCATTTAGATATCGCTGGGCTACAGAAAATCTAAGTGAAGATGATATTAAGTTTAGACCACACTCTACCAGTATGAGTATTGAGGAAGTAAACAGTCATATTTTTGATTTAGTAGATAGTACTTTTAGAGTTTTCGGTGGAGAAAAACAAAACAAAGATTCCTTAAACTCATTTCAGCAAATAAGAATGAAATCTCTTTTAGTTTGAATAACTTTCAGAAAGATTAAAAAAAATGAGTGATGAAGATTTGTTAGAAATAGAAAAAAACACTTCTAGAAAACTACCCTTTTGGTATTGGATCAATGGTCCACTTGCAGACGCACTAACCCACGTAGGGCAAATTACTTCTTGGCGAAGAATAGCAGGCAATCCTCAACTAAAAGGTGTAAATGTATTCATTGGAACTAGCGATAAGGTAGAAAAGTATTAATGAAATATCAGATATCTAATTTTACTATATTTTTAATGTAGCTCAGGTTGTTAAATCTTGTTATGAAAAAAATAAATATATCCCAAAAGTTAGCTCAATTCAAAGACCATTGGAATCCTAGAATTATTGGAGAATTAAACAAGCAACATGTAAAAATTGCCAAGTTAAAAGGGGAATTTATTTGGCACAAACACGATGATGAAGACGAGATGTTTTTAGTTCTAGAAGGAACCTTAAAAATAGCATTTAGAGACAGAACAGAAACTATCCAAGAAAATGAAATAATCATAGTTCCAAAAGGAGTTGAACATAAGCCTATTGCAGAAGAAGAAGTTTCTATAATGCTTTTTGAACCTGCAACTACTATCAATACTGGAGAATTGGAAAATGAACGCACACGAAAAAATCTAGAGTATCTATAGTATGAAGCTGCCAATATTTCAAATAGATGCTTTTAGTGATAAGGTATTTGGCGGGAATCCTGCTTGTGTAGTTCCTTTAGAAAACTGGCTACAAGACGAAGTCTTATTAAAAATTGCTCAAGAAAATGCAGTGGCTGAAACTGCTTTTTTTGTGAAGAAGGGGAATAACTTTCATTTAAGGTGGTTTACACCTGATATAGAAATGGATTTATGTGGACATGCTACACTGGCAACTGCACATTGTATTCTTTCAGAACTAAAATTAGAGTCTGAAAAAGTAATCTTTGAAACATTGAGTGGAGAATTAGAAGTATCCTTAAATAATGGACGCTATTTAATGAATTTACCAAGAAGAGATCCTATTGCAGCAACACTGCCAGATGAAATAAAAAATGCTTTAAATATCCAACCAAAAAAAGTTCTAAAAGCAAGAGATTATTTATTGGTTTATGAAAATCAAAAAGAAATAGAAGATATAGTTGTAAATAGAGAAGTATTTGATCAAATCAATCTTAATCCAGGTGGTGTAATTGTTACAGCTAAAGGAGACCATTGTGATTTTGTCTCTCGTTTTTTTACACCGCAAGCAACCATTTTAGAAGATCCTGTTACCGGTTCGGCACATTGTACATTAACCCCTTATTGGTCAAATAAATTCCTTAAAAAAAGGATGAATGCTCAACAAATTTCAGAAAGAAAAGGAGAATTATTCTGCGAACTAAAAAAAGACAGAGTTGAAATAAGTGGAAAAGCAACAACTTATTTTGAAGGCTATATAAGTATTTAAAATAAATGATACTCATATCTAAACCACTCACTTTTAGTTAAACATCCGTAAATGATTCTAAATAAATAATTTATAATTACGTTGTGAAAAGAATAAGATTAATAATTTTAGGACTATCATTTCCATTTTTAATAAAATCTCAAAATTGTGGAGATTTAAGAGTTCACTTGCTTCCTCAAAATTCATTTACGGAAGTTGTGCTAACTACCAATTACGATAGTTTAGTAAATCTAAATCCTAATATTACTACTGTATCTGGTATTTATGACTGGAGAGCTTATCCTCCAGGGTATCATAACATATCAAATAATACTCATTTTTGGCAGAGTTCAGTACCTAGTCCAACATTCAGTTGTAATTTTAATTTTAATGATAGTTACTATTTCTTTATTCTAACGCTTAACATGGGAGACACTGCAACCTCAACAACGCCTGTAACTAATTGTATTTTACCATTTTTCATATCTAGGGACATTTTAATGCCTTCTTTTTGGAATCTTTTTATGTTAAATACTGGATTTACCAATATTTCAAATTTAGAATCTAAGAATAAGAAGCTGGTAAATATTTACAATCTTGCTGGACAAATTGTAGATCCTGAAAAAATCAATCATGAAATGGTAATCTACTTGTATTCTGATGGTTCTACAGAGAAGAAATTTATAAATAAATAATTTTATTTTCTTACCTCACCCCCCCTTTTTTTCAATTTTAGCGTTATTTCAATAAATCAATTAAACATTTAAAAATGAAAAAAATTACCCTTTTATTTCTTTCGATTCTAACCTTAACTTTTATTAAAGGACAATCTACAGCTTGTGATTCGTTAACCATTACCGGCTCGCAATATCAATTACAAATTACTGCTAATAATCTAAATACATTTATTTATAACTGGTATACTGTAGGTTATGGAGGAAATGCTGGAAGTAGCATACTACAAAATGACTCTAGTATGAGTACTACTCATAGCGTTTATAATTTTAATACTAATACTGGACAACCTTATGATACTTTAATTACATGTATCTCTACTATGAACACTTTTTGTTGTGATACATTAGTTTGGAATGGAAATAATTGGATTATTTCTTCAGGTTCTAATCCTCCACCTTTAAATTGTAATGCCAATTTCTACTGGTGGCAAAATTTTGATAGTACTCTTAATACTTTCACTACAGATATTTATTGTGTAGAAAACTCTACTGGTGGGACAGGTCCTTTCGCTTACAATTGGGTCTTTGGAGATGGAAATACTTCCAATCTCCAGTATCCAACTCATGTATACAACCAAGTTGGCGATTATAATTTATGTTTGACTTATACAGATGCCAATGGGTGTAGTAGTTATTACTGTGATACCATTACTATTAGTTCAAAAAGTAGTGGATATACGTTAAATGTGATTAATGAAAGCCAAGTTAACACTTTAGATATTTTAAATTCAGAACCTAAAAATAAATCTAAAATTTATCCAAATCCTGTTAATAATCTATCTTTTTTAGATTATTCATGTGATAAAAACACAAATCTTAGTTTAACTTATTTTGACTATTCTGGAAAAATTATCAAAAATGAAAATGTTAAAATTAGTTCTGGAAACAATAAAATAGAATTGTCTACTAAGGAATTAACTAATGGGCTTTATTTCCTAAAAATAAATGGGGAAAACCATGTAGAAACACTAAGCTTTATTAAATAAACTGTTAAATAACTTTAATAAACTACCATAATATTTACAAGACTAAAAGATATTATGGTAGTTTAATTAAAATACATACTAATAAAATAACTTTCTTACCCACCACAACCTTAAATTATTTTCGTTATAGTTATTAATGAATTTAGATGTAGAAAAAGCGGAAAGAGCCTTGGAGTATATTAAAGGATATGCAAAAGGATATATTACAGATAAGGAGTGTAATGAAATGATGGATATAATACAGTTTGAAGAATACCAATCCTAAATTTAGTAAAACTGAAAACCAGATGAAAACATAAGCTTAGTGAAATAAATTGTTATAATGCTATAAATCACTTGCCTGAAAAATTATTGAAATACTAATTTAATGGCATTAATTTATTTTTTTTGGAATTAGATAATTCATTTATTAAAAAACTAATTAACCAAGATAGAAGAGCTCAACTCGAACTTTACAAAAAGAGTTTTGGTATTCTAATGAGCGTAGCCTACAGATATAAAAAAAACGAAGAAGATGCAAAATCATTATCTATAACCTCATTTTTAAAAGTGCTAACCAATATAGAATCTTACAAACCTAATATTCCATTCAATGCTTGGATAAGAAGAATTGCCATTAATACTGCAATAGATGATTTTAGGAAAAATTCAAAGCATAATTTAATTGAGTACAGTGATGAAATATCTACTAATGAGAATTACACTATAAATGATTATGATTTAGAAATAAGAGCAGAGGAGTTAAACAATATGATTTTAAAACTTCCAAAAGCTACCAAGTTAGTTTTTAACCTTTTTGCTATAGATGGTTATTCACATAAAGAAATAGCAGAGCAATTAAATATTTCTACTAATACATCCAAATGGCATGTTAAAGAAGCAAGAAAAAAATTGAAAGAACAAATATTAAAAAAACAAAATTTAGTTGAAAAATAGCGATAGAAATATTGACGATTTTTTTAAGAGCAATCTTGAAAATAGGAACTTCAAAATGGATGACCAACATTTGAAAGATTTTGAAAATCAATTGGATAAGTTTAACAATCCAAAAAACATTGATGATTTTTTTAAGAGCAAGCTAAATAAAAGAGAGTTTTCTCTGGACGACAAGCATTTAAGCAATCTTGAGCAACAATTGGATCAGCTTAAAAGATTTAAATCGAAATATTGGTATAGTGCAGCAGCTGCTTTGTTGTTATTAATATCTAGCTTACTTTATATTAATTATTACGAAAATGAGACAATAGTTAAATCTACTAATAAACTAATAAGTGCAGAGAATCTAAATATCAATAAAGAGAATCTAGGAGCTGGTAAAACAAAAGCTAATGATGCTAAAAAATCTGAAAGTATTTCAACAAATCAAGAAAATTCAAAAATTAATCAACCAAAAAATAGCAATTCAAAAAATAAAAAAACTTTAGAAACCTCACAGAGAAAAGAAGTTTTTAATACATTCTCTAAAAGTAGCACTTCGTTAGATATTCCAACATCAAAAATTTCTGTTGTAACTAAAAATACAAACGTATTAGTAAAAGAAAATGATTTAGAAAATAGCAAGGATAAACTAGCTGAATTAGCATTAAATAATCCAAAAAGTAATTCCATTTTAATTAAAGAAGAAGAAATAATTAATGACATTATAACAGACTCCACTTACAATAATCTTATAAATCCATTGATGATTGATTCTACAGATAGTTTTAATGCAATAAATGATACTTCTCTAAAAGAGATAAGTGATACGTTAGAAAATGTAGTTTTCTTGTTAAAAGATTCTATTACAGATTCACTTTCACAGAATCTTTTAGACTCAATTATTAAAGATTCTATTCAGATAGCACCTGATTCACTTCAAAATGAAATGGTAGAATTATACGATTCTATGAAAGTTGAAAAAAAATTCAGCATCTCATTTTCTCTAGGAACTAATTATATTATGAAACAAAATTCAATATTAGATCCTAGCCAAGGAATGGCACCTAATCCTCAGTATTCTCAGACATTGGAAGATTGTATTGTTTCATTACCATTAGATCTCAGAGTTAATTACAATTTAAATAATAAATTCTCTTTATCTACTGGATTAATACAGCTAGTCTTGGTGAAAAAATAGACTACAACGACGATTCACGAAAACTAACATGGTATATGACTCTAATTTTATAGACACCGTTTGAGACTATTGGAACATTTCATGTTCCTTATTACAATTGGAACTACCAGTCAAATGGATACTGCAATTTATTCTATAATGATGGATACATCTTATTGGATAAATGAGAGCTATGAGGAAGAATCTATAAATAATTACAATGTTCAAAACAGATACACTTACTTAAATATTCCATTTATGATAGGTTATCAATTTAAATTAAAAAATATAAGTATTGGATTAAGAGCAGGTGGTGCTGTAGGATTTAGAATTAATAATACTAAAGGAATGTATTACAATTCCAATATTCAAGGACTTCACAGTTTTAAAGCAAAAAAGACTATTTACAATATTGTAACTACTGCTTCTGTTAGCTACCAATTTAAAAAAATCGAAATGTTTGTTGAACCAAAATACTGGTTTAACTTAACCAACTCCGTTTTAAAATCAGATATTGATCACAAATATCATCTTTTAGGGTTAAATATTGGGGTTGCCTTAAGGTTATAACTATCCGTTTTTTTATCCTAATAGCCATACTGGTATGGTTATTGGTCAACTAAGATTATGAACAAATTTATTTTATTTTTAATATTCTACTTATTTTACTCCATTACATTTTCTCAAAAAACTAAATCTGAAAAAGTTAGTGTAGAGAAATCAATTTTATCCATACAAACAGGCTATTTTGGCACTTGGATAAATCATGAATTAAAACTTCACAATCAATTTGCTTTAAGAACAGAAGTTGGGACTGAGTACAGACTAAAATTTGCGATTAAGCAAAGTTTTGACTCTTTAAAAAACCAAGTTTCCATTTTTTTAGAGCCCAAGTATTATTTTAACCTTACAAAAAGAGAAAGCAAAAATAAAAACATTAAAAATAATGCTGCAAACTATATTTCATTAAGAACCAATTTTAATATTTTAAATAATTTAGAAAATGGAGAAATTTATTTTCATACCCTCACTCCTACTTATGGAATAAGAAGAAATATAACTTCTCATTTTAACTCTAGAGCTTAGTTTTGGCTATGGAATAAGCTATTCAAATTCTGTAATAACTCTTGAAGCCATGCCTTCCTTTAGAGTTGGTTATGTATTCTAAACCCTCACTTATTACTTTATTTCTCGTTACAATAACAAATTAAATATCGTTTTTATCATATGTTAAGAGAGCTTTCTTAGCCTTTCACTATGTTTATTAAATGTTTAATCTAATTAATTAAACATTATTAATTTCAATTAAGAATTATGCGTAAAGTACTTTACTCCCTTCTGTTATTAGTTTTTTCTATTACCAATACCCTTCACTCTCAATGTCATTACCTAATGTACATGTACGATAGCTACGGCGATGGTTGGAATAGTGCTTACTTAGAAGTAAATATGAATGGGACTTTTGTTGGTAACTTTGATTGCTCCCAAAGTTTTACATTAGATTCAGTATATTCTACAACAGGTGCTGCAATGGAGTTTATATGGCATTCTGGGAATTGGGATAGTGAGATTTCATTCACCATTATGGATCCCATGGGAGATACTTTGATCAATGTAATTTCAGCATCTGACTTAGACGATTTAGATTTTTTCACCCATACTTCTAACTCCACGTGTCAGAGTAATAATCCTTGCTTGAGCCCTATTTTTCTAAATGCTGGAAATATCACCCCAAATTCAGCAGATTTATTGTGGCAAGCTGGAGGAAATGAAACCTCTTGGAATTTAGAATGGGGAATAAGTGGATTTACCCTAGGAAGTGGAACTTTGGTAAATGGATTAACTAGTACCAATTACAGTTTAAGTTCTCTTTCTAACAATACTTCCTACGATTTCTATGTTCAAGCTAATTGCAGTGATTCTAAACGAATAGTACTTGGATTGGACCTTATACATTCAACACCAATAATACTTCTACCGGTACTACATGTGGCACCTTCACTTTAGGACTCTATACGACTCATTGGGGGGATGGCTGGGATGGAGCATCAATTAGACGTAATTATAAATGGTAACCTATTTCAAAACATAACTTTAGCCAACGGAAACGGCCCAGAAATATTCACATTTGCTACTGACTCAAATGATATAATAGATCTAATTTACAATACTGGAAACTTTGATGATGAAAACACTTATAATTTAACTGATAATTCCGGAAATTTAATAGTTGAATTTGGATTTACACCAAATGTAGACCCTGTTAGTACTTTTGGAATTGTTGCATGTCCTAATTCTTCACCACCACCAGGCCCTGTAGGAACTTGTGGTACTTTAACTTTAATGATGTACGATTCTTATGGTGATGGCTGGAATGGTGGTTCTATTGATGTAATAATAAATGGTAATCCATTTCAAAACATAACATTAGCTAACGGAAACGGCCCAGAAATATTCACATTTGCTACTGACTCAAATGATGTTATTGATTTTATTTATAATGAATTGACGTTTGATGATGAAAACACTTATAATTTAACTGATAATTCCGGAAATTTAATAGTTAGTCAGGGATTAAATGGATTTATTTCCAATGTTGATCCAGTTAGTGTCTTTGGAATTGTAGCATGCACATCTTGTCCGCAACCTACCAATCTTTCTGCTAATACATCTACTGTAGGAACTGCTCTACTTGGTTGGAATGGCGGTAGTGGAACTTTTAATTTAGAATGGGGACCAATAGGGTTTATTCAGGGTAGTGGAACTTTAGTAAACAATATTTCTGTAAATAGTTATTTATTAAATGGACTGAATAATAGTACAACTTATGATTTTTATGTTCAAGAAGCTTGTAGTGCAAATGAAATAAGTACTTGGGCTGGTCCCTTATCTTTTACTACAGCAATTGTAGCTGGTTCTTGTGGGATTTTTAATTTAGAACTATACGATTCATTTGGAGATGGGTGGAACGGAGGTTTTATGGATGTTGTGATCAATGGTAATGTTGCATTTTCTGGACTGACTTTAGTTAGTGGAAATGGTCCTGAAATTTTTCCAATTTCCGTAAATATTGGAGATGTGCTAGATTTCGTGTACACTCCTGGATCTTATTCAGGAGAAAACTCTTACAAAGTTTTTGACGAAAATGGTGTTTTAATATTTGAAGAAGGATCAGGGAATGGTATTCCAAATAGTGTATTTGGAGTAGAAGCTTGTCCAAGCTGTCCAGCACCATCCAATCTTTCTGCCAATACTTCTACAGCAGGTACTGCTTTACTAGATTGGACTGGTGGTTCTAGTCCTTTTGGTGGAACTTTTAATATTGAGTGGGGACCTACAGGATTTAACCAAGGTAATGGAACTGTTGTTAATAATATCAATGGAGTGAGTTATTTACTCAATGGCTTAAGCAGCATTACCACTTATGATTATTATGTCCAAGAGGTTTGTAACGCAAATGATTTAAGCAGTTGGGTGGGTCCTTTAACCTTTACAACTATCTATTTTTCTTCAGGAAGTGAATGTGGGGTTTACAGTCTTAAACTGATTAATAATTTTGGTCAAGGCTGGGGCAATTCTTTTGCAAAAGTGAAAATTAATAATAATGTGTACCAAACCTATACATTATCTAATGGAACATCTGAAACATTTAGCTTTCCCTTAGATTCTAGCGATATTTTAGATGTAGTTATAAATTTTAGTTCTAGTGGGGTTTGGGGTTCTGATTTACAGTATATTCTTTACGACCCTAATAATGTTGTAATTGCTAATGAACAAGGAACTGGAAGTAATGAGCCTCCTTAAAACACCTACGGATACCAAGCATGTGCCACTGCTCCTTCTTCACCCAACGATTTTTGCGATATATATACCCTTATTATGAGGAAAGTATTTGGAGGTGACTGGCAAGGCAATGTAGAAATAGAAATAAATAATAATGTTGAATATGTTGGATCTTTTGTTGCTGGCGGATACAGACGAAGTGAACCTATTTCTTTTGGTGTGAGAGGAAACGATGAAGTAAGAGTTATCGCCAACGGATTAAATGGTTTTGATGAATACTACTCCGTTCAAAACGGCTCAGGAGATACAATTATTGATGTTAGTATTAGTAATGGTTATAGTCCTACTATTACTGTACAACCTTGTTACTTTGTTGGTTTAGAAAACTCGGATATTAATCAAAACATAAAAATTTATCCAAATCCTACAAGAGATATATTATTCATAAGTTCTGTTAGTGAAATAAAAGAATATAATAATTACCAATGTTTACGGACAAATAGTTTATGAAAACTATGAAACTGGAGTGAATTTTGAATTGGATTTATCTAAGTTGTCTAATAATTTGTATCATATTTCATTTACAGATGCAAATAATATAAGGTCTTCTAGCAAAATTATGGTGAGCCATTAAATAGTATCCATTAAAAATAATCGCTTAAATTGATCGTTACAATCCATAAAAGCAGATTTTTGATAAATATTAAAGACTACTTTGTCTTACAATTAGTAATGAATAACAGGAAAACTAAAGAGGCGGGATTTAATCCTGTTTTAGGTTATCTAATGGGATTAATCGTATTTGTATTGCTCTCAGAATACATTTTTCATAAGACAGAATTTGCTAAATATTTAGTCATCTTAGTTTGTTTTAGTTTTCAATTCAAACTTTCTGAAAATAGAAGAACAGATTTCTTATTGTCAACTTTTGGTGATAAATCAAAAAATAAAATAAGAGTTTTAGAAAATTCTATTGTCTGCATTCCTTTCGTTTCAACCCTCATACACAAAAATTTATTTCTTGAAGCCGTCATTTTGTTTATATGTTCAATTACCATTGCATTATTCTCTTTTCGCACTAGTCTAAATTTCACAATTCCTACCCCCTTTTCCAAAAATCCATTTGAATTTTTAACAGGCTTTAGAAAGACCTTTTTCATATTCCCTTTGGCTTATGCATTGACTGCTATCGCAATTAACGTAGACAATTTTAACTTAGGCATATTCTCAATGTTGTTGATTTCTATCACCACATTGAGTTATTACTCAAAACCGGAGGAAGAATACTATGTTTGGGTTCATGCAGACACTACAAAGTCATTTTTGAAAAAGAAAATTATAATTGCAACAAAAAATTATATCCTGTTAACGATTCCGATTTTAATTGGTCTTTTGATATTTTATCCAATTAAATTTAATTTGACTTTACTCTTTCTATTCATTGGTATTTTATTTTTGTGGACAATCGTGTTGGCTAAGTATTCGGCATACCCTGATGAGATTCATTTATCTGAAGGGTTTATAATTGCTTTTACAATATTATTTCCTCCACTATTAATGTTTGTTATCCCATATTTCTACACCAAGTCTATTAATAATCTAAAATTCATATTTAATGATAAAAATTAAAGGGCTTAGCAAGTCTTATAATAGTAATGAAGTGTTGAAAGAAATTAACATGGAATTTTCAAGAGGAAAGGTTTCTGGCATAGTTGGAGAGAATGGTGCAGGAAAAACAACCTTATTTAAATGCATTGCAGGTTTAGAAAGTTATATTGGTGAAGTTTTATCTGATGTACAACCATTGAAAAATTATTTAGGTTTGCTCCTGACAGATCCCTTTTTTTTCTCTAAAATTACGGGTAAGGAATATATAAGACTTCTGTGTAATGCACGGGGTAAGAGAAATATTAACATAGACCAAAAGAATATTTTCGACTTGCCACTAAATCAATATGCTTCTACCTACTCAACAGGGATGAAAAAGAAGTTAGCAATAACAGCCATTCTTCTTCAAGAAAATGAATATATCATTCTTGACGAGCCATTTAATGGTGTTGATATCCAGAGCAATATGAGTTTTGACGGAAATAATATTGAAGCTGAAAGAATTGGACAAAATAATTATAGTCTCTTCGCATATTTTTTCAACCTTGAGTGATACTTGTGATGAAATACATCTTTTGAGAAAAGGGGAGCAAATCAAATCTGTTCAAAAGGTAGACTTCAAAACTTTAGAGGAAGAAATGAAAGAGATTACAATTGGAAACCGAATTGAAAAACTTGAACTTAAATAAAAATCGCTTGTAACAAAGTGTATAGTGACTTCCCCACAAAATAAATACCATACGCAAATATTTATGCATAGATAAAGTTGATATTTTTTTCTACTTCATTAGATAAAGTGTGGTGAACTGGACAATTGTGAGCAGCTCTTTCTAATATTACCTTGGTTTTTTCATCATAATCCATCGGAAAAGTCAACTCTATATCAATCTTAGAAATTCTTCTTGGATTATTGCCCATGGTTTTCTTTACAATAGCATTAGTACCCTTAATGTTAATTCCATTTTTCTCCACTGCTATAGCCATAATAGTCAATATACAACTTGCCAAAGCTGAACACACCATATCTGTTGGGGAAAAGGCCTCCCCTAACCCATGATTGTCTTTTGGAGCATCTGTATTAATCTCAGAACCAGAATCTAAATGAGTAGCTGTAGTTCTTAGATTTCCTTGGTATTTGATTTCAAATGTGTTCATAATATAACTTTGAGTAAATATAACTATATGCTTATTATTTGTTATAATTACTTATTGTAAAAAACAATCTCCATTGAAAATAAATAAATGGCTCTTAATTTTAATGTTTTTAGGGAATGGTTTAACTTTTCTTTCACAAAATAACAGAAGTCTTGTAAAGTTTGTTGACTATCCCAAAGTTCAAGCTTACAAAGCCAAGAAGAGTAAGAACTCTTCAATGTTTCAAGGGAACAAAAAAACAAAAAAATATTTTGAAGGTTGGTATTTTAAAATGGTTTCTCAAGATGAAGGATCAATTTTAAGTGTTATTCCTGGTATTTCAATTTCAGAAGATGGTTCTACCAAACATGCTTTTATTCAAATTATTGATGGAAAAACTGCCAAAACAGAATATATAAGTTATCCAATCGAAGATTTCTATTATTCAAAAGATGAATTTTTAGTTCAAATAGGAAATAATTTTTTCTCCAAAGACAGCTTAATTTTAGATATATCTAAAGATGGTATTTCTGCAAAAGGAAAAGTTTATATGAGAAATATAGTAGCGCTAATTCCTAATGGAAGCAATGAACCAAAGAAAATAATGGGTTGGTATGATAAAGTTCCTTTTATGCAATGTTACCATGGTGTAGTTAGTCTAAATCATGATTTGGAAGGAGAAATTAAGGTGAATAAAAACACCTACACTTTCCATAAAGGGAAAGGATACATAGAAAAAGATTGGGGCAAATCAATGCCTTCTTCGTGGATATGGATTCAATCCAATAATTTTAAAAATAGCAATTTATCTTTTATGCTTTCTATTGCAAAAATCCCATGGATGGGGTTTTCTTTTACTGGATTTCTTGGCTTTTATTATGTGGACGAAAAAATAGTACGCTTTGGAACTTATTCCAAAGCAAAATTTAAAGTATCAAAAATGCAAGAAGATAGTCTAAGTCTTAAGATATATTTGAAAAATGAGATTATAGAAATTAATACCAATAAGAGAAATTCTGGTTTACTAAAAGCGCCAGTAAAGGGAAGTATGGACAGAAGAATTGCAGAAAGTATTGATGCTAAACTTTCAATTGCTATTACCAACAATGAAAATAATTCAAAATTTAAAGATGTATCTTCTATTACGGGACTAGAGACCGTTGGAGAAAAAAAAGATCTTTTAATAAGAAACACTTGAAAAAATAGTTACTTGGTGAATACAATAAATACAAAAAACAAACGAATTGCCTCTTTAGATTTATTAAAAGGTGCCATTATGATAATTATGGCTTTAGACCACGTTAGAGATTATTTTCATTTTGATGCTTTTTTCTTCGACCCAACCGATCCTGAAAAAACCAATTTAGGACTATATTTAACTAGATGGATCACCCATTACTGTGCTCCTACTTTTAGCCTTTTAGCTGGCGTTTCTGCTTATCTAATTGGCATTAGAAAAAGTAAGAAAGAGCTTTCCTTGTTCTTATTAAAAAGAGGGCTTTGGTTAGTTTTTATAGAGCTCACGGTGGTAAACTTCTCATGGTTTTTTGACATTCATTTTCAAACCTTTGGTCTTTTTGTTATATGGTCTCTTGGAATAAGTATGATTTTTCTTGCTGCTATTATACATCTTAAGCTAAAGCATATTTTAATATTTAGTCTATTAATGATTTTTGGGCACAATGCACTAGACTCTTTTCATTTTGGCAACCAAGATATTTTCTGGTCTATTATCCATGAGTTTAACTTTATAGATTTACAAAGTGGAAGAAAGTTATTGGTAGGCTATCCGATAATACCTTGGATTGGCGTAATGTCACTAGGCTATTATTTTGGTTCTTATTACAACTCTGCGATGGATCCAACTAAAAGAAAAAGACATTTTATAGTAATAGGTATTTCTAGTGTTTTATTATTTTTTGTTGTTAGAATGCTCAATGGATATGGAAATTTTCAATATTGGAAAAGTTATGATTCCATACTTTCTACTTTATTTTCTTTTTTCAATCCATCCAAATATCCTCCATCAATTTCTTATTTACTAATGACTTTAGGGCCAGTATTTATAATTTTATCTCTTACTGAAAACTTAAAGGGAAAAATTATTAATACAATTAGTGTCTTTGGAAAAGTTCCATTTTTCTATTATATACTGCATATATATTTAATTCATCTATTGGCTCTGATAACTGCATGGATTACTGGTTTTGGGTGGGAAAGCTTGATAATTAAAGGATGGGTAACACAATCGCCGTTATTAAAAGGATTTGGATTTAATTTATGGATAGTTCACCTTATTTGGATTGCAATTGTAATAGCACTTTATCCACTTTGTAAAAAGTTCAGTACTTACAAACAAAACAACAAAGACAAAGCTTGGTTAAGTTATTTGTAAAAACTCATTTTGAATAGCAAGAAAAGAACCACCTACTTATTAATTTTTGGTTTAATTATATTATTAGTCCCATTAATTGGAATGCAATTATCTAGTGAAATAAATTGGGGGCTTTTTGATTTTATTGTTGCTGGAATTTTAATTATTGTACTGATTTTAGTTTTAGAACTAATATTTAGAAAAGTTCAGAGCAACAAAAAAAGACTTTGGCTGGTAATACTAATTGGAATTTTATTTATTATGATTTGGGTTGAATTAGCAGTTGGAATTTTTGGGAGTCCATTTGCTGGTAGCTAACTTTTTAAAAGAAGGTTTTTACACCATAAATCATTAAATCTATCAAAAAAATTGCAAAAAAAAGAGTAGAATTAACTACTCTTAACTTCTTATATATTTAAAAAGTAATTTAATCTGTTAATTTAGAAACATACTTTTTCTCTGAACTACCATCACTATACAAATGAATTATAATTTCATTATTTACTTCATCAGTATTTACTTCTTGACCCAAAATATTAAAAGTTTTCAATAATACTTTTTCTTTATTATTTACGTTTGGAATACCTGTTGATTGATTCATTTGAACATAAGAGAAACCTCCATTAGAATTATTATTATTTGAAGGAATAAAGGAAACCCCAAATATAGTTACACATGTCTGATTATCTAAAATAGTCATATTCAACATCATTGTAAGTGTATCCATTATTGTATTTGACATATAAGTGTCTTGTGATAATGTACTGCTCCATAAGCAATTAATACACGTAGAAGAAGTGTCAAAAGAGTTATTAAACAAATCCTGAAAATTATTATAGTGATAGGCTCTCCAACGGTGCTGAACATTGTTGGATGAAATTACACCCGCTGTAACAAGACTATCTACATTAGATCCTACTTGAAAAGAATAATTGTTTCCTGGTGTTCCAGTAGCTGAAAGATTTATTAAACCACAGTCTCCAAATTGCGCATGAGATGTTAGAGTAGCTATAATAATGGTTATTAAAAAAGTAATTTTTTTCATTTTATTTTATTTTAAGGTAACAGAATAGATTACGTGTATAAATTACTATTTGGGGGGGGTGAGGGATTAATAAACGTAAATTTCCACATATATAATTGATTTTTAATTATTTAAAAAAAATAAATATTGATTCAAAAAATTAATTTTATCATTTTTTGGTTTTATATTTAAGGGAAATAACCAAAATATTCAACCATGAAAAAACCTCTATTTTATCTATTTATTAGTATTATAATTTCAAGCTGTTCTTCAAATGAAATGTCAAACGATAAAATGGTAAGTAACCAAAGCAAAGCTAAATGCCCCATTCATTTTGGAAGTAATCAAACAAGTGGATTAACTACAACCAACCAAGGTAATACCAATCGCGATTGGTGGCCTAACCAATTAGATCTATCAATTTTAAGACAAAACTCCTCTCTTTCCAATCCAATGGAAGAAGATTTTAATTACTTAAAAGAATTTGAAAGTCTAGATTATTTTGCACTTAAAAAAGATATTGAAACTGTGATGACCGATTCTAAAGATTGGTGGCCTGCAGATTATGGAAATTACGGAGGTCTTTTTATAAGAATGGCTTGGCATAGTGCAGGAACATACAGAACTGGAGATGGTAGAGGTGGTACAAGAGCTGGACAGCAGAGATTTGCCCCTCAAAATAGCTGGCCAGACAATGCAAATCTAGATAAGGCAAGAAGGTTGTTGTGGCCTATCAAACAAAAATATGGTCAAAAAATTTCTTGGGCAGATTTGATGATTTTAGCTGGAAATGTTGCTTTAGAATCTATGGGTTTTAAAACTGTAGGATTTGCAGGTGGAAGAACAGATGTATGGGAGCCTCAAAGTAATGTTTACTGGGGGATTGAGAAAAAGTTTTTGGATGACGAAAGATATAACGAAGACAGGGAATTAGAACAACCTTTGGCAGCTGTTCAAATGGGTTTAATTTATGTAAATCCGGAGGGTCCAAATGGAGAACCTGATCCGATAAAAGCTGCTGCAGATATAAGAGAAACTTTTGGCAGAATGGGAATGAACGATGAAGAAACTGTTGCTTTAATTGCAGGGGGCCATACACTAGGAAAAACCCATGGAGCAGCAAGCGGAGACAACTTAGGTGCTTCACCTGAAGGAGCAACTATTGAAGAGCAAGGAATGGGTTGGAAAAGTGATTATAATACAGGTAAAGGCAAGGACGCAATTACCTCTGGATTGGAAGTTATATGGACGGAAGATCCAACTAATTGGAACCATGGATATTTTGAAAGCCTATTTGAAAATGAGTGGGAATTAACTAAAAGTCCTGGTGGAGCAAATCAATGGGTGGCCAAAAATCCTCATAAGATGTTTCCAGATGCTTTTGACGATGAAGTAATTCATAAGCCTACCATGCTCACAACAGATTTGTCTCTAATAGAGGATTCTGCTTACAGAGTTGTTTCTCAAAAATTTTACGACGATCCAGCTGCATTTGAATTGGCATTTGCAAAAGCGTGGTTTAAACTAACCCATAGAGATATGGGACCAAAATCTAGCTATGTTGGACCAGAAATTCCTGAAGAAGATTATTCTTGGCAAGACCCTATTCCAACCGTTAATCATGAATTAGTTAATGCAAAAAATATTGATTTAATTAAAACAGAAATTAAAAATTCTGAATTAACAAATGAAGATATGATAACCACAGCTTGGGCTTCGGCATCTACATACAGAATTTCTGATAGAAGAGGTGGTGCCAATGGTGCAAGAATAAGACTAGAACCTCAAATAAATTGGGAATCTAATAATCCTGAGCAGCTCAAAAGAGTAATTAAGGTTTATGAATCGATTCAGGAAAAATTTAACAAAGAATCTCAAAATCAGAAAA
Organism: Bacteroidetes bacterium MED-G20; assembly: GCA_905182745.1. Lineage (GTDB taxonomy): Bacteria > Bacteroidota > Bacteroidia > Flavobacteriales_D > Parvicellaceae > MED-G20. The sequence goes on along the minus strand of CAJJCR010000005.1, from coordinate 37,919 downwards.
TATCTTTAGCTGATTTAATTGTTTTAGGTGGATGTGTTGGTATAGAAGATGCCGCCTCTTTAGGCGGAAGAACAATTAATATGCCCTTTTCACCTGGTAGAATGGATGCATTAAAAGAAAATACAGATATAGAAGGAATATCTGTTTTAGAACCAATTGCAGATGGATTTAGAAATTATAAAAAAGCTGACTATACACTAAGTTCAGAAGAATTACTAATTGACAAGGCTCAACAACTAACCTTAACTGCACCTGAAATGACTGCTTTAGTTGGGGGAATTAGAGTACTAAATTCAAATTATAATCAATCTAGTATTGGAGTATTAACAGAAACTCCAGGTGTTCTAAACAACGATTATTTCAGAAACCTTTGCAGTATGGATTATGAGTGGAAACCAAAATCAGAAGAATCTACTATTTTCAATGGGTTTAAAAGAGGAACAGAAGAATTAAAATGGACTGCTAGTAGAACAGATTTAATTTTTGGATCTAATTCAGAACTAAGAGCAATTTGTGAAGTTTATGCGAGTGATGATGGTGGAGAAAAATTTATTACAGATTTTGTAAAGGCTTGGACAAAAGTGATGAACTTAGATAGATTTTCCATCTAAATTTTAACTAATAAAACATTGTTCAATACTTATTAGAAATATGTCATTTTAAATGGGGAGATAAATTAATTTTACCCCATGAACAAGGCTATATTTTTACTATTTCTGTTATTATTTATTAACGGGTATAGTCAAAAAGAAATTAATTCTTCAAAAAGGACTGGTCAAATATCTTTGGATGGCTACCTTGAAGAAGCCGATTGGGTAAATGCCAACTGGACTTCTGGTTTTACTCAAATGAAACCATTTCCAGGTGAAAAAGCCTCAAAAAAAACAGAGGTTGCTATGTTGTTTGATCAAGAAGCTATTTATTTTGGGGTAAAATGCTACGACCATCCAGATTCTGTTTCTAGAGTACTTTCATTAAGAGACGACTTCAACCCGAACTTAGACTTTTTTGGAATATTTTTAGATACCTATAACGACAAACAAAATGGGTTTTTCTTCGGTTTAAGTAGTAGAGGTGTTCAAGTAGATGCAAAAATTTTCAGCGAAGATTTTAATGATTTACTGAATCTAGTATGGAGAAGTAAAACACAAATAAACGATCAAGGGTGGTTTGCAGAAATTAAAATTCCCTACTCTGCTCTAAGATTTCCAAAATCAGATATTCAGACTTGGAATATAAATTTTGCAAGGCAAATAAGTAGATTTAGAGAAGACAACAACTGGAGTCCTGTAAATCCAGATCTAGAGAATTACCTACTAGAAAGTGGAGTGGTTAAAGGAGTTAAAGATATTACTCCACCGTTAAGATTGGCATTAATTCCATTTTTATCGAGCTACAATAGCTTCTCTAAGGACACAGAACCTGTTTCTACTTTTACAGGTGGTATGGATGTTAAATATGGAATAAATGAAGCTTTTACTTTAGATGTCACCTTATTACCAGATTTTGGGCAAGTAATTTTTGACCAACAAGTGCTAAACATAAGTCCTTTTGAAATAAGGTTTAATGAAAATAGACAGTTTTTTACTGAGGGAACAGAGCTTTTTAATAAATCAAACTTGTTTTACAGTAGAAGAATTGGGGTTCAGACACCTTCCAAAGTTTACAAAAGTCAGTTAAATGACAATGAGGAATTAAATGAAATTCCAACTTCAGTTCCATTAATCAATGCTAGTAAAATATCTGGTAGATTAAAAAACGGATTAGGTATTGGTGTATTTAATGGTGTTACTGCAGAACAAAAAGGCAAAGCAATCAACAGTTTAAATGGTGATGAAAGAGAAATTTCCATCAGCCCATTAAGCAACTACAATGTCATTGTCTTAGATCAGAATTTAAAAAATAACAGTTCCATTACCTTTACCAATACCAATGTTTGGAGAGCTGGAAATTTTTACGATGCCAATGTTAGTGGTTTGGATACCAAGCTCAATACTAAAAGCAACGATTACTTTGTGCAAACTCAAGCAAAAATATCCAACATATTAGATACCAACAATATTTCATTGGGACATACTTGGGGAATTGAAGCTGGCAAACAAAGAGGAAATTTTACATACGGATTGGAATATTATGAAGAGTCGGATACTTATGACCCTAACGATTTGGGATTTTTAAGAGCTAACAATAGTCGAGTTGGCGAACTTTATATAGGTTACAGGAATTTCAATCCTAAAATTGAAAAAATAAATAGATTTTTCACAAGTGCCTCCCTTTCCAATGAATGGTTGTATGCTCCCAATTTATTTGGAGGAAGTTTTTGGAATGCTAGAGCTACAACAATAACAAATTCTTTTAATGCTCTTGGCATAAGATTAAGTGGAACATTAAATGAGTCTAACGACTATTTTGAACCGAGAGGGGATGTTATTGGAGAAGAAAAGTTTATTCGACCAGTATGGACTAGTACCAGAGCGTGGTTTTCTTCCAATTATCAAAAAAGAATTGCTGCAGATCTTGGTATTGGTTATGTATTTGTAGAAAGAAATGATTGGTGGGAATGGAACTACGACTTTGAAACTAGGTTTAGAATTACCAACCAACTTTTTTTAATTCATTACTGGGAACAAAGATTTCAAAATAATAGTGAGGGATATGCAGTAGATTTTGGCACTCCTGAATTTACACACGATGGAATTATTTTTGGAAATAGAGATAGAATAAATACTACTCAAACACTAGGGATTGACTATACATTGACCAACAGGATAGGAATCACATTCCGATTAAGAAATTACAATGCAATTATTAAATACAATAGCTTTTCAGAACTTCTTCCAAATGGGAGATTATCTAGCTTAGAAAACTATTCTGGTGAATGATATTGATGGCAACTCAGTATACGATATCAATTACAATGCTTTTACTATTGATATGCTTTTTAGATGGGTGTTTTTTCCTGGAAGTGAAATTAATGTGGTATGGAAAAATTCTATTTTTTCAGACGACGAAGGTATTGATCAAACTTACTGGAATAACTTATTTGGTAATTTACAAGACGGTCCAATGAATACATTTTCTATTAAATTAATATATTGGCTAGATGCACAATACCTCAAAAAATAAAAAGACACACAGTTTCCAAAAACCTCAACAAGTTATTATTATTCTAATAAACATTATTACTTTTATATTAAAACTATTTATCATGAAGAAATCTACTACTCCTAAGCTGCATTATATTTCTAGCGTTTAATTTATTTGGACAACAACAATTAAATAGAACTTTATTTTTCGATGGTCAAAATAGAAGCTTTATTGTTTATGTTCCATCTACTTACGATGGAAGCACTCAAGTACCTGTAGTCTTTAATTTTCATGGTGGTGGTGGAACATCTTCAAGTTTTATTTACACCAACGATATGCGTTCAATTGCAGATACTGCTAATTTTATAGCTGTTTATCCTCAAGCTGCAGTAGATCCAAGCGATGGAAGTAATTCTTGGTTGCATAAAACCCCAACGACTCATAACGATATTAATTTTATTGAAGCAATTATTGATACCCTTAGCAATGATTATAATATTGACAATGATAGAGTTTATGCCTGTGGTTACTCTGAGGGAGGAATTTTCTCTTACGAATTGGGTTGCAGATTAAATAATAGAATTGCAAGCTTTGCATCAGTTTCTGGAAGTATGCTGGTAGATGCATTTCGAGTTAGTTATTATAATTTAGGTTACTGCTCTCCTATTCATCCTACTGCAGTATTATTAATTCCTGGCACTTCTGATTCTAGTCCCCATTCGTCCTATTCCGGATTTCAGCCCTACTATATGTCAGTTGATGAAATAACCACATATTGGAGTTCATTTAATAATACCGACTTAAGTCCTGTAGTTTCACAAATTACTAATACCAATACCGCGGATGGAAGTACTATTCAGAAGAGAATTTGGGAGAATGGTGACAATTGTGTAGCTGTCCAAGAACTTAAAGTAATTAATGGTGGCCACGATTGGCCAGGAAGCTTTGGAAATATGGATATTAATGCATCTCAAGAAATATGGAAATTTGTATCTAAATACGATAATAATGGTTTAATTAATTGTGGTTCTACAGATATTTCAATTTCTGATAACGTGGAATTTGAAATATTTCCAAATCCATCTCCTGATTTTTTAACTATTAAATCTACCAACAAGACCAACTTGAAATTTAGTATTTTTTCTTCAATCGGAAAACTAGTAATGATTGGAGAATTAGATAACATCAATAATATTATTAACCTTTCTAAACTTGAGCCTCAACTTTATATTTTAAAAATTGATGGCAACTCCTACAAAATAATTAAGGAATAAAAAAAGCAGGTCCATCGACCTGCTTTTAAGTTAGAAAGGAGTGATTAGAAAAGATGCACAAAAGGCACCAATAGTCCAACCAACTCCTTAGAATTTTTTTCGATAGACATTTGACACCTCCTTTCTATATTAAGTTAAACATGCGCTGTTGTCACAGCATTAATTATTACGATATGAATATAATCAAGAATTTGATTTGAAACTATACTTGTTCAATAAATATGAAAAAAGAAATTAAATAATGTACTTTTGAGCTGTTAAAAAAATGATTTATGGGAATACTTATTCCAATAATTTTAATTGTAGTAACAAGTATTGTCATTTGGAAATCTTCCGATGGTTTCGATGTTGCTTCCTCCTACTTAGGAAGAAATTTGTCTAATGGTGTAAAAGGAGCTACTATCAATGCAATATCTAGCTCTATGCCAGAACTTTTGACTACCGTTTTCTTTTTGATTTTTTTAAAAGATGCAGAAGGTTTTTCCGGTGGAATGGGAACAGTTGCTGGAAGTGCTGTTTTCAACGCAATGATAATCCCTGCATTTTCTGTTTTAGCAGTCTATTATTATGGAATTTCTAAAACGATAAAAATTTCAAAAAATGTTATATATAGAGACAGTTTTGCTCTTCTAATTTCACAAATTGCCCTTATTTTAATAATTTATTATGAAATTCTTTCTTGGTTAGGTGGCTTAATATTGATTTTACTATATGGAATTTATGTCTTTTATATGTTTTATAAAATGCCTAGTAGTAATTCCTCAAATTATGATGAGCAAGAAAACAAAGGAATAATTCAAAATAGAGTAGTTTTATTTTTAAAATTAGACTTTTATGGCTCTATAATTGGCAACAAAAGATTGAACAACAATAACTCTATATTTTTACTTGTTGTTTCATTGATTTTTATTGGTTTGTCTTGTTTAATTTTGGTGAAAGCTTGTGAAATGCTTGGTAAAGCAGAGTATTCTTTTTTGGGACTAAATAATTTAAAAGGTCTTGATTTACCTATCTCTATTGTTGCTGTTATTATTGCAGCTGCAGCGACAAGTGTTCCAGATACCATACTATCCATTAAAGACGCAAGAAAAGGAAATTACAACGATGCTATTTCTAACGCATTAGGGAGTAATATTTTTGATATTTGTTTTGCCTTAGGACTACCAATACTACTGTACACTATTTTTTATGGACCTATAGTAATGGATCCAGAAACCTTATCGTTTAGTTTAAACGTATTAATAGTACTATTTATTCTCACAGTCTTTACATTTTTGATTTTTATATCTGGTGAAACTATTGGAATAGCAAAAGCCGTAATTTTATTATTGATGTATACTGCTTTTATAGGATACATCTTTGTTTTTCATCTTTAAATTTTTACCCCCCCCAGTTATATGAAATTCTCACGTTATATGTTAAATAATAAATCATGAAAAAAATACTACTAATATTAGCGTTTGCAGCTGGGCTAGCTCAAATAACGAAAGCACAAGTAATAACAGCTATTCCTTGTGATATGTTAGGTATGTCTGTAAATGTGGGTTCTAGCACTAACTCTATCAGTATTTACCATTCAGGTCAATATATGACCCACCCACAATCAGAAAATATTTTTACTTGGGAATTTACAGACCAACAAGGAAACATATTACATCAAGACACTATAGTTAGTGATGCATTTTGTAATTTTAGTCATAATTGGTCACTTACAGACACCATAAATGTTACAGTGCATTTAGTAAATGATTCTGCCAATTTGGATGCTTGGTATACAAATCAAGGTTTACCACTTAATGGTAATTCCATAAATTGTTTATTTACAGATCAATTGTATTGGAATACAGGTGCTAGTACGCCATGGGGAAGTTGGACGTTTATTCATGGAAATCCTGGAATAGATGTAACTAATGTAAATGAATCACAAATAGTTGAATCCAACTTAAAGCTCTACCCTTCTCCTAGTTTCAATTACCTAAACTTAGAAGGACCAAAAGAAGATTATTGTTTACAAATTTTAAATATTCAAGGGCAATTATTTCATGAAATGAAAAATATAAATGGGAACCAAAAAATTGATGTTTCTTTTCTACCCTCAGGTTTATATTTTATTAACGTTAATAACAATAAAGTAAATCAAACTATAAGGTTTATAAAGCGATAAGTTTATTTTCAATAATCTACATTGATAAATAATATTATCATGTAACAAGACAAAGTGTGATTCAACCCCTATAATTGGTAATTGTTGCATAGATTCTTCGTTTATAAGTGATTCTGCTTTTGTTTTGTAGTGTATGATTCTGTTTGCGGGTGTAATGGTGTAACTTATGGTAATTCTTACGAGGCAGTTGTGTCTGGTGGTGTGACGGCTTATCTTGTGGGTGAATGTACGAATTGAATTATGAAAAATATTAAATGTATAATTAGCAGCTTAAAAAGCTGCTTTTTTTTTAATTTTAAAATTCAAAAAAAAACATTAATTCATTTTAAAAATTAAATATTTTTTATCACGGTATATTTAACTATTTTTAACAGTTAAGATTAATTACGCTTTAAACCTTTTTATGAAAAAAATATTCCTTCTAATCTTTCTTTCTACAATTGTTTGGTCAATAAAAGCACAAGTTAAAATTCCACAAAACACATTAGATCATGCAAGAATTCCATCTTGGATTATTGCAAAAACATCTGAAATTAAAGAAGAAAAAAGAATTGAAATTATAAATGATCCTATATCATTTTACAATACTCAGGAATCCAAAGATATTAGAGAACTAAACTTATCTAAATTAAATGATATTACTGTAGGGTTATATCAACTATACGATTCTTTAAGCTATAAAAGTAATTTTGTAATGACATCTATTATAAATTCTGAAAGAGATCAGGACTGTTTTTTTGTCTTCAACTCTTTTGACCTTGAAAGTACAGTTTACATAAATGGAAACACTAAAGTATCTAACGACAATACTGAATATTTTAATGGAACTCTCAAAAAAGGAAGAAATGAAATTGTAATATTTAGCAAGTCTTTAAGAACTAATTTGTCATCATACATTTTTGAAATTTACAGTGATAAATATTCACAGTTAAAATTAATTGGTCGTGATAAAAATAAGAATTTAACACCCTATGCTTACACTCAAATTTTAAATGAAGATGGACTAGTTAGGAATGAAAGATTAGATAAAAATGGGGAATTGAATATTAGACTTATACCTGGAGATTATAAGTTTAGAATTGCAACGACTAAAGAACATATATGGTCAGATAAATTCAGCTTAAAGAGTGAAGAACAAAAGACAATAAATTTAATACTGAAAAATAAAGCTGTAATTTCTGGAAATTTATATAAATATGACAATAAAACTCCTAATTCTGGAATTCAAGTTTCTATAATAAATAGTGAAGATAATAAGGTAATACAATCGTTATGCACAGGGAAAAAAGGGGAGTTCAAGTTTTTTCCTCCGGAAGGGCAATATAATTTAAGGTTTACAGTAAATGATAAATATGTATTCCACAAATCTGATAATGAAATAACCAACTTTGTTATCAATTCTAAAATTTATGAACATAAAAATTTAAAATATAGTTTAGCAAGTCAGTCAGAAGTTTATGTTAGGAATGTAGGAATGTTCGATGGATTATTAAGTGACGAATGTCATAAATTAACTATATCTAAAAATAAACTCTTGTATATTGGAACTTACAATGGTCTTTCTGTTTATAATGGAGTAACCATAAAAAGTTACAATTATGAAGATGGCTTGCCTAATGGTTCTATTTCAGATGTTATCGAAGATTCAAAAGGTAATATTTGGATATCGTTTGACTTAAAAGGATTAGTCAAATGGAAAAATGGAAAAATTTTAAAACATTACACTACTAAAGATGGACTTCCTTCAAATTATGTAAATGTTATAAGAGAGGACAATAAAGGAAATATAGTAATTGGGACAGGTAGTGGATTGTCAATTTATGATGGTAAAGAATTTAAAAATTATAATTTCACTGATGGTATTTCAAATGGTTATATTACTGCTTTAGAGATAGTAGGAAACAATATTTGGATTGGATGTAGTTATGGAAGAAGTTATGGAAATCCATTAGGTATTGGTGGAGGGCTTTCAATATTTAATGGGAAAAAATTTAAATCGTTTGAAATAAAAGCTTCCTATTTCGATTACAATACATTTCTAATAAATTGTATTAAAAGCGATAAACAGGGAAATATTTTAATTGGAACTGATGGAGGATTATTAAAATACAATGGCTCAAATTTTACAATTTTTAGAAAAAAAGAAGGACTTATTTCAAATACAATACAGTCTATTTACGTGGACGATGATCAAATTCTAATAGGGACTGATCAAGGCTTGAATTTCATGAATGGAGACAAAATAAAATCATTTGTAACTAAAGAGAAAAGTGAATTGAGTAATGGAAGAATATTTTCAATTAACAAATCAAATGATGGTGTTTATTTTGTAGGTACTACGAGTGGCTTATTTTTATTTGACCCTAATTCTTTTGATATTATATCAGATAAACAAGGAATTTCAAATGCTAATACATGGTTTAGAGGAATTATGGACTTGGAGATAGACAGTGATGGTGTGATGTGGGCAGCAAGTGGGAATAACGGGGTATATAAAATTGTAAATAATAAAATTGAAAAAAACTACAATACAAGAAATAGTAATATTTCTTCAAACTATGTTATTGAAATTGAAATTGCAAATGATGGGGCTATTTGGCTAACTCATTCAAATGGTGGAATTTCTAAAATTCAAAAAGAAATTTCTGAATCGATGAATCAAAAAATAGGTATTAAACCTGGAACAACTGTCACTGATCTAGCATTTGCTAACGACGGATCAATATGGCTTGCAACAAATAAAGGTTTGGGACATTATAAAAATGATTCTTTAGTCTTTTATGACGAATCGGATGGATTAATTACTCCAATTTCAATTGCAGATGTTAATATAGGAAACAAAGGAGAGGTAATTTATTCTACATATGGTGAGGGAATGAGTATTTACCATGATGGAAAATTCACAAATTATACAGAAGAAAATGGGTTGAAAGACAACAGAATATGGGACTTAGATGTTGATTCTAAAAATAATTATTGGCTTGCTTTAGATGGCAAATGTGTTCAAAAGTTTAATGGAGAAAAGTTCACTCATTATGGATTAGACGATGGCATTACTGCAGGTGAAACAAATACCGCATACGTAGATGAATTAGATAATGTATGGATAGGAACATTTGGAGGGGGAGTTTGTAATTTTGACGGGGAATATTGGAACAGTATAGACTCAAGAGATGGTTTATTAGAAAATACCATAACTTCAATTTGTGGGGTGAATGGAAACAAATACTGGTTTGGTAGCCAAAATGGAATTTCATGTTATGTTCCAAAACATCAGACTCCATCTGTTTTTATTGAAAAAATTGAAACATCAAGAGGATCATTTGAATCTTTTTCTGAACTTAAGTCTAAGAATGAAAAACTGCTTCAGGACTCTAGAATAACTTTTACGCTCAATTCTAATAGTTTTAATACTAAAGAAGAAAAGCAGAAGTTTTTAGTTTCAATAATTAGAAAGGGGGAAAAAATTACCAAGATAATTAAATCCAACAAATTCGATTTTTTTTGTGGAAAAAGCTGGAAAATATATAAAAATTTCAATCTATTGATAGAGATATGAACTATTCAAAATTAAAGCAAATAGAAATTAAAGTAGTCGGGCCATGGTACAAAAACCTAGCTACAGCCATACCATTTTGGGGTGGACTAATTTCCATTATATCGCTTTTAATATATGTTACCAAAAAATATTTCAACCAAAGAAGATACTCTATCCAATTAAAAGAGGAATCACAAAAGAATGATAGGGAGGCTAGAGAAAGATTAGAGGAAAAAAACAAAGAAATTGTCGATTCTATTAATTATGCAAAACGTATCCAAGATGCCATGATGACATCTGATAGTTATAGGAAATCAGTAATTCCTAATAGTTTTATTTTCTTCAAACCTTTAGACGTTGTCTCAGGAGACTTTTATTGGGTTTATAAAGATCAAGAAGATAATATATTTTTTACTGTGGCAGACTGTACAGGTCATGGCGTTCCAGGTGCATTTATGAGTATGATTGGTACATCCCTACTTAATGAAATTATTGTAGAAAAAGGAATTAAAGACACTAATAAAATACTAGATGGAATGAGAAAACAAATTATTAAATCTTTAAATCAAGACACAGAAGACGACCAAAAAGATGGAATGGATATTTCTATTTGTAAGCTTAATATGAAAAAGAAAACGTTAGAGTTTTCAGGAGCACATAATCCTTTGGTAATTGTAAGTGGCAATGAATTAAAAACAGTAAAAGGTGATTCACAAGCAGTTGGTCTTGAAACTGTATATATAAAACCTTTTACTAAGCATTCTATAAAACTTAAAAAAGACGATATGATCTATATATATTCTGATGGATATCAAGATCAATTCGGTGGGGAAAATGGCAAAAAATATATGACTGCTAATTTCAAAAAACTGCTTCTTAAAATAAGTAAAGAAGAAGAAAAAAAGCAAAATAAATTATTAGAAATAGAGTTGGCAAATTGGATGAAAAACGAAAATCAAATTGATGATGTTTGTATTATGGGGGTGAGAGTTTAAATTTTAAATTATGACTAAAAAAATATTAATTACATACTGCTTTATACTTTCTACAATAATTATTTGTGGACAATATATAATTCCAACAAATTCTTCATCTAAAACACAATTATCTAATTGGCTAGTTGCCAAATTATCTAATATAGACGATGAACAAATCAATGATATAGTAAAAAATACAGAAAACTATTTAAAATCAATTTCTTCAAAAGACATTAAGGAATTAAATCTTTCAAATTTTAATGATGTAGCAATTCCTTTTTATCAAGTTTTTGATACAATCAATTTTGAAAATTCTTTAATTGCCACTACTATGATTGAGTCTGAAAAAGATCAATTTTGTCAGTTACAATATGCTGGTTATGACATAATATCAAGTACTTATTTAAATGGATCACTTGTTGCTTCTTCATCATATACAGATAATGAGATTCACGAAGTAAAATTAAAAAAAGGGAAAAATAAATTAATAATAATTGGTAAGCCAAATGGGGCATATAATGCTACTATTGCAATGAAAATTTATAATGAAAAGATAGGGCAACTAATAGTAAATATCAAAGACAAAAATGGAAAAAAAGTAGATTTTGCTAATTCAATGTTGTACAATAAAAATTCTAGTAGATATAGAAATATTAGTTCAGGAATAAAATTTAAATTACCAGCAGATAATTATAAAATAATTGTTGGTGATGGAACCTATTCTTCATGGTCAAATGAGATTGAAATCAAAGAGAATGATACAAAGGTTATCAATCTTACATTAAATAAAGAATATAAAATAAATGGAGTTATTTATACCGTAGACGAAAAAACTCCAAATCCTGGTATTTCGATTGAATTAATAAATTTAAATACTAATGAAATCCAGGAAATTACTCATTCTGACGACAATGGTAGGTTTATATTTTACCCGCCAAAAGGAAAATGGAATTTAAGAGTATTCACTGACAGAGGATATGTATATCATCAAACTGATGGAAAAGTTACAGAAATAAATATCAATGACCAAAAGCAAATATATAATGCTAACTTATCTATTCCTTTACAAGTAAAAGGCACATGGAATCAGATTTCTATGTTTGATGGCATGCTTAGTAATGGCGCTCATGTTTCTTTAGTTTCAAGTGAGGATTTATTGTACTTAGGAACCTATAATGGATTGTCAATTTATGATGGTCTAAAAGTTAAAAGCTATAATTATGACCAAGGCTTACCAAATGGACCAATTGTAGAATTATTTGAAGATAGTAAAGGATATATCTGGATAGGATATATAGAAAAAGGTTTAGTTAAATGGAAAGATGGTCAAGTAATAAGTCATTATACAAAAAAGGATGGACTTCCTTCAAATTTTGTAAATGCTTTGGATGAAGATGAAAAAGGAAATATAGTGATAGGTACAAACTCTGGGCTATCAATTTTTAATGGGAAAGAATTTAAAAACTATGATTTTTCTTCAGGAATTGGAAATGGTTTTATAACAGATGTAAAAGCTGTGGGAAAAAGTATTTGGATAGGATGTGGTACATCTTCTGGTGTTGGGAATTGGATGACTATTGGTGGAGGACTATCTGTTTTCAACGGAAACAAATTTAAATCATTTGACCTTTCAAAGTTCACTGATTTTAATCATAGAGCATCTTGGGTTAATTCATTAGAAAAGGACAAACACGGAAACGTCTGGATTGGCACTTTAGGCGGCCTTTTAAAATACGATGGATCACAATTTACTTTAATTAACGAAAGAGATGGACTTCAAGACAACTCCATTACTGAACTATATTCTGATGACGACGGGCTTTGGGTAGGAACTGATAATGGTTTAGTTAATATTAAAAATGGCATAATAAAAACTATTGTGCCAATTGAAAAGAATGGACTAGGATTTGAAAATATTCAATCTATTAGTAAATCTTCAGACGGTGTTTATTTCATAGGAACTGCAAATGGTGTTAGTCTTTACGATCCAAATTCTTTTAGAAAAATGACTTCTCTAGAAGGCATGCCCATTCCACCAAATTGGACAAGTGGAATTTTAGATCTCAAATTTGACAAAGATGGATTCTTGTGGGCAGCAAGTGGTGTAAATGGCTTATTAAAAATCAAAAACGAAAGGATTGAAAGAGTTTTTAATACGGAGAACAGCAGTTTAGAATCCAACTATGTTAATCAACTTGAATTTGCAGATGATGGAGCTATTTGGCTTTCTAGCGGTGGAAGTATCTACAGATATAATAATGGAGAAATTAAAATTATGGATAGTGAATTAAAAATTCCAGCATATACCAGTATTCAGGACATAGCTTTTGACAATGAAGGTACAATATGGCTAAATACTAATAGAGGATTAGGTAAGTATAAAAACGATTCTCTTATAATTTACGATGAATCAGATGGACTCGTAAAATCTAGTATGGGAGATATTAACGTAGGTAAAAACAATGAAATAATTTATAGTACGCATGGGTATGGGTTTTCAATATTTGATGGGGAAAATTTTAAAAATTATGATGAGACTAATGGCTTACCAGATAATAGAATATGGGATCTAGCAGTAGATTCAAAAAATAATTATTGGTTGGCTCTAGATGGTGGTGGTGTAGCTATGTTTGATGGGAAAGAATTTCACATCACCAAAATAAGTGATGGAGTTACTGCTGGTGAAACTTTCAGCGCATATGTGGATGACTTTGACAATGTTTGGATTGGGACATTTGGGGGTGGAGTCTGTTATTACGATGGAAAGTTTGGAATAGTGTTGACACTAGAGATGGTCTTTTAAATAATTTAGTAGGAGCAATCTGTAGTGTTGATGGAAACAAATATTGGTTTGGAAGTATGGATGGAATTACTTCTTATGTTCCAAAACACCAAACTCCTAAAGTTTACATTGAAAATATTAAAACTGCAAGTGGTTTCTACAACTCTTTAGAAGAATTGAGAGAAAACAAGGGTAAAATTCTAGAAAAAACAAGAATAACATTTTCTTTGAAATCAAATAGTTTTAATACAAAAAAAGAAAAACAAAAATACATTGTAAATATTATTAAAAATGGAAACAAAAAAACTCATTTAATAAGAACTAATGAGTTTGAATTTATTCCTGAAAGAATTGGCAAGTATATTATAGAATTTCAATCTATTGATAGAGATATGAACTATTCTAACTTAGAGCAAATTGAAATTAAAGTAGTTGGTCCTTGGTACAAAAATCTTAGCTACTGCTATTCCATTTTGGGGATTCCTAGTTTTATTAATATCAGTTTCCGGATATTCTTCCAATCAATATTTAAGTCAAAGACGATACACTGCACAGCTTAAAGAAGAATCAAGACTTAGACTGGAAGAAAAAAACAAAGAAATTGTAGATTCTATAAATTATGCCAAACGTATTCAAGATGCTATGATGACTTCTGAAGGTTATCAGAAAATCTGTTATTCCTAAAAGCTTTACTTTCTTTAAACCTAAAGATGTAGTATCTGGTGACTTTTATTGGGTATATAAAGACCAAGAAGAAAATATATTCTTTACAGTAGCAGATTGTACTGGCCATGGAGTTCCTGGTGCTTTTATGAGTATGATAGGCACTTCCCTACTCAATGAAATTATTGTAGAAAAAGGAATTAAGGATACCAATAAGATCTTAGATGAAATGAGAAAACAGATTATTAAATCTCTAAACCAAGACACTGAAGACGACCAAAAAGATGGAATGGATATTTCTATTTGTAAGCTCAATATGAAAAAGAAAACTTTAGAATTTTCAGGTGCACATAATCCATTGGTTGTAGTTAGTGAAAATGAACTAAGTACATTTAAAGGAGATTCTCAAGCTGTTGGTCTAGAAACAGTAGATATAAAACCTTTTACTAAACACTCTATGAAACTTAAAAAAGACGATATGATCTATATTTATTCTGATGGATACCAAGATCAATTTGGAGGAGATAATGGCAAAAAATACATGACTGCAAATTTTAAAAAGCTTCTGCTTAAAATAAGTAAAGAAGAAGAAAAAAAGCAAAATAAATTATTAGAAATAGAGTTGGCCAATTGGATGCAAAAAGAGGAGCAGATTGATGACATTTGTATAATGGGAGTGAGAGTTTGAAATAAAATTATAAAATATGATAAAGAAAATATTATTTCTAGGTAGTTTAATATTGATAGCAAATTTCTTTTGCTCGCAGGTTCAAATCCCTATGAACTCTACAGATAAAACAAGTGTAAATAAATGGAAAATAGCAAAAGTTAATGACTCTATAGATACTAAAAAAATAATTGAATCAGAAGATTATTTTATCTCCATAAATAAAGAAGATATACGAAACTTAAACCTTTCAAAATTTAATAATATAACATTTTCATTATATCAAATATTTGAAGATATCAATTTCAATAACACATTTATAATTGCAAGTAATATTGAGTCTAAAACTGAAACTACATATAGTTTTATTTACAACAATTTCGACCTTGTTTCCGAAATTTATATTAATGGTGAAAAAGCCAAATTACCTGATGGATTATATAATTTAAAATTCGATCATTTTCTAAAAAAAGGAAAAAATAGTATTGTAATTATTGGAAAGCCAAATGGAAGTTACAAATCAAGCTTTAGTTTAAAAATTAACGATAAAAAACTTTCAAAAATTAAAGTTAAAGTTTTAAATGAAAATTTAAAACCTCATAAACTCGGATATTTTGGTGTTAAAGATGAAAAAATGGTAAGATATTTCCAGTTAGATGAAAACGGAGAAAACACTATTTCTGTTGTTCCTGGAGAATATTTAATTATGAGTGGGAATTCTAAAATATATAAATGGTCTACTAAAATAAATATTTCGGAAAATGAAGAAAAAGAAATTAATTTAATCTTAAATCAACGTTCAGTTATTTCTGGAAATGTATCAACTTTTAAAGGGAAAAACCCACATCCTGGAATTAATGTAAAATTAGTTAATGTAAATACTAATGAGATTTTCTGGACAGATGTAACAAATTCCTCTGGGGACTATAGCTTCACTCCTCCTGAAGGTAATTGGCAAATAAAAATATCTAGTAAGTCTAATGAAGATATTTATTTTGGAGATAAAATGGGAAGAACAACATTTAAAGTTAATAAGTCCTCAAAGCGTATCGAGGAGTGTAGACTTTGAAATTCCTACTCAAATTAATACTTCTTGGGGAAAGGTAACCATGTTTGATGGCATGCTTAGTAATAGTATTATTAAATCTGTTATTTCTAAACAAGACATACTTTATTTTGCCACATTTAATGGTCTCTCAGTTTATGATGGGTTAACTGTTAAAAACTATAATTACGTTAATGGCTTACCAAATGACCCAATAAGAGAAATTTTTGAAGATAAAAATGGATTTATATGGTTAGGATTTGCTACTAAAGGAATTATCCAATGGAAAGATGGTAAAATAATCAATCATTATACCACAAAAAATGGACTACCATCAAATATTATTGGAGCAATTAATCAAGATAATGACGGGAATATTTTAATTGGGACTAATAAGGGTTTGGCAATTTTAGAAAAAGAACAATTTACCAACTATAATTTCACCAATGGAATTGGTGATGGAAATGTTCAATGTATAACAGTAATTGGAAATAATATTTGGATTGGCACATCAAATGGACTTTCTATTTTTAGTAAAGGAATAATAAAACCAATTACTATTGGAACATTTAGTAATCTTAGTTGGAGAGGAAATTATATAAATGTTATTAAAAAAGATAACAACAATAATATTTGGCTTGGAACAGCATCTGGATTAATTAGATACGATGGAGTGAAATTCAAATTTTACAGTGATAATGATGGATTACCTAATAATGCAATATTGGATATACATGTAGATGAAAATAGTCTTTTAATTGGTACTCAAACAGGGCTTTGCAGGTTTAAAGAAAATAAATTTACTACAATAATAAGTCTTGAGAAAGAGGGCTTAAAAGGATTTAGAATAACCTCTATTGACAAAACAAAAGATGGGATGTATTTCATTTCTACTAATATGAATGGTGTGTTTTTTTACGATCCAAACTCAATTAATACCATAACTGCAAATGAAGGATTTAAGGAATATGAGACAATAAATGATATTAAAATTGACAAAGACGGTTTCATTTGGGCTGGAGGGGTTAATGGACTCTACAAAATTGAAAATGGGATAATAACTAATTACTACAACAAATCAAATAGCAATATGCCTAGAAACTTGGTTCTTGATATTGAAATTGATAGTGATGGTTCAATGTGGTTAATTCAAAAAAATCATGTGACAAGATTTTATGACGACAATTTTGAGAACATGACCAAGAAAATTGGAATTACTAATACCGATATTATTGATTTAGAATTTGACAATGATGGTACTATGTGGTTAGCAACGCCAAGTGGTCTTGGTAAGTTTAAAAACGACTCTTTAACCATGTACAAAGAATCTGATGGTTTAGTTAGACCAATTTCATTATCAAATTCAGCAGCTCAACCTTGTGCAGTGACTGTTGGAAAAAACAATGAAATTATTTATTGCACATATGGGTCTGGATTTTCAATATTTGATGGTGAAAAATTTAATAATTTTTCAACTGATAATGGTTTAGCAAATAATAAAGTCGAGGAAATAGCTGTAGACTCTAAGAATAATTATTGGATTGCACTAGACGGATCAGGGGTTCAAATGTATGATGGAAAAGAATTCAAACACTATACCATGGAAAACGGATTGAGTTCCGATGAATCTTACACTATTTATGTGGATGATTTTGACAAAGTTTTTGTGGGCACATGGCATGGAGGAGTGAATTATTTTGATGGGAAATTATGGAATAGTTTAGACTCAAGAGATGGTTTATTGTATAATACTATAAAGACAGTTTATGGACTAAATGGCAATAAATATTGGTTTGGAAGTTATGGTGGGATTACATCCTACGAACCCAAAATACAAACTCCTTATATAACAATAAGCTCTATAGAAACACCTAATGGGTTTTACAATTCTATGGAGAATTTAAATAATAATAAGCAAAAATTTATTTATGATACTAGATCAAAATTCACTCTAAACTCTACAAGCTTTAACACAAAAAAAGAAAAACAAAAATATTTAGTTAAAATAACTCGAAAAAGCAAAACAGAATCTTTAATGATTTCTTCTAATGAATATGTATTCCAACCTGAAAAAACTGGGAAATACATTTTAGAGTTTCAGTCTGTGGATAGAGACATGAATTATTCAAACCCTCTTAAAGTTAATATCTCTGTAGTTGGACCTTGGTACAAAAATTTAGCAACTGCTATTCCATTTTGGGGATTCCTAGTTTTATTAATATCAGTTTCCGGATATTCTTCCAATCAATATTTAAGTCAAAGACGATACACTGCACAGCTTAAAGAAGAATCAAGACTTAGACTGGAAGAAAAAAACAAAGAAATTGTAGATTCTATAAATTATGCCAAACGAATTCAAGATGCTATGATGACTTCTGAAGCTTACAGAAAATCTGTTATTCCTAAAAGCTTTACTTTCTTTAAACCTAAAGATGTAGTATCTGGTGACTTTTATTGGGTATATAAAGACCAAGAAGAAAATATATTCTTTACAGTAGCAGATTGTACTGGCCATGGAGTTCCTGGTGCTTTTATGAGTATGATAGGTACTTCCCTACTCAATGAAATTATTGTAGAAAAAGGAATTAAGGATACCAATAAGATCTTAGATGAAATGAGAAAACAGATTATTAAATCTCTAAACCAAGACACTGAAGACGACCAAAAAGATGGAATGGATATTTCTATTTGTAAGCTCAATATGAAAAAGAAAACTTTAGAATTTTCAGGTGCACATAATCCATTGGTTGTAGTTAGTGAAAATGAACTAAGTACATTTAAAGGAGATTCTCAAGCTGTTGGTCTAGAAACAGTAGATATAAAACCTTTTACTAAACACTCTATGAAACTTAAAAAAGACGATATGATCTATATTTATTCTGATGGATACCAAGATCAATTTGGAGGAGATAATGGCAAAAAATACATGACTGCAAATTTTAAAAAGCTTCTTCTTAAAATAAGTAAAGAAGAAGAAAAAAAGCAAAATAAATTATTAGAAATAGAGTTGGCCAATTGGATGCAAAAAGAGGAGCAGATTGATGATATTTGTATAATGGGAGTGAGAGTTTAAAATAAATTATAAAAAGTGTGAAATGTTTAAAAAAACTATATTAATATTCTGTTTATTTCTTATAAAATTCTTAATTCATGGACAAACTGAGTTGCCAAATAACTCAGTAACCAAAACAAGTGTAAATAATTGGTTCATTGCAAATATTATCGACTTAAAACCTGAAAATATTGATTTAATTACAAAAAATACTAATAAATATTTTAGGAAATTGACACTAGTAATTATCAAGAATTAAATCTTTCTAATCATAAGAATATCACTTTTTCTTTAAAGCAAGTATTCGGAGAAATTAATTACAATAACTCATTTATTGCTGCATGTAATATAGAGTCACCATCCGATCATACAAGAGGCTTAAATCTTGGGAATTGGGAATTTAATGCAACTGTATATATAAATGAGGAAAAAGTATTTTCGTCTGAAGAAAGTGATCAAATGTATTTTGATTATCAGTTTAAAAAAGGAAGTAATAAGGTAGTAATTATTGCCAAATCTTTTGGAACATACGACCCTTTTTTCAGGTTAAATTTAATTGATGACAAATATTCACAACTAAAAATCACTGTAAAAAAAGAAAATGGTAAACCCTATTCAGGATATGTTGGAATAAAAAGTAATAAAAAATTTGATGCTTATAAGTTAGATAAAAATGGGTATTTAAAGATATGGGTAAAACCTGGAGTCTATCAAATTGGTGGTGCTTTTCAAGGGAAATACGATTGGACTAAAGAAATTAAAGTATCTGAAAATCAAGTTGAAAATATAAATTTAATATTAACCAAAAAGTCAAAAATATCTGGTAAAATAGTTTCTATGGATGGAAGTTCTCCTCAACCAGGTGTTCAAGTAGATATTAGCAATAGTGAAACCAATAAAGTTTTTTTTTCAACTTCGACTGATATGTTGGGGGAATATAAATTCACCCCACCAATAGGAAATTGGAATATAAGCATTGCTACTAGTGATGAAATAAAGTATCACTTAACTAATAATATTAAAACTAAAATAAAGATTTCAGAAAAAAGTGGAGAAACTAAAAATATAGATTTCAAAATTGCTAGGCAAACTAAAGGATCTTGGGATCATATTTCAATATTTGACGGTATGTTAAGTAATACTATTGGCCAATCAATTATTTCTAAAAATGACAATATTTTCTTTGGAACATTTAATGGGTTATCAGTTTATGACGGTTTAAAAATTAAAAACTATAATTATTTCAATGGACTTCCTAATGACATTATAGAGGGAATATTTGAAGATAGTAAGGAAAATATATGGATTGCTTACAATAAAAGTGGCTTAGTTAAATGGAAAAATAAAATTGTTCTTGAGCATTTAAAAAAAGACAATGGGTTAGTAAGTAACAGTATAAATACCATTTCAGAAGATTTAAAGGGAAACATTTTAGTGGGCACTAATGAAGGTTTATCTATTTATAATGGTAATGAATTTAAAAACTATGATTTTACTGACGGACTTGCCAGTGGAAATGTACAATCAATAAAAGTTATTGGAAATAATATTTGGCTAGGATGTTCAAGTGGTATTTGTATTTTTAATGGGAAAAGCTTCAAAACATTAGATCAAAGAAATTTCAATGGAATTACTGAAGAAGAATCATTTATAAATGTGATAGAAGATGACCCTTTAGGAAATATTTGGTTAGGAACAAACGGAGGATTATTAAGATTTGATGGTATAAAATTTAAACAGTATTCATCTTATAATGGGTTACCTAGTAATGTAATAAATGATATATTATTTGATAATAATGGTTTATGGATTGCAACAGATAAGGGCTTAGTTAACATGAAGAATGAAACATTTAAAACAATTATAAGTGGAGATATAAATGGACTAAAAAATATCCAAGTTACTGCAGTAAATAAAACTAAAGACGGTATTTATTTTTTATCGTCATTTGTTGACGGAGTCTATGTTTATGACCCTAATTCTTTCCAATCAATTTCAGAATCTGAAGGATTGAAATCAAACGAAAATATTAATGATATCATAATGGATAATGAAGGAGCTTTATGGCTTGGTGGAAATAAAGGACTTTATAAAGTTGATAATGGTATAGTAGTAAAACATTTTGAAAATAAAAATAGCGGTTTAATAATTAACAATATTCAAAAATTAAATTTCGCAAATGACGGGACTCTTTGGATGGTTGGTAATAATAAAATTTCTAAATATTCAAATGGGGTTATTGAAGATGCTACTGAAGAAATAAATCTTCCTGCTAATACATATTTATTTGATATTGAATTTGATAATGAAGGAACTATTTGGTTAGCTACAACAAGTGGTTTAGGGATGTATAAAAATGATTCCTTAGTTATCTATGATGAATCAGATGGATTAGTAAGGCCAATACTAAATTCATGTGGAGTAGCTATTGGTAAAAATGGTGAAATCATATACAGTACTTATGCAAACGGTTTTTCAATTTATGATGGTGAAAAATTTACCAATTTTGATAAATCAAACGGACTTGCTAATAATTTAGTGTGGGATATTTCTGTAGATTCCAAAAATAATTACTGGATTGCTTTAGATGGTTCAGGAATTCAAATGTACGATGGTGAAAAATTTAAACATTATACCATGCAAGATGGGTTACCTTCAGATGAAACTTACTCAACATTTGTTGACGATTTTGATAATGTCTGGGTAGGGACTTGGGGAGGAGGAGTTTGTTATTTTAATGGTAATATATGGAATAGTTTAGATAAAAGAGATGGACTTCTTCAAAACACAATTAAATCAATTTATGGAATAAATGGAGATAAGTTATGGTTCGGAGGGAAAAATGGGATAACAGCTTATGTTCCTACACATCAGACACCTAAAGTATTTATAAATGAAATTGAAACACCATCTAGTACTTACAATTCCATTGAAAATTTAAAAGATAATAAAGAAAAAATCCTTGTAGGAACTAAAACAAAAATTATTTTAAACTCTACAAGTTTTAATACTAAGGCTGAAAAGTTAAAATTTTTTGTTAAAATTACTAGAAAAGATTCTGTGAGATCCTTCACTATCAATTCTAATGAATTTGTTTTTCAACCTCAAAAATCAGGAAAATATGAATTAGAATTTCAATCAATTGATAGAGATATGAACTATTCTAAACCATTAATAATAAATCTTTCTGTTGTAGGGCCTTGGTATTCAAATCCAAGCACTGCAATACCTTTTTGGGGAGGATTACTTTTATTAATATCTTTTTCATTTTACACCACAAGAAAGTACACTAATCAAAGGCGTTACTCATCAAAATTAAAAGAAGAAGGACAAATTAAGGATAGAGAAGCAAGAGAACGATTGGAAGAAAAAAACAAAGAAATTTTAGATTCTATTAATTATGCCAAGAGAATACAGTCAGCTATTTTACCCTCAAATAGAGCTGTTAAAGCATATTTAAAAGACAGTTTTGTTCTTTACAAACCTAAAGATGTTATTGCAGGTGATTTTTACTGGTTAGAATACCATGACAATAAAACCTACTTTGCTGCTGCTGATTGCACTGGACATGGTGTTCCCGGAGCAATGATAAGTTTAGTATGTAATAATGCTTTAAACCGGTCAGTAAGAGAGTATAATTTAACTGATCCTGGAAAAATATTAGACAACACAAAAGAATTGGTAGTTGAAGAATTTGGTCACAGTGAAGAAAACGTGAAAGACGGTATGGATATTGCGCTTTGTTGTATTGAAGGTGATAAATTAAAATATGCTGGAGCATTTAACCCTCTTTGGATGGTAAGAGATAACAAGTTAACCAAAATTGGAGCAGACAGACAACCTATAGGCAGTTTTGAATATAGTAAACCTTTCAAATCTCATGAAATACAACTTAAAAAAGGAGATAGTATTTATGTATTCTCCGACGGTTTTGTAGATCAATTTGGAGGTGCAAGGGGTAAAAAATATAAGTCTTTAAAGTTTCAAGATTTTTTGCTTTCTATACAAGAAGAAAATATGAGAAAGCAGAGAGAGTTGTTAAATAAAGAAATTGAAGACTGGAGAGGAGATTTGGAGCAAATTGACGATATATGTATTATGGGAGTAAGAGTTTAAAGACTACAACTCTACTCTACCCGTATCGACTTTTCTACAGATCCATCGCTGTAAATATTAAAAACGAATTTATTTTTCGTGTGACTAACTTCTTGACCAAAGAGATTGACAGTTTTGATAATCTTTCTTGTAGAATTTAAACTTTGATTATCAATAGATGAATTAGTAGTCAAGACGATATATTTGCTAAAAAAGTCCCAAATCTCATCTTGTACATTGATATCGTCTACATTCCATGAATGGCCATTTTTATGCTTGTAAAGCCATACTTCATTAATTGAAGTGTTAGAAGAATATTTATAGCTAATAGTATATTTAAAATTGTTGTTTAAATTGGGTAAAGTGTCAACATCTAAAATATTTAAACCACTAGTATTAACCCAAAAAGACATAACAGAATCTATGGCTAAATAAGGACCCCAAAACTGGTCATTAAGATTACCATTAAATAAACTAACATTATCATTTTCTCCATGAATTTCAAAAATTGGAGATGCAGTACCATTACAGGTGTTATTTGGTAAGCCATCGGTGAAAATAGTTCCCGCAACAGGTGCATAGGCCTTAAAGGTTCCTGGGGATTCACAAGCTACTAAATAACTTAGCTCTGCTCCGTTAGACATCCCAGTGAGAAAGGTGTTTTCAGAAGAAAGATTGTAAGTATTTTGAAGTTCTTGAGCTAAAGAAATTAAAAAATCGACATCATCCACGTTACTTCCAGAAGTAAATAAATATCCAACATTCCAAAAATTATTTCCGCCATTGTCTTGAGTACCTTGAGGGTAACAAACAGCAAATTGGTTTTGAAGAGCTAATAAATTAAATCCTGAATAGTTCATTATATTTTGAGCACTAGAAGAATATCCATGGGTTACAAAAACTAATGGGGCTTGTGGACTGAGTCCACTAGGACGATATAAAATATAGTCTCTATTGATCCCATTATGGTTGTAATTTAGATATTGCTGACTAAAAACTGACAGAGGTAAAAGAAAAAAAAAGATGATGAAATTTTTCATAGAATTTACTAGTATATTTTAAATAAAATTGAAATGATAATTATCTAAATATAGAATATTTAGTTCTTTTTAACTTTAAATCGTTGAAAAATTAAACAATATTTAAATATTTTATAGGTCTATTTACCTTTAAATTTTAGATAATAACCCTATATTTGCAAAAACAATAAATTACATGGGTAAGTCACAAGAAACTTTTAGCAAAAAAGAAAAAGAAAAAAAACGTTTAAAAAAACGTAAAGATAAATTGGCTAAAAGAGAAGAAAGAAAATCTAATCCAAAAAAGTCGTTTGAAGAATCTATCGCTTACATAGACGAAAACGGCAATTTTAGTGATACTCCGCCAGACAAAACAAAAAGAACTGTAATAAAAGCTGAAGACATCGAAATTGGAATTCCTACTAGAGAAAATGAAAATGACGACCCTATTAAAAAAGGAAAAGTTGAATTTTACAACGATGAAAAAGGTTATGGATTTATTAAAGAAGACGTAACAAGCGAAAAATACTTTGTTCATGTTAGTAGTTTGAACGGTGAAATTGGAGAAAATGACAAAGTTTCTTTTGAGTTAGAAAGAGGACCAAAAGGCTTAAATGCTGTAAGGGTAAATAAGATTTAGAGCATTAAGATAATAATCATAAAATTTATTTTCTTTCAAGAATACCTAATAAATGGTGTGTATTAAATTCAAAAAAATATTGAAAATTGAAAAAAGTTTAAAAATGGTATTTTCTAAAAAATTATTGATTCTTACTTTTTTATTAATAACTGTAATTTCTTTCAAAGCCCAAGAGTTAATTATTGGCCAAGAAAGAATTGAACCAGGAATTGTAGTCATTTTTGAAGGTGCAATTAAGGATATGATTATGCCTTCATCAACAAACTTAAATGAGAATTTAACAGATATTCATATTGAAGCTAGAGTTAATTGGGATGTAGACAATGTTCCAAAAGGAACTCCCAAAGGTGGGTTTGTTCCTTATTTACATATAAATGCACTAGTTACTAATCAGAGTACAGGATTAAAAACATTTATAGACTTAATTCCTCATATAAATCTTTCTGATAATTTTCATTATGCGAGAAATATTTCATTACCTGGAAAATTAGAAGATTTATATTCTGTTCAGTACACTATATCGCCACCTTCTAAATACGATGTATCCTTACATATGGACTGGAAAAATGAAATAGGAAATAGTTTTTTTGAGACTATAACATACGACTATAAAGACATTAAATTCGAAGATATAGCGAAAGCTACTAGAAGATAAATTCGTTCTTTGAAATCTATTAAAATCAACTTCTACAAGTCACTATAGTTCTAAATTTTAGTAAATAAGTACCATATACTTAATGTCAATTGATTAAAAATATAATATATTCAAAATATGTTATGTATATAGAGTATATTAACGCTTAGTTAGTCAAAGCATTATTACTTTTTTTTGTAATATCTTCTTTTATATTAGTAAGATATTATTTTCTCTTAAAACTGTCTGAATGTCTAAAAACAGGCAGCTAAATGAAAAAGAGATATTTCCATTCTATTGATTCTTTGCGTTTTTTTGCTTTTTTAAAAGTTTACTTTCTCCATATACCATTTCAAGGTAGTTTTCCAATATTTTCATTTTTGAAAAGTGGTGGTGGAATTGGTGTTTCATTTTTTTTTGTTCTAAGTGGGTTCTTAATATCCTATTTACTTATTCTTGAAAAAGTACAAAGAGACTCAAATAAATATTAAAAAGTTTTTTTTTAGACGAGCTTTTAGAATTTGGCCTCTATATTTTTTAATGGTAATTATTGTATTTCTAATTCCATTTGATTTTAAAGAAAAAATTGGCTTTCATATGGTTGGAGCTGGATATGACTTGGATTGGAAATACTCTTTTACATTCTTAGAGAATTACAAGATGCTTATCACTGATAAGTTCCCTAAAACGACTCCATTACCTGTATTTTGGTCTCTTTGTATTGAAGAACATTTTTATATTTTTTGGATGATTTCTTTATTTATTATCCCAATGAAACATGTTCTAAAATTTTTATTCATTTGTATTGTTATATCCTGGGGATCAAGGGCTCTTGAAGAGACAATTTTCAATAACAACTTAATTGTAAGCAATGATTTATTTGCAAATTTAGATTACTTTGCCATTGGTGGCTTATTAGGCTATTTCATTGTTACAGATTACCAAAAAACAATTGACTTTATTCAAAAGATCAGCATCCAAATAAAAAGAATGGTTGTTATATTGGTTGTATTGGTTGTGGTTTTTCAAAAATATATATTACCAAATGAATTTGGAACACTTCTATATATTATAAGACCCTCAATTATTGCTTTACTTTTTACAATATTAATTTCAATTTTTCTGCCTGAAAATTCATCATTCAAAATAAAAAGTAAACTTTTGTCTTTTTTAGGGGCTAGAGGATATGGTTTATATATTTATCATATAATATTTATTCATTGCAGTTTTCAGTACTGTATTGTGCAAAACATCAAGATTGATAATTGGTTAACCTTGGGAGCATTTATAGCATTTACCTTAGGAGGATCTATTATTGTAAGTTCTATCTCCTATAAATATTTAGAAATGCCGTTTCTATCTTTAAGAGAAAAAAATTATTTTAATTAAAGACTATAATTTTTTGAACCTGCTCTTCATTTACTGATAGTTTTAAAAGGTAAGTTCCTTTAGATTTGTTAGAAATATCTACTAAAATTTCTCTTTGGTTTTCAAAGTCTTTATTAAATATCAATCTACCTGTTAGATCAAAAATATTCAGTTGAACATTTGAACTAGACATTGGTTCGTAATCTATTTTAAAAACACCTTTGGATGGATTTGGAAACACTAATAAGGATTCTTGTAAATTTTCATCTATATCAGTATTAGGGTCTAGAACATATATATCATCACAATATACAGAGGTTCCACAAGCAGTAGTTAAAGTTAAACAAACGTTATAAGTTCCTGTATTAGCAAATGTATGAAATGGACTATTAGATGAACTTGTCAATCCATTTCCAAAGTTCCAAGAGTTTGCTCCAAGTGAGGATGTATTAGTGAAATATACAGTTAAATCAGAGACTGTATTAGTATAGCTTGCTTGATTCAATGGTGGTTCCAATATATTAAATGCTGCAGATTGCATACATCCATTAGTGTCTGTTACATCCACAGAATAAGATCCTGACGGCAATCCACTTAAACTAGAGACATTTCCAAAACCAGAACCCCAATCGTAAGAATACCCAGTACTTCCAGATGCAACTACTGAAATAGAACCATCGCTGGCACCATTGCAAGAAATATCGCTAGCGAAATTACTAAGTGATAAAATTGTAGAATAGTTTAAATCGTAGATAATGATAGTATCACACAGCAAAGAATCAGAAATCACTAGAGAAAATACTCCAGGTGGTAAATTACTAATTCCTGAAGAATTGCCCAGTGTTGTTCCCCAATCGTAGCTATATCCAGGACTACCTCCAGAAACCACAACACTAATGCTTCCATTATCTAAACCTTGGCACTGAGGATTATTTACAGAACTAGAAACATTCATTCCACATATTGTAGCAGGAGTTACGCAAAAATTATTGACTTCTTGATTTCCATAATCTGCATTAGTAGCAATTGTTGAAGCTAGTACAGTCCCAGAATATACATGAGTAATTGTGTAATTTCCATCTACACTACAAGAACCCCATTGAGAACCAAACATACCGTCTCCATAGGAATCGTTTATTATAAAATCGAAACAGTTGTCTGCCAAACAAATATTTTCTGCTATGTATTCACCACCAGTAACATCTGAGTATGGTCCACCACTAGCCAAAACATTTGAATTAACATCTTCAATTGTCCATGTTACTTCAGATCCCCAACAGTCTGTATTAATTTCTAATAAAACATCTTGTCCACCAATGGTTGCAGAGTAGTTGGAACTAGCTGCATCATTCAAGGGATTGCTATCCGTGTTTCCGTTAGGAAGAAAAGTATAGGTATTAAAGGTGTGAGCACCAGCTGTACTAATCATATTAGGTAAGGTTATAATTTCTGTTCCTCCTGGAGCTAAATTACCTGTCCAAGAATAAGAATTATTGATTGTACCATCAATGTCATAATTTATAGAAACTGTTGTTAAGTTATTAGTACCATAATTTCTAAGGGTGATTTCTGGATCAAAGTTATCTATGCAGTAGGGTCCTTGTGGTGAGGTGATAGTTGAAACTCCTGCATCATCTGGAAGAGTAGGTGTATTTGGATCCCATCCATCGTCAGTTAAAGTAGAAATACCGCAAGAAGTTGGCGCTAAATAAGTATCCAATCCATTATTCCATGAAACACCTACTCTACCATAATAATCGTGTTGGTTGTTATTAACTGTCCCCGAGCAAGCTGCTAACCCGCCGTATAATTGACCAATAATTCTATGGTTTTGATCAAATAAAGGAGATCCTGAAGAACCTGGTTCAGTTACACCTTGCTCCCACTGATTAATATACCAAACTGCTGCTCCTGCAGAATTTGAATGAAAAGGGGCATCATTTTCTCGACATATTTTTTTAACATCCCCTGAAGGATGGTGAATCCCGGTTGCCTCAGTAACAGTCGTTAAATCAGAAGCATCCCAACCAGCATAATAACAGTTCCAGTTCTGTGCGTTGGATAATGTCATGTTGTCTATTTCAAGAAGCGCAAAATCAGAAGCTGCTGAATTGACTAAAATTGTGGCACCATTAGCAGTTTGGTCATATGGAGGACCAGGGTCTGTAGATCCAGTTGTTGTTGCGCATGATTCTGTCCCTGGTGGACTTTCCCAATTAAATCTAAAAGCCCAAGAACCTGTACTTCCGCCTAAACAGTGATTAGCTGTTAAGAAATAAGTACTTCCATCGTTACAAGTATTGTTCACCAATGCTCCAGTACAAATCCCACTTCCTCCTACAACAATCATGGCAACAGATCTAATTTCACTATCCCATCCATTTCCCAATGGACAGTTGACATCTATATTACAATCTCCAGATGAGTTCAAAGCTCTTACTAGACTTTTTTCAATTGGTGCCAAACTTCTGTACCCATGAATTACATTGGATATTGTAAATCTCCCCGATTCTTTAACGTTTGCAGGCTCGACATATTCCACAATTATCTTTTCTCCATGAACTAATTCCGAACCTAATTCACCATCTATTCTATTATTTTTAAAAGTATAAGCTCCAACTCTGTTGGTTTGATCGATGTCATATAAATATAAATAAGCACCTTTAGGGAGATAATAATTTTCAAACAAAAGATTCATTGTCAATGCTCCTTGACATTCTATAGCTAACTGCCAAATTTTATCACCATTTGGAAGAGTATTCCAAGATCCAGAATTATTTAGGTTGTAATTAACGTCATATTTATAGCCAAATCTCCAAGGACGATCTTTTAAAGCATCGTTGGTATTGTCTTGAGAATCAACAGTGGATTGATTGTATCCAGACATGATTTTAGCTGGAATATTTTGAAGACTTATTTTACCTTTCCAGGAAAGAGGATTTCCTAGGTCAGAAGTCTGGGAATTAAGACTTGTTGTAAATAATAAAAGGAAAAATGAGATAATTATTTTTTTCATTTATTTAAATTTTAAGATTAAAAATAAATAAATATTTTAGTTTAATTACTATTTGACGATCGATAATTAAACAGAAATTTTAGCCAGAATTATCTACAAACCTGACATAGACCATTAACATTAACAGATACATTATGGATTTCATATTTTGGCAAAGAAATTTTCAATGAATTTAAAAGGTCTTCACAGGATACAGTTTCACATTTTAAACATTTAAAGTGAACGTGGTCGTGAATGTGATTATCTGTACTACAGTCTATTCCACAAATTGCATAATAAATCTCATTATTGCTTTGAAAAGCAGTATGAATTATTCCTTTTTCTTTAAGTTTCTCTATGGTTCTGTACAAAGTAACTCTATCAATAGGTTGCATGGTCTCTTGAATTTTAGAATAACTCATAGCAGAACCATTATTTTGAAGTTTAGTTAATAGATTTAGCCTGTTAGAAGTAGCTTTAAGACTTCTCTTTTTGAGTATTTCTTTTATGTTATTAATTTCCATACTGTTAATTTAAAAAAAAAAGCAGATAATATATTATCTGCTTTTAATAACTGTCCTAAAATTATTTAATTCTAGTGATCTTCTCCACAATGTACAACATGTATAGTTCCAGTTGAATCTGCTGGATCTATATATCCACTGTTTTCTAAAGATTCAGCTTCATCACCACAATATTCTCCTAATTCAACTTCAGCGCCATTAACATCAGCATGGCACTCATGACATTTGTTACATGATGTAAATCCAATAACTGCAACTGCACTAAATAAAATTGCTACTTTTTTCATTTTTTTTTATTTTAATTGAGCTCTATTAATAATTAAAATTTGAATATAATCAGCGAACCCATTTATGATTTTATTCAAACAATATTTTTATATGGTTAAAGATAATTTCACGTAAAAGTTTCTTCCAGGATTTGGTATATCATAGTTTTTAAGACGCGATAAATGATCTATGTAGTTAATATTAAGTAAATTATTTACGCCAAAAGAATAACCAATTTTATGTTTTGCAGAAATTGAGCCAATACAACTAATATTTATTATTTGGTATGATGAACTTGGAGTTTCATAAGGAGCAACACTATTTTGCTCAAAAAAGTGAATATATTGAGCTGAAAAACTATTTAAGTTAAGTTTATTTTCATTTTTAAATTCCACCTTAATAGTATTATTTAATCTGTTTTGAGGAATAAATGGTAGGCTATCTTGAGTTGATAATAATGACAAATTACTTTCAAGGTGTAACCAATGAGCAATATGTGGATGATAGTGTATTGCTATCTCTCCTCCAGAAAAAACAGCATCAGTTTGTCTCATGTCAAATATGTAAAGGCCAGAATTGTTATCTATCGAAGGTTGATTATTGACATCAAACCTTTGAATTTTGTATATATAATTATTAATCTGGTTGATGAAAGGGTTTACGACGATTTCAAGATGCTCAAAATGTGTCCCTAAATAAAAATCAATTTGGTTTGCTCTTTCAGATTCAAAATTTGAGTCTCCTACTAAATATTGCATTGTTGCATGGTGCACTCCATCAGCAAGCAACTCAGAAATATGTGGAGGTCTGAATCCAGTTGATGCATTTAACCTGGTTGTTAGGTTTTTTGATGATCTTGAAATACCTGCAGAATAGTTTACTCCGCTATAGCTTTTATCAAAACCACCAACACTTATTTCTGAGATACTTCTCTGGTCGTATCTTGCGCCAGCTTGAATATTCCATAAATTAAAAGTTCCTTTCATTAAAGTATAGGCACCCAAGTCATTAAAATTTGCATTAGGGACTAATATTTCTTCTGCTCTTTCGCCATTAGCATTACTTTGCAACATTCCTTGAGAACCTGAAACTATATCAAAGTATTTGTTGAAGTGGTGTTTCCATCGAACATTATAAGAATAATTTTGTAAGGTCATATCAATACCAGGAGTAAAGACTTTTTCTCCAAATTCTTTTAAGTCGTTTGAAGTAAATCCCAGTTGAGCGATTACATCATCATTTTTAAAATAAAATTTGTTTTCCCATTGAGCTAAGTGATTCATGATTATTTGAGCAGGAATAGTATAGTTTCTAGATCGATTTGAAGAAATGAAACTAGATAATTCCCAAATACTGTCATGGGTATGTCCTGGAAGTCCGTTTTGAAAATATAGTAGCTGATACCTGAAATTTGTAACCCAGTTATTTTTGTTGTAGCCAATAGCTGTTTTAAAGGAACCACCACTATTTTTGGAATTGGCAACAAATTCTTTAATTGAGGAATTGAATATTTGTGAATTTCCAATAGCATAATTAGCTCTTGAAAAATAGCCTCCGTATACTGCAAAGCGTAAATTATTTTTGGAGAATTTTAAAGATATTTTGTTGACTGTTGACATGGAGTTAGTCTCCAGCTTTGTGCTTGCTTTAATTTCTTGTTTATTTAAATTTGCATAGGGTTCATCTGCAAGATAAATAACCCCTCCAAGAGCATCTGCTCCATAAATTAGAGAACTTGGTCCTTTGATAATTTCAACTCTGTCAATACCTAAATTAAGCACTGCAAATCCATGATCTGCTCCCCATTGTTGATTTTCTAATCGAAGACCATTTTGAGAAGTAAGTACACGCATTCCTGAAAGTCCTCTTATCACTGGCTTGGCAATTCCATTTCCAGTAGAGAAATTATAAACACCAGGTATGTTGCTCATAGCATCAACAAGATTGGTTTGCTCAATTTTATTTAGATCAGCTATTTTTCTTGATTCTACCGGAAAGGCACTGTAACGTTGAAGCTTAGAATCTGACGTAGATACTATAACTTCGTCTAAATGAATATGGGAATGCTCCAACTTTACAATTAAATCTTTCTCTTGGTTTTCTACTTTTATTAGCTTATTATCAAACTCATCAGCTCTTATAAGTAATGTTATTTGAAAATTAACGACATTCTCTAATTCCCAATTTCCTTCAATATCAGATACGGTACCATTTTGGGTTTCTAAACAGAATATTTCTGCAAATGGAACTCCAGCACCTGAGCTTTGATCAACTACTTTACCCTTAATAACTTGGCTGAATCCAAATTGGGAAAAAAAAATCAACAGAACAATAAAAGTATTTCTCAATTTTAAATATTTAATATAATTCAAATATATAATTTTATTGCAACAGTGTTGCAATAAAATTGTTTTAATAACAATGATATTATTTCGTAAAGACATATTAATTTAAATATTAAATTATTATATAAAGTAGAAGGAAAGAATATAAATTTGCTGTAAGTTGGACTATTACCAATGACCAGAAATTATAAATAAAATGAAGCCTGCTGGTGTAAAAGCAATTAAAGAAGATCTACAAACAAGATCTAGGGAGGAGCTTACTGAGCTATGTCTAAGTTTGTCAAAATTTAAAAAAGAAAATAAAGAGCTACTTACCTATTTACTATTTGAGGCAAGCGACGAAAATTATTTTATACAAGGAATTAAGGAGGAAATTATTACTCAATTTGAACAAGTCAATAGAAAAAGTTACTACTATGTCAAAAAAAGTATTCGAAAAATTTTAAGAAACACAAAAAAAAATATTCGTTACTCTAAAAAGAAACAAACAGAAGTTGAATTAATTTTATTTTTTTGTAAAATATTGAAAGATTTTACACCTTCTATTACAAAAAGCATTCCTCTCACCAATATATTTGAAAGAGAAATTCAAAGAATTAAAAAAATTATTTTAACCCTTGATCCCGATCTACAATACGATTATGGAATAGAGATTGATGACTTACAAGGCAATAAATAAACTACTTTCGTTTCCAGAATTTACGGATTAATAAAAAGCTAATTAATAATATGAGTTCAATATTAAATGTAAAAAAATCTCCTCTTCATGGTAAAGGAGTATTTGCTAACAGAAATATATCTAAGGGGGAAATAATTGTAGAAAGCCATATGGTCCTTATTCATGTAAATGAAAATCTACCTGAAAAATTAGCTACTCTTCAATTTCCATGGACAAACGAATATGAAGCAATTTGCTTGAGTGATGCTGGCAGCTTTTTTAACCATAGTAAAGAGCCTAATGCCATCATAAAAGATAGGGATTTTGAGAATGAAATTCAGATATTTTCTGCATCAAAAGCAATTAATAAAGGGGAAGAAATCACAATCTATTACAATGATGCTTTTGAAAAATTCATTCAATAAGTTCTCTATATAAACAAGGTAATATCCACATTAACAATAAATTAAGGATACTCTGTTAAGTAGGTGAATCACCTAATTTAGACATAAAACATGCAACTTAATAAGTTAAAAACACTAACTTGACATATATAGTAAATATATATGAAACACTTATTTAAATTTAAATGTCCTATTACCTCAGCTCTTGATATTATTGGGGATAGATGGATATTAATTATTTTTAAACAAATGTTATTCGAAAACAAACAGACTTTCAAAGATTTTAAAGAAAGTACAGAAAATATTGCATCCAATATTCTAACAGTTAGACTAAATCTACTTCTTGAAAATGGATTAATCTCAAAATCAAAAGTTCAGACTAACAACAAATCTGTTTACTATCATCTAACAGATATAGGCCTATCAGTTACTTCAATATTAGTAGAGTTAGGTATTTGGGGTGAAAATAACCTTAAAGATTACAACCCACTTATTAAAAAAGAAAATACATATAAAGCAAGTAGTAATAAAAATATTTACATCAAGAATTTGAAAAGAAAGTACAAAGATAAGATATCTAAGACTGTTTTTATCGAAATGTAATTAGTCTTTTAAATTATTAGTTTTATACCATTTCAGAAACTCTTCGATAGCTTCTTGAGTAGTTTGCTTTGGGACATATTTTAAAATATTGTTTGCTTTTTGAATATTAAGAGTAAAGGATTTAGCCAAAATACCAATACTGAATCTTGTAGTAGTAGGCTCATCAGAGTTAAATATTTTTGATCTTAGTTCAAATAAATAGCTAACACCATAAGCAATCTTATAAGGTACTCTTTGAGAAATTATATTTCTATCAAGTTTTTTCAGAACATAGTTTATTACTTCCCAAAGCTTTACGGGTTTTCCATTAGATAAATTGAAAGTTTGATTAATTGCTTTATCACTATTTATAGATAATATTATAGCATCAACTACGTTACTCACAGGTGTCAAATCAACAAGATTTTGTCCATTACCTACAATTTTTAGTTTTTTCTCATCATATGCTTTTATTAATCTTGGAACAATTACATAATCTCCTCTTCCAATAAGAGCCCTTGGTCTAAAAATAACATATGGAATATTTGAAGCTCTAAGTAACTCTTCAGCTAAAAATTTTGTTTTGGCGTAATGATTTACAAATTTTTTTGGAAGTAGATCTTCTTCAGAGATGTCAATTTTGTCTCTAAATTCGTAATAAACACCAGGAGAGGATATATATATGATTTTTTTTATTTTGTTAATCTTTGAAGCATCAATTAAATTATTTTGACTGTCAATATTTGCCTTTTTGTAATCAGAGTAACTTCCCCATGGGGATGATAGTGATGCACAATTTATTAATACGTCTACATCTTTGGTTATTTGGTTAACAAAAGGCTTATCAGAAAGATCTCCAAGTATGTAATTAATTTTATTACTTTCTACGAAGTGTGTTTTTTTTATTTTTCTACCAGTTGCAATTATATCATTAATATAAACTAGGCTATTGAGCTTTTCAATTAACCTAAAACCTAAAAAGCCAGTCGCTCCTGTAACTAGTATTCTCATAATTCTAAATTACTAAAATTGCTAATCACAAGTAGCTATTGGGTCTTTTTAATGGCATAAAAAAGATTATTTTTTTAGATAAAATGAAACAATTTACAGAACTGTAATCTAAATAAAAAGGATAAATTTTCTCTTAAATAAATAGAAATGAAATTTATAATTCTTCTAATAAATTGAAATTTTACAAGATTAAAGTAATTCTTAAAAATTAAATACTTGTATTAAGAATGTAATTGAAAATAAAAAGTAGAGGATTTATGAATTAAAAAAAGCAATTAATTTGGAAGGTTATTGCAAATAATTTAAAAATTTAGTCCTCTACTTTTATAATTAATCAAATATATAAATAATAATGCAACACAGTTGCGTTTGTGTAAAAAAAATATAACTTTAAATAATAATTATTAATCCACTAAGAATAATAAAGTCATGCAACTTTGTTAATTAGTTTAAAACAAAAAAAATGAAAGATAAATTAAGTTTTTACGATGTGAAGAGCAAATCAAAATTTGACTCAGAAGAGTACGATGTAAGAGAAAAAAGCGGTAGATATTTTGCTGTTACTAAGTCTCAGAGTGGATCTCATGAGTGCTGGAGAGTATTATCAAAAGCCGATGGTGAGCGTCTTAAGTAAAGAAAAGAAACAATAGCTAAAATCAAAGTTAAAAGCTCATCACTAATTAATAAGTGGCAAGCTTTACTAGGTATTTCGGATTGGGTCATATTATATGAACCCATTTCCGAAGACCAAGTTGTAGATGAGATAGAAGACAACACCTATGGACATGAGTTTGTAGGTATTTACATTGACTTTACAAATAAAACAGGTACCATATTTCATACAAGAGAACTAAACGAAGAGGACATCCTACATGAACTACTTCACGTTCGTTTCAACTCATGGAGCGAAGAAAAAGTTAATTTCTGGACAGATTTACTTATAAAAACTCCAAAATCTTTATTCCAATTTTAAATTCTTCTTTAATTATTTTAGTAGTTAAATATTGCTATTTGATGTCAAATTAGTTTTAACTTAAACTTGTATTATTCTAATGTGTATTAAATATTAGGCAAATTACCAATAAGTTATGAAAAGAATCTCTAGCAAAACTTTGAAATTTATCATTCTAGGTTTTGGATCTTTTATAGCAATAACTGTTTTATTTATAGGATATCAAGATATACCAATTGAGCAGTTAAAGAAAAAATATACTGACCCCTACTCTTCTTTCGTAAGAGTTGGCGAAATGGATGTTCATTATAGAGATCAAGGAAAACAAACGGATTCCATTCCAATAATTCTAATTCATGGAACTGCATCAAGTTTACACACTTATGACGGTTGGACAAGTGAGTTGACAAAAAACCATAGAGTAGTTCGAATGGATTTACCGGGTTATGGTCTTACGGGTCCATTTCCAAACAGAGATTATTCTTATAACAATTACGTTGCTTTTCTTAAGGATTTTCTAGAATCAATAGCTGTTAAAAAATGTATTCTTAGCAGGGAGTTCATTAGGAGGAAACATAGCATGGAGATTCACAATTGAAAATTCAGATATGGTTACAAAACTTATACTAATTGATGCAGCTGGATATCCGTTGAAGTCTAAAAGCGTTCCGTTAGCTTTTAAATTAGCTCAAGTTCCTATTGTACAAAACATAATTACTTTTATAACTCCAAGATTTATAGCAAAATCAAGTGTTGAAAATGTATATTATGACAAAACTAAGGTCACTGAAGAATTAGTAGATCGCTATTTTGAACTAACATTAAGAAATGGCAATAGACAGGCTATTGTGGATAGATTCAAAGTAAAGAAGGATACAATATCTCATAAAAAAATAAAATTAATCGAACAAAAAACCTTGATTATTTGGGGGGAAGAAGACAAATTAATTCCTTTAAAGATGGCCTACAAATTTCATAACGATTTACCAAACGACACACTTGTGATTTTAAAGAATGCAGGGCATGTGCCTATGGAAGAAATTCCAAATAAAAGTTTAAAACCAGTTATTGAATTTTTGAAGTGAAAAAAATCTAACTCAACTAAAAGAGACAATTAATCCTTATCTTAAATAGGATATTTTGTTTTAAACTTTTTAAGAATTTCAAAACTTGAAA
>CAJJCR010000004.1 GCA_905182745.1 Bacteroidetes bacterium MED-G20 | reverse complement strand
ATGAATCTTTTATAGCAACTGCATCTATGATAGATGTTCCCCAGGTTCCATTTATATTACTGGAAAGGACATTGTGATGATTGTAATTGGTATCAACAATTCCTAAACTAAATTTTTGAGGAGAAAATATGTTGTTTTCTAACCAAATATATAATAAGATGATATTTTCCAAAAAGATCACTCAATAACTGATGTTTGTGTATGAATAAATAAACCATTAGTTTCTTGGAAATGATAGTATTTAAGTTGTAGGTTAATTTTTAATGAATTATTCATTTCGTTAATTACCGCATTTTCCCATTCACTACTGAGATACCAAACCGTATTAGAAAGTCCACCACGCTGATCCTGTTGACTGTCCCCATAGGATTTCCCAAAAAACCTGGCATTTCACTACCTCTAACATATTCATTTCCAGCTTCAGTTTCATAATTTGATGTGAATATAAACTTGTAGATTGGAAAAAACCATCTAAACTTGAATGAATAGTAGCTACAATAACATTTTTACTACTATCATCTTCTAAATCTTTAGCAATCTGAGCTGCCGCTGGGCAATTAGTGCATTTATGTCCAGTATAGTCTTCCAATAAAATACCCTTAGTATTATTATTTATTCCCCAATTACTTGATAGGTTTACTAAATCATAGGGATAATTAGATGGGTCCCCAGGATATAAAGACCAATCTAATTTTCCATATTCTTCAGGAAGAGGATTTTCTATTTTATCACAAGAAAATAATAACAAAAACAATAAATATTTTAAATATTTTTTCATTTTAGAAACTAGAAGTAAATGTAAATGTTAAACCATTTGAAGCAGGAACTGCTCTACAAACCCCACCTACACAAAAAACTCCTGCCCTTTGTTTGCCATATTGAAAGGAAAAACGATGAGATCCATTTATATAGCCAGTAGAAATTAAGCCATAATGAACTCTTTTATCAACATCTAGATTTCCGGAGTTGTACTGATCAAGAACTGCTATATACCAATGAGGACTAAAAGTATATTCAATTTGACCAAATAACCAATCCCCCTTGTCTTCATTAGTCCATAGAGCTTGAGTTTCAAACCTTAAGGAATGGTGTCTATTTATTTTATAGGTTAAATCTAGAACAGCTATTTGTGCATAAATCATTTTGTAGTAGTTGGCTACCTTAACTGCATTGTCATTAAAAATAAAATTAAAATAATTGAAACTCATTTTTAGTTTTGTATTAATTTTTCGCTTAATCTCAATATTAAAATCCTGAATTAATATGCTATCAGAGCGGAAAAAAAATGAAGTTGTATAACTATTTCTAGTTGTCTCCATATCATTGATAAAATTTCTTTCTGGAACATATGCTGTTGCAAAGTTTAATGCAATTGAAGTTCCATATTTGCCCCCTAAAACAGATTTTTTTGGAATTTTATAAATTAAATCAGCTTGATAGGCAATTTCACCATAAAAATTGGTCGCGTAAGGGTAGAGAGTTGCTGCAAGATTATAAGTGTGTTGTTTGGTTAGTGCTGGTAAATAACCAATTAAAAGATCAGTCGGCCCTACATTTACATTGGTAGAACGCCACAACATATTATCCATATGTTTAGCAGAAAAATCAACAGCAAATCCTTTTTTGGAGTATCCTAGGTTAAGTAAAATTCCTTCTCCATTTTTATAGATAAAGTTAAAATCATTATTTTGATTATCAGGATATGGATCGTTAATCTTGTAAACATATTCACCACTAAACCTTAGTCTTTTATACCTTAAATTTAACCTAAGACTTGAAGCCCCTACATTTTTAGGCATGTTGAACAATGTAGTATTGTTATCAGTATTAAATTTACTTACAAAACTTCCACCAAGTGTTGCTTTTAAATTCCAATTATTAGTAGAATCAAATAACTCATTAATGTTTAATTCACCATCTATTGCTCTTACAATTCCATTCCCATTTATTAGTCCATCTTCAAATCTATGTCTTTGTTTGCCTATCATCCCTTTTAAATTTATTCCTTTAAGTGGTTCATAGTTAATTTTAATACCATCTAATGAATTATCTATCCCCAATTCTCTTTCTTCATAAGCTCTAAAATTCCACATGCTGGCATAAACCTGCTTAATAGATTTTGATTGTTCCAGGAAATATATCTATAACCAATCCCAGTTCCTGAAAATGTAGAAGGATACCCTTCCAAAGTATTTAAATAACTTTCATATCTTATTCCTGCTCTGAAATCACCTTTTTGATAATTAACATTTGCAAATCCATTAAAGCCATAAAGATGTTCTGGTAAAGCAGCATTAATAATAGTATCTTCTTGATAGTATTGACCAATAGTTTGGATATTACCAGAAACTAATCCATTAGAATTATTTTGTCCTATTATTTTTGAAGCTAATAATATTAAGAAACAAAATTTAATGAAAAAATTAATTTTCATTTATTTAATTTGATTAGTTCATTGTATAATTCTTCTTCGTCACCTGGAGAATAATTATTATGGTTCCAAACCACTTTACCTTTACCATTAATTAAAAAAGTATGTGGAATATTATTTACATTCATAGCTCTTTTACAATCTCCATTTGGGTCTAGTAGAACAGTGTATTCCCAACCCATAGCATTAATATAGGGCTCAACTCTTAAACTAGATCTTGAGTCGTCAATTGAAATAGCGATTAGTTCAACACCTGTTTCTTCCACCCAGTCATCATATTCTTCAGCAATAGTATTTAATTCTGCTTTGCATGGCTTGCACCATGTTGCCCAAAAACTAATTATAACAGGATTACCATTACTTATATATTTTGATAAATTTTGTAAATCTCCGTTTACATCTTTAAGTCCTATATTTGGTAATTGAGCAAAGGAAAACATAGTAATGCAACATAAAACAAACAATAAGATTGATCTTTTCATAAATTAATATATAATGGTGATTTTAGAATTACTAATTTAGTTCAATTTTATAAAAAATCAGTATAATTATTTTTCTTATATGAGAAATTTTAATTACTTTAATTTCGAAAGCAAATCTTAAATATCTGTAATGAGGAAATTAGCTCTATTAATTATAATAATTATTTCTTACTCTTCTTCATTTTCCCAAATTAACATATACATTTACGATTCTACAGGAATTAACTACAATGGACAAGTAATCAACATTAATAGTAGTAATGAAAACTTTGATTTAAATATTGGATGCTATAATTCTTCCAATGAGGAATTAGAAATAAAATTTAGAAGAAAAATTTTAAGCTCAGATGTTATATTTTTAGATCAGTTTGTTGACAACCTATTAAGTTATTCTTGTACAGGTTTAGATTGGGAAACTACAGTTCCAATACTTTTACAACCATCAGATTCTTCTTGGATGAAGCCTAGTTTTACTTTTTCTAACGGGGCAGGAACTGCAACTATAAGGTATTTCATTCTTCACAAAGGAAATGCTCTTTTAGATTCTGTAGATGTAAACATTGTAAACACAGTAGATTTAACCGAACTAAACGATGAAAGTATTTTAGCTTATCCAAATCCTACTATTGATTTTTTGAATGTTGAAATTTCGAATGTCTCTAATGATAATTTATTTCTACTTTTCGATATTTTAGGTAAAAAAGTATTTTCTGCCAAGCTAAATTTAGCTGTTAATAATGTTGATTTAAGGCATTTAAAATCTGGAATATATTCCTACCAAATTTCCAATGGAAATCAACTTTTGAAAAGCGATAAATTGATTTTAAAATAATAACTTCAATATTTTCAATTTGCTATTATATAAAATTATATGTTTTAAAGTTATTACATTATAAATGTATTTACCACTTACTTTTTTCATTAACAACAATATGTTATACAATAAGTAAGAATTTGTGTATCGTATTGTTTACAGTTGTGTAAATTAGCTGACTACACTGGATTTATGTCAGAAAAACTATTGAAAAAAGATTCTCTTGATTACCACAGTTCTGGAAGAAAGGGAAAAATTGAGGTGGTTCCAACAAAACCACATTCTTCGCAAAGAGATTTATCGTTGGCATACTCGCCTGGGGTCGCGGAACCATGTTTAGCAATTTATAAAGACAAAGAAAAAGTATACAAGTATACTGCTAAAGGAAATTTGGTTGCAGTAATTTCAAATGGAACTGCTGTTTTAGGGTTGGGAGATATTGGACCAGAAGCTTCAAAACCAGTAATGGAAGGAAAGGGTTTACTTTTTAAAATATTTGCTGATATTGATGTCTTTGATATTGAAATTAACGAAACAAATATTGATAAATTTATAGATACTGTTAAAGCTATTTCTCCAACTTTTGGAGGAATTAATTTAGAAGATATCAAAGCTCCAGAAGCTTTTATAATTGAAGAGCGTTTAAAAAAGGAATTAGATATTCCTGTGATGCATGACGATCAACACGGAACAGCAATTATCTCATCTGCAGCATTATTAAACGCGTTAGAAATTGCCAATAAAAAAATTGAAAAAGTTAAGGTAGTGGTAAGTGGAGCAGGTGCTTCTGCTCAGTCCTGTGTGAAGCTATACCTATCTTTAGGTGTTAAGAAAGAAAATATTTTCATGTTTGATTCCAAGGGTTTAATTCATGCTAAACGAAAAGATTTGGATGAAAACAAAAAGTTTTTTATACAAAAAAGCCAAGATGTTTCCTTGGAAAAAGCATTTGTAAATGCAGATGTTTTTCTAGGCCTTTCTAAAGGTGGGGTTGTTCAACCCCAGATGATTAAAAGT
This sequence comes from Bacteroidetes bacterium MED-G20, assembly GCA_905182745.1. Classification (GTDB taxonomy): domain Bacteria; phylum Bacteroidota; class Bacteroidia; order Flavobacteriales_D; family Parvicellaceae; genus MED-G20. The sequence continues at coordinate 28,008 of CAJJCR010000004.1, read as the reverse complement.
ATGGCAAAAAATCCAATAGTTTTTGCCTTAGCAAATCCAAATCCAGAAATTGAATACGATATTGCTTTAGAAACAAGGGACGATGTGATAATGGCTACTGGAAGATCTGATCATCCAAACCAGGTAAATAACGTACTTGGATTTCCATATATATTTCGAGGAGCATTAGATGTTAGAGCCACAAAGATTAACGAGGAAATGAAAATTGCAGCTGCAGAAGCAATAGCCCTGCTTGCTAAGGAACCAGTTCCTGATGAAGTTAATGAAGCATATGATGCTAAAATTATTTCATTTGGACGCACACAAATTATCCCAAAACCACTAGACCCAAGGTTAATTTACTGGGTTGCTCCTGCGGTAGCCAAGGCTGCCATAAAATCTGGAGTTGCTAAAGAGCCAATTAAGGATTGGAAAAAATATGAGCTAGAACTAATGCAACGTCTAGGATTAGATAATAAATTTATTAGAAACTTAACTTCAAAAGCTAAAAGAAGTCCTAAAAAAGTAGTTTTTGCTGAGGCTGACCACTATAAAATCTTAAAAGCTGCTGCAATGGCTTTTGAAGAGGGAATTGCAATTCCAATCTTACTTGGAAAGAAACATAATATTCAAAAAATAATAGATGAATACAATTTAGACTTATCAAATTGTGAGATTATTGACCCGAGAAATGAAAGTGAATTAAAACATAGAGAATTATTTGCAGAAATTTTACATAAAAAGAGAAAAAGAAGAGGGCTAACTTTTCATGAAGCTAAAAAATTAATGAGGGAAAGGAATTATTTTGCTGCTGCAATGGTAGAAACTGGGATGGCAGATGTAATGATTTCTGGATTAACAAGAAGTTATAAAGATTCAATTCGCCCTGCTTTAAGAGTTATTGATGTAGAAAAAGGACTTAATAAAATAGCTGGAATGTATATTTTAATAAGTAAAGATGGGCCAATGTTTTTTGCAGATACTACGGTAAATATTGATCCAACAGTTGAAGAGATTGTGGATATTACTCTTTTGGTTGCTAGAACTGTAAAACAATACAAAATAAAACCTAAAATTGCTATGTTGAGTTACTCAAATTTTGGTTCTAATGAAGGGGCAGATGCAATTAAAATGAGAGAAGCAACTAAAATTTTGCACGAAAATCATCCCGGGTTAGTTGTTGATGGAGAATTGCAAGCAAACTTTGCGGTTAATAACGAATTAATTAACGATTTTTTCCCATTTTCTTTACTATCAAATCAAAGTGCAAATACTAATCTTTCCAAATTTAAGCGCGGGTAATATTGCTTATAAGTTGGTTAAAGAAATGGGCGATAGAGAAGCTGTTGGTCCTATACTACTTGGCATGAAAAAACCAGTTCATGTTCTTCAAATAGGTTCATCGGTAAGAGAGATATTAAATATGATTACTCTAGGAGTAGTAGATGTACAAAACCGTAAATAATTATGATAGCGCACATTGAAGGAATTTTAGAATCAAAAACACCGACTCATGTGGTAATTGATGTAAATGGGGTTGGCTACTTACTAAATATTTCCTTGAACACTTATGATGCACTTCCTTCAAAGGGAAAATTAAGGCTATTTAGTCACTTAATTGTAAGAGAGGATGCACATATTTTATTTGGATTTTCAGAAGAAGAAGAGAGAATGATGTTTAGAGAACTAATCAATGTTTCTGGAGTTGGAGCAAGTACTGCTTTAATGGTTTTATCGTCTATGAAACCAGCCGAAGTTGCTCAAGCAGTAGATCAAAGCGATGTAAATGCTTTTAAAAGTGTAAAGGGAATTGGACTGAAGTCCGCACAAAGAATTATTGTTGATCTTAAAGGAAAGCTGGATAAAATAGAATCCAATAGCGATTTTTTATCTCCTCAAGGCAATACCTATAAAAATGAAGCGTTATCTGGATTGGTGGTTTTGGGTATAGATAAGAAAAAAGCTTCTAATACAATTGATGAGATATTAAAAAATAATGATATTTCCTCCGTTGAAGAGCTTATTAAAATGACACTTAAAGCTGTTTAAAAAGACACATTGTTAAATTATTTTTTTAAAAGTAAAGCAGTTTTATTAATTGTTTTGGTCGTTCTAATAGGACTAAAGATCGAAGCCAAACAATATCCTTATGCCCCCGCTATAGCACTAGATTCTCCGGAAATAGATTTAATATTTCCTATAAATGACCCTTTAGACCCCACCAACTTTTCATTGGGATTAATAGATTTTCAACTCCCTTTGAATATTCAAAATAACGTTCAGTACAATCCACTAACTGGCCAATACATATTTAATTCTTTACTTGGGGATTCTCTTAATTTAGACCCTCAAGTGAAGTGTCGTTAAACGATTATTTAAATGATGCAACATGAAAAGTCCATGACTGATTTTTGGAAAAAGAATCTGGACGATATGTCAGACTATAAATATAAAACTGTAGAAGATGAAATTAAAATTAATGAACCACCTGCTAAGAAGATTTTTGGAAGTGACTTTGTTGAAATTAGGCCTCAAGGTTCTGCAGAATTAAGTTTTGGACTTAATACTTCACGAACGGATAACCCTGTACTTCCAGAAAGAAACAGAAAAATGACGGTTTTTAATTTTGACCAAAAAATACAAATGAATCTTACTGGAAAAATAGGTGATTTAATGGACTTAGGGTTTAATTACAATACTGAAGCTACTTTTGATTTTGACAACCAATTGAATTTAGATTATTCAGGAAAAGAGGACGATATTTTACAAAAATTAGAAGCAGGGAATGTTACTCTTCCATTAAATAGCACATTGATTTCAGGTAGTCAAAGTTTATTTGGAATTAAATCAGAATTGAAATTTGGAAAACTCACTGCTACCACTGTTTTGTCTCAGCAAAAAGGACAGAAAAAAGAAATTGAAGTTTCGGGTGGAGCTCAGCTCAATGAATTCGAGATAAATGCAGACAATTACGAAGAAAACCGTCATTTTTTTCTAAGTTTTCATTACAGAGACACCTATGATCAGTCTATGAGAACTCTGCCTTTGATTACTTCTGGTGTTCAAATTCAACGAATTGAAGTTTGGGTTACCAATAGAAATAACTCAGTTCAAAACACAAGAAATATTTTGTGTTTTACAGACTTAGGGGAGCCAAACGTCAATAATTTAGAAAATCAATTATGGAATTCAGGACCTTTTACAGTTCCAGATAATGGCCACAATGGTCTTTACAACAACATCATCTCTAATTCCAATGTCAGAAATTATGTAAATGCTAGTAACGAACTTTCAGGTCCAAGTTACAATATGGAACAAGGAATAGAGTTTGAAAAGGTAGAAAATGCAAGAATGCTTTCTCCAAATGAGTTTACCTATAATTCTGTTTTGGGTTTTATTTCTTTAAATCAGTCCTTGAACAACGATCAAGTTTTAGGGGTCTCTTACCAATATACTTACGCTGGAAAAACTTATCAAGTTGGAGAACTTTCTACAGATGGAGTAGCAGGACAAAATGCTTTATTTTTAAAATTACTAAAGTCTACCGTTAGAAACCCAAAGAAAAAGCTTTGGGATTTGATGATGAAGAATGTCTATTCTCTTGGCGCATATCAAGTTGATCCAAATAATTTTAGATTAGATATATGGTATAATAACCCTCTAACATCTATTGATATTAATTACATTCCTAAAACTGGTGTAGATGACAAACTTTTAATTCAACTATTAGATTTGGATAGATTGAATCAACAGCAACAAATGTATCAAGATGGATTATTTGATTTTGTTCCTATAACTGCCAATCAAGGTAAAATCCCCAATGGAGGAACCATAAATCCTAGAAACGGGAGGTTGTATTTTACCACCGTAGAACCCTTCGGAAAAACTTTAAAACAAAAAATGCTAAATGAGGGAATTTCATCCACTATAATAGACAAAGTAGCTTTTACTCAATTATACGATAGTACCAAAACTGCCGCACAGCAATTGCCAGAAATCAATAGGTTTAAAATAAAAGGAAGTTACCAGTCTTCAGTTAGTTCTGAAATCTCGTTAAATGCAATGAATATCCCCCAGGGGTCGGTCGTAGTTACTGCAGGTGGTCAAATTTTAATTGAAGGATCTCAATACATGGTAGACTATAATTTAGGAAGAGTAAAGATTTTAGACGATGGGATATTAAGTTCTGGTACCCCAATTAAAATTTCTTTAGAGAGCAACTCTTTATTTAGTGTTCAAATGAAAACACTTCTTGGTACTCATTTAGACTATAAAATAAATAAGAATGCCAATATTGGAGCAACAATTCTCAAATTAAAAGAAAGACCTCTAACTCCCAAAGTAAATGCTGGCGATGAACCAATTTCAAATACTATGCTTGGGCTGGATGGAGGCTTTAGAAAGGAAGTTCCCGCCTTGACTAAATTGGTGGATATGCTTCCATTTATTGAAACCAAGAAAAAATCTATGGTTAATTTTTCTGGAGAATTAGCAGCTTTAATACCAGGACATAACAAAGCTATTGATATTACACAAGAAAACGGATCTTCTTACATAGATGATTTCGAAGGAAGCCAAAGCGCAATAGACATTAGGACTATAAATAATTGGGTTTTAGCCTCTGTTCCTCAAGGACAACCAGACCTGTTTCCAGAAGCATCTTTATACAACGATATTAACTATGGAAAAAACAGAGCAAAGTTTTCTTGGTATGTAATTGATCCTTTGTTTCACAGTAGAACATCTTCTTTAACCCCAAGCCATATCAAAGGTTCTGCGTTTCAAGATAACCATCTTATGAGACAAGTACTTGTTGACGAGGTTTTCCCAAATAAACAATTAGGCACTGGACAGTTAACCAATATCCCAGTTTTTGATATTTCCTACTATCCTAAAGAGAGAGGACCCTATAATTTTGATGTAGAATCCAATAATTACTCCTCTGGAATTGATCCTTCTAGTGGGGAATTGAATGATCCAGAAACTAGATGGGGAGGAATCATGAGAACACTAACAACCAATGATTTTGAAGCTGCAAATATTGAATTTATTCAGTTTTGGGTAATGGACCCTTTCAATGAAGATTCAGAGAATAGTTCTGGTGGTGAGTTTTATTTTAACCTTGGGAACGTTTCAGAGGATTTATTAAGAGATGGCAGAAAGTCATTTGAAAACGGGTTGCCTCCAGATGGAGATTACGATACCTATTCCAGCGAATTGGAATATACCTCTTGGGGAGTTGTTCCAAATACTCAAGTAGTTGTAAACGCATTTGATAATAATTTATCTTCCAGACAATTTCAAGATATTGGGTTTGATGGATTATCCGACAATCAGGAATTGTCTTATTTCAATAATTATGTTGCCAAAATCCAAAATCACATTTCCGATCCAAATGTTTTAACTAACTTTTTAAACGACCCCTCAGCAGATAATTTCAACTATTATCGAGATGATGATTATGACCAAGAAGAGTTAAGCATAAGAGACAGGTATAAAAACTATAACAGCCCGGAAGGAAATTCACCAACTTCTGAAATGTCTGACACTATGAATGCAGACCGGTATCCAACTTCTGCTTCTACTCTTCCCAATGTGGAAGATATAAACTTAGATAATAACCTAAGTGAATCGGAGAGCTATTTTCAATATAAAATTGATTTCAAGCCCAATAAAATTGAAGTAGGTAAAAACTTTGTTACCGATAAGGTTCTTTATATCGATCCAGATACTCAAAAAGAAGTTTATTGGTACCAATTCAGAGTTCCGGTTACCTCATTTTCCAAAAGAGTAAATGATATTCAGGATTTTAGATCTATAAGATTTATAAGAATGTTTCTTCATGGATGGAATGAAAATGTAACTCTACGATTTGCAAGACTTGAGCTTATAAGGGGAGAATGGAGAAGATATTTGGGTAGTTTATTGTCTAATGGAGAATTCATTCAGAATGAAGAAGCCAATACTTTTTTTAATGTTAGTGCAGTTAACTTGGAAGACAATGGAACTAGAGACCCAATAAATTATGTTCTGCCAGAAGGAATTATAAGAGAAACTAATTATCAAACTGCAAATTTAGCGCAGCAAAATGAGCAGAGTTTGGTTTTAGATGTTTGTGGTTTGAAAGACGGTGACTCAAGAGCAATCTATAGAAACGTAAATTTAGACATTAGAAATTATAATAAAATTCAAATGTTTGTTCATGGAGAATCCAATGCAGGTTCAGATCCTATTAACGATAACGAAGCCACTGTTTTTATAAGACTAGGAACAGATTTTGTTTCTAATTATTATGAATATGAAATGCCAATTAAAGTTTCTCCATGGGGAAATAATGCTGCAAGTTCTGTCTGGCCAGAAGAAAACAATATGACAGTTAATTTAAACCATTTAAAAGATTTAAAAAAGAATAGAAACTTTACTGAATCTAGCAATTTTGAAAGGTTTACTAGATCAGACCCCGACAATCCTAGCTCCAATATTACAGTAGTTGGAAATCCCAATTTACAAGGCTTAAAAACAATAATGATTGGGGTAAGAAATCCTAAAAGTAATGATCCAAATAACCAATGGAAACCGGACGATGGCTTAGAAAAATGTCTTGAAGTATGGGTGAATGAGTTAAGACTTAGTGATTTTAACGAAAATGGTGGTTGGGCTGCAATAGGAAGAATGACTGCAAATTTAGCGGATTTTGCAGATCTAGCTGTTTCAGGAAACTATTCTACTCCTGGATTTGGAAGCATAGAAAAAAGTGTTAGTGAAAGACAACAAGAATTCATCTACGGCGTAGACGCTTCAAGTACGATAAACTTGGACAAATTTTTTGGAGACCAATCTGGAATAAATTTACCCATGTATGTAGGATACTCTAGAAACGTCATAAAACCTCTTTACGATCCATTGAGTCCGGATCTTTTGTTTGAAAAAGGGGCTAATGAAGAAGAGATTTTTTGGAATGAAAGATTTTACAATGGAATTGATTTAACAGAGAGAAAGTCAATTAATTTTACCAATATTAAGTTTGACAATAAGAAAAAAAGTAGGCCGTCCAAAAAAGAGGCTCCAAAAAAACTTAATTCAAAACCATCCTCTAACGAAGAGATACAGGAAAAGGAAGAAGGGCCTAGTAAAGCTAAAGAGAAAAAGATTAAAAAAAGCACCAATAAAATAGCCTTGCCATGGGATATTTCAAATTTCAGTTTAAACTATTCTTTTACTGAGTTATCTCACAGAGATATCAACACACGTCAGGACCTACAAAGAAATTATCTTGGGTCAGTAAATTATTTATACAATAGCAAAGTAAAACCGTTCGAACCTTTCAAGAAAAATTCATTTATTAGAAAGTCAAAGTGGCTAAGATTTGTAAGAGATTTTAATATTTATCTACTACCAAAACAAATCGCGGTTAGGTCTAATATGAATCGAACTTACAACATCTTTTCTACTAGATATAATTTTCCTGGAGGAGAAAATTTTGAAATTCCTCAATTTGGAAAACAGTTTAATTGGGACAGAAATTATGATTTTAAATACGACATCACTAAGAATTTAAAGTTTGATTTACAGGCTACTAATGGTGCATTTGTAAGAGAAACACCAGGAGAAATTGATTATGGAATATTTGGGTATGATGACGAGTTAGATCAAGAATTAGTCAACAATAGTCTTAGAAAATTTGGGGAGAATATGAACTATAATCATATTGGCAATGTATCTTTTAAATGGCCTTTTAAGAAATTTCCTTTAACAGATTGGATATCCTTAACCACAAGATATACTGGGAATTTTGACTGGACTAGAGCTCCTCTTGCCTTAGATAATGACACACTCTCAGTAGGAAATATTATTCAAAACTCCCGAGTAATCGCCTGGTCCGGAAAATTAAATTTTATAACACTTTATAATAAAGTTCCTTACCTAAAGAAAGTAAATAAAAAATACGGCAATTCAAGGATGTCAAGAGCAAGAAGTAATACCACAAAGGGAGGTTCCAAACCAAAACCAACAGGGGAAAAGGAGGAAAAGCAAAAAAAAGAGAAAGTAAAAGAAACCAAGATACTAGATCAGTTTGCTAGAGTTTTAATGTCTGTAAAGAGTGTAAATGCAACCTTTAACACCAATGACGGAATTATGCTTCCTGGCTATGCCAATAAGACTAGTATTTTAGGAATGGACGATAATTGGATAGCTCCTGGTATGGAATTTATTGCTGGAGGATTCCAAGAAAGAGATATGTTGGGGAATAAAACCAATTTCATTTTTGCCAATCATGCAGCTGAAAATAATTGGTTAGTAGATACTAATAATTACCAATATATAAGTACTCAATATGCAGTTAACCATACAGAAAATATGACTTTTAAAGCATCCATAAAGCCAATTAAAAGTTTAAGAATTGATCTTTCTGCAGATAGAAATCTTATGGAGAATAGAACTTCTAATTTAGGAATCGGAGACGGCAATTCGTTTGCGCTTTTAAACAATCAGTTCAATGGATCTTTTAGCACTTCTACTATTTCATGGAAGACAGCTTTTGGTCAAGACGTTATGAACGATACAACTTTAAATAATCAAATTTGGGAAAATTTACTTTCTTACCGTTCAGAAATATCTTCTCTAATGTCACAGTCTAATCCCAATGCCTCCAATAATTTAGAAAATAATGGTTACTATTCGGGATACGATAGCACACAGCAAGATGTAATAATAGGTGCTTTTATGTGTGCTTATTTGGGAGAATCACCCACTTTAAATAATATAAATCCATTAAGTCAAAGGATTCCATTACCTAACTGGAGAATTACTTTTGATGGATTAGGCAAGATAAAAGCATTTAAGAAATACATTAAAAAGCTCTCGTTTACCCATGCCTATCGCTCTAATTTTTCATTAGGGAATTACACTACCAATTTAAGTGGACAGTGGGATAGTGAAGGCAATGCAACTGAAACTGATATTGCAGGGAATTTCATTTCTCAAAAACAAATTATGACTATGAATATTTTAGAGCAATTTGCTCCCTTATTAGGTGTAGATTTAACTCTCTCTAACAATATGTCTGTCAAATTTGAAATTAAAAAAGATAGAAATATTTCCCTTAGTCTATCCAATAATCAAATTACAGAAATTAAGGGGAGTGAAATTAAGTTTGGTTCGGGATATACTTGGAGAAAATTATCTCTGCCAATTAAAATTGCTGGAAAAACATTAGACCCAAGTGATTTAAGAATGAGACTAGATGTTGCAGTTAGAGATAATAAAACCATTATTAGAAAAATTGTAGAAAATCAAAATCAATATACAGCTGGACAAACAGCGGTAACCATACAATTTTCTGGAGACTATAATTTAACCAAACAAATAATGCTAAGGATTTACTTTGACAGAAGGGTAAATACTCCACATGTTTCAAATTCTTTCCCTACAGCCAATACAAATGCAGGTTTTGCTCTTAGATTTCAACTGAGATAATCCTTTTTTTTGTTAATTTGTCAAAAATTTAAAATAATGAATGTTCCTAAAAATTTAAAATACACCAACGACCATGAATGGGTAAAAGTAGATGGAGAAATTGCTACTATTGGGATAACTGATTTTGCTCAAGGTGAATTAGGAGATATTGTTTATGTGGAAGTAGATACTTTAGAGGAAACATTAGATAAAGAGGAAGTTTTTGGAACTGTTGAGGCTGTTAAAACAGTCTCAGATCTTTTTATGCCAATAAGCGGAGAAATATTAGAATTTAATGAGTCTTTAGAAACTAACCCAGAAAAAGTGAATGACAATCCGTATGAAGATGGCTGGATGATTAAGATAAAATTTAGTGATGCGTCTGAATTGGAGGATTTATTATCACCAGAAGATTATGAAAATACTATTAGTTAGTCTTCTTTATGGTATGGTTTTTGAACAGTTTAATTTAATTAGTTAGTTTTACAATATTATATGAGACCAAAGAAAAATCCACTTGTAGACGCAGAAGACATGAAGTCAAGAACAGTTTATGTTCTTTCAGGACTTGTATTGGTAACAGCTTTTATTTTGTGTCTTGTAGAATATAAAAAGATTGATCTAGCAGGTGCTAGTATAGAATCTTCCTTATCTGCTCTTGAAGATGAAGAAGTAGTGGAAATAAATCCTAATACTCCTCCTCCTCCTCCTCCTCCTCCTCCTCCGCCAGCACCACCCGAAGAAGTAGAGGTTTTAGAAGAAGAAGATGAAAGGGAAGAAACCAATGTCATTATTATTGATCAAGAAGCAGATATAGATATTGTAATTGAAGTTGAAGAAGAACCAGAGCCTGTTGTGGAGCAAATTTTTGATGTTGTTGAAGAAAATCCAGAATTCGTTGGTGGAATGCAAAAACTTTATGAATACCTGGGTAAGAATATTCAATATCCAGAAATGGCAAAAGAAAATGGAATTCAAGGAAAAGTTTTTGTCCAGTTTGTAGTATGGAAAGATGGAACTATTAAAGATGTTAAGATTGTTAAAGGGGTTCACAAAACATTGGATGGAGAAGCACAAAGAGTAGTTAAATCTATGCCAAAATGGACTCCTGGGAAACAAAGAGGAACTGCTGTAAATGCAAGATTTACTCTCCCAATCAAATTTAGAATAAGTTAGATTATCATTCCTGCTCCAACCGTATTGTTGGTGCTTTCGTCAATAATTATTAGACTTCCCGTAGTTCTATTGTCATTATACTTGTCTACAAATAAGGGCTTAGTTACTCTAATAGCTATTCTTGCTATATCATTACAATTGACAATTTTATCTTCAGTATCCCTATGAAGCGTATTTATATTCACTTTATATAATATTTCTTTTACTACACACCTTACATTTTTAGTCGTATGCTTAATAGTATATTTTCCTTTGGTTAAAAGTGGCTTTTCCCCCATCCAGCAGACCATCATTTCAATATCTTGAAGTATTTCAGGTTGATTTTTCACTCTAACGATCATGTCCCCTCTACTTACGTCTAAATCATCTTCTAGAGTCATTGTTACTGACATTGGAGCGTAAGCCTCTTCTAGTTCTTTTTCAAAATTTAGTATGGATTTAATTTTTGATTGAAAACCTGAAGGCAACAAAACTACTTCGTCATTTTTTTTAAAAACCCCACCAGCAATTCTTCCAGAATATCCTCTAAAATCATGAAACTCTTCTTTTTGAGGTCTGATAACATGTTGTACAGGAAATCTACAATCAATAAGGTTATGGTCTGAAGCAATATGAATATTTTCCAAAGTATGCAATAAGGTACTTCCTTCGTACCAATCCATAAACTTAGACCTGTTTACTACATTGTCGCCATCTAAAGCGCTGATAGGAAGAAATCGGATGTCTTTGGTAGTTAGTTTTGAGCTAAAACCAACCAATTCTTTTTTTGTTTTCTCAAAAACCTCTTCCTCATAATTTACCAAGTCCATTTTATTGATACAATAAATTATATGAGGAATTCCTAGTAATGAAGCAATAAAAGAATGTCTTTTAGTTTGCTCAACTATTCCTTTTCTTGCATCTACTAAAATAATTGCAAGATTGGCAGTACTTGCACCTGTAACCATATTTCTAGTATATTGAACATGTCCAGGTGTATCTGCAATTATAAATTTTCTTTTTGGAGTTGCAAAGTATCTGTAGGCGACATCTATAGTTATCCCTTGTTCTCTTTCAGCTCTTAAGCCATCTGTAAGTAAAGCTAAATTTACTTTTTCTTCCCCCTTATTTAAACTGGCAATTTCAATTGCCTCCATTTGGTCTTCAAAAATAGATTTACTATCGTATAGCAATCTTCCTATTAAAGTACTTTTACCATCGTCTACGCTACCAGCAGTAGTGAAGCGTAAAAGATCCATATTTAAATATTGATTACTCATTGTTAAAAATAGCCCTCTTTTTTTCTGTCTTCCATTGCAGCTTCAGATCTTTTATCGTCCGCTCTTCCCCCTCTTTCAGTAATTCTTGATGAAGTCACCTCGTCAATAATCTTTTCTAGGTTATCAGCATTAGAAATAGTTGCCCCTGTACAAGTCGCATCTCCAATGGTTCTAAAACGTACTTGCATATTGGTAATTTCTTCCTCTGGTTTAGTTTCAGTAAAACTAGTCTTTGCCATTACCACCCCATTTCTAGTAAAACAATCTCTTTGGTGTGAAAAATATAAAGAAGGAATTTTTATTTTTTCTTGTAATATATATTGCCAAATATCCATTTCTGTCCAATTACTGATTGGAAATGCTCTAAAATGTTCTCCAAAATTCTTTTTCCCATTAAATAAATTCCATAACTCCGGCCTTTGGTTCTTTGGATCCCATTGTCCAAAATCATCTCTATGAGAAAAAAATCTTTCTTTAGCTCTAGCCTTTTCTTCATCTCTACGAGCACCACCCATTGCACAATCAAATTGATGATCTTCAATTGCATCTAAAAGAGTAGTAGTCTGAAGTTTATTTCTGCTAGAATTAATTCCTTTTTCTTCCTTGACTTTACCTTCGTCGATAGATTTTTGAACGGAAGCAATAATTAGTTTTGCATTGGTTTCTTTTACTAATTGGTCTCGAAACTTGTAGAGTTCATCAAAGTTGTGTCCAGTATCCACATGCATTAAGGGAAAAGGGACATTTGCTGGATAGAATGCCTTTCTTGCCAAATGATGACAAACAATAGAGTCCTTTCCTCCGGAAAAAAGAAGAACAGGATTTTCAAACTGAGCAACTACTTCTCTAATTATAAATATTGATTCAGCTTCTAACTCTTTTAAATGAGTTAAATGGTATTTATTCATCTTAATTCACTAATTAATGGAAGAACAAAATTATATAAAATTTCAGAGGATTCTTCTATATTCTTTTCCTTTGTTGGAATATTTAAACTTGGGCCAAGAGGTTCTTCGTATGTAGAAGAAATTCCTGTAAAATTCAATAGTCCTCCACTTCTAGCTTTTTTGTATAAGCCTTTGGTGTCTCGAATTTCACAATCTTCTAAAGATGTAGCTATGAATATTTCATAAAAGTTTTTCTCTCCAATGATTTCTTTTGCCAGAGTCCTCATATTTTTTTTTGGACTAACTAAACAGCAAATCGTAACAATACCACAATCCACAAATAACTTGGATATTTCTGCAGTTCTTCTGACATTTTCCATTCTGTCCAGCTCACTGAAACTTAAATTCTTATTAATTCCAAGTCTTATATTGTCTCCATCCAAAACTTCGGTTATAAATCCTTTACCGTGTAATTTTTTAGCTACAGATTTTGCAATACTAGTTTTACCAGAACCCGATAATCCAGTAAGCCAAAGACAAATTCCTTTTTGTTTTAATAGCTTCTCCTTTTCAGTTTTGGGAATCAATTCATGATTTGTGGAAAAAAGGTTGTCCATAAAATATTTCTAAATATTATTTAATAAATAAAAGAATATAGCATTAAAGTACGAATCATTATCTTTGAGAAGAAGAATTTTTCAATTTTAATGATTTTAGATTTAAAAACCAAAGTAGATAAATTAGGGATAGAAGACAGAGTATCTCGGATCACTAAGAGAAGTTTGAAAAGTGAAGCCAAGTTACAAGGTCTGAAAATGATTTTGAGCATGATAGATTTGACGACTTTAGAAGGCATGGATACCAACAAGAGAGTTGAACAACTTTGTTACAAAGCTACCCATCTTCACCAAGAATTACCAGAGTTGCCAAATGTTGCTGCAGTGTGTGTGTATCCAAACATGGTAAAAACCGCTTCAAATTCCCTTAAAGATTCAGAGGTGAAAGTAGCAAGTGTTGCAACTGCATTTCCTAGTGGTAATTCTTCTTTAGAGGTTAAAATACAAGAAACGAAAGAAGCTGTTTTCAACGGGGCAGAGGAGATAGATATGGTTATTAGCAGAGGCAAATTTCATTCTGGAGAGTATAATTATGTTTTTGATGAGATAGCAATAATTAAAGAGAATTGTGGTGATAAAGCTAGATTGAAAGTAATTTTAGAGACTGGAGAGTTAGGAGATTATGACCATATTAGGTTGGCAAGTGAAATTGCAATTAAGGCTGGTGCAGATTTTATAAAAACTTCCACTGGAAAAATTAAACCTGCTGCAACTCTTCCTATTACACTGGTGATGTTGGAGGCAATTAAAGACCACTATTACAATACTGGTAAAATGGTTGGAATGAAACCGGCAGGAGGGATTTCCAACTCCAAACTTGCCCTTCAATACTTAGTAATGGTAAAAGAAACTTTAGGTAATTTGTGGTTGGACAAACATTGGTTTAGATTTGGTGCAAGTAGCTTGGCCAATGATGTTTTGATGCAGATTTTAAAACAAAAAACAGGGGTTTACCAGTCCAATAATTATTTTTCAAAAGGTTAGTCAATGAGTTCTAAAATAAAGTCATTAAAGTACAATGGGAAATGGGATTTTTCAACTTCCATTGAAAGCATAGAAAACCTTTCTATCCAAAAAGAATACCAACTTTTTATTAATGGAAAATTTCAAAAACCTGTAGACAAAAAATATTTCCCATCCATTAACCCGACTAACGAACAGCAACTTACTAGAATCGCTAAAGCAGAGTCTAAGGATGTGGATATGGCGGTTAACTCTGCAAGAGCTGCATTTAATGGTCAATGGGGTGAAATTTCAGCAAAACAGAGAGCAAAATACATATACAGAATTGCAAGAATCATACAAGAAAAGGCTAAAGAATTAGCTGTTGTTGAAACATTAGATGGAGGAAAACCAATTCGTGAGTCTAGAGATATTGATATTCCACTTGCTGCAGCCCACTTTTTTTATTATGCTGGATGGGCAGATAAACTTAACTATGCCTTTCCAAATAGAACTCCAAAACCTTTGGGAGTTGTAGGGCAGATTATTCCATGGAATTTTCCTTTAATGATGGCAGCATGGAAAATTGCTCCAGCCTTAGCTACAGGTAATACAGTAGTTTTAAAACCAGCAGAGTCTACTTCAATTACTGCTCTTTTATTAGCTGAAATTATTAAAGAGGCAGAACTTCCCCCAGGAGTTGTCAATATTATTACTGGAGATGGATCTACTGGAAATCTAATTGTAAATCATCCCGATTTAAATAAAATTGCATTTACCGGATCTACTCAAGTTGGAAAGTCTATTATGCAAAGTATTTCCGGAACAAACAAAAGATCTACAATGGAATTAGGTGGCAAAGCTGCAAATATTATTTTTGAAGATGCTCCATTAGACCAGGCTGTGGAAGGAGTTATCAATGGAATATATTTTAATCAAGGGCATGTTTGTTGTGCTGGATCGAGGTTGTTTATTCAAGAATCGGTATATGATGTGGTGTTAAGAAAATTGAAAGATAGAATGCAGTCTTTGGTGGTAGGCAATCCACTTGATAAAAATACAGATATTGGAGCTGTTAATTCAAAGCAACAGTTAGCAACCATCCAAAAATACATTGATATTGGAGTAAAAGAGGGAGCTGATATATTCCAATTAAATTGTGAACTTCCAAAGAGTGGGTATTGGTGTCCACCTACATTATTTACCAATGTCTCTCAATCTCATAGTATTGCTAAAGAAGAAATATTTGGACCAGTTTTAGCGGTTCAAACTTTTAGAACGACTCAAGAAGTAATTAATAAAGCAAATAACACTCCTTATGGATTGTCAGCAGGAGTTTGGACAGACAAGGGTTCAAAGGCTTTTAATTTAGCTTCTAAACTAAAAGCGGGTGTTATATGGGCAAACACTTACAATAAATTTGATCCAACTTCTCCTTTTGGGGGCTACAAAGAAAGTGGTCATGGAAGAGAGGGTGGTTTACATGGTCTTAGTCCCTATTTAAATTTAGAATAATGTCAAAAAGAATTAAAGTTTTAAAAACCTATAAGATTTTTATTGACGGAAAGTTCCCAAGAACTGAGTCAGGGAGATATACTCAATTAAAAAAAGATAATTTAACCATTGCAAATGTCTGTTTGTCATCTAGAAAAGATATAAGAAATGCAGTTTTATCTGCAAGAAATGCATTTGAAAGCTGGTCAAGTAAGTCGGCCTACAACAGGAGCCAAATTTTATACAGAATTGCAGAAATGATGGAGGGCAATAAAAACCAATTTATTGAAGAGTTAATTCTTCAAGGAGAAGAATTTAATAAAGCAATTTTAGAAATAGATCAGAGCATTGATAGGATTATTTATTTTGCTGGATGGCCAGATAAAATCAATCCAATTTTTGGATCAGTTAATCCAGTAGCATCTTCCCATTTTAATTTTACTATTTTAGAACCAATGGGTGTAGTAGGAATAGTTGCTTCAGAAGAAAACTCTTTATTGGGTTTAATATCTTCTATAATCCCAATTATTCTATCTGGAAATACATGTGTTACCATAGTTTCTGAAAAACTACCATTATGCGCAATTTCTTTAGCTGAAGTAATTTCTAATTCTGATGTGCCTAACGGGGTAGTTAATATTATAACAGGAAGTAAAGACGAACTAGCTCCGCATTTGGCCCAACATATGGATGTAAATGCTCTTGGAGTTAATATAGACAATAAGGAATTAAAAAATCAAATGTTTTTTCAAGCGTCTAATAACTTAAAAAGAGTAGTGGATGTATCAAAATACAAAATAGAAGATAGTAGTTTTGAATCTCCATATATTGTCAAAAAATTTATGGAAGCAAAAACAACTTGGCACCCAATAGAAAAAGATTTTACTTCCACCAATAATTATTAGAATGGAAATTAGTAAAAAAAGACATCTGGCCAAGACATTTACTTGGAGACTTACGGCAACTCTTACAACTATGGTTATTGCTTGGCTAGTAAGTGGAGACCCATTAACAGGGTTAACCGTAGGAGGAATTGAATTTTTTGTTAAAATGCCAATTTATTATTTTCATGAGAGAGTGTGGTATAAATCTAATTTTGGATTAAATGGACGAAGCAAAGGAAAATAATTGGCTAAATATTGCCAAAGAAGCAGCTAAAAAAGCTGGAGATAAAATACTTCAAATTTATGGGGAAGATTTTTCTGTTAGTTATAAAGAAGACAAATCTCCTTTAACTATTGCTGACCAACAAGCAAATGATATTATAGAAAGCTATTTGTTAAAAACCAATATCCCAATTTTAAGTGAGGAAGGTAAACTAACTGAATATAAGCAAAGAAAAAATTGGAAATTACTTTGGATTGTAGATCCCCTGGACGGGACCAAAGAGTTTGTGAAAAGGAATGGAGAGTTCACAGTTAATATCGCTTTGGTTAAAAATGGAAAACCAATATTAGGAGTTATTTTTGTGCCAGTTAAGGGCTGGTTGTATTATGGATCTTCCAATGGCTCTTATAGAGAAATTAACGAAAAAAAAGTCAAGCTACCTTTGGAAAATAAATCAATAAATTTCAAAGTAGTTGGAAGCAGATCTCATCAAAGCCCAGAAACTAAAAAATATTTTGATGATATAAAAAAAAGAAAAAAAAATGTTGAAATTGTCTCCATGGGAAGTTCTCTTAAAATTTGTTTGGTAGCAGAAGGAAGTGCAGATGTTTACCCTAGATTCGCTCCAACTATGGAGTGGGATACAGCAGCTGGACACGCAATAGTAAAATATGCTGGAAAAAAGTTAATAGATTTACAGACAAAACATGAGATGATATATAATCGTCCAAGGCTAACAAATAATTGGTTTATCGTAGAGTAATGAAAAAAATTGCATTAATAACAGGAATAACAGGACAAGATGGAGCTTATTTAGCAGAACTATTGTTGAGCAAAAATTATGAGGTTCATGGTATTAAAAGAAGATCATCTTCTTTTAATACTTCAAGAATAGACCACCTATATAAAGACAAGCATAAAGAGGATGTGAATTTTTTCCTTCATTATGGAGACTTAACAGATTCTACAAATTTGATAAGAATTATACAGGAAGTTCAGCCCCATGAGATTTACAATCTTGGAGCACAATCTCATGTGAAAGTTTCTTTTGAAGTTCCGGAATATACCGCAAATTCAGATGCTCTAGGAACCCTAAGAATTTTAGAAGCTATTAGAATTCTAAAAATGGAAAATAAAGTTAAGTTTTACCAGGCATCTACATCTGAACTTTATGGAAAAGTTCAAGAAATTCCACAAACAGAAACCACTCCATTTTATCCAAGAAGTCCATATGGAGTTGCCAAATTATATGCTTTTTGGATTGTCAAAAATTATCGAGAGGCTTATGGTATGTTTGCTTGTAATGGGATTTTATTTAATCATGAAAGCCCACTAAGAGGAGAAACTTTTGTTACTCGAAAAATCACTAGAGCGGCTTCTAAAATTAAACTTGGACTACAGGAAAAACTTTACTTAGGCAATTTAAATGCTCAGCGAGATTGGGGACATGCAAAAGATTATGTAGAAGGAATGTGGAGAATGCTTCAGCATGAAAAGCCAGAAGATTTTGTTCTAGCAACTGGAAAAACTACCACTATAAGAGAGTTTTGTAATTTATCGTTCAAGGAGCTAGGAATTGAAATAAAATGGGAAGGAGAAGGAGAAAATGAAGTTGGAATTGACCAATCTTCTAATAAAGTAATTATTGCTGTTGACACTAATTATTACCGACCAAGTGAGGTGGAGTTACTCATCGGAGATGCTTCAAAAGCCAAAAAGCTACTAAGCTGGACTCCGAAATATGAATTGGAATCTTTGGTAAAAGAAATGGTAACTGCAGATTATCAACTTTTTCAGAAAAAACTTAAAAAGTAATGGCATTTTCTAAAAGTTCTAAAATTTATGTTGCTGGCCATAATGGAATGGTTGGGTCTGCAATTGTTAGAAATTTAAAGTCTATAGGTCATAATAATTTAGTGCTGAAATCTTCTAAAGAATTGGATTTAAGAAATTCCGAAGAGGTAACTAGTTTTTTTAATAAGGAAAGACCAGAATTTGTTTTTTTAGCAGCAGCTAAAGTTGGTGGTATTTTGGCCAATATTAATTATAAAGCAGATTTTATCTATGATAATTTAATGATTCAAAACAACGTTATAAAAAATGCTCACCTTTTCAATGTTGAAAAGCTACTTTTTTTAGGATCTTCATGTATATATCCAAAAAATGCTCCTCAACCAATAAAAGAAGAGTATCTATTAACTGGACTTTTAGAAACTACCAATGAGCCCTATGCAATAGCTAAAATTGCAGGGTTAAAAATGTGCCAATATTTTAGAGAACAATACGGATGTAACTTCATATCCGTAATGCCCACAAATTTATATGGTACAAATGATAATTTTGATCTTAAAACTTCACATGTTTTGCCTGCTTTGTTAAGAAAGTTTCACGATGCAAAGCTTAACAAAGAAAACAAAGTAGAAATTTGGGGAAGTGGTAATCCTAAAAGAGAATTTTTACATGTAGATGATCTGGCAGATGCATGTGTTTTTTTAATGAAAACTTATAATGAACTAGAGACTATAAATGTTGGAACAGGAGAGGATATTTCAATTAAAGATTTAGCACTTTTGATAAAAAAAGTTACTGGATTTTAAAGGAGATTTAGATTGGGATTCTTCGATGCCAGATGGAACTTATAGGAAATTATTAGATGTTAGCAAAATCAATAATTTACAATGGAAAGCTAAAATTAGTCTTACAGATGGTATTAAATTAACTTATGATTGGTACATTAAAAACCATGTTGTCTAAAAAAACAATTTTTAAGCATGCTATAATTTATGGTTGCTTTTGTTTAGTTAATCCTTTTATTGCCCAAATTAAAAACAAAAGTTTTTCTTCCAATTATATACTTCCATATAATAAAGTCTCCCATAGTTCCATCCAGCCTTATTTAGAGTCTAGTCAATACTTTCTAGATAGTACAACAAGAGATAGAACTAAGCTAGGAAATAAAATATTTGAACATAGTTTATTAAATGTCAATCAAGACGATATTCATATTACAGCAGATCCTCTTTTTAATTTTACTCTTGGCCCTACAAATAATGATTTGGATTATAGATATTATAGTAACGTTAGAGGATTTAGAATTTCTGGAGATTTAAGTGCTGATTTTTCTTTTGAAACTAGATTTTATGAAAATCAATTTTTTTATCCGTTGTATCTTAAAGAGAAGTCTATCGGTAGGGCAAATCCACAAATGGGAGTTGATGGAATAGCATATGGAATTGGCAGAGCAAAACGTTTTAAGGACTATGGCCACGATGCAAGTTTGGCAAATGGATATTTAAGTTTTTCTCCAATTTCAGAAATCAATTTTCAAATTGGACACGGAAGACATTTTTTCGGAGAGGGATATCGGTCTTTATTAATTTCGGATTATGCTCCTGACTATCCCTATATCAGTGGACAGTATTTTCTGTTTGATAAAAAAATTCTTTACAAACATGTTACTTCGTGGATGAAAAACCTAGAAAGAATACCAGCAGCTTCTACTCCAGAAGCATTATTTATTCCAAAGTCAACAAGTTTTAATCAGTTATCCTATTCTCCAAATAATAGATTTTCAATTTCTCTTTTTGAAGGCGGAGTTTACCAATCATTTAATTCTCAAAACGGGGTGATTAGTCCAGATTTGAGTTTCTTTTTACCAATAATGGGAACAAAAGTAATAGATGCAGATACTACAAATAATATTATTTATGGATTTAATTGGTCTTTTTTATTTTTTGATAATCTTAAAATATATAACCAAATAGCCTTAAAATCTTTTAATTTTCCCAATGGGTTTCAGCTAGGAATTAAATGGTTTAACCCATTGAAAATTTCTAATTCTTTTTTAAATATTGAATGGAATATGGCTCCTTCAGGTCTTTATTCTATGAGTCAAGGGCAAGTCAACCAAAGCTACTCTCACTTAGGGCATGAATTAGCCCATCCGCTTGGTTCAGGATTTCAAGAATTATTAATAAGAGGACAGTTTTCTTATAAAAACACCTTTTTAAGGTTTAATTACAATTATGCAGATTTCATTACAGATTATAGCGGTAATGAGATTTTTGAACCACAAGAAAATTTACTTTTCAGTATTAAGTCTGAAAACAACAGGTGGTTTTTAAATACAAAGATTGGCATAATGTTAAATAAAGCAACCAACATGGAAATTTCCATTGGTCATATTACAAGAATATACAATAGTTTAGCAGAGAATTATATTTTTCTTTCTTGGCGAACCAATTTAAAAAACGATTACTTTGACCAATAAATCTAAATTTTGAGCGGATTATACATATTAATATTTGGTTTTTTTACTGCATTGATTGTTGTGCTTTTTTCAATGCCATCTTTAATAAAAGTTGCTAAACTTAAAAACTTAGTGGACTCACCTTTGGAAGACAGGAAGATGCATCGTTGGAGTATTCCAACATTAGGAGGGGTTGTGATTTTTGGTGCTATAGTTTTTTCATATTCTCTTTGGTTCCCTGAAAACTATGATTTCATTGATGGAATGCTGGTTAATTTTAAATTTTTAATTTCTTCTCTAATTTTACTCTTTTTTGTGGGGGTGAAAGATGATATTATAGGAACTGCTCCGGTAAAAAAACTTATTGCCCATATAATTGTTGCTTTTATTCTTGTAGTAATGGCAGGGCTTAGAATAGAATCAATGCATGGAATATTTGGAGTAATAAATCCTTTGAGCTTATGGCAAAGTTACTTGTTGAGTATTTTAGCTTATTTAGTTATCATCAACGCAATAAATTTAATTGATGGATTAGATGGTCTTGCAGGACTCGTTTCTTTATTGGCTTCTGTTTTTTTTGGTATTTTATTTTATTATTCTGGCAACATACCATTAAGTCTTTTAGCTTTTGTTTTGTCTGGTACTATGTTGGGATTTATATTTTTCAACTTTTATCCTGCACGAGTTTTTATGGGTGATGCAGGCTCTTTAGCAATTGGTTCAATTTTTTGTGTTTTGTCTATTAATTCAATTAATGAAAGCTATTTATTAGCCCCAATTTGGATTCAAACATTAAATAAAGGAGTTTTAGCTATGAGTATTTTGGCATACCCATTAATTGATACTTTGAGGGTTTTCACTCTTAGAATCTTAAAAGATAAATCTCCTTTTACAGCGGATAAGAATCATATACACCACAATTTTGAAAAAATTGGTTTTGGCCATGCGAAATCTTCTTTGTCAATTTTTTTCTACAGTCTGACAGTAGTGCTTTTTCAATTATTTTTACAATTATTTTTAAATATAAATAACCCAACTTTACTGTTGTTTATTCAAGTTGTCTTCTCATCCTTATCACTCTTGATTATTTTCCTTTTAGCTAAGCTATACATCAAAAAAAGTTGAAAAATATTATTCTAAATATTGTAGGATTATTAATGGTTTTTAATGTCTTTTCTCAACAATATATTTATGGAGATATTCAAAGCAGGTATAAAATGGAAAAATATATTTGCTTTGAAGGAAAAAACCACCACAGCTTATCCAAGCCTTACCAAATAAATAAGAACCAAAGTAAGATTTATCAAAAAGGTATTTGGGATTATTCAGCTATTAAGGACTCTTCCAAATTTACTATTTTGCCTTTTCTCTCTTTGCAGGAATCATCAGCGATTTCTTACAGTTCTCCCAAAATAAATTATGCTACCGGGATACAATTAAATTATTTAAATTCTAAATTTTTTTACCAGATTAGGGTTGGCTTTCAAGAAGGGTTTGTAAATAATGACAGATTTTCTAACAAAAGACCCTATGTTCGTTCAATTGGTTATCTAGACGATACAAATTCCATGTCATTTAGTAAGCCAATATTTCAAGGAGTTATCTCTTATAAGTTCAATAAATATATTTTACTAAGTGCTGGAAATGAGAAAAATACTTTTGGAGATGGCTATCGATCTTTATGGCTTTCAGATTTTGCTCCTGCTTATCCTTTTATGAAATTAGAATCTACATTTTGGAAAGTCAAATATGTAAATCTTTGGTCACTCCATGAAGATCAATATTCAAAGGGATTTTCAAATCTTAAATGGGCATCTTCTCACTTACTAAGTTACAATGTGACTAAATGGATGAATTTAAGTTTATTTGAATCTGTAGTTTGGCAAGACAAAGATACCCTTGTGAATCGTGGTCCAGATATTAATTATTTCAACCCTTTTGTGTTTTTTAGACCTGTAGAATATGGTATAGGTTCAGCAGATAATTCCCTACTTGGAGCGGGTTTCAAAGATCACAATTGACAAGCATTTTTTAATTTATTCAAGCTTTATTTTGGATGAATTCTTATTAGGTGAGCTAAGAAATAGAACTGGTTGGTGGGGAAATAAATATGGGTTTCAAATGGGGTTAAAGACTTTTGATATCTTTAAATTAGATGGGTTATATTCCATCATGGAGTTTAATTCTGTTAGGCCATTTACTTATTCCACATATGAGTTCCAAACAAAACTATGGACATAAAAATCATTCATTAGCCCATCCATTAGAATCAAATTTTGAAGAGTTTTTATTTCTATTGGGTTTCAGAGAAATAATATAGATTTTTCAGTTCAATACCACAATCAACAATACGGAATAGATTCTTCAGGACTTAATTTTGGAAGCAACATGTTCGAGTCTTATAATACTAGAATTACTGACTATAATCATCAAATTGGGCAAGGTGATTTAGTCAAGCAGAATTTGGTGATAGTACAACTATCTTATTTGATTTCTGCCCTTACCAACACAAAATTATTCATTAGATATAACTATTTAATTCTAAATCTTCTAATGGTCTTAGTAATAACAGCAAAGTTTTTAATATTGGTATATCTTCAAGATTGTGGCAGGATCAGCAAGATTATTGATTGAATCGTTCAACATATCCTATAATAAATAAGAAATTGTACTAATTTCACAACATATTAATTATAGTTTGGAAAGTATTTCAAAATTGTCATTCACTTTAAAGATAAGAGGGTTTATAGCTCTTTTAAAACTTAGGCTTTCTAGTTTGGTTGTAATGTCCGCTTTTTTTGGGTTTTTATTGGCGGATGGTAACCTCTCGTCTTATATGTTTTTGAACCTAATTATCGGAGGTGTTTTAATAACTGGATCTTCCAATGGCTTTAACCAGATTATAGAATATAAAACTGACGAATTAATGTCAAGAACATTCTCTAGACCACTTCCCTCAAAAGTTTTAAGCATCCCAGAAGCTCTCATTTTTTGCATAATTACAGGTGTTTTGGGATTATACTTACTTGCTAGTATTAATTTTAGTTCATTTATTTTAGGGTTATTAGCAATGGTTATTTATACCGTTATTTATACACCATTAAAAAAGATAACTCCATTTGCAGTTTTTGTTGGCGCAATTCCAGGAAGTATCCCCCCCTTACTTGGATATGTTGCAGGATCCAACGATTTTGGGTTAGAGCCTGGTATTCTATTTGTAGTTCAATTTTTTTGGCAGTTTCCTCATTTTTGGGCTCTAGCTTGGAAATTAGACGACGATTATAAAAAAGCAGGATTTAGATTGCTCCCTAGCGGAGATAGAAACCAAAAAAGCGCATTTCAAATAATGCTTTATTCCGCATTTTTAGTGCCAGTTTCTATGCTTCCCTGGGCATCTGAAATGACAGGGATCTGGTCTATGTGGGCAGCAGTCGTTATCAGTCTTATTATGTATTATCCAGCGGTTAAACTCTACTTTACACTAGATAAAAAGTATGCTACACAGTTGATGTTCATGTCTTTTTTGTATCTCCCAATTTTATTTACCATGTATTGTTTTAATCAGATTTAATCTTTCTATATGCAACAATTTAGTTCCAATAAACAAAGAGAAAAGGTTTACATAGCAATTGTAATTGTAGGACTAATTGCAAGTCTTATGCTTTTTGCTGGCCTTTCAAGTGCAGTATTAGTTAGGAAAATGGATAAGTTTTGGGTTAATATTAATCTTCCTTTTGCATTTAAAATTAGTACGATCTTAATTTTAATAAGCAGTATTTTTATTTATTATGCTGTTAAAAAGGCAAAAAAATCTGACAAGAAAAGAACAGTGTATTTGCTTATTTTATCTCTTGTTTTTTCGTTAGCATTTGGAGTTTTTCAATTTATAGGTTGGAGTAAATATTACAGCCAAGGAAATGCAATTAAGTCCTTTATCACCTTTGTTTATGGTCAATATGGCCAATCTTACATGGTTTACAATGAAGATGACCCTATTGAGTATGACGGAGAGAATTATATTTTTAATGGAAAGGTAATGCAGACTAGTTCTGTTGACGAATTAAAAACTTTTCTAAGACAAATTTGTGGTTACGGAACTAGTTTTCAAGGTTCTAATTTAAAATTATCTAACTACGAAAATCCATATTCAATTTTTGATGTAAAAAAGAATGCCAAACTAGAAATGTCCAGCACCGGACTTACAATTAATAATTCTCCACTTTCAGAGGGTCAAAAAGACGAATTATTTAAATTTTCTTTTGGAGTTTGTAACGACCAACCTTTTTTCATGCTTAAAGGCAAGTATGGTGAAGATTTTTCGATTGCATTAAATGGTGAAGATTTAATCTACAATAAAAAGAAATTGTATTTCCCTGCAAAAGAGCTGTCAGATAAAGAAAGAAAGGCAATTAGCCAAAAAGTTTACCAATCTGGGAAGGAATATATTGTTAAAAATGGGCAGATATATCTAGATGACAAAGAGGTATCGAATTTTGAAGGCTATTTTCAATTAAAACCAGGAATAAATATTCATATCAATAATGATTTTTGGGAAAGAACAAAAGAAGAATTAAATGCCAACCAGTATGCTGAGTTTTATCAGACTTCTAATGTCTCCAGTAGTTTTGTTTGGGTTCTTACCTTTATTCATTTTTTACATTTAATAATGTCAATTTCTGGAATTATGGTGGTTAGTTTTAGAGCAAGTAAAGGCTATTATAATTCTGAAAACACTTCTGGTCTTAAAGCGATTGAAGTTTTTTGGCATTTTGTGGGACTTTTATGGCTTTACTTGTATGTATTTTTAGAATATATTAATTAAACTTGCACTGTTAATCTAAATATATGGCTGGACAATCGGAAAATATTAGTAGATCAGAACTTTGGGGAGGCAATGGTTCTCCTTTCAGGATTTCCTATGGTAAACAATGGATGTGGATGTTTTTGGTATCAGATGCTTTAACATTTGGTGGGCTTTTAACAGCTTACGGGTTTGCTAGGCACCAAGCTTCTTCATGGCCAATTGGTGAGGAAACATTTAATGCTATGCCATTTTTAGGTAATGGTTACCCGCTTTTATATGTTGCTTTAATGACCTTTATATTAATTGTAAGCTCTGTTACAATGGTTTTAGCTGTTGAAGCTGGACACAGATTAGATAAAAAAGGCGTTGTTAAATGGCTGTTACTAACAGTAGTAGGTGGTTTATTTTTTGTTGGTTCTCAGGGTTGGGAATGGTACCATTTCATTCATGGAACCCATTATGGATCTGTGCTCACACTTGAAGGTTGGGCAGTTGTAGATTATAATGCTGCAAACGAATTAATATTAAGAATGGGGAGAGGCTTGACAGTGACTGGAGCAGAAGCCAAAGCATTATTTGATGGTGCTACTGCAACAATGCAGGGAGCCAATTTAATTGAAAATGAATATGCTCCACTGGTTCCTCAATATGCAAATTTTTTCTTTTTCATCACAGGCTTTCATGGCTTTCATGTTTTTTCTGGTGTAGTATTTAATTTTATAATCTTAATTAATGTTTTAAGAGGAGTTTATGACAAAAGAGGTCATTACGAAATGGTGGAAAAAGTTGGACTTTATTGGCATTTTATTGATTTAGTCTGGGTTTTTGTTTTTACATTTTTCTATTTACTGTAATTTATTAACCAATGGAAAGAGACGATTTAATACAAGATAATAATTACTCTGTGTCGGCTAATCATGACGAAGCACATGGAGTTGTTATAAGAAAAAAAATATGGAAAGTAACAGGCATACTTACTCTCATAACAGTCATTGAAGTCTTAATTGGTGCTTTTATCAAACAATACGATGCTTCTGGAGAAGATAATTTTCTTTGGCCATATGTGAAAATCGGATTTTTAGTATTAACTGTAGTTAAGGCTGCTTACATCGTATTGATATTCATGCATTTGGGGGATGAAAGAAAAAGTTTTAAGTGGGTAATTTTAGCACCTTACATTTTATTTATTGCTTACCTTATATTTATTTGCCTTGCAGAGTCAACTTATTGGCATGAAGTTTTTCAAGGTGAGAATAGCATAAATCCTTAGTCATTTTGATTTCTCGAAGAAAAGGATTTTTAATACTAGCTCTTATTTTTGGTTCTTTTTTGTCTTCTCTGGGGTTTTTATTACTTGGCGATACAGAATACAAATCACAGCCTGTCTTTGGCGAGTTAGATGCACCTTTCAATATAGTTGATTTTAAAGGAGATACAATATCTTCTTGTAATTGGAATGATAAAATTATTTTATACAACTTTTTATCTGTTGAATGTCCTACCGATTTTGAAAAATGCCCCTTTAGGCTAGAGTGGTTTAAAATTAAGATTTACAATGAACTAGTAGATAATATTGGGTTTGACGACGTGATTGTAGTCACCTCATTTTTGGAATCCTCAAAGGATATTAATTACCGTATTAAAGAATTTAGAGATTTTAATAAAATAGACAGTGAAAAATGGATAATGACTGCTTCAAAATATATTCCATATTTTGACAATGAATTTACCAAAGGGAATCCCTGGACCAAAAAAGACACGATTTTTGGTTTTGATAGGCAAGCCCACTTAATGACATTATTGGTGGATAAAAACCAAAAGATTAGAGGTAAATATTTTACTTATAATTTTGGGGAAATAAGAAGAATTACCAAAGAAATAAGCTTGCTTTTAAAAGAGGAGCAAGAAAATTCAGAATTAAAAGACTTGCCAATTTATGGGAATAAAGACTTTGATTCTTCCATAGACAAAGACACTTTGTATCATCAAATTCCTGAATGGTCTTTTGAAAACCAAAATTCCCAAACTATTTCATCTG
>CAJJCR010000003.1 GCA_905182745.1 Bacteroidetes bacterium MED-G20 | reverse complement strand
TAGAGAAAGTCAATTTCTTTTAACTATGGACAGTAGGTCTGTCTCTATAGAAAACAATGAAGAAATATTTATAAGCAAAGCTGATTTTTCTATTAAATTAATAGAGTTGCCGGATCATAATTTCTTTAAAACTATCAGAAATAAGTTATTTTGGGGAAAAGATTCAAGAAATTAACTCTTTTTAAGGTTTTCCTATAATTTCTTTTGTAATTTCACTATAAGTTATAGCTTGATGAAAAATTTAATTTTACTCTCAACGTTTTTAATTAGCCTAAGCTCCATTTCACAAGTTACTGAATTTGGTTTTTTTTCTGGAACTGGTTACTACATTGGCGATTTAAATAAAAGTCATTTTTCTCAACAAGATTTATGTCTTGGATTGGTCTATAAAACAGACTTTCCTAATGAGAGAATGTCTCTAAGATTTCATTTAATGTATAACAAGTTTAAAGCCAACGACGGAAAGTCAGGAATTGAAAGTCAAATTTATCGAAACCTAGAATTTAAATCTGAAGTTATTGAGTTTGGTCCTGTTATTGAGATTGATTTTTTTAAATTTCATCCTGGTCAAAACCATACAGATGAACCTGATTTCGGCTCCCCTTATTTTTTTGCTGGAATTAATTATATGAGAATGAATCCCAAAGGAAAATTAAATGGAGAATGGGTGGAATTGCAACCTTTGGGGACTGAAGGTCAAGGAAGTATTTTGAGAAACGACAACAATAAAATTGTTAAAAAGTATTCAAGAAATCAAATAGTTATTCCTTTTGGAGTAGGTGTTAAAATGAATATTACCCATCATTTGTCATTTAGTTTAGAGTATGGAATGAGAAAAACATTTACGGATTATTTTGACGATGTTAGTGGGATCTATCCAAATTTGGTAGACCTGGCAGCAGTAAGTCAAGAATCAGCTCAAATGAGTGATAGATCTGGGTTTCCTCAAGGAATAAATAATTCAAGTTATGGTTTGCAAAGAGGAGATGCAAGTAACAAAGATTGGTATGCTGTAAGCGGTATACTTTTAACCTATGAATTTTTTAAGGATGTAGTTTGTCCTAAATGGTAATCAAAAAAACACTTCTTGAAATTCATCTTTTATGAAAGATTTTAATTTAGACAGTACTAGAATTCCAAAACACGTGGCTATTATTATGGACGGTAATGGAAGGTGGGCCAAGAAAAAAGGGGAAATGAGAATTTTTGGACATACTAACGGTGTAGGTTCAGTGAGAGAGGCCTTGACAGCAGCAGTTGAGATAGGAGTTGAGTATCTTACTTTATATGCATTTAGTTCCGAAAACTGGAGTAGACCTAAAGAAGAAATTTCTGCATTGATGGATTTATTAGTCCAATCTATTTACAATGAAGTAGACGAACTTAATAGTAAAGGGGTGAAACTAGCCACTATCGGCGATGTAGAGTTTCTACCAAAATCCTGCCAAAAAGCACTTAGCGAAGCAAAACAAAGCACAAAAAATAATAAAAAAATAAACTCTTATTCTAGCATTGAGTTATAGTTCAAGAAGGGAGATTTCTCTAGCTGTACAAAAGATGACTAATGAAGTTGTAAAAGGAGAGTTAGAATCCAGTGCAATAAATGAAGAATTAATAAGTTCTTACTTGAGCACATCTGATTATCCAGATCCAGAATTATTAATTAGAACTAGCGGTGAAAATAGAGTCAGTAATTTTCTTATGTGGCAATTGGCATATACAGAGCTTTATTTTACAAAGATTTTATGGCCAGACTTTAAAAAGAAAAATTTTTACAAAGCAATTTTTGATTACCAAAAAAGGGAAAGAAGATTTGGAAAAACATCGGAACAACTAATCGATTAAAATGCATAGATATTTTAAAATTATATTGGTTATTATCTTAGCTGTAAATAATATTTATGGACAGCAGACTTATACAAACTACCAGCTTTCGCCTAGAGAATATACCCTTGCAGGAATTTCTATTGATGGTGTTGTTCATTTAGATCATGAAATAGTAATTCAAAAATCTGGACTAATTAGAGGAGAGAAAATTACTATACCAAGTGATAAAATCTCTAAGGCAATTACTAATTTATGGAGCCAGGGGCTATTTAGTCAGGTATCTATTTCTAAAGAAAAAACTCAAGGAAACAATCTTTTTTTAAGAATTAAACTAAAAGAAAGTCCTAGAATGTCCAGGTATTCATTTTCTGGAATTTCTAAATCTGAGGCTGACCAATTAAGAGATGACTTGGACCTTTACAGTGGCAAAATAATTACCGAGTCATTGCAAATGAATGTCAAGAAAATTTCTAGAAATTATTTTATAGGAAAAGGTTTTTTAAAAGCTAAAGCAACAATATCTACAAAAAATGATACGCTGGTAAACAACAGTAAAATCATGAAAATTGTTATTGAAAAAGGAGTAAGATATAAAGTAAACGAAATAATCATCGAAGGAAATTCCTCACTCTCTAGTGATAAGCTTAAGAGATTAATGAAAGAAACCAAAGAAAAAAAATGGTATCGATTCTATAAAAGATCTATGTTTCAAAATTCATTATTTGAACAAGACAAAGAAAAGATAATTGAAAAATATAAGCAGATTGCTCATAGAGATGTGCAAATAGTATCGGACACTATTGTTGATTTCGATGAAAACACTATAAATATTTTATTTAGAATTGAGGAAGGAAATCAATACTTCATTAGAAATATAGAATGGTCTGGCAACCAAAAATATTCTACAGGATTATTAGATACCATATTGGGAATCAAAAAAGGAGATTTGTACGATCAAGCTACTTTAGATACCAAACTATTTATGAATCCTAATGGCAATGATATTAGCTCCTTGTATATGGATGATGGTTATCTGTTTTTTCAGGTTACGCCTGTAGAGAAAAAAATTGAATACGATTCGGTTGATTTAGAGATAAAGGTTTATGAAGGAAAACAAGCAAGAATTAAAAAAGTCAATGTCAATGGAAATACCAAAACCAGTGACCATGTAATTCTTCGAGATATGTATACCCATCCTGGAGACTTGTTTTCTAGAGATGCAATAATAAGAACACAGAGACAGTTGGCTCAAAATGGTTATTTTGACCCAGAGAAGTTGGGCGTAAATCCCATGCCTAACCCAACAGATGGAACAGTAGATATAGACTACGAAGTGGTAGAGAGACCAAATGATCAAATTGAGCTTTCTGGAGGTTGGGGAAATAATTCTTTAGTGGGAACTTTAGGTCTTACTTTTAATAATTTCTCAGCAAAAAAACTATTTAAAAAGGGTTCTTGGTCGCCATTGCCATCAGGGGATGGACAAAGATTGAGCATTCGTGCCCAGTCTAGTGGCTATTTTTTCCAGAGTTACAATATGTCTTTTACTGAACCTTGGCTTGGAGGAAAGAAACCAAACTCGTTTACCATTTCTGCTTTTCATTCTATGCAGTCTTACGATAGAAAATTCCTATTTGATTCTTTGGATGCAGAAGGAAACAATGTAGAAAATGAATTTAGAAGATTTATTAAAATTACTGGGGTTTCAGTGGGGTTGGGAAAAAGGTTAAAATGGCCTGATGATTATTTTAGTGTTTATTATGAAGCAGGTTACCAACATTACAAGTTAAATAATTTTGGAAGTATATTTAGTTTTGCAAATGGCTATGTAAATAATCCGTATGTTCAGTGGAGAATATCTAGAAATAGTATCGATCAGCCATTGTATCCAAGAAGTGGTTCTTCCATTACCTTGTCGCTAAAATCTAGCGTTTATCCCTACTCCAGAATTAATAATATAGAAGACCATAGTACCCTTACTGTCCAAGAAAAATATAAATTCTTACAATATAATAAGTTCAAATTCACTTCTTCTTGGTTTACTCCTATCTCAAAAAATAAGAAATTAGTAGTTAATGCTAGATTAGGTTTTGGTTTGCTTAACGGCTGGAATAAAGATTTGGGAGCACCACCTTTCGAAAGATTTTATTTGGGAGGAAGTGGTCTTTCGGGATTTAGTTTAGATGGTAGAGAAATTATTGCACTCAGAGGATACGACGAACAAACTATTTCTTCCAATACTGGAGATAGATTGATAAGTAAATATACTTTAGAACTTAGGTATCCTGTAAGTTTAAATCCATCTGCAACTGTTTATCTTCTAAGTTTTCTTGAAGGGGGTAATTCTTGGAACGATTATAAAAAGTACAATCCATTCCAAGTCAAAAGATCTGCAGGTTTTGGGGTAAGAATATTCTTGCCTATGTTTGGGTTATTGGGTCTTGATTACGGATTTGGTTTTGATCCATTAGATCCTGGAGCACAAGGGGAAGTAAATCACAACTCTCAAATTCAAGCAAAGGGCTATCGAGGGCAATTCCATTTTACAATTGGCATGAATATTGGAGAATTATAAAATATGTTTTTAAGATCTATCGTATTATTTCTAATGGTTATTTTATTTGTCCTAAAAAGTAATGGACAAAAATTTGCTTTTGTAGATTCCGAATATATTTTAGAGCAAATGGAAGGTTATCAAAAAGCACAGAAACAAATTGACGACTTGGCTGCACAGTGGCAAAAAGAGCTAGATCAAAAAATGATAATTATAGAGCAAAAAAGTAACGAACTAAAAAAGAACGAACTTTTGCTCCCAGAAGACACTCGAATAGAAAAAGAGTTAGAGATAACTACTCTTCACGATGAATTAAGAAAATTTCAAACCAAAAAATTTGGCGTAGGAGGAGATCTTTTTAGAAAAAGAAAAGAATTAATCCAACCCATTCAAAGAAAAGTATTTAAGGCGATCCAGTCATTAGCTAAAGACAATAATTACGCATATGTTTTGGATAAAAGTAAAAACTCGAATATATTGTACGCAGATCCAAAGTATGATAAAAGCGATGCAATAATCAGAAAACTAAAAAAGTAAAAATGAAAAACACAATTAAATCTATTCTAATAGCGCTACTAATTTCTTCATCTTTCAATGTCAATGCTCAAAAATTGGGTCATGTTAATTCTCAGGCAATTGTTCAGGAAATGCCTGATTATGAATCTGCAAGACAAGAGTTAGAAAGTTATAAAAATGATTTAGCTAAAGAACTTGAAATGTATCAAAAATTAATCATGGAATTTGCTCAAGCTTATGAACAACAAAAAGGTGAAATGTCTCAAGATTCTAGACAGAGAAAAGAAGCTGATTTAATGGAGAGACAGCAGAACTATGAGAAGAAAGCTTATGAGGCAGAGCAAAAATTACAACAAAAAGAGCAGGAACTCCTACAAGCAATTATGATGAAAGTAAATAACGCTGTTAAAGAACTTGCTAAAACAGATGGCTATTCTTATATATTTGAGTTGACTACTCTTTTACATGCTGGCGGAGACGATATAAGCGACAAGGTTAGAAAGAAACTTGGTATATCTACATCCAACTAATTTTAAAGGCTCTTTTTAAGAGTCTTTTTTTTTAATTTTAATGAAAGGCCCAATTGGTATATTTGACTCTGGTTATGGTGGTTTAACAGTTCTTAAATCCATACAAAATCTACTTCCTAGTTACGACTGTATTTATTTAGGTGATAATGCAAGAGCTCCATATGGGGCAAGATCTTTCGAAGTAATTAATCAGTATACACTCGAAGCAGTTGAGTATTTATTTAACCAAAATTGTCCAATTGTTATTTTAGCTTGTAATACTTCTTCTGCAAAAGCACTTAGAAATATTCAGAAAAATATTTTACCAAATAAATATCCCAATAAAAAAGTATTGGGAGTTATTAGACCAACTACTGAAGAAGTTGGGCATTTCACTAAATCTGGTTACGTTGGAATTATGGGTACTGCAGGAACAATAGTTTCTAATAGTTATCCTATTGAAATATCTAAATTGTTTCCCAATGTTCAAGTAGTTCAACAAAGCTGTCCTATGTGGGTTCCACTAGTGGAGAACAATACTTTTTTAGAGCAAGGAGGACAATATTATATAAATAAGTATATAGATGAGCTATTGGAAAAAGAACCAAGAATAGACACAGTAGTTTTGGCGTGTACACACTATCCAATTTTGAAAGAATCCATAGAGAAGTTCTTACCTAAAGAAGTAAAATTATTTGACCAAGGAGATTTGGTTGCAGATAAGCTAATAGAGTATTTTAAAAGACATTCAATCATTGATGATCAAATATCCAAGTCTGGAAATATAGAGATATTCACCACTGAAGAAAGTGACAAGTTTGACGACCATTTGAATTTATTCTACAATTCAAATTATAGTTCTAAAACAGTTCAAATAGTTTAATCTTTATACCACTTAGAGTATTCTACATACTTATGGGCCAAGTCTAAAAGTTGTTTTTTAAAGTTCCCCTCTTTCACTTTTTTTGCTGGAACACCAGCATATATTTCTCCAGATTTTACATGGGTTCCCATAGTAACTACAGCTCCAGCTGCAATAATACTATCACTTTCAATAATACAATTATCTAGTACAATAGCTCCCATTCCAATTAGTACGCGGTCTTTAATAGTACAACCATGAACAATAGCATTGTGGCCAATAGTTACTTGATTACCAATGGTAGTTGGACTCTTTTTATAGGTGCAGTGAATAATTGCTCCGTCTTGAACGTTTACTTCATTTCCCATTTTTATAAAGTGAACATCGCCTCTTGTAACAGAGTTAAACCAAAAACTGCAACGGTCTCCACAAATGACATCTCCAATAATGGTAGTATTTTCAGACAGATAACAATCTTCTCCAAATTGTGGATTTTTACCATTAATTTCTTTAATGAGTGGTTTCATATCGATTAGGATTGGTTAATTTAGTTGTAAATTATAAAAAATGAGCAGACCAGTTACTATTTATGCAGAAATGACACCTAATCCCAAGACTATGAAGTTTGTTGCTGACCACATGCTTATTAGTTCGGGAGAAATTGTAGAGTTTCTCTCTCCATCTGATTCAAAAGGATATTCTACTCTTGCCGAGGCTTTGTTTAATTTTCCATTTGTAACCAAAATTTTTATTGCTCAAAACTTTGTAACAGTTACTAAGAACGATATGATAGAGTGGAGTGACGTTAGTTTGGAAATGAGAGATTTTATAAGAGAGTGGTTGATGGAAAATGAAGATGCTGTTCAGAAGATCCCAGAGCAGTCTAAAATTGAGGTTGTTTCAGAATCCGAGACAAAAACTACCAATATTTCACCAGTAATTAATACTGAAATGGATCAGAAAATAGTGGATTTAATTAATGAATATATTCAACCAGCTGTAGAGCAGGATGGAGGCGCAATTCATTTTCAGTCCTATAATGAAGATAGCGGACAAGTAACGGTTGTGCTAAAGGGTTCTTGTAGCGGTTGTCCATCTAGCACAGCAACTTTAAAAGGAGGAGTGGAGAATTTATTAAAATCTCATATCCCTGAAATTAATGAAGTGGTTGCTTTGAATGGTTAAAACCTAACTCTAACTATTCTTGCTTTAGGGACTTTAAATTGTTTAGGAGAGTATTTTCTTGAATTTTTTCTATAAGGTTTCCTATTTGAATAGTATGCGTTTTTTGTCTAAAGATCTCTACTGACTCTAATTCCAATATTTATATAACTGTCCCTATTTTCTGGATTTCCTCTAATATTTCCAGCTTGAAAATAAATTTCTTTATCGGATGGAATATCTCCTAGGCTTGATTGGTTGGCATAGTTCTCAGTTTGTTCGCTTTGGCTGGCTGGGTCCATAAAAACAGTGCTTATATTATCCAAATAGTCTGTAAATGTCTTCACATAATCTAATTGAATTCCGAAATTAAAATTGTTGTAATTAAAGTTAATACTAGCTCCATTCAATATTCCAATTCCAAATAAACTATATTTTGTATTTCTGTTTCCAAAGGAGCTATAAATTGAATAAAATATTCATTAATTACTTAGAAATTAGAAGCTTAGTACATATTAAAAGTAAGTCTATTTTAAACTCTTAATCCCATCACACAAATATCGTCTACTTGATCGTGGTTGCCTTTCCAAGAATGAAACTCTTCCTGAATTTTTATTCCTTGTTCTTCAATTGGTAATTTGCTTAGTTCTTTTAAGAAAGTTCTATACTTTTTGACCATATATTTTTTCCCTTTTGGCCCACCAAATTGATCTTGATAC
Organism: Bacteroidetes bacterium MED-G20; assembly: GCA_905182745.1. GTDB lineage: Bacteria > Bacteroidota > Bacteroidia > Flavobacteriales_D > Parvicellaceae > MED-G20. The sequence goes on along the minus strand of CAJJCR010000003.1, from coordinate 1,477 downwards.
CCATCAGAATAAATATAAATCATGTCCCCTTTTTTTAATTTTATTTGGTGATTGGTAAAAGGTTTATTGTCAATTACAGATAAGCCCACAGGTTGACTATTTCCTTTAATATTTTCTAATTCATCATTTGAAATATGTATTAGAGGATTATTTGCACCAGCAAATTCTAGAGTTTTTTTCTTAAAATTTATCTTACAAAGAGACATGTCCATTCCATCTTTGTTATTTGTATTAGAAGCATTGTCATTTAAAGATTCAATTATTTTAATTCGCATATTTCCCAAAATTTCAGCAGGGTTTTCCAATTTATTTTCAATAATGTTTTCGTTGAGTAAAGATGTTCCTATCATGCTCATAAAAGCTCCAGGGACACCATGACCCGTGCAATCAGCTACACAGAAAAAAATATCTTCCTTAGAATTTTTATAAGCCCAGTAATAATCGCCAGAGACTACATCCTTTGGTAAATAAAAAACAAAATTTTCAGGCAATATTTCGTCCATATAACTCTTAGAGGTCATTAAAGCATCCTGGATATTCTTTGCATAATTAATACTATCTGTAATTTCTTTATGTGACTCTTCAAGATTTTCTTTTTGATTTTCTATATCTGTTTTTTGATTTTCTATGATTTTATTTTGTGATTTTGTTTTTTTCCAAGAACGTAGAACCAATACAAAGAGAATCAAGAACACAAAAAGACTGCAGGAGATATAAAATAAATTCTTTTCTGATTGCTTGGTAACTTCTTTTTGATAACTAATTTCTTTATCGTGCATAATTTCTGTACTGACCAATAATATGCTGTCGCTTAGGTGCTGAAGAGACTGTTGTTTATTTCTTTGAGCTTGGACATCACCATCTAATTTCATGGATTTTTGATAATAACGCAATGCATCTTGAAATTCTCCATTTCCCTCGTACATTCTCGCAATTTTATTACAAGTATTAGAAAGTAAATATATGTTGTCTATGGAGAGCAAGTGGTCATCCTCTAAGTCTTCTAAAATTTTACAACTTGCTGTATAAAACTTTAATGCCTTTTTATCTTTACCATCGTAATAATAGGAAGTTGCAGTTTTATCTAAAGCCATAGACTCTTGCTCCTTGAACCACTGCTGTAGATATGGAATTTTTTCTTTTTTTAAATGTTCTGAACAGATATTAATTACTTCTTCTTGTAGTTCTAAATCTTTTTGTGGATCGGTAATAAATACTAAATCACTCCATTGTTGCAATAATTTTATTTTAGCAGTATCGTTTTTAGATTTCTTAATTCGTCGCTTAATAAGCTCTATTTTAGTAGAAGCTCTTGTTACAACTTGTTGGCCATGTAGCAATAATCCACTAAAAAGAAATACAACAACAAAATTGAAAACTTTTAAACTCCTCATTTGGTTTTATTTATTTTTTTCACCATTGTTAAAATAGTAGCTATTCCGACTGTCTCATCAGTTTCATCGTAAATATCAACAAG
>CAJJCR010000002.1 GCA_905182745.1 Bacteroidetes bacterium MED-G20 | reverse complement strand
TACAACTTCAGGATGAATAGCTAATGATCCAGAAGCAGAACACTGAGAAGGTCCTCTTGTAGAAAAATTTGATATTGGATGAGGAAAAGATAAATTCCCATTAACACTACCAACACAGAATGTATTAACTTCAGAAGTGTTTATTCTTTGTGGAGAATTTATACTTGAATTATTTGGACCAGAATTACCTCCAGAAAAAACATTTGCAATTCCAGCCGCTTCAATAGCATTCATCAGATTTACAACAAAACCTTGACATTGAATGGTGTCATTTCCATCATACCATCGCCAACTATTATTTATCACATCTGGAATGTCCTCAGTTGTAGAAGTGTCATTATCTGGATTCAATGCCCATTGAAAGGCCTCTATCATATTAACAATAGGAGGGAGTGCTTGTACGGTGGATGTAACAAAATCATTTGCAATCCAATAAGAACCAAAAGCAACTCCTATGGTGTCGTTAGTAGATTCTACTAGTCCTGCAATAGTCCCCAAAGTATGGGTACCATGATTTTGAATAGAACCGTTAGGAAATGTATTAAAATAACCAATCCAACTTTGTTGCATTGGAAACCTATCCCCGATAAATCTGTTGCTAAATGCTGGGTGATTCGGCCAAACTCCTGTATCATAATTATAAGCTAATCTTCCTCTTCCAGTATAGCCAAGCGCCCACATGGCAGGTGCGTTTATTGCTACTAAGCCATTTTCAACTCCATTTGGGGTATTATTATTATCCACTGACACCTTAAAATCGTCATGGGCGATAAATTGGTTATTTTCAATTTTAATTGATGAAATATTAGAAAATTGTAACTAATTTTTCAATTGTTGGAGCATCTAATTGAGCAACAATAATGTTTACAATCCAAAATGAATGATAATAGATATTAGATGGAGATTGTTTTTCTAAGAAATCTAATACAAATTCTTGGGACTTAACAGCTTGCTCTTTTAAAAGCTTATTGACAATTTTTGGACGTTGATTAACTGGTGTTTGTTGGTCTTTAAATTGCTGATTTAGCTTGAAACAATCAATATTATTCTTGAATTCGATACGAATAGGAACAAGTTCTCCAGGATTATACTCTATCCAGCTATCTATATCTTTAAATCCTATCTCTTGGTTATGAGCATAAAGGTAAGTTACTAATAATACGAAAAAAAATACAACTTTTTTACATAACCCTTAGAAAATACTTGGATACAACTTAGGATTGCTCTCATGCATTATGTTGTATATGGCTTCTGTAATGTCATTTAAACTCGGTTTTGAGAAATAATCACCATCAGTTCCATAAGCTGGTCTATGGTCTTTTGCAGATAATGTTACTGGTTGAGAATCTAAATGGAAATACCCCCTTTGTTTATTAATAACTTGGTCTAACATAAAAGCAGTTGCTCCACCAGGAACATCTTCATCAATAAAAATAATCTTATTTGTTTTCTCTAAAGACTTGCTAATCAAATGATTCACATCAAAAGGAATAAGAGTTTGTACATCAATTAGTTCACATGATATATTAGTAATTATTTAATTCTTTTACAGCTTGTTGACAAATATTAAAAGTGGAACCATAACTTACTACTGTAATATCTTTTCCTTCTGAAACAATTTCAGGAATTCCAATTGGAGTTGTAAACTCTCCGTAGTTTTCTGGCTCATTTTCTTTTATCCTGTAAGCATTCAAACATTCAATAACCAATGCTGGATCATCTGATTTAATTAATGTATTGTAAAATCCAGCAGCTTTTACCATGTTTCTAGGGACACAAACTATGATTCCTCTTAATAAATTAATAATTCCTCCTAGCGGAGAACCCGCATGCCATATTCCTTCAAGTCTGTGGCCTCTTGTTCTAACAATTAGAGGACACTTTTGGGTCCCTTTTGTTCTGTAGGCCAAAGTTGCTAAATCATCACTCATAATTTGAATACAATAAAGTAGATAATCTAGATATTGTATTTCAGCAATTGGTCTGAGTCCTCTTAAAGCCATTCCTATTCCTTGACCAATGATTGTGGTTTCTCTTATTCCAGTGTCAAAAACTCTAAGCTCACCAAATTTCTCCTGCATTCCCTCCATTACTTGGTTAACTCCACCAATAATTCCGGTGTCTTCTCCAAAAGTTAAAAGTTCTGGAAATTGGCTAAAAAGTTTTTGAAAATTATTTTTTAAAATCACTCTTCCATCTACTTTGTTGATCTAGAAAATATTGCCTGAGAGGGTTTAACCTTTAAAGCAGGATAGATTGGTTTCTAGTGTATAAATTAGAATTATAATTGTCGAATTCTGAATCTTTTTGAGTTTTAAACCAGTTCATTGCAGCTAATTTCTCATCGGAATTTTCTCCTCTAGTAATTAACATTGTTTTTCTGAAACTTGAAAAAACATCTTTCTTGATAGGTTCTCTAATTTTTTCTAAGTCATTTACTATTTGAAGTATTTCAGATTTTTTAGAACTTTTACTAGCAATATTTTTTAGATGTAAAGTACATTCATTCAAGCTTTCTTTAATTGGATTTAAGAACTCTGTCCAAGCTAACTTAGATAGTTTTTTTACTTCATTTTTACTATCTATTTCTATGATTTCTAAATCTTCTAAGGTGCATATTGGCTTTCCAGTTGCATTTTTATTACTAAGAATCCATTTTTTAAATTGAACAATACAGTCGTATTCTTTTTCCCAGGCTAATCTTTCACTAGACTTATATCTTTCATGTGATCCGGATGTCGAATGTCCTTGTGGCTGCGTGATTTCTTCCACATGTACTAAAGATGGCTTATGATGTTCTCTTGAAAAATTAACAGCTTCTTTTAACATGCTGTATAGTTCAGCATAATTCCATCCATTGCATTTGTAAATTTTCAAACCGTTGGATTGGTCCTTAATTTCAAAACCAGATAAAGCAGTAGAAATACTTTCTTTAGTAGTTTGGTATTTTTTTTCTACCGATATTCCATATCCGTCGTCCCAAACAGACATTACCAAAGGAATTTCTAAGACACATGCTGCATTCATAGATTCCCAGAAGACACCTTCTGAGGTACTAGCATCTCCTATAGTACCGAAGGCAACTTCATTTCCATTATTTGAAAATTTCTTAAAATCCTTTAATTCTTTATTTTGTCTGTAAATCTTAGAAGCTAATCCTAATCCAACTAGACGAGGCATTTGTGCACCAGTACAAGAGATATCAGCAGCAGTATTTTTTTTATCTAATAAATTAAGCCAATTCCCATCTTTATCAACTGATTTTGTAGAAAAATGTCCACCCATTTGTCTACCAGCTGAATTAGGTTCTTTTTCTAAATCTGTATGTGCATAGAGCCCAGCAAAAAATTCTTGGACACTAAGCTCCCCAATTGCCATCATAAATGTTTGGTCTCTGTAATAACCAGATCTAAAATCTCCTTTTTTAAAGAATTTGGACATGAGCAATTTGAGCTAATTCTTTTCCATCTCCAAAAATTCCAAATTTTGCCTTTCCTGTAAGAACTTCTTTTCTTCCTAAAAAAGACGCCTCTCTACTCATACAAATTATACGATAGTCATTTAGGACTTGACTAATAAATTGCTCTTTGTTTAAATCTACACTATTAATAGTAGTATTATTTGGCATTAAGATTTTTAGAATTTCTACAAAAATAACACTATTAAACAATTAAAAAAGTTGCATATTAAATTTATGATTTTAAAAGAGTAGATTCTAAAGAGAAAAAAATATGATTTTCGCAATAAGAATAAAAAAAATATAAATCTTAAAATACCTTATTTGTGAGAAATTAGATTGTGTATATTTGGATAAACTGAATTAAAAAAATGAAATTATTAGAAGGTAAAACTGCAATTATAACTGGTGGAAGCAGAGGGATTGGCAAAGGAATAGCTATGGTTTTTGCTCAACATGGTGCAAATGTTGCTTTTACATATAGTTCATCTGTGGAATCTGCTAATTCTTTAGAAAAAGAGTTAAGTAATTGTGGAGTAAAAGTAAAAAGTTATCAAAGTAATGCTGCTGACCATAAAGAATCACAAGATTTGGTTGAAAATATCTTAACAGATTTTGGTTCTATTGATATTTTAGTAAATAATGCTGGAATTACTAAGGACAATTTATTGATGCGAATGGGTGAAGAAGATTTTGATAAAGTTATCGAAGTGAATCTAAAGTCTGTTTTTAATATGACCAAAGCTGTACAAAGAACAATGCTCAAACAACGAAAAGGGTCCATTATTAATATGAGTTCAGTTGTTGGAGTAAAAGGAAATGCTGGTCAATCAAATTATGCTGCTTCAAAAGCTGGAATTATCGGATTTTCCAAATCAATTGCCCTCGAACTAGGATCTAGAAATATTAGAAGTAATGTAGTTGCTCCAGGTTTTATTGAAACTGAAATGACCGCAAAGTTAGATGAGAAAACTATAGATGTTTGGAGAAATTCAATTCCACTTAAAAGAGGGGGTTCACCAGAAGATATTGCCAATGCTTGTGTTTTCTTGGCAAGTGATCTAAGTGCTTATGTAACTGGTCAGACTTTGAATGTTGATGGTGGCATGTTAACCTAACTTACTATTATTGAGTACAATTATCTTTGATTCCTCCATTTATCTGTTTTTTATTTTTGTTGCAATTGGATTTGCCTTAACTTTCTTACTCTACAATAAAGAAAGAAAACAGAATTATATATCCTCAAAAACTCTTTTAATATTATTTGTTTTAATCTTAATATCCTTTATTTTATTAAGTATTTTTCTTTTAAGACCTAAGATTATAAAATCAGAGTTGGTGGAAGAAAAACCAATTCTTTTGTTTGCTCAAGACAATTCAAGAAGTATTTTATCCAATGAAGATTCAACTTTTTATGAAAACTTTTATGAAGATTCAATCAAAAGTCAATTAGAAGAATTAAGAAAGTTTTATGATTTAAGAACATGTGTTTTTGGGCAAAAGATCCTAAAAGACACACAATTTTCCTTTGAAGATAATTCTACCAATTTTGATCAACTATATAGTTTCATAAATATAAAATACCATGGAACTAACTTAACAGATTTAGTAATTGCATCGGATGGGATTGTAAACATGGGTAAAGACTTACCATACTTATCTATTTCTCCTTCAATTTCTGTAAATACAATTCTACTTGGAGATACTTTACAATACGACGATATAAAAATTAAATCTATCAATAATAATAAATATGCTCTTTTGGGAAACGATTTTCCTATAGAAGTGACCTTGGCTGCAAATAATTCTTTTAAAAATATTAAGGTTCAATTATTTTCTGGGAAAGAAATAGTACAAGAAAAAAAGTTTAAAACCTTTAACAAAGGAATCAAATAAAATAACTTTTATAGACAAAGCAAATGAAAAGGGGATTAAGCAATATATAAGTAGTGATTATTTCCGAAAAAATTGAAAATAATTTGTTGAATAATTCTAAAAAACCTCCATTGAAGTAATTGACTATTCTCAAAAGATATTAATATTAAGCTCCGGTTCACATCCAGATATTGCCGCTCTTAATTGGGCATTAGAAGACCAATTAAAATCAAAAGTAACTACCTTCCAAATCGATGATTTTACTGGAAAAATAAACGACTTCGATCTGTTAATTTTTTACAAGCCAACCAGTAGTGAGATTTTAATGAAAGTTGTTGAGAAAAGTAGATTTTTGGAGATTCCATCGTTAATTATTTCTGGTTCAGAAATCAGCTCCAGTACTACTGAAAATATTCTTTTAGGACTAAAACAAAATAAATTTAAGGGAACTAATGAAGTAAGAGCGCATTTAAATGAAGATTTTAAGTCTTTTGCGTTTGGAGAGAAATGGGTATAATACCTGAATACCCTCCTCTTTCTGTCCCATTTTCGATAGATTATAATCTTGTTTCTAGTGCAAATATTTTACTTTATCAGTCTGTAAATAACTTAAAAATGCCTTACCCATTAATTTATTTTTTCAAAAGCAGAAGTATTAAACATGGAGTTATAATTGGCGAAGGTATATGGAGATGGAAAGCCACAGAATATAGACTAAATAACAATGCCAATATATTTAAAGATTTTATAAGAAAAATCATTCAATACTTGAAGAAAACAGACAAAAAATCTAGATTAAATTCTATAGTTCCAAAGAATAGTTTCGAAAATAAATCTTTATATATATACAGAGTACTACAATGAATTAATGGAGTTTGAATCTGGTGCAGATATTGTGTTTTCTTACAAAGATTCGTCTGGAAAAGAAAATTTTAAAAATTTGATATCTAAAGATAACTTTTATGATTTAAAACTTAATGGATTACCAACCGGGGATTACAGCTATGAAATAATCTTAAATAATGAAAATGAACTTCTTAAAACCGAAGGTGAATTTTCAATTATCCCTTCAAATATTGAAAAGTTAAATACTGTAGCCAATCCAAAAAAATTAGCAGTACTTAATCAAAATGGAGGAAGTTATCAGTTTTCAGAAATTAAAAACTTAGTGGATAATCTTAAGATAGATAATAACTTAAAAATCAAGAATCATATTGAACAAAAGCAGCAAGATCTAATTAACTATAAATGGCTTCTTTTGCTCTTAATATTCCCATTTGCAGAATGGTTTTTAAGAAAGAACAAAGGTCTTTTATGATTTAGTACAAATCCTGATCCAGTTCTTCAAAACCATCGAAATTATCGTTACAGGTTCATTTAAAATATTTTCAATTTCGGAAAGTTTATTTTCATCTTGCGTATCAAGTGTATCATCACTTTTTTTAGCTTCATATTCTCCCAATTTATGAAGGAGTTCTAAGGATTTATCGTTCTCTAAATCACTTTCTTTTAAAATCTCTACATAAAATATATTCATGTTAAGAAAGTCATTTACATATAAGAATTTTAATTTCTTTTGTTGGAATACTTCTTTTACAGTGATAGATTCCATGAATTTAACTACTTCGTCTTCCCCCATGTTCATATTCATTAAGGTGATTTCTTCTCCTTTGTCCCATTCATTGTTGCTGTAGAAAAAAGAAGACATTTCTAATTTGTCAAGATGAAAATTTTCTACTAAGAAATCATGAATTATCATAAAGTTACTTTTCTTTATGAATTCTCAAGTCTGCAAATATATCCTCTTGAGTATCTGCTACTATTCTTATATCTAATGAGTTATTTTTCAATTATTCCAATTTCTTTAGCCTTAACAAGCAAATAGTCGTATGCTTCTTGGTAGCTGTTTTTAATTATTCCATCTAAAATAGCATTTTTTATAGATTCTTTAAGAATACCAACTTCCTTACAAGGTTTAATATTAAAAGTCTTCATAATTTCTTTTCCATCAATGGGAGGTTGCCAATTTTTTATTTTATCCCTGTCTTCTAAATTTCTAAGTTTTATTTTAACATCCTCAAACCTATTTATATATTTTATTTTTTTGTCCTTATTTTTAGAAGTAATATCCGATTGACATAATGTCATTAAATCTTCTAAATCGTCTCCCGCTTCAAACAACAATCTTCTAAGGGCTGAGTCTGTTATACTTTTATTGGTTAATGATATAGGCCTCAAATGCAACAAAACTAATTTTTGGACATACTTCATAGGATTGTCTAAAGGAAGTTTTAATTTTCTAAATATGTTGGGTACCATTCTTGCTCCTTTGTCTTCATGCCCATGAAAAGTCCAGCCTTGTTTGGCATTAAATCTTTTGGTATTTGGTTTTGCTATGTCGTGAAGTAAAGCTGCCCATCTGAGCCACAATTTCCCTTTACTATGAGGCAGGATATTGTCAAGAACTTTTAATGTATGGTAAAAATTATCTTTATGGCTTTTTCCATCTTTTATTTCCACACCTTTTAATAACTGAAGTTCAGGAAAAATTAATTTTAGCAATCCAGTTTCTTCTAAAAGCTTAAACCCCTTTGAAGGTTGATTGCTAAGTATTATTTTATTTAATTCTTCTGTTATTCTTTCTTGTGCAACAATTTTTATTCGATCTATATTTTTTTTTAATGGCTGCTAAGGTTTGATCTTCAATTTCAAAATCTAGTTGAGAAGAAAATCTAATTGCTCTCATCATTCTTAAGGGATCATCTGAAAATGTGATATTTGGGTTTAATGGTGTTTTTAACCTCTTTTCTTTTAGATCTTTAATTGTATAAGTTGAATCAAGGCACCATAATCCTTTTTATTTAGTGATATAGCCAATGCATTAATGGTGAAATCTCTTCTGTTTTGATCTTCTTCTATAGTTCCATCTTCAACTACTGGATTTCTAGAATTTTTTCTGTAGCTTTCTTTTCTGGCGCCAACAAATTGAACCTCAATTTCACCAACATTAATCATGGCTGTTCCAAAATTCTTAAAAACTTTAACAGTTGAACAATTTAAAACTTCAGCTGTTTTCTTTGCAAGCTCAATTCCACTACCAAGAGTAACTATGTCAATATCTTTGGTGGTTCTATTAAGAATTTGATCTCTTACATAGCCTCCAATAACATATGCTTTTTGTTCAATTTGTCCAGCAACATTTGAAATAGTTTTAAAGATTTTTTCTGATCCTAAAAGATTATTGTATTTATTTTCTGAGATATTCAATTTTACCTTTATTGATTTTTATTACTTCAGATGGTGTTCCAGAAGATTTTACTTCAAAATTAAGAATTAGATCTACAGAATTTATAATTGACTGAGAAATATTATCTAAACTTTCAGGAAATTTTCTCCACTAATGTTTGCAGAACTTGAAATAATTGGAGAATCTAAGTTTATTTATAATTTCTTTTAACTCATTTATTGGTGTTAATCTAAAGGAAATCTCCTTTAAATCATTGGCTAGAAATTTGTATTTACTCTTGCAATTTGGGTATATAACAGTAGGAGGGGAGTTGTTTTTATTTATTAAATCAAAGTCCTTAATATTTAAGTTTTCTACATATTTTGGAATGTTATTTATGTCATCAATTAGATTAATTAATGGCATATTGTATGGTCTCTTTTTTATATCGTAAATTTCTTAACACTATCTTTAAGTATTGATTTACATCCAATGGCCCAAATAGTCTCTGTAGGATATAGAATGATTCCCCCTTTATTAAGAACGTCAAGAGCGGAATCAATTTTTAAAGAACTATAATTATTAGACCAAACTTTCGTAGACATCAATAAGCTTGTTTTGAAATTTTATTTGGTTGGAAGTTTTCTGCATGTTTTAGGCCCTCTATAATCATAGATTCTCTTAGTTTAGTATTGGTAAGACATTCTTCAATTTGAAATGCAAATTCTTCCTTGTTTTCTGAATCAATATATTTACTGAAATCTCCACCGGCCTCTTGAAAACAACTTCCTTTACTACTGATAACTGGAGTTTTACAGTTAAGTGCTTCAAGAATAGGAATTCCAAAACCCTCGAAAAGAGACGGGTAAAGAAATAAGGATGACAGCGAGTAAATTATTGGTAATTCATCAATTGAAACATCCTCTAAAAAAATAATTTTTTTACTGTCAAAATTCATTTTTTTCATTTGGATTTTTAGAAAATTCAATATATTGTGTTTTTTTTCCAACCACCACTAAAGGAACATCCATTTTCATAACACTCATGGCGTTTATAATGGATATTAAATTTTTTCTAGTCTCTATGGTTCCTACATTCAGATATAAAGTCATTGGGAAGATTAAATTTTTTCTTTGTAAAATCTATGTCTTCTCGGGAATATTCTTTTCTGAAATTTTCGTGGCAGGTTTGATATACAACCTTTATACGCTCTTAGGTTTTATTTTGTAAAATTCTACTATATCTTGTTTTGTTTGTTCACTGATGGCAATTGTTAAATCTGCATGCTTTATTGCATACTTATATTTAATGTTATATATCTTTCTGTCAATACTTCTGTAATTTCTAGGAAACCTTTTAAAAATTAAATCATGAATGGTAACTACATATGGAATTTTCTTATTCTTAACTCTTGGAATCTCATTGCTTAAACCGTGGAATATATCTACATCATTTTTAATAATAGATTTTTCCATGTTTATAGTTCGCCATAATCCTTTAAAAGTTTTATTTAGTTTATTATGAGGAAATACCGAATAAGTATTGTCGTAATCACTTAAGAAATCTAATCTGGAATTTTCAGAATCCTTTGGTGCAAATAGGAAGTATTCATTATCTGAATATTCTTTGATTAAGTGCTCAATTAAGTCTCTACTGTAATTGCCTAGTCCAGTAAAATTTTGATATGCTCTTTTGGCATCAAAACCTATTTTCATTTCGTAAATTTATTTTAAATAATTAAAAATAATCAAACAGTGACTTCAAATTCTCTTAATACTTCATTAAGAGATGTTTTGAGATCTGTACTTTCTTTACGTTCTCCAATAATCAATGCACAGGGCACATGGTAATCTCCACTATTGAATTTTTTACTGTAGGAACCTGGAATAACAACTTTTCTTTCTGGGACTTCTCCTCTATATTCTACAGGCTCAGATTGGGTGACATCAATTACTTTTGTAGACTTTGTAATAACAACATTTGCACCCAAAACTGCTTCTTTTCCAACTCTAGCACCTTCCACAATTATACACCTAGATCCAATAAAGGCATTGTCCTCAATAATTACTGGTGATGCTTGCAATGGCTCTAAAACACCTCCAATTCCAACACCACCGCTTAAGATGAACATTTTTTCCTATTTGAGCACATGATCCAACGGTTGCCCATGTATCCACCATAGTTCCTGAATCTACATATGCTCCAATATTAACATAGGATGGCATCATAATAACGTTTTTAGCTAGATAGGATCCAAATCTAGCAATAGCGTGAGGAACAACTCTAACTCCTTTAGAAGCATAATTACTTTTTAATTTCATTTTATCGTGAAACTCTAAAGGACCAACTTCTATTGTTTCCATTTTTCGGATTGGAAAATACAAGACAACAGCTTTTTTTATCCACTGGTGTGTCTCCCATTTATTATTAATCTTTTCAGCAACTCTTAGTTTACCAGCATCTAATTTGGTAATTACTTTTTCTATAGCATTTACAGTTAGTTCATTTTTTAATAAATCCCTATTTGACCATGCTTCATTGATTATATTCTCTAAATCCATATATGCAAATATCACAATTAATTTAAACGGTTTTGTTTTATAGGATTATATTTGAGTAATGAATCAAATTTTGGCTTTGGATTACGGATTAAAAAGAACTGGTATTGCATATGCAGAAAGTCCATTATTTATTGCTCATGCTTTAAAGACAGTAAAAACACATGAGTTACTTATTTTTATTGAAAATCATTTACTCAAAAATAAGGTGGTTAAAATAGTAATTGGGGAACCAAAATCACTAAGTGGTGGGAAAACCCATTCAAGTGATATGACTCAGAATTTTTCTCAAAGAATAACAAAATCTTTTCCAGAAATAGAAATTAAATTTCACGATGAGAGGTTTACTTCGAAAATAGCCATGCAAACGGTGTTAGTTTCTGGAATAAAAAAAATGAAAAGAAGAAATAAGGAAACCCTTGATAAAATAGCTGCTGTTATTATTTTACAAGATTATTTAAAGTCTCAGGAGTTTCAAAGGCCATCAAATACGTAAATCACTTCATCATTTTTTTTCATTAAATAATGTTCTCTTGCAAATTTTTCTAAAGCAAATTTATTGGTTGTTAACTGCATTGTTTTTTCTTTAATTTGTATTATCTCTTTTTGTTTTTTAATATTCTCAAGCTCAAGGGAGTGAAGTTCTTGTTTCATTTTGTATAACTTATAAAGCGTAGTATCATCAATTATTAAAAGAACAAAAATCAACATGACAGTGGACAAAAAGTACCTGTTATTAAATACTATTAAATTTTTCACAATACAACTTTATTAATTAAGTTGTTATCTTTTTATTTATGTACTAGTTCTTTTTAAACATATCAATGTTGGTCTAAAGGGCTATTTCCGATGACAATTTTACAATAAGCTTAAATTAGATACTATTGATTAGGACATTATGTCATAGATTTGCAGAATTAGCCAATTGGCATATAGTTTGAAGTGTTATTAAAAAAATTATAATAAAATGCAAAAAGGATCCATAAACGTACAAAGCGAAAATATTTTTCCAATAATCAAAAAATTTCTTTACTCAGATACTGAAATATTTTTAAGAGAATTAGTCTCTAATGCAGTAGATGCTTCACAAAAACTAATGACTTTATCCAATGCTGGAGAGTACAAAAAGGAGGTGAAAAATTTAAAAGTTGAAGTTATTTTAGATTCAAAGAAAAAAACACTCACTATTAGAGATAATGGAATAGGAATGACTCAAGAGAAGTTAATAAATATATTAACGAAGTTGCTTTTTCTGGTGCAGAAGAATTTTTAGAAGAATATAAAGACAAAGGATCCCAAATCTATAATTGGTCATTTTGGACTTGGTTTTTATTCTTCGTTTATGGTTTCTAGAAAGTTCAAATTCAAACACTCTCCCATAAAAATGGCTCCAAAGCTGTTCAGTGGGAATCTAATGGAGACTCCAACTTTTGAATTAAAAGAAATTAAAAAGAAAGACAGAGGAACAGACATTATTCTTCATATTGATAAAGATTCAAAAGAGTTTTTAGAAGAAAATAGAATTTCAGGAATTTTAAACAAGTATTGTAAATTTTTACCTGTTGATATAGAGTTTGGAACCAAAACAGAATCTATTGATGATCCTAAAGGAAAGAAAGACAAAGATGGAAATGTAGAAAAAATTAGTATTGATGTTCCAAATATTATTAACAACCCATCTCCTGCATGGATAAAAAAGCCGGCTGATTTAGAGTTAGATGATTACAAATCCTTTTATAGTGAATTATATCCATTCACTGAAGAACCTCTTTTTCATATCCATTTAAATGTAGATTACCCATTTAACTTAACTGGTATACTTTATTTTCCAAAACTTAAAAATCAAATTGAATTACAGAAAAATAAGATTCAGCTATACAGCAATCAAGTTTTTATAACAGATTCTGTAGAAAATATTGTTCCAGAGTTTTTAACACTTTTACATGGTGTAATTGATTCACCAGACATTCCTTTGAATGTTTCAAGATCTTATTTGCAAAGTGATAGTAATGTCAGAAAAATCTCTAACCACATAACTAAAAAGGTTGCAGATAAGTTGTCCGGTATGTTCAAAAAGGATAGAAAAGATTTTGAAAGTAAATGGGACGATATTAATGTCTTTATTCAATATGGAATTCTAACAGACGAAAAATTTCATGAAAAAGCAAAGCCATTTAGTTTGTTAAAGAATGCAAAAGATGAGTATTTTACTTTGGAAGAGTACAAAGAAAAAGTTAAAGCTGCACAAACGGATAAAAACGATAAGTTGGTATTTCTTTATTCCCACGACAAAGAAGAACACCATTCACTTATTGAGTCTGCTCATAAAAAAGGTTACGATGTGCTAATTATGGATGGACCCTTGCTTCCCATTATATTTCAAAAACAGAACAAGATTTAGGTGCTTCATTTGCTAGAGTTGATGCAGATACATCGATAATATTATTTCTAAAGAAGAGAATATTCCATCAAAATTAACCAAAGAACAGGAAGAATCACTTAAGCCAATTTTTGAAGAAATAGTTGAAAAAGAGAAATATACTGTTCAAGTGGAAAGTTTAAGCGAAACTGAAAAACCAGTTTTAATTACCCAAAGCGAATTTATGAGAAGAATGAAAGAGCAACAAGCCGCTGGTGGAGGAGGAATGAATATGATGGGAGTAATGCCAGAAATGTATAATCTTGTAGTAAATACTAATCATCCATTAGTTTCCAAAGTAATAACTGCCAAAGGAAAAAATCAAAAAATTCTAGCCAAACAAGCTTTAGATTTAGCTCTCTTGTCTCATGGCATGTTAAAAGGTAAGGATTTAAGTGATTTTGTAGAAAGAAGTTTTGAATTGATTTAAGGTGTTAATAGGAATTGGAGGTTTAGTAGGCGCAGCACTTGGTTTTTTTGCAACCAGAAGTTTATTTGGTGCTTTCCTAGGCTATTTTATTGGTTCTAGTTTGATAAGTTTACCTCCAATAATTCTAGATCTTCTAGTTCTTATAACTTTAGAAGGAAGTTCCTATTCGAATGATGCCAGTTATTATTCGACTAGAATAACACAGAATGACTTTGCTACAGCTCTTCTTGTTCTTTCTGGAGCAGTAATGAAGGCAGATGGAAAAATTTTAAAATCTGAATTAGATTATGTTAGAGATTTTTTCAGACAGCAATTTTCCCCCCAACTCTCTGCAAAATACATCAGTGATTTTAAGGACATATTAAAGAAGAATTTTGTACTTATTGAAATATGTAATACAATAAACAATAGTATGCCTTTAAGACAAAGGTCTCTACTTATTCAATACCTTTTTGGAATTGCACAGGCCGATGGTAATGTGTCGGACTCTGAAATGAAAGTAATTCAAAAAATCGCCTCTTATTTTAGAATTTCAAAAATAGAATTTGAACAAATTAAATCTCTATTTTATAAGGATGTTTCTAGTTCTTACAAAACTTTGGGTATTGACGAATCAGCTAGCTAATGATGAAATTAAAAAGGCCTATCGTAAAATGGCAGTAAAACACCATCCAGATAAGTTCAATCAACTTGGAGAAGAACAGCAGATAGCGGCTAAGAAGAAATTTCAAAAAATTCAAGAAGCTTACCAACATTTGAAAAAAGAGAGAGAAATAAAATAGATGAAAGATTTTTACAATGTCTTTTTAAAACACTATTGGATTTTATTCTTTTTACTTTTTTTGTGGTTGGTTCATTTTGTAAATATACATTTGCATCTTAATCTATATAAACTTGGCGTTTTCCCAAGAACCTTAGATGGATTATGGGGAATAGTATTTGGTCCATTGGTTCACTCTTCATCTGATAATAATCATTTAATTAATAACTCCGTTCCATTTTTAATACTTACTTGGGCTATGTTTTATTTTTACCGTCCTATTGCTTGGAGAGTTTTGTTTTTTTCATGGATTGTAACCGGGTTGAGTGTTTGGATTTTTGGCAGAAGTTCATTTCATATTGGTATTAGTGGAGTAATTTATAGCCAATTATTTTTTTTATTTTTTAGTGGTGTTTTTAGACAAGATTCAAGATTACTCACAGTTGCATTACTAGTAGTATTTATATATGGAAGTATGCTTTGGGGAATATTTCCCTACGATTGGAAAATAAGCTATGAAAGCCATCTTTCTGGAGCAACTGTAGGGGTGTTGTTATCTAGATACTATAAAAAAGAAAATGCTACTTTTTTGAGAAAGAAAACACAGTGGGAAATTGAAGAAGAATTAGGAATAGAATCAGACGATTTAGATGGAATTTGGGACCAAAATCTAGAAGATTAATTTTTTTTAGATTTTGATTTATTTTTAACATCCTCGAGAATAACAATAATTTCTTGTTTCTTTTTATCGAAATTAATCTTAATTAAATCTCCCTCTTTCACCTTTTTTTGGATAATTTCTTCTGCTAAAGGATCTTCAATATATTTTTGAATAGCTCTGTTTAGTGGTCTTGCACCATACTTCTCATCAAATCCTTTTTCAGCAACATATTCCTTAGCATTTTTAGTTAATTCGACTTTGTACCCAAGAGAGTTTATTCGTTTAAATAATTTTTCCAGTTCTATATCTATGATTTTTAGAATGTCCCTTTTATCTAAAGAATTAAATATAACTACATCGTCAATTCTGTTAAGAAATTCTGGAGCAAATGCTTTTTTTAGCGCACTTTGAATAACTCCTTTAATGTTTTCTTGATCGTTTTCAGTTCTTGTTTTAGTGCCAAATCCAACTCCAGTTCCGAAATCTTGAAGTTGTCTAGCACCAATATTAGAAGTCATAATGATTATAGTATTTTTAAAATCTATATTTCTTCCTAAACTGTCTGTCATCTTACCATCATCAAGGACTTGAAGCAATAAGTTAAAAACATCAGGATGTGCTTTTTCAATTTCGTCAAGTAAAATTATAGAGTAGGGTTTTCTTCTAACTTTTTCTGTTAGTTGCCCACCTTCTTCATATCCTACGTATCCTGGAGGAGCTCCTATTAATCTAGATACTGCAAATTTCTCCATGTATTCGCTCATATCTATTCTAATTAGTGCTTCTTCACTGTTAAATAAATATTTCGCTAAAACTTTACATAATTGTGTTTTACCTACACCAGTAGGACCAAGAAATATAAAAGAACCTACAGGCTTATTTGGATCTTTTAATCCAGCTCTATTTCTTTGAATAGCTTTTACCACTTTAGTAATGGCTTCGTTTTGTCCAATAACAGTTCCGTTCATGGAATCTACCATTTTCATTAATTTCCCACTTTCTTTTTCGGCAACTTTTTGAACTGGTATTCCTGTCATCATCGCTACAACTTCAGCTACATCTTCATCGGTTACTTCTTGTCTATGGGTTTTGCTTTCTTCTTCCCACTTTATTTTAGCGTTGTCAAGTTCTTCATTCAATTTTCTTTCTGAATCTCTTAGCCTAGCTGCTTCTTCGTACTGTTGGCTTCTAACCACCTTGTTTTTCAGTTCTTTAACATCCTCAATATTTTTTTCAATAGTTATAATTGATTCAGGAACATTGATATTAGTAATATGGACTCTTGAACCGACTTCGTCTAAAGCATCAATCGCTTTATCTGGAAGGTGACGGTCAGAAATATATCTTTCTGTTAAGTTGACACAAGATTTTATAGCCTCTAAAGAGTATTTTACATTGTGATGGTCTTCATACTTTCTTGTATGTTTTCTAAAATTTGAAGAGTTTCTTCAATACTTGTAGGTTCAACAAGTACCTTTTGAAAACGTCTTTCTAAAGCACCATCTTTTTCAATAAATTGTCTGTACTCGTCTAAGGTAGTTGCTCCGATACACTGAAGTTCTCCTCTTGCTAAGAGCAGGCTTAAACATGTTAGAAGCATCTAATGAGCCAGAAGCACCACCAGCACCTACAATAGTATGAATTTCATCAATAAATAAAATAATGTCAGGGGATTTTTCTAATTCGCTCATTACCGCCTTCATTCTTTCCTCAAACTGACCTCTATACTTTGTGCCAGCAACTAAAGAAGCAAGGTCAAGAGAAATTACTCTTTTATTAAAAAGTACTCTGGAGACTTTTCTTTGAGTAATTCTAAGTGCTAGACCTTCTGCAATAGCAGACTTACCAACTCCAGGTTCCCCAATTAATAATGGGTTGTTCTTTTTTCGTCTAGAAAGTATTTGGGAAACTCTTTCAATTTCTTTTTCTCTACCAACAATAGGATCTAATTTGTCGTCTTCTGCAAATTTGGTTAAATCTCGTCCAAAATTATCTAAAACTGGTGTTTTAGATTTGCTATCAGCTGTTTTTTTCGGTCCACTACTGGAAAAATTATCTTCTTTTTCCATGTCCTCTTCATCTGCAGATTCAGGATATTTAGATTCTGGTAGAGATTCAGGCTTGTAGCCAGACTCCATCATAATATCTAATTCTTCTTTGATAGACTCGTAATTTAAATCGTGTTCTTTTAAAAGTGAAGAAGCTATATTGTTGTCTTCTTTTAAAATAGACAAAAGCAAATGCTCTGTTCCAATCATATTGCTCTTAAATAGTTTTGCTTCTAAGTAAGTTATTTTTAAAACCTTTTCAGCTTGTTTTAAAAGTGGAATATTTCCTGAGCTTTTGAGCTCAGATATTTGTCCGGAGTCTAGTTTTGATTCTAGTTTCTTTCTAAGTTCTTTAGAGTTTATTCCGGAGGACTCAATCATTTTCATTGCAACTCCTTCTCCCTCTCTAATTATTCCTAGTAGAAGATGTTCAACTCCTATATAGTCGTGGCCCAACCTTAAGGCTTCTTCACGACTGTAACTTATTACTTCTTTAACTCTTGGTGAAAATTTTGCATCCATATATCTTCAAAATTAATATTGTTTTTCATATTTAAAACATTCGTTTCAAATTTAATCAACAACAATTTTGTTAATTGTTCATAATATTTGCTTTTCGCACATGTTTTTGTGGATAAATGTTTCATAAAACACTTGTTATTATACTTAAAGAAATGATACTTTCGTTTATCTTAAAAAACATATAAATTAAAGATTATGAGTGAAGAGAGCGGTGAAAGAATAATTTCTGTTAGTATTGAGGACGAAATGAAGACAGCTTACATTGATTATTCAATGTCGGTAATTGTCTCTAGGGCACTTCCAGATGTAAGAGATGGTTTAAAACCTGTTCATAGAAGAGTTCTTTATGGAATGCTCGAACTAGGAGTGAGATCTAATAGTTCCTTTAGAAAATCAGCAAGAATCGTTGGAGATGTTTTGGGTAAATACCACCCACATGGTGATTCTTCTGTTTACGACACTATGGTCAGAATGGCTCAGCATTGGTCTTTAAGATATCCATTGGTAGATGGTCAAGGTAATTTCGGTTCTGTCGATGGAGATAGTCCTGCTGC
The DNA here is from genome assembly GCA_905182745.1 of Bacteroidetes bacterium MED-G20. Lineage (GTDB taxonomy): Bacteria > Bacteroidota > Bacteroidia > Flavobacteriales_D > Parvicellaceae > MED-G20. Next base: position 65,797 of record CAJJCR010000002.1, on the reverse strand, counting down.
TATGAGATATACTGAAGCAAGACTTAAAAGAACTGCCGAGGAATTGCTTTCAGATTTAGAAAAAGATACAGTCGATTTTTCACCAAATTTTGATGATTCACTTAGTGAACCATCTGTTTTGCCAACTAGAATACCAAATTTATTAGTTAATGGATCATCTGGAATTGCCGTTGGTATGGCTACCAACATGGCTCCTCATAACTTAACAGAGGTAATAGATGGTACTATTGCATATATTAATAACAAAGAAATTGACATAGATGGGTTGATGGAGTATGATTAAAGCTCCTGATTTTCCTACTGGTGGAACTATTTATGGTTATGAAGGTGTTAAGAATGCTTTTCACGAGGGTAAGGGTAGGATTGTCATGAGAGCAAAAGCCACTATAGAAGAAATTAGAGAAAATAGAGAAGCAATAATAGTAACCGAAATTCCATATCAAGTAAACAAAGCTGATATGATACAAAAGACAGCCGCTTTAGTAAATGAAGGTAAGTTAGTTGGTATTTCTGAAATCAGAGACGAATCTGATAGAAATGGAATGAGGATTGTGTACGAAATTAAAAGAGATGCAATTCCTAATGTAGTATTAAATAAATTATATAAGTATACATCTCTACAGACCTCATTTTCAGTTAATAACATAGCCTTGGTAAAGGGTCGGCCAGTTGTTTTAAATCTAAAAGATTTAATTGTTCATTTTGTAGACCACCGACATGAAGTTGTTGTTAGAAGATCGAAGTTTGAGCTTAAAAAAGCAGAAGACAGAGCACATATATTAGAAGGTTTAATTATAGCCTCAGATAATATAGATGAGGTTATAGCCTTAATTAGAGGCTCAAAAAGCCCTGACGAAGCTAGAGACAAATTGATAACTAAGTTTAAATTATCTGATCTTCAATCTAGAGCGATTGTTGAAATGAGATTAAGACAACTAACAGGCTTAGAACAAGATAAATTAAGAGCAGAATACAACGATTTATTGAAGGTTATAGAAGACTTAAAAGACATTCTTGACAGAGAAGACAGAAGAATGGACATCATCAAGACTGAATTAGAAGAAGTAAAGAAAAAATTTGGTGATGAAAGAAGATCAATTATTGAATATTCTGCCAATGAAATGAAAATTGAGGATTTAATTCCAAATGAAGAAGTTGCAATTACAATTTCTCATGCCGGTTACATAAAAAGAACCAGTCTTAACGAATACAAAGTACAAAACAGAGGAGGTGTTGGTTCCAAAGGTTCCGCAACAAGAGAGAAAGACTTCTTACAAGAATTATTTGTAGCAACCAACCATAACTGGCTTTTGATTTTTACAGAAAAAGGGAAATGTTTTTGGATGCGTATTTTTGAAGTTCCTGAAGGAAATAAGGCAGCTAAAGGCCGAGCTATTCAAAACCTTATCAACATAGAACAAGACGATAAAGTAAAAGGCTATGTGGTAGTTAAAGATTTAAAAGATGAAGAGTATACGTCCAATAATTATATTATCATGTGTACCAAAAAAGGAATCATCAAAAAAACAAGTTTAGAGGCCTATTCTAGACCTAGAACCAATGGTATTAACGCCATAGGAATTAGAGAAGGAGATGAATTACTAGAGGCTAAATTAACCAATGGAGAAAGTGAAATTTTAATGGCAATAAAATCTGGTAGAGCTATCAGGTTTAATGAATCTAAAGTTCGATCAATGGGAAGAACTGCATCTGGAGTTAGAGGAATTACTCTTTCTGAAGGAGATGAAGTTATTGGAATGGTATGTGCTCAAGATTTTTCTAGAACTATTATGGTTGTTTCCGAAAATGGATATGGAAAAAGAACTTTACTTAACGATCCAGAAACAAACGATCCAATTTATAGAGTAACCAACAGGGGAGGTAAAGGTGTTAAAACAATAAATATAACTGAAAAAACAGGAAATTTAATTGCTATTAAATCTGTAACTGATGACGATGATTTAATGATTATAAATAAGTCTGGATTAACAATAAGAATGCATGTAGCAGATATAAGATCTCAAGGAAGAGCTACTCAAGGTGTTAAATTAATAAATCTTAAAGGAAAGGACCAGATTGCAGCCGTTGCAAAAGTAGAAAAAGACGACGAAGAAGATTTGATTAATGAAGATCTTGGAGGAATTGAAAATTCAACTACTGATATTGTAGATAATCCAACTGATTCCAACGATCTTTCAACGGATTCATCTAACGATGATTCAACCAACGATAACGAATAATACATAAATCATGAAAAAATACTTTATTTTAGGACAACTAATTATTTTAACATTAATTGGAAATGCTCAAAAGCTTCAGTTAACGGAAGCGGCGACTGAGTTTAGAAATAATTACAACAGTTCTTGGATTTCAATTCCAGATTCTACTTTAAGATCTACTCAATTAGCAAAAAACACACCAATATTACTAAAAGCAAAAAAAGCAATTGATGAATCTTATACTAAACAATTACAAACTCCATTTGTAAAGTCCAAAGACGAAACTAAAATGCATTTTTACAGAGGCGTAATTTATTTAGATTACTGGATAATGTCTTCCTACAATGCCTCAATTTTTAATGAAGTTTCTGCTTTGGGTGAAGAAAAAATGAAGGAAGCTACCTTTGGTTCTTTTTCTAAATGCCTAGAGTTAGACATAAAAAAACAATGGACATCAGATATTAAAAACAAGATGATGACTTACAGAAATCAATCTATTAATGTTGGTGTTGACAATTTTATTAAGAAGAATTATGAAAATGCCTTTAGCTCCTTTAAAATGGCTATTGAAATGTATAATATTTTATCTCTAACAGATACTCTTGCTATGATTAATGCAGCTTTATCCTCTGAGAAATTGAAAAAAACAGATGAAGCTTTTAAATACTATAAAATGTGTGCAGATAATAATTATGGTAAGGGGGCAGAGATGTACCGGGCTATGATTAAAGTCCTTAATGCTAGTAAGGTTAAAGATGAAGAAAAAATATTAAATATAATTGCTGAAGGAAAAGAAAAATATCCTAAAGATTATGTTCTAAATATTGAAGAATTTAATTATTGGTATATTAAAGGCAATAATGAAAAAGCTCAGTTAGCTCTTGAAAATGCTATAGAATCTAATCCAACTAATAAAATATTACATTTCAATATTGGTGTTACATATGATAATATTTCTAAAAAATACCACGACGAAAATAAACACGAGGTTGCTTTTCAATATATGAATAAAGCCATTAGTGGTTATGAAAACGCTATTAAATTAGACAGTACTTATGTAGATGCCTATTATAATCTTGGTGCTTTATATTATAATCAGTCAAGTATAACTAAATCTGTAGCTGGAGATTATTCAGGCGATAAATACGATACTGAAATGAAAAAAGGTGATGATATGCTTATCAAAGCGATTCCATTACTGGAAAGAGTATTATCACTTTCTCCATCTGATAAATCTACATTGAATGTTTTAAAGGGTCTATATTTTCGTTTAGAAGATATGGAAAACCATTCTAGGATAAAGAAACAACTTGAATCGCTTTAATTTTATCCAAAATTTGATAACTCTTCTATGAACCATTATGGTAATATTAGAAAGTTGCTTTCTGAACATAAAGACGAGGTTGAGTATACTTTACCCCTTTATGATTCTACTACTCCTTCATTAAAAGTAGATTTAAACGATTTAATAGGTAGCACTATTAAAATTTCTTTTTCTGGAACTATAAACTGTGTTGTTACGGGAAAAAAAATTAGAAAAGCATATGGTGAAGGAATGTCATACGATGCCTTTAAATCCTCTCCTTTAGCAGTAGAAAGTATTATTCGACCAGAACTAAGTAAAATTCATCTAGGAGTCGCTCTAAGAGATTATGATTGGGAAATGGAACACCATATGAAACCCCATATTGTTTATTTGTCTAAAACAGCTGGAAATAAGGTAGGGGTAACCAAAGAAAGTCAAATTCCAACCCGATGGATTGACCAAGGTGCTATCCAAGCACTTATTATAGCAAGAGTACCTTATAGACAAGCAGCAGGTGCTATAGAAATTTCGTTAAAAAAACATGTTAGTGATAAAACCAACTGGAGAAAAATGCTTCAAAATGAAATTAATCAAGATTCTTTAATTTCTCTTAGAGATGAATTATTTCCATATGTAGATGAAGAATTTAAACAGTATCTAGTAAAAGATGAAATCTTATATAATATTAATTTTCCAGTCATAAAATATCCTAAAAAAGTAAAATCTTTAACTTTAGACAAAGTTTCAGAAATCGAAGAAAAATTAGTGGGAATTAAAGGGCAATATTTATTATTTGAGAATGACTTAGTTTTTAATGTAAGAAGACATTCTGGGTATTTAATAGAACTTTCATATTGAAATAATCAACCAGTAACAACTAATTTTATATTAGTTTTTATATATTTAAAAAAAAGATCAATTATGTCATATTTAGTAAAAGTTCAAAATTTTTTCTTAAAAAACGATCCAGAGCGCTATTACTTAGCCAAAAGAATAACCAGAACTTTCAGAGGAGATGAAGATGCTGTTATGGCTAGATTGGAAGAGATTTATGCTAAAGGAGGACCTAAAAAACTAAAAGTTAAAGATCTTGCTCCCCCTGTTAAAAAGCCTGTTAGGTCCTCTGTAAATATTGAAGAAACAGAAACTGTTTTAGAACCTAGTTCTGAAGCTTCAACACCTAAAAAGAGTAAAAAGAAACTATTTATAATAGTTGGTCTAATATTGGCATTAGGTGGTGGTGGTTTTGGTTTTTATTTGACAATGGGCAGTGAAGAAAGTCACGATGAAGAATCACACTCATCTGAAGTTCATTCCTCAGATTCCACTCACAATGAAAATTCGCATCAACCAGCAAAAACTATTGAAGAAATAGAAGATGAAATAGAACAAGCAGAAAAAGACTCTGTTGCAGAAGACATAATTGATGCTGCAGAAGCTATCCAACTTATTCGCTAGTTATGGGTTTAATTTGTGTGGGTCTTGATTTCTTAACTCGATTTCATCCTTCACATATTCTATTTTTAAAGAAATAGCATATAATAGCTTGTCTTTTTTTTGCAACCATACTTGAGAATCCTTCCAGGAGTCTGCACTTCTAGCAAAGTGGAATAATAAATCAAATCCATTTTTTTTAAGAAATACCAACGCTGAATCTTTTCCTTCAATTCCTTCAATAGTAGCAAGTAGGTGACCATAGTTATTATCTAGCAACCATTTTCTAGATTTTTTATCATTTAAAATAGCAAAACAAAATATACCCAACTCCTTATATGGACTTCGAATTAAAAAATCTCTAAATTCAACATTACCTCCTATAGCTTCTCTCCATGCAACCAGTACTTTGCTAGGATACTCCAATTGTTTCAGAATTATTTTTTTTGTTTTTTTACCACTCATTTTTTCAAGAACCCTTTTAACATAATTTTAATAATATCTTGAGCAGCTTCAGAAATGACTGTTCCTGGACCAAATACTGCAGCAACTCCCATGTCAAAAAGTAATTGGTAATCTTTTTTTGGAACAACTCCACCAACTATAATCATTATATCATCTCTGTTAATTTTTTTAAGTTCTTCTAGTAGTTCAGGAATTAAGGAAAGATGCCCAGCTGCTAGAGAAGAAACACCAATAATATGAACATCATTTTCAATGGCACTTTTTGCTACCTCATTTGGTGTTTGAAATAGAGATCCAATATCTACATCAAAACCAATATCTGCAAAAGATGTAGCAACAATTTTTGCTCCTCTATCGTGACCATCTTGTCCCATTTTAGCCACCATTATTCTTGGTCGTCTTCCAACAACAGATTCGAACTCTTTAGCGAGTTCTAAAGCTTTTTTATATTTTTCATCTTCCATAATTTCTTTAGAATATACTCCGGAAATACTTCTTACTGTAGCTTTGTATCTTCCAAATTCTTTTTCTAAGGCAGAAGATATTTCCCCTAAAGTTGCTCTTTCTTTTGCAGCTCTTATTGTAATTTCTAGTAAATTACCTGTGTTGTTTTTTGCAGCTAATGTTAGTTCCTCTAAAATCCTATTTACTTTTTCTTGATTTCGTTCCGATTTAATTTTAGAAATACTATTGATTTGATTTTCCTTTACTTTTTTGTTGTCAATTTCTAAAATATCCACCTGCTGATCATCCAGAGATTTATAGGCATTCAACCCAACTATTATCTCTTTACCACTATCAATATTTGCCTGTCTTTTTGCAGCTGCTTCTTCAATTCTCATTTTAGGTAGTCCCATTTCAATAGCTTTGGTCATTCCACCTTGATTTTCCACCTCCTGAATTAAGTCCCATGCTTTATTTGCTATATCATTGGTTAGTTTTTCTATATGGTGAGAACCTCCAAATGGATCAATAGTATTACATATTTTATTTTCATTTTGAATAAAAATTTGTGTGTTTCTTGCGATTCTTGCTGCATTTTCACTAGGAAGTGCTATGGCTTCATCTAAAGAGTTAGTATGTAAGGATTGTGTTCCACCTAATACAGCAGCCATTGCCTCAATATAGGTTCTAGCAATATTATTGTAAGGATCATTTTCAGATAAACTCCATCCTGAAGTTTGACAATGGGTTCTTAGAGCCATTGATTTAGGATTTTTCGGATTAAATTTCTTAATAATCTTTGCCCACAACATTCTAGCAGCTCTCATCTTAGCAATTTCTGTAAATTGATTCATTCCAATTCCCCAGAAAAAAGAAAGTCTAGGGGCAAATTCATCAATATCTAAACCAACTTCAATTCCTTTTTTTACATATTCTAATCCGTTTGCTAAAGTGTAGGCCAATTCTATTTCTGCATTTGCACCTGCTTCATGCATATGGTAACCAGAAATACTTATAGGATTAAATTTTGGCATATTTTTTGAAGTAAATTTGAATATATCACCAACAATTCTCATACTTTCTTTAGGAGGGTAGATGTAAGTATTTCTAACCATGAACTCTTTTAGAATATCATTTTGAATGGTGCCAGTAAGTTTCTCTAATTCAATATTTTGTTCAATGGCAGCTACTATATAAAATGCCATTATGGGAAGTACAGCCCCGTTCATAGTCATGGAAACGGACATTTTATCTAAAGGTATTTGATCAAATAATATCTTCATATCCTCTACAGAATCAATTGCAACACCTGCTTTTCCAACATCTGCAGAAACTCTCTCGTGATCTGAATCATATCCTCTATGGGTAGCTAAATCAAATGCTACAGAAAGTCCTTTTTGACCAGCTTTTAAATTTTTTCTGTAAAATACATTTGATTTTTCTGCAGTTGAAAATCCCGCATACTGTCTTATTGTCCAAGGTCTAGTTAAATACATGGACGAGTAGGGCCCTTTAAGAAATGGAGCAACTCCAGCTATAAAATTTTCATGTCCAAATGATGTTTCATTTAAATTGGAAATGTCTAACTCAATATTTTTATAAGATACTCTCCCCATTTTCAATTTTGTAATAAATTGTTTCAAATTACTATTTTTTAAATTTTTTAGTAATCCACCATTTTCTTCAATTTGTTTTAATATTCTCCAGGCTTTGTCGGCCATTTTAAAGGATATTTGTTCGATTACATGAGCACCTTTAGTAACGTCATTAAGAATATTAATTTGACTTTCTTCATTTAATATCAATGGAATATTGGTAGCTATTTTCTTCCAATAATCCTCATTAGACGACAATAGTGAATCTGAAAGAACAAAAGAATTAGATCCTCCAATAAAACTACTCATGGCACTTGTAGTAATGGATAAAATTCTAAAGTCCTCACTTTGGTCTTTTAATATTTGAGGATTCACTGAAGTTTCAATAATAACATTGGCTTTTATACTATGAATTTTTAGAACTTGGTTTATTACGGATTTGATAGCTTTTAGTTTTGAAATGTTTTCTAAAAAGCTATTGTCCAAAAGCGATTTAACAATGATTTTTTTGGGGATTTCAATATTGTTTTTTTTATGAATTTCTATAATTTCATTTAAATTCGCACCTGTTAATGCAATTTCTGATGAATGATTGTTAAAAGAAAGAAGTTTGCTTGGTATTTCTAGATAAATACATTTGAAATTTGTATTTAAATTACTTTGGAAATGATGTTGATAATCTGTGAAATCTATAGAATTATTACCGCCATTAAATCCATTTATTATTTTTGTCAATAAACACATTCTAATGGACCCTTTCAAATTGGGATTTGAATTTATCCAATCTGTCCAAGAAGATATATCTTGTTTTGTAGCGTTGTGACTTAACATAATATGGTTATTAATTATGTCATTCATTACATTTTTAAAAATAGAATCAGCATAATTAATGCCATCAATATGAATGCTATTTATTCCATCTTTTAATCGGTTTAATATTTGAGAATTTATGTTTTTTTCTTTCTCGAAATTCCAACTTATTTCTGAAAGTTTATCTTTTTTGTCATTTTTAAGTACGGATATAGATTTGCTGAAAGTATTTATATTGCCATACTCAGTTATCCAATGAAAATCTTGGGCAGTTTTATTGGATGAATCGTCTAAAACTTTCTTAATCCACTGATCTTCACTTGAAGCATTAAATTCTGACCAAAGACTCATTTTTTTGATTTATTGTTTTAAATATACGGATAGATATTCATTAAGACTTATGAAATATTTAATTTGGTTTTAGTTTGGAGATAATGCCTGTTAATTTTATTAAAGGATTTTGAACTATCTAAGTTTTCTACCCATTGGTAGCTTAAATCTTTTTTAAACCAAGTCATTTGCCTTTTGGCGTATTTTTTGGTGTTCCTCTTTATTAGATTTATTGCATCTTCTTTGGTAGAATCACCATTAAAAAAGTTAAATATTTCTTTGTACCCAACTGTGTTTAGATGCATTTAATTTTTCTCTTATCTCTCAAGTTTTCCACCTCCTGAAATAATCCATTATTAACCATATGGTCAACTCTGTTTTCAATATTTATTTCAAGTTGATTTTTGTCAATGTGTAATAAGAACTTTACCATATTAAAAGACCGTATCTTTTTCGTGGAGGTTAATAAACTAGAGTAGGGTTTAGAAGTGATTCTACAAACCTCTAGTGCTCTTATCAAACGTTGAGAATTACTCAAATCCATAATGCTGTAATGCTTTGGATCTAAGATTTTTAAATTTTCTTGTAAATACTCAATTCCATTTTCTTTTAGTTCTAAATTCAAACGATTTCTAACAGCTAAATCTTTAGGTAAATTATCTAAACCTCTACAAACAGCATCAATATACATACCCGAACCACCTACTAAAAATGCAATTTTTTGTTTTGAGAAGTAATCTTCTAAATGGCTAATAATTTCTTTTTCGTAATCACCAGCAGAATATGCGTCTTCAATGCTCTTGTTATTTATAAAATAGTGAGGAACTTCATTTAATTCATCTAAAGAAGGCTTTGCTGTTCCAATCGACATTTCTCTATAAAACTGACGACTATCACAAGAGAAAATAGAACTATTTTTATTTTTTGCCAATTCAATTGACAACTTGGTTTTGCCCACAGCTGTAGGTCCTGCTAGAACAATTAATAAAGGTTTTTGTTTTTCTGAATTCAAAGTAATTAACAAAAATAGTTCAACAAATTTTCAAAGTATTCAGTAAGATTTCAAAGGGATGATTAAATTTGTGTATGAGTAAAAACTTGCTGATACTTGATTTTGGTTCTCAATATACACAATTGATTGCTAGAAGAGTTAGAGAACTTAATGTATATTGTGAAATCCATCCGTATAATAAGATTCCAGATGATTTTAATTTTAGCGCTGTTATTCTTTCTGGAAGTCCATGTTCAGTGAATCAAAACGATGCTCCTTACCCTGAATTGGAATCTTTCAATGAAACAATGCCCATATTAGGTATTTGTTACGGTGCGCAATATCTAGTTAAACATTTTGGAGGAGTTGTGGAAAGTTCCAATAAAAGAGAATACGGAAGAGCCAATCTTTCTTTTTTTGATATTAAAAACCCATTGTTTGATAATGTAAAATCTAATTCTCAAGTTTGGATGTCTCACGGGGACACAATTAAAAATTTGCCTTCTAATTTTAATAAAATTGCATCTACTTCTGATATTGAAAATGCAGCTTTTCATATAAATGAAAGTAATATTTATGGTCTTCAATTTCATCCTGAAGTATTTCATAGTACAGACGGTTTACAAATCATAAATAACTTCGTTGTTAATATTTCTCATTGTTCTACAGATTGGACACCAGATTCATTTGTGGATTCTTCCATTTCAAATATTAAAAATCAAGTTGGTCATCAAAAAGTTGTACTAGGTTTATCTGGAGGAGTAGATTCTAGTGTTGCTGCTTTGCTTTTACATAAGGCAATAGGAGATAATTTACACTGTATTTTTGTAGATAATGGTTTGCTAAGAAAAAATGAATTTGAAGATGTTTTAAAACAGTACGAATCTTTAGGATTAAATATCAAAGGAGTGGATGCAAAAGAAGAGTTTTACAAATCTTTATCTGGTATTTCAGATCCTGAACTAAAAAGAAAAGCAATTGGCAAAACATTTATCGATGTTTTTGATAGAGAAGCCAATAGTATTAAAGATGTAGATTGGTTGGCTCAAGGAACAATTTATCCAGATATCATAGAATCAGTTTCTGTTAATGGACCATCAGGTCATAAAATCTCATCATAATGTTGGAGGGTTGCCAGATTATATGAAATTAAAAATAATTGAGCCTTTAAAATCCTTATTTAAAGACGAGGTTAGAAGAGTAGGAGCTTCTCTTGATTTACCAAAACAAATTTTAAATAGACATCCTTTTCCAGGTCCTGGATTAGGGATAAGAATTCTAGGAGAGATAACAGAAAGTAAAATAAAAATTCTTCAAGAAGTTGATCATATATTTATTGATGGTTTAAAAGAATTTAAACTTTACGACGGTGTATGGCAAGCAGGAGCAATTTTTCTTCCTGTTCAATCTGTTGGAGTGATGGGAGATGAAAGAACTTATGAGAATGCTGTAGCTCTCAGAGCTGTTTCTTCTACCGATGGAATGACTGCAGATTGGTGTCATTTACCACATGAGTTTTTAGCCAAAATTTCCAACAGAATAATTAACAATGTAAAAGGAATAAATAGAGTAACTTACGATATAAGTTCCAAACCACCTGCTACCATTGAATGGGAATAAAAAATTTAACATATAGATTCTTATCATTTTTCATAGCGGTAATTTTTGTAACTAACCTAATTGCTCAAGACAAGCCAAATGTAAAATTTACTTATCATACAGTTTCTAAAGGGGAAACAAGCTATGGAATTGCTAAAAAATATCAAATTGATTTAAATGAATTTTTCAACTATAACCCTAGTGCATCGAATGGTTTGTCAAAAGGAGATACCTTAAAAATTCCAATTAAAACATTTATTAATGAAACATTAGATAATGAAATTGATTCTTCTATAAAGATTCACAAGGTACTGCCAGGAGAAACTCTTTGGTCAATTGCTAAAATATATGGGGTAAAATTACCAACTATTAAAGCCTATAATAAATTGTCATCCAATGAATTGTCAGAATCTCAATTGTTGTTAATTCCAAATATTCAATCCGACACAAGTAATATGGTCCAACCACTATTTAAACATGTAGATCATCCAATGCTTAAAAAGTGTGATACTTTAATAATTCATAAAGTAAAAAAGAAAGAAACCTTATACTCGATTTCAAAAAAATATACCATTGGTTTAAATCAGATAATAAAATACAATTCTATTTTAAACGAATTTGGACTTAAAAAAGACCAAGAACTGAAAATTATTTTAAGAATTAAAGATTGTATAGAGGATTCTACAGAAAATAAAAATGACTCTCTAGTTTTTTTTCCTGCCAGTATTTATGACCAAAAAACTTTAAGAGTGTCTTTAGTATTGCCATTTTGTATTAATAAATCTGATTCAATTATTGTAAACTGCCCAGAAAATACGAACTGCAACATTGATAAAATATCTGAAAATTCCTTTCAAATTTATAATGGAGTTAAAATTGCCCTTCTTGATCTGGAAAATTCAGGATACAATCTTGAATTAAACGTATTCGACACTAAATACGACACCAACACTATCAAAAAAATATTGCAAGACACATTATTTAAATCCTCTAATTTAATAATAGGGCCTTTGTTTTCTAAAAATATTAAACTGATGAGAATATTTTCCAAGAATTCCCATATCCCTATGATATCCCCTTATAATATTCCTAGTCAAGCACTTTTTAATTATCCAGATTTATTTAAAATACAACCTTCAAGATCTACTCAATCTAAAGAGATGGCAAAATATATTAAGAATGCTAAACACGAATACAACATATTATTATTAAGTGATATAGAAGATAATAAGAGTAAGGTTTATAGCAGTATTTTTTCAGATGTTTATAACGATTCTAGTTATTTAATAAAGGATTCTTTAAATGAAGTAGACTCAATTTTACCAATCTTGATTAAAAGAGGAGATGATTGGGCTCATTTATTGGATAAGTTGTCTAAGAAAAAAAGCAATCTAATCGTAATAACTTCCAATCAAGTTCCATTTTTAACCTATGCATTTAATCAAATAATAGAATTTTCTAATTCTCAAAATCATTATAAATCTGATTTTGAAATTTTTGGTTTTGAAGATTTATATAGGATTAAAACTATAGATGTTGTTTACAAAAACAAGTTTAATTTACATTTTGTTTCCAAAGGGATACCCGATCTTAATTCTATTAGAATAGCAGAATTTAAAGAAAAATACAGAGATTTTTTATATGCAGAACCTACCAACTATTCTTACTTGGGATACGATATTGTAAAATCTGTTTTTATGAAAATTTATCCTGATAAATCAAATTCTGAGAGTTATTATCAAGGATTGCTCAATGATGTGTTTTACAATAGAATTGATTTGGGGAGCGGTTCTGAAAATAAGCTAGTTAATTTTTACAGGATAAAAGATTATAACTTAATTCAAATTCCCCAAGATTGAAGAAATTAATATACATTCTGGCAATTTCATTTCTTGTTTTTGTGGTTTATTTAATTTTTCCATTTTTTAATATTTTCATTAACAGAGAAAAAAAAGAGATACTATCCGATACCAATAAAGTTATTTTAAAAATTCAAGAAGATTTATCCTTCTCTGAAATTGGAGATTTTTTAGTTGGTAAAGATCTTTTATTAAGTTCCAAAACAATTAACCAGCTCATAGATTTTAAAAACTACGAAAATAAGATACTTAAAAAGGGGAAATATATAATTCAAACAAAATGGTCTAATAACAAATTAGTCAATCAGTTGTTTTTAATGAGGAATCAACATGTTATAGATCTATACATTCCCTCAGTTAGAAGTTTACAAATTTTGTGTGGCAGACTTTCTTCACAATTAGAATTAGATTCGGCTAAACTATTGCAACTTTTTCAAGATGAAAATATTCAAGAGAAATTTGGGTTTAATTCTTATACTTTCTCTTCTATGGTAATTCCTAATACCTATGAAGTATTCACCAATATTTCTGAAAATAAGTTAATTGAATTTATTGCAAGTAAATACAAAATTTTTTGGAATACAGAAAGAATGGATAAAGCCAATAAATTAGGCTACAGTCAATCTGAAATTACCATTCTTGCATCTATTGTTCAAATGGAACAGCAGATAAAATTTGATGAACATCCTAAGATTGCAGGTCTTTATATAAATAGACTTAAAACCAATATGAAACTCCAAGCGGATCCAACTGTTAAGTTTGCTTTGAAAATGCCCAATTTAAGAAGATTGTATTACAAGCATTTGGAAGTTGATTCTCCTTACAATACTTATAAATATAAGGGCTTGCCACCAGGGCCAATATGTATTGTAGACCCTAGAGTAATTGATGCAGTTTTAAACTATTCTAAACACGATTATATATTCATGTGTGCCAAACCATCTTATTCTGGATATCATAATTTTTCATCAACTAATAAAGAGCATGAAAAATATAAAAAGATGTATACTACTTGGTTATCTCAAGAGAAAATCAATTAATTAAAAGTCCAACTATAAGACTTATAAAACTACATCCAAAGCAGCTAATTGCAATTACCTTAAGCTGACTGTCCAGTAATTTCATGTCTTGATATTTGTTCAATAGTTTTAAATGTCGTACCACAAAAAATAATGGAAACATTGAAATTATGTAGTAATAGTTATTGGTGAAAAGAAGAATTGTAATAAGTGATATAATTGCTAGAATTAGTAATAAGAAATGATATTTTATAGATCTATTCATACCTATTTTCACTACTAAAGTTATTTTGTTATTTTTTTTATCATTTTCGTAATCTCTCATATTATTTAGATTAAGAACTCCACAACTCATAAGTCCAGTAAATAATGCACCAGGAAGAGTTATCCAGTGAAAGTTTTTAGTAAATAAATAATAACTGCCAATTACACCTACCATTCCAAAGAACATAAAGACTGATAAATCTCCATAGGCTTTATAACCATAAGCAGATTTACCTACAGTATATTTTATAGCAGCTATGATTGAGCCAATTCCAAGAAATAGAAAGGTCAATATATGATATGTGTCTTTTTGAAATACACTGAGAATTAGATAAAGTCCAACTATTAAAGTAATAAAACTTAAAATTACAATTGCCAACTTCATTTGGGATTTAGAGATTTTTCCAGATTGCACCATTCTCTGTTCTCCAGTTCTATTCTTATCTGCTCCTTTTATTGCATCACCATAATCATTGGCAAAATTGGATAATATTTGAAGTAATAGAGTAGTTGAGAGGGTGAGAAAAAGCACTTTAAAGGACAGTTCTATATGGTTTATTATCACTAATGAAGAAGACAATAGAATACAAGAAAATGCTAAAGGGAGTGTTCTTAGTCTAGCTGCTTTAATCCAATATTTAATTTTCACATTCTAAAAGTATTATCTTTTTCTTTCTACAAGTTTATTGTTGTGTTGTTTTTTGTTATTTATTAAAATTTCCACTTAAAAGTGAATATTATTAATCCTTATTCGTTATGTTTTGTAGATTAGATAATAACTCATTAATTTCATGATGGAATACGATAAATTACTTGACCTTCCTAAACAAACAATAGATAAAAATAAAAGTTTTATCACTAAGTTGAAAAAGAAAAAGGCAAACCATATTGATACTATATTTCAACAGAAACATCAAGAGGTCTTTGAAGAAATAGATTGCTTAAAATGTGGAAACTGTTGTAAAACTACTAGCCCTGTTTTTAGAGATGTTGATATTAAAAGAATTGCAAAAAAACAGAGAATTAAATCAGTTAAATTTATTGAAACTTATCTTAGAGTAGATTCCGACGGTGATTATGTGTTGAAATCCTCACCATGTGCTTTTTTGGATAAAGAGGACAATAGTTGTACAATTTATGAGTATAGGCCATTAGCTTGTGAGGGTTATCCTCATACTAACAGAAAAAATATGTACCAAATTTTAGATTTAACTTTAAAGAATACAGAAGTATGTCCGGCTGCAGCTAAGATTGTAACTGAGTTGCAAAAAGAAAACAATATGGACAAACCTGGTCCTAGAAAAAATAATTAGTAATGGTATTTTAATTTATTAAATTATAGTAATTTATTTTCTGTTTCCTTGTCTTTCTCCTGGGTTATTGTGTTGCTTTTTTCTTTCTAATTGTATTTTTTTAAATTCTTTACCTGCTTGGTAAAATTTAGCTACTTTTTGAATGGAAAGTACTTCTTTGAATTTTTCATGGTATTTAACTAAAATATCTACTTTTGCTTTGCCCATTTGTATTCTAGCGTCCATCATCTCCTCTAATTCTCTATCAGAAAAGTCTTCTATTTTTTTATCCTTCAACATCATTCTGCCATGAGCATTTTTATCTTTAAGATCTTTTAACTCATTTTCCATCTCATTTACTACAGGCCAAAACACTCTAGATTCTTCTGTATTTAAATTCATTTTTGCAGTAAAAAATGCAACTTTAATAGCCTCTCTATTTTCCTTTTTTGGTTTTAAATCATTTTGAGCCAATATGAAAGTGGAGGACAGACATATAATAAGAAAAATACTTAGTTTTTTAATTTTATTAAATTTTTTCATGTTTGTTTTTTAGAGCTTTATAAATCAATTTCTATTTCCAAATAATCATCTATATTTTCATCAAAATTTAAATAATTAAAATCTTCATCATTAATGAAAGTGTAAAATATTTCGTTTTCAATAGCTAAATATTCATCAATAGATTCATCTAATTGAACATAGTTAATATTTTCAATTTTGGAGGAATAATTAAATATGAAATAAAATCCTATTAACAGTAAAAACATTGCAGCTGCTTTAAATAATTTATTAAGTAAAATAATTTTTGATTTTTTTGATTCTAAACTATTTATGCGATTTTCAAGCTTAGGGTTTAGTTCATTAAAATAGTTTTCAGGTATATAATAAATAGATTTAAGATACTTCTTTTTGTTTTTTTTAAATATTTCCATGTCACTAAACATAGTTGTTATTATTAATTGTTTATCTATTTTTACTTAATTCACTAATTACTTTACTTACTTCAAAAGTATCAGGGAAAGATTCATTAATAACTGGACTGCTTAATAACTTAAGTTCGTAGTTAATTAATGCATTTTCATCTAATTTAAAAATCTTGTCTTCAATTTCTTTTCTTTTTTTAAGAAGTTTTATTACTTCAATATTCTTTGATATTTTTCTATAATCCATTTTATTATTATACTAGTTTGATAATCAATTCATAAAAATTAATCTATAGATAATAATTTTTCTATTGATGACTGCGTAATGATAGTTAGATTTTAATCCTCCTATACTTCCTCCAGTTATTAGCTGAATTTCTTTATAGGTTAAATCCTCAAAATATTTTAACTGAAAGGTAATTTTTTGTTTTTCTGGTAATTGTAGAACAGCTTTTTCTAACAATATGCTTATTTCTTCTGCATCTTTATGGAAAATATTGTTGGTAGGCTGCTTATCTGATTTGAATCTCAGAAATATTTAAATGATGTTCTTTTTTATTTTTCCTAATCCATTGAATCGCTTCGTTATAAGCAACTCTGTAAATCCATGTTGATAATTTAGATTTTCCATTAAAAGTATTTAGTTTATTCCAACATTTAATGAAAACTTCCTGAACTACATCATCTGTATTCTCGTGAGAAATAACTATTCTTCTAATTTGAAAGTAAATAGATTTCTTAAAATGATTTACCAAAAGTGTAAAACCTTCTTTTTTGGTTTTCTCATTATTGAAAAGAGATAATATTTCTTCTTCAACTTTTTTATCATGCATTCAAATACGATTATTTTCGCTTTAAAACACAATGGGTTGCTTTAATTATATCAGAAGAATGTAAACCATATTTTTTCATTAGATCAGCTGGTTTTCCACTTTCCCCAAATTTATCATTAACTGCTACAAATTCCATAGCAGCTGGATGGTTATTAGCTAGCAATTGTGCTATTGATTCTCCCATTCCTCCAGCAACTTGATGTTCTTCTGCTGTTACAACACATTTTGTTTTAGCTACTGACCTTAAGATGCTTTCATTATCCAAAGGTTTAATGGTATGAATATTAATTAATTCAACGGATACTCCCTCTTTTGCTAATGTTTTTGCAGCTTCTACGGCTTCCCAGACTAAGTGACCAGTTGCAAAAATAGATACATCTGTACCTTCTTGAAGTAGTAAAGCTTTGCCAATTTCAAATGGAGTGTCTTCAGGGATAAATATAGGAACTTTTGGTCGTCCAAATCTTAAATAAACAGGACCATTGAAATCTGCAATAGCAATGGTTGCAGCCTTGGTTTGGTTATAGTCACACGGGTTAATAACTGTCATTCCAGGTAACATTTTCATCATCCCAATATCTTCTAATACTTGGTGAGTTGCTCCATCTTCACCTAAGGTTAATCCAGCATGAGAAGCACAAAGTTTTACATTTTTTCCAGAGTAAGCTATCGATTGTCGAACTTGATCATAAACTCTACTAGTAGAAAAATTTGCAAATGTACCGGTGAATGGAATTTTACCACCTATGGTCATTCCTGCAGCAATTCCCATCATATTAGCTTCAGCTATTCCTACTTGAAAAAATCTATCTGGAAATTGATCTTTAAAGTCATTCATTTTTAACGACCCGGTAAGATCTGCACAAAGAGCAACTACATTCGGATTTGTTTTACCAAGTTGAGTAAGACCATCTCCAAATCCTGATCTTGTGTCTTTATTTCCTAAAATTTCAAATTTCATTTTATAAATTTATGTTAATGTTTTGTCCTGAAGCTATTGTAAATTCCTTAATTATTGTGTGGGCAGTACTTTTAGATCTTATATTTCGAAAGCTAATAAAATATTTTCCGGGTTGAATATTCAAGCTTTCGATTGTCATCTCTTTATCAAAATCATACAACCAAATATTCTTACCGTCTTTTTTTAAAAATAGTGCAGCAGGTCCAATAGATTTATTTATTTCTATGGTTCCATAGTGAGGGATGGTTATTTCAGTTATTTGACTTTGATTAATTTTAATATTTTCAAATTTTATCCTTGGCAAGGTTAATATTTCTAAATCATAATCACCTACTAAATATTGTTTAGTGGTGTTCATTTTGTGAATGTTAATTAAAGAGGATTCTTTGGGAGTTTTAACTAGAGCAATTAAGAGCAGTATATTGGTTAATAGAACCTTGTATCTTCAAATTGAGCTCTCCCATCGGAGTATCTGCATTTATAATATTGTGTTTGCCGGGAATGAGTTTGACTCCCTTCTACAAACAACTTCAGGAACAGTATGAACAACAAGTTTATAGGTGTAAAGTGGATCTAAGGCAATGGTATCTGGGTTTTGATAATCTATTTAATCGTATGCATATAGGTATGCAATAATTTATCGTTCTTATCATTATAAAAACTCATAGTAACATTAGTTTCTTCAGGAAGATTTCTTATATTATTTAAATTAACTTGAACTCGTTGTATTATTTAAAGCTTGACTTATAACAAACTTTAAAACGCTCTTAAAAGAGTCTTGGTCTTCAGCACTTAAAAACTCTCCAATACACTGAAACTGACCTAGATAAGAAGTGTCTAGTCCAAGTCCAATAACAAAAGGTTTAAGTTTAATATTTTTATCTTTAAGGGCAATTGCAACAGCACAAGGATCTTCGTCGCAAGCCTCAATGCCATCAGTTAATAAAATAATAATATTTCTACAATTTTCGCAGTCGGGAAAATCGTCTGCAGAATATTCCAAGGATCTTGCTATAGGGGTAGTGCCTTTGGGCTCTAAGGACTCTAATTTTATTGATTATATGGAAGATGATTTTGCTTTAGCAGCTGCAAATGGCACTTCTAGTTTAGTATCAGAACAGTCTTGTCTACCTGGAGCAATTCTAGTTTGATGTCCATACATTCTTAACGCTAGTTCCACGTTTTCAAGCATTTTTAGACTGTCTATGGTTTGTATCATTAACTGCTTTGCAATAGTTATCTTACTACTATTTCCCCATTGAGCATTCATGCTATTGGATCCATCAAAAATGAATAGTATTCTAATTTTACCATCCTCATTTTGAGCTATAGCATCTAACCCTACCAAAAGAAGCTTAATAGGATTAATAAAAGATATCTTAAAATAAAGTTGCATAAATTTTAATTGAACTATTAAAGTTTTAATAGTCTCCTAAAGACTCAACTTGTTGATTTAGAGCTATTTCTAATTGCTCATCATTAGGAGCGACACCATGCCACTTATGAGATCCCATCATATAATCAACTCCATAACCCATCTCAGTTTTCATAATTATCATTATAGGTTGTTTTTTTCCTGTTAAACTTTTTGCTGTTTCTAAAGTTGTAATCATCTCTTGAAGATTATTACCATTACAACTTAATGTTTTCCATCCAAACGCATTCCATTTTTCTTCCAAATTACCAAGAGAGAGGACATCATCTACATCACCATCTATTTGTCTTCCATTAAAATCAATGGTAGAAATCAAATTATCTACTTTTTTTGCCGAAGCATACATAGCAGCTTCCCATATTTGTCCTTCTTGAAGTTCACCATCTCCATGGAGTGTATAAACCAAACTACTGTCCTTATTTAATTTCTTAGTTGTTGCTGCTCCAATTGCAACACTTAAACCTTGTCCTAAAGAACCACTTGCGACCCTTATACCTGGTAAACCTTCATGAGTTGTTGGATGACCTTGAAGTCTAGAATCAATTTTTCTAAAAGTATTGAGTTCCTTTACTGGGAAATAGCCGGTTCTAGCCAAAACAGAATAAAATACAGGGGATATGTGTCCATTAGAAAGAAAAAATAAATCCTCATTTTTACCATCCATAGAGAAATTTGTGCTGTGGTTCATAATAACCTTATAAATTGCAGTAAAATATTCTACACATCCAAGAGAACCACCAGGATGACCAGAATTTTGAGCATGAACCATTCTTACAATATCCCTTCTTACTTGGCTAGTAAATTTTTCTAAGGATTCTAAATTATATTCTTTCATTTTATAAATTTAATATCCAAAAATAAGCATATAGTTATTCTACAAGGTGAGTGTTAACAACTTTCAGTAACTATTTTAATAATTAGATCAATTCTCTTGAATTTCATATCAATAGGCTTTTTTTATATTATATTCTGTCAATATTGTTCTAAATTCCCATAAAATTGTATTTTCGAATTATATGGAAAGATTCTTCTTATTAATTATACTTTTTTTGTTATTTAACTCTTTTTTTTCACAAAAAGAAAACACCACCCAAGCCGTCGAGAACAATGAAGTAGTAGATTTTCTAAGCAATAAAGAAAATCTAAACTATTTAAATAAAAGCGGTTATTATTTTTTATCTCTTCCTAAAGATAAGTCGTTTTCTAACAGATTAGCTGGCACAATTTTAATAAGCGATACATCCAAATTAGACATTAACCAAATGGATGTTGATTTTTTAATGAATGATTATCAATACTATCTAGTTTCTAATTGGAACATATTACTGGTTTTAAAGTCAGTCGACCACCTTAAAAACGAAATGAAATCAGTTGAATAAGCTTATTTATATATTCCTATTTAAGATATTCTTCATTTTTGAAGTATATGCTCAGCCAGAGGTGTTAATTTCAGATGATGATTGGACTTCTAGTACTTCCAATGGTCCTTGTAATTGTGACACGGATTTTAACAACGGTTCTTTTATTAATTTTAGAGATGCAGGTGGATGATGCCTTACCTTATGGTCCTAATGAATATGAAATAATTACTTTATGTCCAGATTCCACAGGTTCTAAAATGGTTTTGGCAATTTTAAACGACCCTGCAAACGGATATGTTTTAAACATTCACCCAACGGATACATTGTATGTCTATGATGGTCCTACGATAAATGATCCTTTACTTGCTGCTATAAATGATTCCACTTTTCCAAACGGAGTAAATATTCCAGCTTCTTGGGTAAATACCTCAGGTTGTTTGACATTTAAATTTGTAAGTGATGCTTCTTTTCAAGGTACTGGTTGGGGTGCAAATCTATCTTGCTCCAATCTTATTCAACCATTTTCCAATCACATAAGTGCCTTTATTACTGGAAATGCCAACGGTTCAGGAGACACTTTAAATGACTTATTGCCAATAGATACAGGATATGTAGATATTTGCTTTGGTGATATTGTGGAGTTTGTCGCTGATCCATATTTTCCTTATGAGCCAGGTGGTGATTCTGCAGCACTTGGTGGAGGTGGATATATGCAGTCTAATAGCTACACTGTATCTTGGGAATTAAGTGATGGATCATCTTATACAACTAACTCTTTTTTATTTACTCCACCTGCAAGAAATGGATACTTTGTTACTTTGAAAATTGAAGATTCTTTTGGTCAATTTCGATATAGTTTTTGTAAAATCAGAGTATCTACTAGACCTAATTTTTCCACATGTGGACCAGCTCAATCTCCTATTTGTTTAGGAAGAGTTACTGAACTATTTGGCGGAGTTACTGGATCTGATACAGTAGGAGTGGACCCTGTCTCTACTAACTTTCCGATAGGAGGAGTTTTTGGTACTCAAACTTATCTTCCTGATGGTTCAGGAATTAATTATACAACTGACATCAGTATTTCTGGATTTACACCAGGAATTACTATTCAAAATGCGTCTGATATTGAAAAAATGTGTGTTAAAATGGAACATTCTTATTTAGGTGATTTAGAAATGATGCTTACTTGCCCAAGTGGATTATCTGTAAATGTATTTAATAGTTATTCTGGCTCGGGATTGTTCCCAGGTGGTTTTGGAGGAGGAAGTACATTTTTAGGAGGTGCATATGACAATAATACCGGGAATATAGGTTATTGTGAAGAGTACTGTTTTTCCAATTCAAGTAATGCCATGCCAGCATGGGTAAATGGTTTTACCCCAACCACTGCTACTGGTCCTAGTGCTGGTCAAATGGTAACACCAGGTTTATATGAGCCTGAAGAATCATATTTACCAAATTTAGTGGGTTGTCCCGTTAACGGTACTTGGACACTAACTGTAAGAGATAATTTTTCAATTGATGATGGTTATATTTGTGAATGGGGAATATATTTTAATAGTACTCTTCATCCAAATAGTGAAACTTATGCTCCTTCAATAACATCCACCAATTGGTTGCCTGATAGTACAATTATTTCAAATCAGGATACCAATATAATAGTTCAGCCAAATAGTCTTGGACCTACAAATTATACTTTTGTGGTAGAGGACGAGTTTGGATGTTATTACGATACTGTTATTACTGTTCAAACAATACAAGGAGGCTCTATAATAGGAGATACTACAACTTGTGATGACTATTTTGATTATACTTCAAATTATTTACCTCCCTCAGGTGGATTATGGCTTTATTACAGTGATTTTGGAACATTATCTTTTGATCCAAATAATACTGTCGCCAACCCAACAATAACTGCATCAGAACCTGGTGCATACTTTATGGGATTATTTGACGTGTACTGCAATGATACATTAATACACATAATTGAGTTCAATGAAGAACCAGATCCATTTCCTTTTTCTTTAGATACTTTTTGTGTTGGACAAAGTATTCTCTCTATAATTTACAATACCAATACTGATTTTACTTATGAGTGGACAGACATGGAAGGAGATATAATTTCTCTTGGAGATTCTTTGGTTCTAAATAGTAACAACTATACTATTGGAAATCACGAAATTCAATTAACTGTTCTCAATGAGTGTGGTGAAGAAACTACATCTGAAGATTTAGTAATTGAAAAGTGTGATATTCCAAATGTTATTACTCCAAATGGAGACAATGTTAACGATAACTTTTACACTCATTTTGCATCGATTTATGACGATGTGAGTTTAATAATTCTAAACAGATGGGGAAAAGTTGTATTTGAAGATTCTGCTTACAAAAACCAATGGTATGGAACCAACTCTAAAGGCAATACGTTGGGTTCGGGAACTTATTATTTTTTCTTAAGTTTTGACAATGGAAAAGAAAAAAATCAAGGTGTTTTACAGATTATAACTAACTAAAATATTTACTTTTAAATTATAAATTAATGGCTCTAAAATGTGGAATTGTTGGTTTGCCAAATGTTGGTAAATCCACTCTTTTTAATTGTCTTTCAAATGCCAAGGCGCAATCTGCTAATTTTCCTTTTTGTACAATTGAACCTAATGTAGGAACAATAACAGTTCCAGACAATAGATTAAACAATCTAGAACAATTAGTAAATCCTGAAAAAGTTATTCCAACTACTATTGAAATTGTAGATATTGCAGGATTAGTAAAAGGTGCACACAAAGGAGAAGGTCTTGGAAATCAGTTCTTAGCTAATATTAGGGAAGTAGATGCCATAATCCATGTACTAAGATGTTTTGACGACGATAATGTTATTCATGTTGATGGAAATGTAAATCCTGTTTCCGATAAAGAGATTATTGATTTAGAATTACAATTAAAAGATTTAGAAACTTTAGAAAAGAGAATTGGAGCAATTGAAAGAAAGGCCAAATCTGGTGATAAGGAATCTGAGAAAATTTACAAAGTCTATACTGAGGCAAGAGAACATCTTGTTTCTGGGGATTCAATCAGATCTTTGGATATTGATGAGGGTTTGTTCAAGTTTTTAGATGAATTACAACTTATTACAGCAAAACCAGTTATTTATGTTTGTAATGTGGATGAAAGTTCTGTAATTAATGGAAATGAGCATGTAGATAATGTTAAAGAATTAGTTGCCAATGAAAATGCTGAAATATTAGTTTTAGGTGCAGGAATTGAGTCAGATATAGCTGAGCTAGATGATTTTGAGGAGCGAAAAATGTTTTTAGACGATCTAGGACTTGCAGAAGCAGGGGTAAGTAAACTTATTAAATATGCATATTCTTTATTAAACCTGCAGACTTACTTTACTGCAGGAGAAAAAGAAGTAAGGGCATGGACCATAAAAAAAGGCATGACCGCCCCTCAAGCTGCTGGTGTAATTCATACAGATTTTGAAAAGGGATTTATAAAAGCTGAAGTAATCAAGTTCAGTGATTTTGTAGAGTATGGTTCTGAAAGTTCTGTCAAAGAAGCAGGTAAGTTAATGATTCAAGGAAAAGAATATGTGGTAAATGACGGAGATGTAATGCATTTTAGATTTAATGTCTAAATAATAAAGTTCTATTTAAATCGTTGTTGTTTTATGATTAGATTAAAATTTTTGATCATTTTTATTTTAACTGGCAGTTTTTGCTTTTCGCAACAAGCAGCTACATCCTATTCTATTCTAAATAACAATTGTACATCTAGAAATTCTTCACTTGGAGGTTATCCAATAGGTGTTTTTGACTCTGAGGATGCTTCAATAGCTATATTTCTACCATCTAATCTTCTTCCAACTAACGACAAGCAGTTGGTGATTAACTACAACAATCATTTTGCAGATTCTGATTTTGGAATGGTTAATTACAATTTTAAAGTAAAAGAAAAAGGTGTTTTTTCAGCGACTTTGTTTTATAATAATTACGGAGATTTTGAATATTACTCACCTTCAGGAAATTTGTTGGGAAATTCATTTACAGCTAGCGATTGGATATTTCAATTAGGTCATTCTAAAAAGTTAAATGATAATATTCAGATTGGCGTTAATTTAAAATTTCTTGGTTCTGTATTTGAACAATACAAATCATTTGCCATTGGCTCTGACATTAGTCTAACTTATTACGAAGAGGAAAAGCAGCTAGGTGGGTATTTATTATTGAGCAATATCGGAACTTCTATTAAAAGCTATCAAGAATCCAATGCCAAAAATAAATTACCATTTAATTCTGTTTTAGGAGTAAATACTAAATTAAAACATGCTCCAATAAGATTTCATTTATCTTACCATCATTTGAATAGATGGAGTTTTTCATCAAATACTCAAACTACTAACCAAAGAGCAATTCAAATTAATCAATTGTTCTCAAATTTTTTCAATCATATTATAATTGGAACAGAATTTTTATTTTCAAAGAATTTCAACATGAGATTTGGCTATGATTTTTTATCAAGAAATAATCTTCAACCAGAATCTAGACCAGGCACTACTGGGATTTCTTGGGGAGTTGGTTTTAAAGTGAAAAGTCTTAAAATTAATTACTCAAATTCAAAGTACCATTTTGCTGGAACTTCTAATAATATTACAATTATTAAACAATTAAAATCTTTTTCAAATAAATAAGTTGGAGTCTTCTACTGCTTGAAGATCTTCAAAATTGAAAATATTTCTATCTAACATATGAGAAGGTGATATGTTTTGTAAAGCTCTAAATATTATTGCTTTTCTATTTGGGTAAATAAGCTCCCATTCTTTGATAAGGGCTTTTATCTTTTTCCTTTGAAGATTGGTTTGCGATCCACATAAGTTACAAGGAATTATAGGATGCTTTACTAAATCAGAATATTCTTGAATTTCTTCTTCTTTACAATATGCCAATGGTCTTATTACAATTAAATCTCTCTTATCAATTAAATACTTGGGAGGCATTGCCTCCATTTTGCCACTAAAAAATAAATTCAAAAAGTAGGTTTCAATAATATCGTCCATATGGTGACCTAAAGCAATTTTATTACAATTAAGTTCTCTTGCTTCATCATATAGAGTTCCTCTTCTTAATCTTGAGCATAAACTGCACATTGTTTTTCCTTCTGGAATTTTATCTTTTACAATACTGTAAGTATCTTTTTCAATAATTTTAAAATTGACTTTAAGATTGGATAAATATTTTGGCAATACTTCCGTAGGAAAACCAGGTTGCTTTTGATCCATATTGACAACAATAAAATCAAAATCTATATCTCCATATTTCTGGAAATGTATGAACATTTCTAACATGGTATAGCTGTCTTTACCACCTGAAATACAAACCATTATTTTATCTCCGTGGTCAATCATTGAAAAATCTTTTAATGCTTTTCCAGTGGAAGAAATGATTTTTCTTCTAGATAAATTGATGGTCTTTGGTATTGACATAATGCAAAGAAAATTAATTATACTTTAAATATCACTTATTTAAAAAATTAATTCTCTTCAAGAAACGAATTATTATATTTGTCAAAAAATTATCATGATAGATTCTACTTCATTAATGCAGCTCGAGAATGATTTTGGAGCACATAATTACCATCCACTTCCAGTAGTATTGGAAAGGGGAGAAGGAGTGTATGTTTGGGACTGTGAAGGAAAAAAATATTTTGATTTTTTAAGTGCCTATTCTGCTGTTAATCAAGGTCACTGTCATCCCAAAATTATTAATGCATTAATTAACCAGTCTAAGAAATTAACTTTAACAAGTAGAGCATTTTATAATTCTGCTCTTGGACCTTACGAAAAATTCATTTGTAATTTGTTTGATTATGACAAAGTCTTGCCAATGAATACGGGAGTGGAAGGTGGGGAAACTGCCAATAAATTGGCTAGAAAATGGGGCTATTTAAAAAAAGGAATTCCTGAAAATAAAGCTCGTATAATTTTTGCTAAAGGCAATTTCTGGGGTAGGACATTAGCAGCAATTTCATCTTCAGACGATCCTCTTTCTTACAAAGATTTTGGTCCCTACATGCCAGGCTATGATTTAATTCCTTACAACGATTTAGAAGCACTGGAAACAGAATTAAAAGATTTTAATGTAGCAGCCTTTATGGTTGAACCTATTCAGGGCGAAGCTGGTGTTGTAGTGCCGGACGAAGGCTATTTAGAAGGAGTCAGAGGCTTATGTGATAAGTACAATGTACTCTATATAGCAGATGAAGTTCAAACTGGTATAGGAAGAACTGGTAAATTGTTGGCTTCAGATTATGAAAATGCCAAGCCCGATTTACTTATTCTCGGAAAAGCACTTTCTGGTGGTGTATTTCCTGTTTCTGCAGTTTTGGCAAATAATGAGGTAATGATGTGCATTAAGCCTGGAGAACATGGTTCTACTTTTGGAGGTAATCCATTAGCATGTGCAGTTGCACAAGCAGCTTTAGAGGTTATTATTGAAGAAAATCTTGCAGAAAATGCTTACAATTTAGGAGAATATTTTAGAGAAGAATTAAATAAGTTTATAAAAGATTCACCAATAGTTAAATTGGTAAGAGGAAAAGGACTTCTTAATGCTATTGTAATTAATGATACGGAAGAAAGCAATACTGCTTGGAACTTATGTCTTGAAATGAAAAACAACGGACTATTAGCTAAGCCAACCCATGGAAATATAATAAGGTTCGCTCCACCACTAACAATAACTAAAAATCAATTAGACGATTGTATAAAAATCATCACCAATACCTTAAAAAATTATAAGTTAGCTTAAGAATTAAGCATAACAGGCATTACTAACATTAAAATATCTTCGCCGTCTTCACTGTTGTCCGGAATTAGAATACCAGCTCTATTGGGTGCACTAAGTTCAAATATAACATTGTCAGAATCAATATTTTGAAGCATTTCATTTAAGAATCTTGAATTAAAACCAATTTCCATAGATTCACCCTCATAAGAACAGGTCAATCTCTCATTAGCTTCGTTAGAAAAGTCCACATCTTCTGCACTAATATTTAATTCACTTCCATTAATTTTTAATCTTACCTGGTGAGTAGTTTTGTTAGCGAAAATGCTTACTCGTTTAATTGATTGAAAAAAAGCATTTCTGTCTACGGTCAATCTGTTTGGGTTTTCTTTTGGAATAACAGCATCGTAGTTAGGGTATTTGCCATCTACTAATCTACAAGTAAGTAAAATATCATTGAATGCAATACTAGCATTAGATTCATTGTATTTAATAGTTACTTCGCCTTCAAAATTTTGGAGTAATCCTTTTAATAAGTTCATGGGTTTTTTTGGAACAATAAATGATGCTGCAGCAGAAGATTTAACATCATTTCTTGTATATCTAACCAATTTATGAGCATCAGTAGCAACAAATGTTAAATCAGATTCAGATAACTGAACAAATATACCACTCATTACCGGTCTTAAATCATCATTTCCAGATGCAAAAATTGTTTTTTCAATAGCTCTTTGAAAAATATGACTGCTGATAGTAACAGTTGAAGGTGCTTCAATTAATGGGGATTTAGGGAATTCAACTCCAGAATAACCACTTAATTTATACTTTCCATAATCTGAAGAAATTTCTACACCCATTTTATCATCTATAGAGAAAGTCAGTGGATGATTAGGAAACGTTTTTAAAATATCTAACAACATTTTTGCTGGAATAGCAATACTACCTTCACTTTTTGCATCTATAGAAATAGTAGATGTCATTGTGGACTCTAAATCCGAACAAGATATGGTTAGTTTCTGATCTTGAATTTCGAATAAAAAGTTATCTAAAATTGGAAGGGTATTAGAACTATTAAGAACACCACCAATAGATTGTAATTGCTTTAATAATACTTGACTTGAAACTATAAACTTCATAATTAAAATGTTAATGCTATAAATATCAGAATAGTATTAATAATATACTATTAGTGTTAACCTTATTTATTAACACCTAATTAATAATATCTCCTAGTGTAAAAACTAAGGGGTTTAAATAAGATTTCCCAGTTGAAATATTGAGCTCTTAAAAGCTCATTGTTTTTGTTTACTCGAATATAACCGTGTTCCGCGTCCCAACCTGTTGGAGAATCTATGTCTTTAATTTTCCAAAACTCAACTTTAGTAACTTTATTGGAGGAATCTGTTAACTCAAAATAATAATGCGGCTTACTTTTAAAAATAGAGTCCATAACGTTTTGTTTTTCAAACATAATTTTATTGTAACTAACATTTTCAAAGTGAGACAAATAATGCTTCACCTGAATAGAATCATAGTTGCTTAATTCTTTTTTATCTAAGTCAAATAACTTAATGGTATCATCTTTGTAAGATATTGTATAACTCTCCTTAGGTTTTTCAAAGAAGTTTAAAGAAATATTTTTAATGCTTTTAGGATTTGGATAATTAAAAACACGAGGAGATCTCCATCCTTTCCAATCTGTGAAAAATCTAACATCTAGTGATCCATACATTCCAGGTTTGTAAGTAATGTAAGGTTTCGAGCTTTTATTATTTCCATTCTGAAGTAACATATAGGTACCTAAATGATCTTGAGTAGGAGAGCCAATAAACCATGTTTTGAATGCCTTGTCATTTTCTAGAAATATTTCTACTTTCTTATGTCTAACTGAAAGACGATTAATTACAGTGTTAAAAGCAGATTTAGGAACATCTTGTTTTACTCTAATTCTATAAAAGGTTTCCATTAATAAATCCACACTAGATTTATTTGCTGTGTATTTAGAACCTTCTATTATCCATTTATTGGAATTGACACTTCTTGAAATTACAATGCTGTTATCTTCTGTATCTGAAATTTTAAACTTAATAACTTTTGAGGTATCCTTTATTGCAAAATCATTTAGATCATAATAGCTGTTTTTATTATTGCAACTAAATAGACTGAAAATTAATAAACCATAAAAGTTTACTTTAAAAATATTTTTATGCATATTTCTTTTTTCTCCTATATTGATTAATTAGGCCAATAACGATTACTAACATTAAAGGGATTAAAATATTAACAAGTTGCCAAAAATTTCTTTGCCCAAAAATTTCTTTTTTAAGAAGTCTTGGCATGTTCATTTTCGATCTTAGTGGAATAAGTTCGCTTCTATCTAATAGTTCGTCTATAAGGTTTAGAAAAAATACCTCATTGCCATATCTAGGGAAAAATTCAGGGGTTCCATAGTCTGCACTCTCAAATGAAAGCAGAACTGGTTTAATTTGATTGTCCGATTTTATAAAATCATTTCTTATCAAATCTCCATCCCCAATAAAAATCATTTTAGTTTCCTTACTTTTTGATTTGAAATTAACAATAGGATTGGATATGAATTTTTTAAAATCTTTACTTACAGCCCTGTTTTCATAATTTGATTTAAAAACGCCTTCAAATAACCATGCTGAAACTGGAACTTCATTTTTTAAATCAATATCAAAATTTCTTGGATTGTAATTGTATAAATTTTGATAATTGACAGAAGTTTGTCTTAATATTTTAAATTCAGCAGATGACTTTAATAATGCAGTTTTTTTAATATTATCATCCCCAACAGTATCAATTGAACAGACATATCTTGTTTTTATTGGTCCAACATTATTAAGATAAATTGATGGTTTGTCTAAGTATAAAAGAGGGTAAAAATACCAATTTGGAATTCTACCCAATCCATCTTCTCTAGTTATTGGAGCGCATCTCACGTCATTAACCATATTCACATTAAATCTTGCACCATACTTAAATAGAAATTGTTGTAGTTGGTGTTTTAAAGGCCTAGCGTAAGTTAAATTGGTATCCACTAAATCAGATTCATTTACTTCCAACATATCTACCATCCAAATAATTTTTCCTCCATTCATAATGTATTGGTCAATTATGAATAATTCCTTTTCTGAAAAAGAGGTTTTTGGCTTGGCAATTAATAATAGGTCTGTTTCATTTAAAACATCAAGGCCTTCACTGATTTTTGAAATATCTTTCATGGATTTAGATATTTCTTGATTCTGGAAAGTTTTAGTAATATATCTCTTTGCATTTTTATTTGGATTACCAAATTCATCAAAAACCGGTATTGCTCTTTCAGATATGTAAATAGAATCAATTTCATTTTTAATTAAAGAATCGTATTTATTGTTAGATATTTCAATGGTTTCATTGTAATATTTCACTTTTAATTGTTTGATTCTTAAAGTGTCAACATCGTAATTCTTTACAAGTTGGTCTCTTATTATCCACGCATCTGCATTGTCAAGTTCTCCATGTCCTCTTAAAAATTTAATTTTTTTAGTAGCAGGTTTTAAAAGGTTATTTATTCCAAGAATTAAGTTGTACTCCAACTGGTCGTTGAAATGATTAATAATAACTTGAGAAATTGGAAATTTTCCTTTTTGTAAAAGTTGAACAGCCTTAAATTGATCTCCCATTCTTAATATAATTCCCGGCCAAATTCTAACCACTTCTTGTTTACTATCTCTTGAAATCAATATATCACTATAATCTAGTCCATCATTATAAACTTGATTTTTAAATTCTTTCGATAGTTCAGGATCTTCATCAAGATTAATGAAATTAACTTTAAAATTTACTCCACCAAAAGCTTTAAATTCATCTAACTTTTCTGAAAGGGATTTTTTAAGTTTTTCAATTTCTGCAGGAAAATCTCCATCTAAATAAACATCTGCACTAATTATATCCTCTAGGTTTTCAAGAAGATCTTTTGTTTTTGGAGATAAGGAGTGGATTTGGTCAGAAGATAAATCTATTCTGAAAAATATTTGATTAGCTACTATGTTAAAAACAACTAATGATGTAATAACTAATACTAGATTTAAAATGCTCTTATATTTTAAATAAATCCTTTTCATTTACTTTTTCTTCAGTACTGTTTTTGTAAGATAAAGTGTTAAAAATATAACAGATAAAAAGTATGCAATATCTCTAGAATCAATTATCCCTCTTTGTAGAGCATTGAAATGATCTAGCATACTTAAGTTCATTAAATAATAGTCCAATGGAGCACCAACAAATACTGCTAAATAGGAAAAACCAACATAGATTATGAAATTAAAGAATAGCCCTAGTAAAAAACCAATTACCTGATTTTTGGAAAGACTGGATGCTAAAATTCCAATCGCAACATAGGTAATACTTAGCAATAAAAGACCAAGATAACCTCCAATAGTAGAAGGGTGGTCAATATTACCCACAATTTCTCCCATTTGATGGACGCTTACATAATATATCAAAGTAGGTAGAATTGTTAAAACTGCAAGAAAACTAGCAGCTAGATATTTTGAAAGAATAATTTTAAATATGGATATCGGCTGAGTAATTAATAGTTCTAATGTTCCGGTTTTGTTCTCCTCTGCAAAACATCGCATGGTAAATGCGGGGAATAAAAACATTAAAATCCCCGGTGCTTGAGAAAAAAATGTTTGTAAACTAGATTCTCCCATATCAATTATATTATTGTTTCCAGGAAGTATCCAAACAAAAAATCCAGAGCTAATTAAGAAAACAATAATAGCAGCATAACCTATAATAGAACTGAGATAAGATCTTATTTCTTTTATTATTAGTGCTTTCATCTAGGATTTACAATTAAAAATTGTTGATTTTAATTATTAGCTGCCCAATATAATTCTATTAATACTAATAAATAAAAAATTTAATTAAAAAGAATTAACAAATCCTATTGATAAACTTCAATATATTTGTTGAATGAATTTAGATTTATCTATAGTAGTTCCACTTTACAATGAAGCAGAATCATTGCCAGAGCTTTCTCTTTGGATAGATAAAGTTGTTACAAATTCAAAATTAAAGTACGAGCTTATTTTTATTGATGATGGAAGTAAGGATAATTCTTGGGAAGTAATTAACAATCTTCAATCTAAAAATAAAAATATTAAAGGAGTTTCTTTTAGAAGAAATTACGGAAAATCTGCAGCTTTAAATATTGGTTTTGAGCTTTCAATTGGAAATGTTGTTATTACAATGGATGCGGATCTACAGGATTCTCCAGATGAAATACCCGGTCTTTATGAAATGATTAATAAAGATGGATTTGATATTGTTTCTGGTTGGAAAAAAGATAGGAAAGATCCACTTTCTAAAACAATTCCTACTAAATTATACAATGCAGTTACAAGAAAAGTATCAGGAATAAAACTCAACGATATGAATTGTGGTCTTAAAGCTTATAAGTCAGATGTGGTTAAAAACATTGAAGTTTACGGGGAGATGCATAGGTATATACCATTAATTGCTAAATGGGCAGGCTTTCAAAATATTACTGAGAAAGTAGTGAAGCATCAAGCTAGGAAATTTGGAGAAACTAAATTTGGGTTAGAACGTTTTATTTTTGGTTTTTTAGATTTATTCAGTATAACTTTTATTGGGAAATTTGGAAAAAGACCAATGCATTTATTTGGCACTCTAGGAATTTTTGTTTTTATAATTGGCTTTAGTTTTTTAATTTACATTGGTATAGATAAAATTTTTCTGGACAAGGGTGCTAAATTAATTGCCAACAGAACAGAGTTTTACATTGCTTTAACTTCAATTATATTAGGTGTTCAGTTTTTTCTTGCTGGTTTTTTAGGGGAAATGCTGTCCAGAAATTCTCCAAATAGAAACCACTACCAAATCAGAGAAAAATTAAACGTTAATGACTAAAATCATTATAGTTGGTCCTGCTTCTCCACTAAGAGGAGGGATTTCAGATTTTAATGAAGCATTTGCCAAATCCTTAGAAGAAAAAGGGTATTTAGTGGAAATAATTTCTTTTTCTCTACAGTATCCTAAACTTCTTTTTCCTGGAAAATCTCAAAATAGAGTAGAGCAAACTGAAGCTTTTAACTTTAAAATATCTCCTATAATAAATTCAATTAATCCAATCTCATGGTGGAGAACAGCCAAATATATTAAGGCTAAAAATCCAAGTAAAGTTTTTATTAGATTCTGGATGCCTTTCTTCGCTCCCTGTCTTGGGATAATAGGTGGATATTTAAAAAGAAATAAAATTCCAGTTTTTGGGATTGTTGACAATGCTATAGCCCATGAAAAAAGATTAGGTGATACTATGTTGGTTAATTATTTTTTAAACAAATGTGACTCTCATTTTACATTAAGTGAGAAAGTTAAAAAGGACATCAAGAAAATAAATAATAGAGTAATTGTTGAATCTCTTTTTCATCCCATTTACAATAGTTACAGTAAAATTACTGATAAAGCTTCCGCACTTAAAAGTCTTAACCTTAAAGAAGGTAAATACATTTTATTTTTTGGCTTAATTAGAAAATACAAAGGATTAGACTTAGCAATAAGAGCAATGTCAAATAAATTAATTGTAGAAATGAATATTAAATTAATTATTGCTGGAGAATTTTACGATTCCGAAGAGAAATATCAAGATTTGATAAGAGATTTAAATTTAAAAAATATTATAATTTACAATCAATTTATAGAGAACAAACAAGTTCCAGATTTCTTTTCAGTCTCGAATCTAGTAATCTTGCCCTATACTTCAGCTACTCAAAGTGGAGTTACTCAATTAGCTATGTATTATAATAAACCTATGCTAGTAACCAACGCAGGGGGACTACCTGAAATAATAGATCATAATAAAGACGGCTATATTAGTTCTACTAGTCCTGAAGAAATGAGTAAATATATTTTGGATTATTTTTCAAAGAATTCCAAGGAAATTGAGATGAGTTCCGCTATTTCTAAAAAACACGATTTTTATTCTTGGGATAATTTTGTAAAAAAAATCATTAAATAAAAAAAGAGCCCAATGGGCTCTTTTAAAATTATCTATATAATTCGTTCTTAGTTATTTAGTAATAATAAGTCATTTGAAATTATTTCAAATACATATTTCTTTTCGCCCTCGTCATTTTCATAAGTTCTATAATTTAAAGAGCCTTCAATAAATACCTCTTTTCCTTTTGAGATATATTTTTCTGCAATTTCAGCTTTCTTTCCCCAAAATACAATAGGATGCCATTGTGTTTCTTTTACTTTTTCACCATCTTTATTTGTGTAGTTGTTATTAGTAGCTAAAGATAATTTTGCATATTTATTACCATTCTTGGTTTCTTGAACTACTGGCGTGCTTCCTGCATTACCTATTAATTGTACTTTGTTTCTTAGATTTCTCATATTTATTTTTGATTTTAGTTTAACAATATGGCCGATATTTATTCGACACTGCAAATTAAAAATCAAAAATTCAAAAAAATATAAATTTAAACGATTAAGATTCGTTTATTATCATTTATAAACGTTTTAAAATATATAAATAACTGTAATATAGCTATTTACTTTTTTTCCATCGGTTATGGGTCCATAGCCAAAATGGTGGATTTTGGTTAATATCAGCTTCCAAAAGATTTGCAAAATCGTTAATTATCTTTCCCTTAGGCTCAATGTTTGGTTGATCTGTAATTAATTTAAAGGATACTTCATAAGTTCCTCTTTTTATTTTTTGAATACTTACATAAACAACGGGCCAGTTAAATTCTTTAGCATATTTCTCTGCTCCAAATAAAAACCCACTTTCCTGATTTAGAAATTTTATCCAATGTGCATTTTTGGGATTAGATGGACTTTGATCAGAACCAAAAATAATAGCTCTTGGTTTTTCATTGTCCGTATGGAAATAATTCTTTGTTTCTTTCATGGGAATCATTCTGAGTCCAAATTTTCCTCTCGAATCTTTCATTTTTTTATCAAAAAACTTATTTCTCAATGGTTTATAAATAGCAAAAAGCTCATGTTCACATTCCAAAGGCATTTTTTGAGCACTCATCTCCCAATTATTATAATGTCCCCCAATTAGAATTATATTTTGTTTCTTTTTTGCCATTTCGTTTAATAACAAAAATATTTTTTAGTTTAATTTTTTTATTAATTCCCCTTTCTGAAATAGTAAACCCCTTTAAACTCTCTACAAGAAAATAAAGTCATTTGTACTTTCTTTTTGAAAATACTTTTTATTTCATTTTCACTTTTTTTAGGAAAAGAATTTTTAAGATTTTTGGTGATTAATGGTTTTCTATACTTTAATAATCTACCAACAATTAGATATAAAACATCTGAAACTAAGAATAAAAAAAAGTTGTTTAAATTAGAAATTGGAATTATTATTATGTAGTAAAGAAAATTATTCATAGAAATTTTCTAAAAAGTTATACAAGATTGAATATTATCTTTCTAATTTCAAAAGAATTTTTACATAAATAAATATTGATAAAATTAATAATCATAGATAATTACGATTCTTTTACCTACAATCTAGTTCATTACTTAGAACCTTATTGTAAGGAAATTACCATTTTTAGAAACGATGAGATAAATCATGACTTAATTTCAGATGAACATAAAATCTTACTTTCGCCTGGTCCTGGATTACCTTCTGAAAATAAAGAGTTGAATTATTCTATTAAAAAATACCATTTATCTAATAATATATTAGGAGTTTGCCTAGGATTTCAAGCAATTGGACAGTTTTTTGGAGCTGAACTTCATAATTTGAAAAAGGTTAGACATGGTATTCAAACCCAGTTAGAGATTTTAAATCACGATTTTCTTTTTAAAAATGTTCCAAATAAAATAAATATTGGCCATTACCATTCATGGGTAATAAAAAATGTTCCAAAACAACTAAAAGTAACTGCTTTAGATTTAGAGAACTATGCAATGGCTTTTAGACATTCAGATCTTAAAATATCCGGCATTCAGTTCCATCCAGAAAGTATATTGACAGATTATGGAAAACAAATTCTTCAAAATTGGATTATTAGCTAAAAAAAGGCAATATTGTGTCACAATTTTAAGAATGTAAAATTACTTTTGTAAGTGTAACAAGAATTATGGCAATTTCAAAAACATACGATCCTTCAGAATCAGAAGACAAATGGTATAAAATATGGACAGATCAAGGTCTGTTTAATTCAGAACCTGACGATAGAGAATCTTATACAGTAGTTATTCCTCCTCCCAATGTTACCGGCGTATTACATATGGGACATATGCTTAATAACACCATTCAAGATGTTTTGGTAAGAAGAGCTAGAATGTTTGGTAAAAATGCTTGCTGGGTTCCGGGGACCGATCATGCATCTATTGCTACTGAAGCTAAAGTTGTTCAAAAGTTAAGGGCAGATGGTATTAAAAAAGGAGATTTATCTCGGGAAGAGTTTTTAGAACATGCCTGGGAATGGACCCATAAGCATGGCGGAGTTATTCTCAGCCAACTTAAAAAACTTGGTGCTTCTTGTGATTGGAAACGAACCAATTTCACAATGAATGACAATTACTATAAAAGTGTAATAAACGTTTTTTGTGATCTTCACCAAAAGGGTTTAATATATAGGGGAGAAAGAATGATTAACTGGGATCCTCAAGCAAAAACTGCTTTGAGCGATGAAGAAGTTTTTTATAAGGAAGTAAATTCAAAACTTTACTATATAAGGTATAAAATTGAAGGTTCAGACGATGAATGGGTGAATGTTGCTACCACTAGGCCAGAGA
Organism: Bacteroidetes bacterium MED-G20; assembly: GCA_905182745.1. Taxonomy (GTDB): domain Bacteria; phylum Bacteroidota; class Bacteroidia; order Flavobacteriales_D; family Parvicellaceae; genus MED-G20. The sequence goes on along the minus strand of CAJJCR010000002.1, from coordinate 28,071 downwards.
CCATTCTTGGAGATACTGCAATTTGTATTAACCCAAAAGATGAAAGATATACCTCTCTTAAGGGCAAACGAGCAATTGTTCCTCTTGTTAATAGAAGTATACCAATTATTTTTGACGATTATGTAGATATGGAATTTGGTACTGGTTGTCTTAAGATAACTCCAGCCCATGACCCTAACGATTATGAATTGGGTAAGAAACATCAATTGGAAGTGATAAATATTCTAGATTCCTCTGGATGTTTAAATAAAAATGCGAAATTATTTGTTGGTCAAGATAGGTTTGATGTGAGAAAGTCTATAGCGGATGAGCTAGATAGTTCTGGTTACTTAATTAGAATAGAAGATCACATAAATAAGATTGGATTCTCAGAAAGAACAGATGCTATTATTGAACCAAGATTATCTCTTCAGTGGTTTTGTTCTATGGAAAAATTAAGTATTCCAGCATTAGAAAACGTGATGAACGATACAGTTCAGTTCCACCCTTCAAAATTTAAAAATACTTACCGTCATTGGGTAGAGAATATAAGAGATTGGTGTATATCCCGACAATTGTGGTGGGGACATCAAATACCAGCATTCTTTTATGGCGATGGAAAGGAAGATTTTATTGTTGCTCCTAGTAAAGAAGAAGCTTTAAAGAAACTTAATAGTCAATCAGAAAAACAATACAATTTAGACGATTTAGTTCAGGATGAAGATGTGATGGATACATGGTTTTCATCTTGGATATGGCCTATTGCTGTATTTGATGGTTTTTCAAATGATAAAAAAGAATTGGATTATTACTATCCTACAAACGATTTAGTTACAGCCCCAGAAATTATGTTTTTTTGGGTTGCAAGAATGATTATATCTGGTTATGAATATGTAGATAAGCCACCTTTTAAGAATGTATATTTTACCGGGATTGTAAGAGACCAGTTAGGTAGAAAGATGTCAAAATCTTTAGGAAACAGTCCAGATCCATTAGAATTAATTAAAAAATATGGAGCAGATGGGGTTAGAGTAGGAATGCTTCTTTCTTCTCCAGCTGGAAATGATTTATTGTTCGACAGAAACCTTTGTGAGCAAGGAAGAAACTTTACCAACAAACTATGGAATTCTTTTAGATTAATTCAATCTTGGACCATTTCTGATGAAATTGAACAGGAAGAATCCTCATTAATTGCTTTAAAATGGATTGAATCTAAAGTTTCTCAAAACATAGTTAATATAAATAGCTCTTACGATAAGTTTAGAATTTCAGAAGCTCTCATGTTGACCTACAAAACTATTTGGGATGACTATTGCTCTTGGTTTCTTGAAATGATTAAACCAGCTTACCAGCAACCAATTGATAGAAAGACTTATGATTCAGTAGTTTTAGTTTTGGAAAAAATCCTTAAAATAGTTCATCCATTTACTCCCTTTATTGCTGAAGAAATTTGGCAACAATTAAAACCTAGAAACAATACTTATATTGTTAATGCGAAATGGCCAGAAGAAAATAAAGAGGATTCCACAATTTTAAATGAATTTCAAAACTTCCAAGCTATTGTTATGGGGATTAGAAATTTAAGAAAAGAGAAAAATATTTCTAATAAGGTTCTTTTAGAGCTAAATGTTAAAGTCAATACCAACTGGTCCAATATATTTGACTCTTTACTATTGAAAATATGTAATTTATCAAGTTTAGTTTTTACAAATGAATCAATTTCAGCAGCTTATTCTTTTGTAGTTAATAACAATGAGTTCTTTGTCCCTTTTACTGATTCAATTGATACCAAATCAGAGATTTCAAAAATCGAAATTGAAATTCAAAAAAAGAAAGGCTTTCTTGAAAGTGTTATGAAAAAACTTAATAATTCTAGATTTTCCGAAAATGCTCCCAAACAAGTGGTGGATTTGGAAATCAAGAAAAAAAATGATGCTGAAAAACAAATTAAAATTTTAGAGGAGAGAATTGTCAATTTATCCTCTTGAAAATTATTTTCAATAATGAAAAATGTATTGTTTCTTTCATCATGGTACCCAAGTAGAGTTCATACAACTTTGGGAAATTTTGTGAGATTCCATGCATTGGCTGCTTCAAAATACAACTCAATTAATGTGCTATATATAGTTGCAGACGATAATGTAAAAGATTATGAAATTAAGTATTTCCAAGATCATGAACTTAAAACAACTATTGTTTATTTTAAAAGAGGTGTTTTTAAATATCTAAATTATTTTATTGCTTTTACTAAAGGATTTCAGTTTCTTAAAGAGAAAAACAAATTAAAATTTGATATTGTTCACATGAACATAATGCATCCAGGTATTTGGCAGGCACTTTATTTAAAATGGAGATATAAAATCCCCTATATTGTTTCTGAAAATTGGCATGGTTTTCAGGATTTAGCAAAGTATAATTTAAGTTTTTTGGAAATGAAGCTCATTAAGATTGGCTTTAGATTTTCATCTGTGATTTCTCCTGTTTCTAAACAATTAAAAAATTGCATGATTAATGCCAATTACCAAGCAAAATATCAAATTATTCCAAATGTGGTAGATACCGATAAATTTCATATTGGAAAATTAGATATCGATAAAAATAATTTCACTTTTTTACATGTTTCCACTCTAGATGATTCTATTAAAAATGTTTCTGGAATAATAGATGCTTTTGAAAAATTAAAGCACAAAAATATGGTATTAAAAATCATAGGAGATGGTTCTACAGATTGGATTATTAAAAAATTAAGTACTTTAAAAACCAAGAATACTGTAGTAGTTGAATCTGAGAAAACACACGATCAAATTGCTAATGAAATGCAAAAAGCAGATGTTTTTGTATTGTTTAGTAATATTGAGAATCTTCCTCTAGTTTTAATAGAATCCATTTCTTCAGGAACTCCATTCATTGCAACAAAAGTAGGAGGTGTCCCAGAACTATTTAATAATGAATTAGGAAGACTGGTGGATGCTGGGAGTATTGATCAACTTTTAAATGAAATGAACTTCATGGTTGAAAATCCTAATTTCTTTAATTCTTCTATTATTAGGTCTTATGCAATAAAGAATTATTCAAATGAAGAAGTTGGTAAAATGTTCAATGATTTATATATTGAAAACTGCAATTAAATAAACAAATTAAAAAATATGTCAGACGATAAAAAGATAATTTTTTCTATGGTTGGTGTTGGTAAGCAAACTCCAGAAGGAAAACAAATTTTAAAGAATATTCATTTGTCATTTTTTTATGGGGCAAAAATTGGAATTTTAGGATTAAATGGAGCAGGTAAATCTACCGTAATGAAAATTATTGCAGGACTAGATAAGAATTACCAAGGTGATGTTGTTTTTTCTGAAGGATATACTGTAGGATATTTAGCCCAAGAACCAGAGTTGGATGAAAATTTGACTGTTAGGGAAATTGTACAGCAGGGTGCACAAGAGACTGTAGATTTATTAAAGCAATACGACGATATAAATAACCAGTTCATGGATGAGGAAATCATGAATGACTCTGATAAAATGAATGCACTAATTAAACTACAGGGAAAAGTTCAGGAGCAAATCGACCAATTAGAAGCATGGGATTTAGATTCAAAGCTAGAGCTGGCAATGGATGCTTTAAGAACACCTGAAGGATCAACTTCTATTAAAAATCTCTCTGGTGGTGAAAGAAGAAGAGTTGCATTGTGCAGATTATTACTTCAACAACCAGATATTCTTCTTTTAGATGAACCAACCAACCATTTGGATGCAGAGTCTGTTCATTGGTTAGAATTACATCTTCAGAATTACAAAGGAACAGTTATTGCAGTTACTCACGATAGATATTTCTTAGATAACGTAGCAGGTTGGATTTTAGAATTGGATAGAGGAGAGGGTATTCCATTTAAAGGTAATTACAGTTCTTGGTTGGAACAGAAATCTAAGAGATTAGCACAAGAGGAAAAAACAGAAAGTAAAAGAAAAAAAGCATTAGATAGAGAACTGCAGTGGGTGAGACAAGGCCAAAAAGGAAGACAATCTAAAGGAAAAGCAAGACTTAATAATTATGAAAATTTATTAAATCAGTCTATAAAAGAAAAAGAGGTTAAAATAGAAATACCTATTCCTAATGGACCAAGATTGGGTAAAGAAGTAATTGAAGCTATCAATGTTTCCAAAGGATATGATAACAAATTATTGTATGAAAATCTGAATTTTAAATTACCTCCTGCTGGTATTGTTGGAATTATAGGCCCTAATGGTGCGGGTAAAACAACACTCTTTAAAATGATTATGAACGAAGAGAGTTCTGACTCTGGTGAGTTTAAAGTTGGAGAAACAGTTAAAATTGGATATGTCGATCAAAGACATAAAACAATTGATGAAAATAAATCTGTGTATGATGTAATTAGCGAAGGAAATGACAATCTAGAGATAGGTGGACAAACTATTAATTCAAGAGCTTATGTTTCTAAGTTTAATTTTTCAGGATCTGACCAGCAGAAAAAAGTAGGTGTTCTTTCTGGAGGTGAAAGGAATAGATTACATCTCGCTATGACCTTAAAAACTGAAGCTAACGTACTTTTACTAGATGAACCTACTAATGATATTGATGTAAATACTTTGAGAGCTCTAGAAGAAGGAATTGAAAGTTTTGCAGGCTGTGCAGTAGTTATTTCTCACGATAGGTGGTTTTTAGATAGAATTTGCACCCATATTCTTGCGTTTGAAGGAGACTCAAGTATCTATTATTTTGAAGGAGGTTATTCAGAATACGAAGAAAACAGAAAGAAAAGACTGGGTAATGATATAGTACCTACACGAATAAAATATAAAAAGTTAACTAGATAAATAAATTATGAAAAAAGCTATTATTGATACAGAAAAAGGGAAAATGACTGTTGAGTTTTATGAACAAGATGCTCCAAAAACAGTAAAGAATTTTATAGATTTAATTGAAAAAGAATTTTATAATGGAATTACTTTCCATAGAGTTATTCCAGATTTTGTTATTCAAGGCGGATGTCCAGAGGGAACTGGTGTTGGTGGTCCTGGTTACAGTATAGATTGTGAATTAGATGGTGAAAACCAATTCCATGATAAAGGAGTATTGTCCATGGCTCACGCTGGAAGAAATACTGGAGGTTCTCAATTTTTTATTTGTCACAGTAGAAACAACACAGCCCATCTTGACAGAAACCATACCTGTTTTGGTAAAGTAGTTGAAGGTTTAGAGGTGATTGATTTAATTATTGAAGGGGATAAGATCAACACTATTACCGTTTCTTAAGAAGAAAATTGTTTTTAAAAGAAACTTTTATAATAAATAGTGATAATGATAAAGATTTACCAATAATTGGTGATCTAACCTACAAAAAAGATTCTAAGAATTTAGTTATATTCTGTCATGGATTCAAGGGGTTTAAAGATTGGGGGTCTTGGAATTTAGTAGCCAACTTGTTTGCTGAAAACGGCTTTAAGTTTTTAAAATTTAATTTCTCTCACAATGGTGGCACTTTAGATAACCCTTTAAATTTTCCTGATTTACAGTCCTTTAGCTTAAATAATTACTCTATAGAGTTAAATGATGTACAAAGAGTAATAGATTATATTGTTCTTAATAATTACAATAGTAAATACGAACAAATTTATATTGTAGGACACAGTCGAGGTGGAGCAATAGCATGTTTGTCTACTGTAAATAATCCTTTAATTGATAAATTGGTTTCTTGGGCAGGAGTTGCCGATTTTAAAGAAAGGTTTCCTAAAAATGAAGAATTAGATCAATGGAAGAAAAATGGAATAAGGTATATATCAAATTCAAGAACCAACCAAGAGATGCCTATTTCAATTCAGTTTTACAACGATTTTATAGAAAATGAATCAAAGCTTTCTATTAAAACTGCTTTATTGAATTATAGTGGTAAGTTCTTAGCTTGTTATGGTTCATTAGACCAAGTTGTCCCCAATCAATATGCTTTAGATATGGTAAAATGGGCAGCCAATCCTAGTATTTTTAAAATTAGAACCAACCATACTTTTGGTTCCAAACATCCATGGACTAAAACACATCTACCAGATTCTTTGAAAGAGTTATCTCTAAAGACAATAGATTTTTTAAAAACAGATTAAGAAATTAATAGATAAATCAGACCTGCTAAAGCTCCGCCTGTAAACGGTGCTAATACAGGTATCCAACTGTAGTTCCAGTCTGGCTTTTTATTTTTTCTCGGCAATAAATAATAAACAATTCGTGGTCCAAAATCTCTAGCTGGATTTATTGCGTAACCTGTTGTTCCTCCTAAAGTCATACCAATTACTATTACTAAAAGTCCAACAGGAAGTGCTTCAAGAGACCCTATTCCAAAGTTGTCAATTGGAGAATTGTTTAATTCTATATTTGGGTTGGCTATAAATAAAACACCAAAAACCAATATAAATGTGCCTAATACTTCCGAAAAAAAATTGTTTTTAAAATTTCTGATAGCTGGTGCAGTACAAAATGTTCCTCTAATTGTGTTTTCGTCTTCGGTAATTCTATAATGATCAATGTAAATTATATAACACAACCAACTTCCAATCATAGCTCCTAAAACTTGGCTTAAAATATAACCAGGAACAAAAGTCCATGAAAATTTTCCTGCAAATGCCAATCCTAGTGTAACAGCTGGATTTAAATGTGCACCACTAGATTTTGAAGTAATATATGCAGCAACAAAAACAGCTAATCCCCATGCAAAAGCAATTAATAACAACTTAGTTTGTCCATTTCCATAGGTTTTTTTTAATGTAACATTGGCAACGACACCGTTTCCAAGTAGTAAAAGTATTGCAGTGCCAACAACCTCAGATAAATATGGGTGTATTTCCATTATTTAAAATTAGTATAAAATATTTATTCTTTCCTTCCATTTGCTTAAGATATTTTCTTTATTCGAAATTTCTGGTAAAAATTCTCTATCGTGTTTCCATATATTTTTCAAATCTTCAATGGATTCCCAATATCCAGAACCCAATCCAGCTAAAAATCCTACACCTAAAGCTGTAGTTTCTGTGGTCACAGGCCTAATTACTTTTGCTTCAATTAAATTGGATTGGATTTGCATTAATAAATTATTATTGCTTGCCCCTCCATCTACTTTAAGACTGGTAAACTGTGTATTTGCATCCTTTTGCATGTTTTGTATTATTTCATAGGTTCTTATTGCAATCCCCTCTAAAGCTGCCCTAGCAATATGTCCTTTTTCAGTTCCTCTTGTTATCCCCAATATAGATCCAGTGGCCTTAGGATTCCAGTAGGGAGCACCAAGACCAGATAGTGCAGGAATAAAAGTAACCCCTCCATTATCTTTTACAGTGGATGCTAAAGATTCAATTTCAGGTGCATTGGAAATCATTCCAAGTTGATCTCTTAGCCATTGAACAAGAGATCCAGCTGTGAAAATACTTCCTTCGATGGCGTAATAAGTTTTATTATTTAATTGATAGGCAATTGTAGATAGGAGCCTGTTTTTTGATTTTACAATTTTTTCTCCAGTATTCATCATGCAAAAACATCCTGTCCCATAAGTGTTTTTAATATCCCCTTCTTCTAGGCACATTTGTCCAAATAAAGACGCTTGTTGGTCACCTGCTATCCCAGTTATTGGAATTTCTGCTCCAAGAATATTTTTTTCAGTATAGCCAACATGTTCTGAACAAGAAACAACTTTTGGTAAAATATTATTTGGAATTCCAATTAAATCAATTAATTCTTGATCCCACTTTAGTTCTTTAATATTAAAAATCAGTGTTCTACTTGCATTGGTAACATCAGTAACATGCTGTTTGCCATTGGTCAATTTCCATATCAACCAAGAATCAATTGTTCCAAAGGCCAATAGGTTATTTTTAGCAAGTTTATATAAATATGGATTGTTTTCAAAAATCCATTTAATTTTAGTTCCTGAAAAATAGGGGTCTAACAAAAGACCAGTTTTACTTTGAAAAAGTGATTCTAGATTTTGTTTTTTTAAATTATTACAAATTTCCACCGTTCTTCTATCTTGCCAAACAATAGCATTGTAGACAGCTTCTCCTGTTTCTTTATTCCAAATTACGGTTGTTTCTCTTTGGTTAGTTATACCTAGAGAATGTATCATTTCGGGAATTGTTTTAGTTTTTTTTAAAACTTCTTTAATTGCTTTTAGTTGTGTTTCCCAGATTTCATTAGGATTATGTTCTACCCAACCTTCCTCTGGAAATATTTGTGGGAATTCAAACTGAGAAATGCCTTTAATATTTCCTTTTTTATCAATTATTAAAGCTCTTGAACTACTTGTACCTGCATCTATAGAGAGTATGTATTTTTCCATTTTATAATTATTTAAAATATGGTTTATTTGTAATGGATTTGTTTTTGCAGGAAATGATTTTTCGATAAAATACAAAGATTTTCGGATTCGATGTTAATTTATTACTAAATAGGTTATATCTTTAACTTTTAATGAAATCTACTGAGATTCTAAATAGCCTGCAAGTATCTCTAACCATCAACAGGCTTTGTTCTCAACTAATTGAGAATCACCACGATTTTTCTGAGTCAGTTTTAATTGGTTTACAACCAAACGGTATCTTTTTGTCCAATAGATTAAAAAACTGTTTAGAGAATTCTATCAATAAAAAAGTTTTAACAGGCTCTTTAGATATTACCTTTTTTAGGGACGACTTTGGCAGGAAGGAAAAACCTTTAATTCCAAGCGTTACAAATATTGATTTTTCTATAGAAAGTAAAAGAGTGATATTAATTGACGATGTTTTTTTTACAGGTAGAACTGTAAGATCTGCTTTAGATGCTGTAATGACTTTTGGAAGACCTCAATCTGTAGAGTTTTTAACTTTAATTGAAAGAAGATTCGTTCAAAACCTTCCTATTAGAGCAGATTATATAGGGAAATCCATCGATACTATTAAAGAAGAAAAAGTAACTGTCCTTTGGCAAGAAGAACATGGGAAAGACCAAATATTGTTGTATTCACCAATTTAAATATGAAGGAATTAAGTATATCACATTTGCTTGGAATTAAAGACTTAACGAAGTCTGATATTGATCTTATATTTAAAACTGCAGATAGTTTTAAAGAAGTAATAAATAGACCAATTAAAAAAGTGCCAACACTGAGAGATATCACCATTGCTAATTTATTTTTTGAAAATAGTACAAGAACAAAGCTATCATTTGAACTTGCTGAAAAAAGACTTTCTGCAGATATTGTAAATTTTACTGCTGCTAATTCTAGTTTAAAAAAAGGAGAAACATTAGTAGATACAGCAAATAATATTTTATCAATGAAAGTTGATATACTGGTAATGAGGCATCCTCATTCTGGTGCTGCAAAGTTTTTAGCAGAAAAAACAAATACTGTAATTGTTAATGCAGGAGACGGTACTCATGAACATCCAACACAGGCTTTATTAGATTGTTATTCTATTAAAGAAAAACTTGGAGAGGTACGAGGCAAAAAAGTAGTTTTAATTGGAGATATTAAACATTCTAGGGTTGCTTTATCTAATATATTTGCATTGCAAAAGCTAGGAGCTAAAGTAATGGTGTGTGGTCCAACAACTTTGATTCCTAAGTATATTAAGGATTTAGGTGTGGAGGTGTCTCACGATATGGAAAAAGCCTTAAAGTGGTGTGACGTTGCTAACGTATTAAGAATCCAACTAGAAAGACAAGACATACAGTACTTTCCATCAATAAGAGAGTATGCTCAGCAGTTTCAAGTAAATAAAGAGATATTAAAAAATATTAAAAAACCTGTAACCATTCTTCATCCTGGTCCAATTAATAGGGGAGTGGAAATAACATCTGAAATAGCAGACTCGGATAACTCTATAATATTAAATCAAGTAGAAAATGGTGTTGCAGTAAGAATGGCTATAATATATCTTCTAGCTGGTTCAATAAATCGTAGCTAGAATTGAAGAATTATGTTATTTTTGTTAAAAATCATTGAAAATTGAACTTTAAAATAGAAGAAAAAGGAAATATAACTATTGTGAGATGTGCTTCTGAAAAGTTAGATTCATTAATAGCTCCAGAGCTTAAGACTTTATTTCTCCATCACAGCAATAATGGTTGTATAAACTTTATAATAGATTTGTCTCAAGCTAAATATTGTGACTCCAGTGGTCTAAGTGCTTTGTTAGTAGGAAACAGAATAGTAAAAGAAAATGAAGGTTCCTTAAATATTTTTGGGTTAAATCCTATGGTTGAGAAAATTATTTCTATATCCCAGCTAGACACTGTGTTCAATATTACTGATAATGAAGAAACTGCTTTAAAAAATATCTCATGAAAAAATTACTATTTATTACTTTTTCTCTTTTTTCTTTTACATTTAATTATTCACAATGTGTTCCAGATCCAACATTTGCTGATTCTACTTTTGGGGTTTGGCCAACACCACAAACCAATTTTTCAGCTGGAGATATAGGAGTGTTTTATGACGAAGTTGTTTATTTTAAGGTGCCTAGAGATGCTGGAAATATTGACTCTGCTGCCGCAGGGACATATATAGATTCTATAGTTCTTTCTTCTGTAACTAACTTACCTCCTGGTCTTACTTACCAATGTGACATTCCCTCTTGCACCTGGAATTTTGATTCTGTAGGTTGTGCTAGTATTAGTGGAACACCTACTACCAGCGGTTCCTACCAAATTTCATTAGATGCTACTGTTTGGACTCAGATTTTTCTAACTCCTTTTCCTGTAGCTTATAGTTTTGATGGTTATACAATCAATATAGGACCTACTTCAGATAATTCTTTAGGTTCTAGTTTTTCAAATTTAACTTTGGAGAATCCTGTCCCTAACCCTTCAAATAATTCTACAAATATTGGTTATAACTCTAAAAACCCAGAGAGTGTTTCTTTTGAAATTACCAATTTAATAGGTGAGGTTATACAATATGAAAATTTCGTTTCAAATATTGGATTGAATAATATTTCTGTAAATACTTCTATCTTTCCAAACGGAGTTTATCTTTATTCTATTAGTAATGGTCTAATTAGGTCTACTAAAAGATTAATAGTTCACCATTAGAAAGTTCTAACTTTATTCAATGAAGTTTGAGCTAACTATTCTTGGGTGTGGAGGTGCAATTCCAACCTTAGAGAGAAATCCAACTTCTCAGTACTTAAATATTCAGGATCGATATTTTCTTATTGATTGTGGTGAGGGGTCTCAAATCCAATTAAGAAAATATAAATGTAAATTTTCTAAAATTGACCATATTTTTATAAGTCACTTACATGGAGATCATTTTTTAGGATTATTTGGATATTTGTCTACTTTGAGTCTTCTTGGAAGAACAACACCTATTAATATATATGCACCTGAAGACCTGATGAATTTAATTGATGCCCATAGGGATATTTCAGGTAAAAACTACAATTTTGAATTGAATTTCAATACGCTTAATTTTAAAAAAACTACTAAGCTATTTGAAGATAATGTAGTAGAAATTTTTTCTTTTCCAGTGAATCATTCCGTACCATGCTGTGGGTTTTTATTTAAAGAAAAACTGACTCAAAGAAATATAATAAAAGCCAAAATCAAAGATTTAGGTTTGGGAATTGGAGATATCAAAAAATTAAAAAATAGAGAAAACTGTATTGTAGATGGCAAGACTATTGTATACAAGGATGTTACCGTATCAGGAAATAAAGCCAGATCTTACGCTTATTGTGCAGATACCAAATACGATGAAAAAATAATTCCATTTATTAAAGATGTTGATGTTATATATCATGAATCTACATTTTTAGAGGAATTAAAGAACAAAGCATCTAAAACCAAGCATTCTACAGCTATTCAAGCTGCGGAAATTGCTTTAAGTGCCAATTCTAAAATGTTAATTTTAGGGCATTTTTCTGCTAGGTATGATAATGTTGAAAAATTTGTTCAAGAAGCTTCAAGTATATTTAAAAATACAGTTGCAGCCTATGATGGGTATAAATATCAAATCAAAAATTAAAGTAATTGAATAATCTACATTTTAAGCAAACAGCTGATGGTTCTTCTACTCTTTACAATTCATTGTTAGACGAACATTACCATTCGATCCATGGGGCTCTAAATGAGTCTATTCATGTTTTCATTAAAAAGGGATTTCTTGATTTTGTTGATTTATTTAGCTCTGTTAAAAACATAAATATTTTAGAAATTGGATTTGGGACTGGTCTCAATTGTATTTTAACATATATACAAAACTTAAAATTAAACATCTCTTTAAATTATACAGCTTTAGAACCTTTACCTTTGAAAATAGAAATAATTGACAACCTTGATTTCAATCTAAACTCTAAACAATTAGATGCTTTTAAATTAATTCATCAATCTTTTTGGGAAAAGCCTGTTGAAATTAATAAGCAATTTTTCCTTGAGAAAACCACATTGGAAATACAAGATTTTAATACTAATAAATTTTACGATATTATATACTTTGATGCATTTGCACCTAATAAACAACCAGAACTTTGGAAAGTAGATGTTTTTAGTAAATTATTTAATTTAACTTCCAATAATGGAGTATTGGTAACTTATTGTGCCAAGGGTCAGGTAAGAAGAGATTTAGAAAAAGTTGGATATTTTGTTGAGAGACTAGAAGGCCCACCTGGTAAAAGAGAAATGCTTAGAGCAACTAAAGTTTAAAATTTTATGTTATTTAGTTATACAACAATTATCATTATCATTACTTGTATAGTTTCATTTATTGCGTTCAATAACGATTCTTTAAAAAATGATTTGTTGTTTTCTCCTTACCATTACTCTAATAATAGAAAATGGTGGATTCTATTGACTCATGGATTTATTCATGCAGATTTTTTACATCTGTTTTTCAATATGTATGTGCTATATATTTTTGGTCCTTCTTTAGAATCTTATTTTTTAAACTCTTCTGAAATTGGTTGGGTCTACTATATCTCTTTTTATGTACTCGGAATTGTTTTCGCAACTCTTCCGTCGATATTCAAGCATAAAAATAATCCAAATTACAGTAGTTTAGGTGCTTCAGGAGCAGTTTCAGCCATAGTATTTGCTTATATAGTAATTTATCCTCTTAGAGAGCTTGGTTTGATATTAATTCCAGGCTTATTTCTTCCGGGATTTATATTTGGAATTTTGTATCTTTTCGCAGAACATTACTTGAGTAAAAAACAATATTCCAATATTGCACATGATGCACATATTAGTGGTTCTATTTTTGGGATTATTTTTATTAATACTTATGATTACAATAACCTATTGATCTTTTTTCAAAAGATAATTTATTATTTTCAAAACTTTTAGAAAAAATGCTTTACCCAATTAATTTAAACGGACAAATATTAGATGGGGATTCGATTAGCTTTAATCAACTTAAAAGAGGTTTTAACTTTGGCGACGGATTATTTGAAACTATAAGGGTAATTAATGGTGAGAGTATTTTTTTAGATGCCCATTTCAATAGGGTTTCCACTGGACTCGAGGTTTTAAAAATCAAACAAAATTATTCCTTTAATCTAAACTCCTTACAAAGATATATTAACGAGCTTTTACTTTATAAAAACATAAAGCATGGAGGAAAGGTTAAGGTTTATGTTTTTAGAGGAGGATTGGGAACATACAAGCCAGAGACCAATCAAATGAGTTTTATTATTGAAGCTACAGATTTAGAACACAACATTTATGAACTTAACAAAAAAGGCTATTTAGTAGATGTCTACAGTGAATATTCAAAAACTGTAAACCAACTTTCTTTTTTTAAAACATCTAACTCTCTACTTTATGTTCTTGCAGCTGTAACAGCATCAGAAAAAAACCTAGACGATTTATTTATTGTTAATGAAAAAAGTGAAATTATTGAATCTTCAAATTCAAATATATTTTTATATAAAGATGAAGTCTTGTTAACTCCACCATTAAATAGTGGTTGTATTCATGGGGTGATGAGAACAGAAGTTATTAGAGCTGCTAGAGATTTGGGGATTATCGTAATAGAATCAAATGTCTATAAAGAAGATTTAGAAAAGTCTAGAGAAATATTTTTATCCAATGTTATTAGTGGCATAAGATGGGTAGGAGGATACAAGAAAAATAGATTTTACAACTCAATTTCCAAGAAAGTTATAGAAAAGTTAAATCAAAATTTATCTAGTTATCGGTAGGATTAACTGGGAAATTGGCAATAGCTTTTAATTTCCCTCCTCGTTTTAATAATACTTCTTTCCAAAGATCTTCAGTTTTAGTAAAGATATTCTCCTCTTCTAAATCAATGGCAATCCATGAGTTGTAGTCAAATTCTGTTGCTAGTTGGTTGCTGGTCCATCCTGCATAACCAAGAAAGAATTTAACCTTATTTATATCTAAAATACCCATATTCATAAACTCTATAATTTGGTTGAAATCTCCCGATGTCCAAATATTATCACCTATTTTAATAGAGCTATCAATAATATCTCCTAATTGATGTAAAAAAAATAAATTACTAGAATGAACAGGGCCACCATAATAGACATTTATATTGGGTATTTCTATATCAGGAATTATTTCGTCTAATTTAATATTTAGATTGTTATTTAATATAAAGCCGTAGGAACCTGTTTTATCATGTTCACACATGTAAATAACAGATCTTGAAAAATGGTCGTCGCTCATAAAAGGTTCAGCCAATAAAAGCCTTCCTTTTTTAGGTTTTAGATTGTTGAGGTTACTAATATTGGCAAATGAGATATCCATTGACATAAATTTAATTAAAAACTACAAAAAATCAAATCTACTTAGTGAATTGCTGATCGCCACGGAAGATTTTTTGAAATTTCAGCTTCTTTGGTTAGAATTTCTTCTGTACGCTGGTCTACTATATCGTGGTCAAAATAACATTTAGCCATTTTAATAAAAGAATTTATATGTAATAACTCTTGAATATGAAGGTTGGTGTAAAACTTTGCAATTTTAGGATCTTCAACAACTTCACCAATAAGCTTAAACCTTTCAGAACCTCTTAACTCTGCTACTGAAGCAATTATCAATCTATCCATGAAAAGTTCTTCAGATCCCGAACGAATAATTGGCATAATCCCTCTCATGTATGGATCTTTTTGAAAAATTCCATTTAGTTCATTCCCTCTATATCTTATTAGTTCGTAAACTTGTTTAAAGTGCAATAATTCTTCAACAGATATTTGAATTAACTCATCTATAATTTCATTTCTATTTGGATATTTTGCAATTAGAGACAAACACATATTTGCTACTTTTCTTTCTGCATCTGCATGGTCTTGAAGAAACGAATCAATATCTGTTACTGCTTGTTTCGCCCATTCTATGGGTGTATCGTATTTTAATTTTAATTCCATTTAAATTCTTTTCCAAAAATAGGGGGTAAATATTAGACAAACTGTAAATAATTCCAATCTTCCCATTAACATTAGTAAGGATAAAACCCATTTCCCAATATTGGGAATATCATTGAACGAATAGGAGGGGCCAACTTCACCAATTCCAGGACCAACATTTCCAACAGCAGAGGCAACAGCACTAATAGAGGTTATAATATCTATTCCTAAAGCAGCAAGAAAAATAGAGCCTATTGCAAAAACAAAGAGGTATAAAAAGATAAATGCAAGAAGGTTATAAGTTACTTGGTTAGATATGGAAGAACCATTTAGAATTACTGGAATCACTGCTTTTGGATGTAATCTTCTTTTAAACTCAAGTAATCCATTTTTGATTAGTAAAATGATTCTTACAATTTTTATTCCTCCACTTGTACTTCCTGCAGAAGCTCCTGAGAAAAGAAACAAAAAGAAAATAAATGACATGAAAGAACCCCATATGGTATAGTCGGCAGTTGAATAACCCGTAGTAGTAATTATGGAAACTACTTGAAAGCATATCTCTCTAAAGGATTTTAATAAGGTAAGTTCATTGGAAAAAGAATGGTATATGGTGAGGGCAATTACAACAAGACAAATGGAAGTTATATACCATTTAAATTCGTCATTTTTAAGAATTTTATTAAATCTCATTTTTAATCCAAAATAGATTAAAGTAAAGTTGGTGCCTGCCAAAAGCATAAATATTACAATAACAGCTTCAACCCATGGATTTTGAAAAGCTGCGATAGAAGCTTGTTTGGTAGAAAAACCACCAGTTGAAGTGGTAGTTAATGAATGATTTGTAGCATCAAAAAAATCTAATCCAATGACCATTAAAATAATAGTTTCTAACATTGTTAACCCAAAATAAATAATCCAAAGTCTTTTGGCTGTTTCTTTTATTCTAGGATGGATTTTGTCTTTTGTAGGGCCAGGTGCTTCGGCGATAAATAATTCCATACCACCAATCCCCAAAAGTGGTAAAATAGCAATGGTTAAAACAATAATTCCCATCCCTCCAATCCACTGGGTCATGCTTCTCCAAAAAAGAATGCTTTTTGGTAAAGATTCTATATCGTCTAATATGGTGGAACCAGTAGTGGTAAAACCAGACATTGTCTCAAAAAAAGCATTGGTCAAATCTGGAATACTTCCTGATATTAAATAGGGAAGACTGCCAAAAAGAGTCATAAATAGCCACCCTCCAACTACAATTAGGTATCCGTCTCGTTTTTTGATTTCAGAATTTTTATGATTTTTAGTAAGCCATCTCATGAGTAAACCAGAAAAAATGGTAATAGCTCCACACAATAGAAAATCCCAATGCAACTCTAGATTAAAGTCATAAACTAATGAAAATGGGATACAACTTAGCATTAGAAAACCATTGAGCAAGGTAAGAGTGCCTATAACATAAACTATTACAGATTTATTGAATAATCCTGTGCTTTTATTGGAAGAATTTTTCAATTTTTTGGATAGATTCGGTTAGTGAAAATACTATGGTCTTGTCGTATTCTTTCAAGTGAAAATCCCCGAAAGGAATTATTGGAATGCCATTTCTAATAACACCAGCTATTTTTGAAGAGTTAGGGAAATTCAATTTATTAATTGGGCTTTTGGTAATTTTAGAACCGTCTTTTATTACAAACTCTATAATCTCAGCATCTGTTCCATGAAGGTTAGCTACTAAAGAAACATTTCCTTTTCTTACAAATTTAAATATGTTATCTGCTGCTATAATTTTTTTATTTATCAGAGTGTCTATTCCTATAGATTGAGATAAGTTGATATAATCAAAGTTTTCAATTCTAGCAATTGTCTTTTTAATTCCATGACTTTTACCAACTAGGGAAGTCATTATATTCATTTCTGAATCGGCAGTTACAGAAATTAGTGCATCAATTTCTGTTAGTCCTTCTTCTTCAAGCATTTTAACATCGTGTCCATCAATGTTGATAATCAAGGTCTTTTTAAGAGTATTTGCCATTTGTTCACATGTGGCTTTGTCTTTTTCAACAAGAGTTACTCTAAAATCATTTTCTAAAAGTTCTGCAGTATTAATACCAATTCTACTTCCACCTATAATCATTACATCTTTAATTTTAAAGCTGTTTTTGCCACAAAGCTTAATAATATTTGGAATAGATTCTTTTAAAGATATAAAGTATACAATGTCATTTTCTTTTAAAACTGTTTCACCATTTACAATTAGAGTAAGATTATCTCTGTGAAGTGCTAATGGTTTAAAACTTAAATTTGGATTTAAATCTGCATTTTCTCTTACTGTTTTATTTATAAGATTAGAATTCTTGGATAATGATATTCCAAAAACAGTAAGCTTTCCATTGTCAAATTCTATATCATCTGTAAAAGCAGATTGATTAACTAATCTTTGAATTTCAAGGGTTGCTAAATAGGTAGGAGAAATTAGAGTGTCTATGCCGAGTTCATTATAAAAATGCTCTTTATTCTCTTTAATTATGTTGACATCGTTTATTCTTGCAATGGTACGTTTAGCTCCTAGTTTTTTTCCTAAAATACATATTAGCATATTGGTCTCTTCACTAGAAGTTACAGCAATTAACAAATCGCAAGAACTTATTAGCTTTTGTTCCATTATTTCTACTGACTTTGCATCACCAGCAATCGTAAAAACATCTATTTGAGAAGAAATAGTATTTAACCTTTCTTCGTTCTTATCCAGTAGGTATATATCGTGAGATTCTGAAGACAATAATTTAGCAAGATGTGATCCTAGTCACCTGCTCCAGCAATAATAATCTTCATAGGAAATAATTTAAACAAATATATAAGTCTTTAATTACTGTAATACAGATTTATTAAAAAAAAACATTGTTCAATATTTAGAATTATAATATCTAAGTTATTTGTTTTTTTACTTTTGTGATAAATAGAAAGTAATGTCAGATATAAAATTTGGTACGGATGGTTGGAGAGCAATAATTGCAAAAGACTTCACTGTCGAAAATGTTTCAAGAGTAGCATATGCCACTGCTGAATGGACATTGAAAAACTTTAAGAAACCATCCATTGTTATTGGACATGATTGCAGATTTGGTGGAAAGTTATTTGTAGAAACCGCTGTTAAAGTATTTGTTTCTAAAGGAATAAAGGTATACATGGCAAAAACATTTATTTCTACTCCAATGATTTCTTTAGGTGTCAAAGAATTAAAAGCCTCTTAGGGGTTGTAATTACTGCTAGCCATAATCCACCAGATTATAATGGATACAAGCTAAAAGGTCATTTTGGAGGTCCTTTATCATCTGATAAAGTTAGCGAGGTAGAAAGTTTAATTCCATCAGAAGATAAAATTTATCTCAACCAAATAGATATTGATAAGCAGATTGAAAAAAATAATATAGAAATAGTTGATTTGGAGCAGATGTATTTAGATAGGGTAGAGTCTTCTTTTGATTTAAAGCCATTAAGAAATCTGGATTGAATTTTGCGTACGATGCTATGTATGGTGCTGGTCAAAATGTAATGAAAAAGTTATTTCCTGAAATGACATTTTTACATTGTGATGAAAATCCTTCTTTTATGGGTCAGGCCCCAGAGCCAATTGCTAAAAACTTAACGGAATTTTCTAATCTAATAAAAGAAAATGGAAAGATTGCTGCTGGTCTTGCAACGGATGGGGATGCAGATAGAATAGGTCTTTACAACTCCAAAGGTGAGTTTGTAGATTCACATCATATTATTTTATTGCTTCTACTATATTTAAATAAATCTAAAAATTTAAAGGGTAAGGTAGTGGTAGCAGCTTCTACAACACCAAGGGTAGTTAGGTTGGCAGAGAAATTAGGATTGCCTCATGATACAGTAAAAGTTGGCTTTAAATATATAGCTCAGCAGATGATTAAAGAAGATGTTTTAATTGGGGGTGAAGAATCTGGAGGAATTGCTATTAAGGGACATATTCCAGAAAGAGATGGTATATGGATGGGACTTGTTTTATTTGAATATATGGCTAAATCTGGTAAATCTTTAGAAGAACTTATTGAAGAAGTTTATGAGTTAGTAGGTCCGTTTAAATATTGGAGAGACGATCTTCATATTGACGAGAAAGTAAAAAATGCCATTGTTAAAAAATGTAATAAAGATGAGTTCCAGTCTTTTGGTAAATATACTGTTGAAAGTATTGACAAAACAGATGGTTTTAAATTTATTTTAAGCGAAATGAGTGGTTGATGATAAGACCATCTGGAACAGAGCCTGTTCTAAGATGTTATGCGGAGTCTAAGGACCTTAAAGGAGCAAAGGACATACTATCTGCTTGTAAGAAAGAAATTGGAATTTAAGAGGCTTAAAATCCAGACACTTTGTTTTCAGATGGATGTTTAACTGTGAAACTAAATTTTTTCTCAACCATCTCGTTTGGACTCAATTGAATATTCCATTTCAATTTTCCATTTTTCTTATCAAATATTGCTTCAGTGCTCTCTATTAATTGAATGTCAATAGATTTTTTGTTGGATTTTGGTATTTGATCTATAAGTACAATTGAAACAGATTTGTCTTTGTTGTTTTTTAAGGAAAGCTTATAGGTTCTCTCAAATTTAATATTGTCTCCAACTTTTGTTTCTGAACTAAACTTTTTCTCTAAAGTTCTTTCACAAATAATAGAAACATCTCTGCTCAAAGATAAATCATTGGTTTTTTTAGTTGAGTAGGGGTCTAAAAAAGTTTTTCCTACAGATTTGCCTTCAAAATAAACTTGACCATTTCCAGGAAGTAAATTCTTATTTCCAAGAGATTCAAAGTGACACATTAAGAAAACATCTTTGTCTAGCTTTGGATAGCAATAATAATCGTAATTGGCCTCTAAATTGAATTTTTGAATTTCAATAAAAACTGGTTCAGTTTGTGCTGGGATTGAATAAGGAAGTGCTATGTTATAAATTACTTGAGTTCCGCTGTAATCAACACTAGTAAATTCAGAGGAAGAAATAGACTCTTGTATTTCATCTTCACTATCCATTCGATTGGTGGAGTAGCCTTTGTTTACAATAGTTTTAGCTCTTTTAGTGTTGGTACTGTAGTTATTGACATATTGGGTTTGAAAAGATGGAGCTTTGTTGGATTTATTTAATTTACCAGTTGAAAGAGAAAGTTGGACATTGGACCAAATCTCATTGGTGTTTTGGAATATTTTTGCTTTGTAGGTTAAATCTATTGGAGAGTTAATTCCTTTAGATCTTATTTCGTAGCTAGGTGCCCATCCAGCTTTATTGGAATTATAGCTTAGCTGATAGGAGTAATTTCCCACTTTGGTACAGGTTAACTGAACCACTATACTTGAGGACTGATTTTTAGTAGTTTTAATGGTAAAATTTATTTGTTGTTTTAGTTTCTCTTCAATAAAAGATAAAGAGTCTATTTCTTTTTTAGTGAGAGAAATATCCGATTGAATTCTAAAAATACTTTTTTTGAAATACTCGGACAAATCCATTAAATCATCCACTATAAATTCTCTTGTGGTTTTTAAAACAGACTTATTCTCATTGAATAAATCTTTCTCTTCAAGAAAAACTGCAAGATTGACTTCCTTTATTCTTTTTTGCTCTTTTATCTGACTTAAACTGTCTTTTAAGAAAGACAATTCTTTATTTCCCATAGATTCCCTGTTGAGAAAGTTCATTTTTTTTGAAACAGAATTAACTATGATATTGTTGGATTTCATTACAAACTGAATAGATTCGTTGATTAAGCTTTGGGATAGATTGGTTATAACTAAATGATTAGATCCTAATTTAATTTTTGCATTTCCTATTCTTTCAATATGCGCTCCCACGTTATGAATGGTAATATTTTTAATTTCAGAACTTTGCGAAATATAATTGGCTAAATTTTGAGCTTTAAAACTGTAGGAAGTTAACACCAAAAAAGAAGAGCATATTATAGATAGTTTTTTAATCATTATATATTTTTTACAAACATACTTCAAAGTTAATGCCAAAAATTTAATTATCCTTAACTTAGCCCAATGTCTAAACCATTAATTTTAATTACCAACGACGATGGATACCAATCTAAGGGTATAAAGTCTCTTGTAGATTCTGTAAAAGATTTAGGGAGAATTATATTGGTTGCACCAGATAGACCACAATCGGGAATGGGTCATGCTATTTCGGTAAATAAACCTATAAGATGTTTTAAATTAGATTTTTTTAGTTCTGTAAATGCCTACTCTTGTACAGGAACTCCAGTAGACTGTGTAAAAATGGGTTTGTTTTTATTAAAAGGAGAAAAACCAGATTTGATTTTGTCGGGAATTAACCATGGTTCTAATGTAAGTACCAATATTTTATATTCCGGAACAATGTCTGCAGCAGTAGAGGGTGCCTTGGCTGGTATTCCTAGTGTTGGCTACTCGTTAACAGACTACAGTGAGGATGCAGATTTTAATTATTCGAAGAAAATAGTCCGTTTAATTTCCAAAAAGGTAATCAATGAGGGTTTAAAGTTGGGAACTTGCTTAAATGTGAATATTCCCAATGTCAAAGAAGATAAAATAAAAGGAATTAAAGCTTGTAGACAAGGTAAAGCATTTTGGGACGACACTTTTGACCATAGAAAAGATCCACTAGGAAAAGATTATTACTGGTTAACAGGATCTTTTGGTTCAAAGGAACAAGCTCCAGATACAGATGTTAATTATTTAGAGAATAATTATGTAACTATAGTTCCTACGCAGTACGACTTAACTTGTCATGATTCTGTAAAAGAACTTAAAAAATGGGAAATATAATGGCTAATTGGAAAAATAAGATCAATCAAACTAAATATGGGATTATTGCTGGATTAACTTTTCCAGTATTGGGTTTTTTTATTGGATTTCTTGCTCAAGGGGGGGATATGTCTTTTTCTACTTTTTGGCAAATATTTACTCAAAACCACGATTTACTTCATGTGAATGATTTAAAGTTAATATACCAAGATACTAGACAGAGTACCGTAATGTTTTGTTTGCTGGCCAATATGTTGGCATTTTATTTTTCTTTCTTTTTAAATAGATTGGATCGTTTTTCCAAAGGATTGGTCTTTATTACCTTGTTACTCGCGGCTGTTTCAGTTCTATTCATTTATTAATTCATGAAGTATTACATCATTGCTGGGGAAGCTTCAGGGGATTTATACGGTTCTAATTTAGTAAGAGAGCTTAAACTAAAAGATTCTAAGGCAGATATCAGAGCTTGGGGTGGTGATTTAATGCAAGAACAAGGCGTTGATATAGTAAAGCATTATAAAGACCATAATTATATGGGATTTTTGGAAGTGATTAGAAATTTAGGAACTATTTTAAAAAATATTACTTTTTGCAAACAAGATATTAAAGCATTCAACCCAGACGCACTAATACTAATAGACTTTCCTGGTTTTAATATGAGAATAGCCAAATACTTCTACCAGTATTCTTTTCCTATACTATACTATATAGCTCCTCAGGTTTGGGCCTGGAAAGAAAATAGAGTAGAGGCAATTAAAAAATATGTAGATAAATTGTATGTGATTCTTCCTTTTGAGAGGGAGTTTCTAAAAAAATATGGTTTGGAGTCCAATTATATGGGACATCCACTATTAGAACATATATTAAATTTCAAGAACAAGGAGTCAGTATCTAAGTCAAAATTTACAGTAACACATGGGTTAGAGGTTGGAAAACCTATTATTTCGTTACTTCCTGGAAGTAGGAAGCAGGAGATAGAGAAAAAGCTTCCTGTAATGCTTCGTGCTGTATCTAGTTACTCAAAAGAATTTAATATTGTGGTAGCTGGAATGAAAAATTTCAAAGACTTATATGCGCAGATTACCTCCAATTCTAGCGCCAAGGTAATATATAAGGATACCTACAACCTCTTAAATAATTCCAGTAGAGCATTGGTTACATCAGGAACAGCGACTTTAGAAACAGCATTTTTTAATGTGCCTCAAATAGTTTGTTATAAAACCAGCTGGTTGTCTTATGTAATTGCTAAATCTTTGGTGAAGATAAAGTACATATCATTGGTAAATTTAATAATGGATAAAGAAGTTGTTAAAGAGTTGATTCAAAATGATTTAAGTGTTTTTAAATTAACTAAAGAATTAAACATACTTAACGATGATTTGGCTTTAAATAAAATGAAGGAAGCCTATCGATTATTAATTGCCAAATGTCAAGGGAAAAATGTATCTAAAAATATTGCAAGAGATATGTTCAAAACTATAGAAAGTTTCCAAAAATAATAAAACATATTCTTTTAGTTTTGCTTATTATTTTTGAATGAAGAATCTAATAGTATTTTTTACTCTTGTAGCAGTTCCTTTTGGGGCATATTCAATAGATTTTAAAATTGGAATTTTAAGAAATGTTCAAGTAAAGAAATTCGCCTTTAAAGTATGTGAATCTACCTATTGTTTAAAATCTTCAAAAAAGATCTTAAAAAATAAAATCACTAGTAAAACAAATATTATTTTACAGTATAGTAGTGGTAAATTGTCTCTTACTATAGATGGTAAATTCATAGGAAATTTTGACACTTTAAAACTATCTAATATAGAAAGTGATACTGGCATCTTCTCTGTTAGCAGTCAAATTCCTATTTTGAAGAATCGTTCTTATTACGACGATTTATTGATTTTTCCTCAAAAGAAATCTTTAACTTTGGTAAATCTTGTAGACTTTGAAAAATATATTGTAGGTGTATTGGAATCAGAAGTTGGAGAAGGGAAAAGCAAAGATTTTTATAAAGTACATGCAATAATTAGTAGAACTTATGCCTTGAAAAACCAATATAAGTTCATTCATGAAGGGTTTTATTTAACAGATTTGGTCAATTGTCAAGTATATAAGGGCAATATGTACAAAGATTCCAATATTATAAATGCAGTTCAGGAAACTGAAAACCTTATACTGGTAGATGAGAATATGGAGTATATTCAAGCTTCTTATTTTTCTAATAGCGGAGGGCAAACCAATAATGTTGAAGATGTATGGAGCAAGGCGTTGCCATATTTAAGAAGCATTCACGATCCATATTCAATGGGAGGAACAAGTTATGACTGGCAGAAAACCATTTCAAAATCCAAGTGGTTGCAATATTTAAAGAAGAAATACCAGTATCCAATTAGCAATGTAGAAGCTAAAAATGCTGCTTTAAATTTTAAACAAAAAATAAGGCATAAGTTTCTTGTAGATTGGGTATACCAAATTCCATTAACAGATATTAGAAAAGACTGGAAATTAAAAAGTACTTATTTTTCTATTTTTGACAATGGAGAAACATTAACTTTTAAAGGAAAAGGTTTTGGCCATGGTGTTGGATTGTCGCAAGAGGGTGCAATGCGAATGATTGAGATTGGTTATGATTTTTTAGAGGTTCTTAGATTCTATTACACAGATGTTCATTTGATAGACATGAAAATGAGAGAGTTCTATATAATAGACTAGTAGTTCAAAACACATTGGTTAACATCGTATTAATTATAGGACAAATAAGATAAGTTTATTATATTCGTACAGAACACATATATTAAGTAATTACAATAGCTAATTGTTTAATACATAAGTACTTATATAATTAGAACTTTTAAAATTGATATTAAAACTAAGTCAGACATCTCGTCGGACAACTTGCATTACTACATTGCTTTGTCACGTAATGAAATCTTTCACTTTACTAATTATAGACAAGCTTTAAAGTTTAAAACTCAATTAGAAACCTTTTATACACAGCATATAATCCTTTTAAATGAATTTATGTGTAAAATCTATGGATTATACAGACATTACTACTTATCGTTGAATTCTGCGCAAATCTCAGCGATTAACGATTTGTTCGATAATTTGAATTTTAACTTAGATTATATAACATCTGATTTAATTACTACGAATTCAAATCATTTCAAATACAATCGTTTTGAAAGCATTTATGATTCTATGTACACAATTTGTTCGTATATGCTTAAAAAAGCTGTTAGATTAAAGGATACTAACCAGAAATTTAGGATTAAAGCAATGCAAAGTCATTTATTTTATATTAAGGATCAATCTATATCTTTTAATGAAAAATATTTAAAGCTATACTTTAATGATAAGCCTGTTAAAGTGCTTAAAATGGAAAGAAAAGTATCTTAGAATTTTAATTTCACTACTACCCTTTTAAATTTATTTAACGGTTAGTATATGAAATGCTATGATTTTATATACATTGTTGGCACCAGTATTTTTTCTATTTTATTTATTAATTCTTGTCTTGTAGATTCAAACAGTTCGCTCAAATCAGTATTCGTTCTAAATCAGTTTCAAGTAATTCTCTATTAATTATTGGCAACTGAAATGCTCTAATAGATATTTCTTTTCCATCTGCTAAAGCATCTTTAATTGTCAATTCTGTTTCTTCTTCCTGTCCTTGTTTAATTGTGTTAGGGTAGAATAATATGATTTCATCCACTTCAAACCTTACAGCATATGCGAGCATTTGATATAGGTCGTTCTGAGAAATACCTTTCTTTGGGTCTTTCTCATCTGAATAGACAATCTTGTATTTAGTATCAGCAATCAGAGATTTATGATCTGTTTTTAGCCATAAATCGGGTTTTAAATTAAAGGCTTTTCCTTCGTCAAGGTATGTGTCGCTTCTTTGCGCTTTGGCAGTTACTTTCTCTAGTTCTTTGTCAATGAAACCAAAAATAAAGTCTTCAAAAACATATTCCATTGGAAGTAGAAAAGCGAAGAGTTTTAAGTCATTTTTATAGTCAAACGAAATACAGTTGGTGAGGAATAATTGGCAGTAATCGCGGACTGTTTCAAACTCACCAAACATTGGATTGAATGAGATTCTAGAACATTGTTCAGCAGTTGCCCTTTCGTCTGAACTTCATCCAATATGAAGAGGATTTCTCTTAAGTTCTTCTTGCTATCTTGACTTGAGGTAACATTAAATAGGAGAGTAGTAACATACTTGATTATGCGATTGAATTCATTGTCAAAAACGAAAGCATCATAAGTACAATTGAGTTTATGCCATTTGCCTTTGCTTAAGTTTTCATTTATGTATTCGTTAGTGTTTAGTCTCCCTTTTATAAAGGATAATTCGCGATTTACTTCTTCGTACTGCTGGTAGATGGATGAGTTTAAAAGTTCTCGAGTATATTTTGAGAAATATAAATTAAAACTTCAAAAAAGTCACTTTTTGCACTACCTAATGAAGCTTGATAATTCGGGAATTTAATTTTTCGACAATAGCTTAACCACCAAAGAATATGGTTTTGAATTTGATTCACTTCATTGGTTTGATATTCCTTTTCAGAATCGAAAAATATCTTTGGTAATAGGTTTATTTTATTCCCTTCATAATGAATTACACCAACATATTTATTTGATTTTAATTCATTTGATTTATGAATGAATTGTAGGAATCGTTGAGATTCTATTTTATCATTTCCATTTTCTGAATAAAAAGAATTCTTTTCACGGCTATTCCAGATTTCATCAAGAAAACTTTCCAAGCCTTCAAACGAGTCTTGAATATCTACCTTGTTTTGATATTCAAAAAGGTTAATCATTCTTGCCTGATATTTTTAGTGGCCATGAATTTTCTTCAATTATAAGGCCTGCTGAATTCAGAATTCCTTTAACTTCTTTTTCGTCATTCATATAATACTCAAGAAGAAGTGGAATTACTTTTTTATTCATCGCTGAACTAAGATCTTTATTTCTCCCATAAAATAGGCATGACCAATTTGGAAGTCATGACCTTTAGATTTAATGATTTGTTCATTGATTTTTTAAGGATTTCTACATCATAGATTTCTTGACCAGTTATTTCATATTTTGGATACATAGACTCAAACTCAAATCTTCTCCTAAGAGCTATATCTAATAGTGCAATTGATTTGTCAGCGGTGTTCATTGTACCAATGATGAACAAGTTAGAAGGAACAATAAATGGATCACCAGAAGGTAATCTAGCTTCCAATGGAATTGCTACCATGCGAACGCTTGTCAGGTTCAATAAGCGTTATAAGTTCTCCAAAAACTCTTGAAATATTCGCTCTGTTGATTTCGTCAATAATTATAACATAATCTTGACGTTTAATTTGTTCTTTCTTGCCCGAAGAGTCTTTCCCTAGCTTTAGTAATTCAGCTAAAAGAGGACTGTAGTATGAGGCTAAACCCTGTATTTCTAAAACAGATTCGGCCAAATACATTTTCTTAAGAGTTCCAATGCTCAACGTATGTGCTGTCCCTCCACTTGCTTTTCTAAAGTCGATTGATTTATTAGAAATAGCTGTAATGAAAAAGGAGGATCATCAAACACTTCAATTTCCTCAATTTCACCTTCTACTAGAGGATTTATGAATTCGTTAAATACTTCTTCAAAGAGTCTTTTTGATAACTGTGGTTTTTCGGATTCTGTTAGATTTTTTAATGCTTTGTCCGCAATTTCTTTAAAAACTCCATCCTTTCTTTCAAAAGTAAGTTGGTTATCATTTTCTGTATCAGGTCTTAATCCTTGTATGAAATCTTCATAACTATAGTTCTGATGAAAAGTGATAAATTCTATTTTGTCATGAAGGTTAGCTTTAAACACTTCCAGAGCTTCATCATACGAGTCGATTACACGATTCTCAATTATTTGTGCAGCTCTTAATATTGTGTTGATATGTTTTTCCAGTTCCAGGAGGTCCA
>CAJJCR010000001.1 GCA_905182745.1 Bacteroidetes bacterium MED-G20 | reverse complement strand
CTGGAACTGGACCATTACATTATACATTTTTAAATAGTCCAAATAGTGGTGGAGATTGGGGGACCAAAGAAGACTTGTCTGGACTAATTTGTGGTGATCCAAGTAATTATAACGACAGACTTTTACCAACAATTACATCCGATACAACAATTCAACATTGTTTTGGTAATTGCGCAACAGACGGTTCTTGCATTCCCCCAATATTACCTAATAACGCAGTTACATTAACATTAAATACCTCAAATATTACCAACTACGGAACACCAATTGGGCCTAACGGAATGTATGTTGGTGGCGGATTTTTAGGAGACGCTTTGGCAGTTCCTATGATTCAAAGTCAAGCAAATCCAAATTTATGGACTGCGACTGTTAATGTTGTCCAAGGCTCTGGCCCCAATTATTATATTTTCTTAAATAGTCCAAATAACGGTGGAGATTGGGGAGCTAAAGAAGATTTATCAGGTTTAAGTTGTGGAGATCCTAATAATTATAACGACAGACTTTTACCAACAATTACATCCGACACCACTATCCAACATTGTTTTGGAAGTTGTCAAACCGATGGAAATTGTCCAATAAATTGTGCGACAATACCTGCCCCATATTTTCAAAATTTTAATTCTGGAAATTTACCCAATTGTTGGACTCAAGATGGTAATGATAATTTTGATTGGACAGTTGACGCAGGAGGAACTCCATCAAGTAACACAGGACCATCCGATGATATAACTGGTGGAGGATATTATTTATATATAGAAACTTCTTCTCCAAGAGCTCAAGGCGATAGAGCAATTATTTATTCTCCTACAATAGATTTATCTTCTTTGACAAATCCTGAGCTTTCATTCTCTACTCATATGTATGGGAATGAAATAGATTCCTTAATAATTGATGTTACCAATAATTCAGGCTCTAGTTATACAACTATTTTTACCAAACATGGCGATCAAGGAAATCAATGGAACGATGAGTTGGTGGACCTAAGTAGCTATAGTGGAAATGTTCAGTTCAGAATTACCGGGACAAGAGGTGTTAGTTGGGCTGGGGACATAGCAATCGATAATTTTAAGGTTTCTGAAGCTACATCATGTAACTCATTTGCAACTGCTTTAAATGCTATAAACATAACTCCCTCCTTGTGCTGACTTAAGTTGGGCTGCAGGAGGTAATGAAACCCAATGGAACGTTCAGTATGGCCCTTCAGGATTTTACCTTGGATATGGCACAACTTTGCAAAATGTTAATACAACATCCTATTCTTTAAGTGGTCTTAATTCCTCGTCCAACTATGATTATTACGTTCAGTCAATATGCAGCAATGGTGATTTAAGTTCTTGGACAGGTCCTTATAGTTTTGCTACTTTAATTACGTGTCCTCAACCATATAATCTGGCTGCTAATAATATAACATCTAACAGTGTTGATTTGTCTTGGAATGCTGGAGGTTCAGAAACTTCTTGGAATATTGAATATGGTCTACCTGGATTTAATCGACCTTCAGATGATATTCCTGGGGGAGGAAGTTATATTTATATAGAAACATCTTTCCCCTAGATCTCAAGGAGATAAGGCAATATTATATTCACCAGAAATTGATATATCTGGATTAGCCAATCCTGAGCTTAGGTTCTTTTCTCATATGTATGGTTCCGAAATAGATTCTTTATTAATTGACATTTCTAGTAATTCTGGGGCTAGTTACTCAAATATTTTTAAAAAATATGGCGATCAAGGAAATCAATGGAATCATGAGTTGGTAGACCTTACTAGCTACAGTGGAAATGTTCTGTTCAGAATTACAGGAAAAAGAGGCCCAAGTTGGGCAGGAGATATTGCGATAGATAATTTTCATGTTGGAGAGGCATGCACCCCTCAATATATATCAGATGTGATTCTAGTTGCGAAGATTATACATGGATAGATGGAGTAACATACACAAGAGTAATAGTTCTGCAACTTTTTCTACAATAAGTTTAAATGGCTGTGACAGCATTGTAACTTTAGACTTAACAATTAATAATAGTTCTACTATTGATGCAATAAATGCATGTGAGAGTTACACATGGATTGATGGAAATACCTACACATCCAGTAATAACACTGCAACAGATACATTAATTTCTTCAACAGGCTGTGATAGTATAGTAACTTTAGATTTAACTATTAATTATTCAAATACAGGAACAGACATTATTACAGCATGTGACAGTTATACTTGGATTAACGGAAATACATATATATCAAATAATAATTCAGCTACACATACTCTTACAAATTCTTACGGATGTGATAGTGTGGTAACCTTAGATTTAACTGTTAATTATTCTAAAGCATATACTGTGTCAATAACAGCATGTGATAGCTATACCTGGACTGATGGTGTAACTTATACTGCTAGTAACAATTCAGCTATTCAAAATTTGAGTACTTCGTTAGCTTGTGACAGTGTAGTAACCTTAGATTTAACTATTAATTATTCAAATACTGGTATTGATGCTATTACAGCATGTGATAGTTATACATGGATAGACGGTATTATATATACAAGTAGTAATAGTACTGCGACACATACGTTAACTAATGTAGATGGCTGTGACAGTGTAGTAACCTTAGATTTAACTATTAATTATTCAAATACTGGTATTGATGCTATTCGCATGTATAGTTATACATGGATAGACGGTATTATTATACAAGTAGTAATAGTACTGCGACACATACGTTAACTAATGTAGATGGCTGTGACAGTGTAGTAACCTTAGATTTAACTATTAATTATTCAAATACTGGTATTGATGCTATTACAGCATGTAATACTTATACATGGATAGACGGTATTATATATACAAGTAGTAATAGTACTGCGACACATACGTTAACTAATGTAGATGGCTGTGACAGTGTAGTAACCTTAGACTTAACTATTAATTATTCAAATACTGGTATTGATGCTATTACAGCATGTGATAGTTATACATGGATAGACGGTATTATATATACAAGTAGTAATAGTACTGCGACACATACGTTAACTAATGTAGATGGCTGTGACAGTGTAGTAACCTTAGATTTAACTATTAATTATTCAAATACTGGTATTGATGCTATAACGCATGTGATAGTTATACATGGATAGACGGTATTACTATATACAAGTAGTAATAGTACTGCGACACATACGTTAACTAATGTAGATGGCTGTGACAGTGTAGTAACCTTAGACTTAACTATTAATTATTCAAATACTGGTATTGATGCTATTACAGCATGTAATACTTATACATGGATAGACGGTATTATATATACAAGTAGTAATAGTACTGCGACACATACGTTAACTAATGTAGATGGCTGTGACAGTGTAGTAACCTTAGATTTAACTATTAATTATTCAAATACTGGTATTGATGCTATTACAGCATGTAATACTTATACATGGATAGACGGTATTACATATACAAGTAGTAATAGTACTGCGACACATACGTTAACTAATGTAGATGGCTGTGACAGTGTAGTAACCTTAGACTTAACTATTAATTATTCAAATACTGGTATTGATGCTATAATCGCATGCGATAATTATATATGGATAGACGGTATTACTTATACAAGTAGTAATAGTACGGCGACACATACGTTAACTAATGTAGATGGCTGTGACAGTGTAGTAACCTTAGATTTAACTATTAATTATTCAAATACTGGTGTTGATGCTATAACCGCATGCGATAATTATATATGGATAGACGGTATTAATTATACAAGTAGTAATAGTACGGCGACACATACGTTAACTAATGTAGATGGCTGTGACAGTGTAGTAACCTTAGATTTAACTATTAATTATTCAAATACTGGTGTTGATGCTATAACCGCATGCGATAATTATATATGGATAGACGGTATTAATTATACAAGTAGTAATAGTACGGCGACACATACGTTAACTAATGTAGATGGCTGTGACAGTGTAGTAACCTTAGATTTAACTATTAATTATTCAAATACTGGTGTTGATGCTATTACCGCATGCGATAATTATATATGGATAGACGGTATTAATTATACAAGTAGTAATAGTACGGCGACACATACGTTAACTAATGTAGATGGCTGTGACAGTGTAGTAACCTTAGATTTAACTATTAATTATTCAAATACTAGGTGTTGATGCTATTACAGCATGTAATACTTATACATGGATAGATGGGATTACATATACAAGTAGTAATAGTACATCGACACATACGTTAACTAATGTAGATGGCTGTGACAGTGTAGTAACCTTAGATTTAACTATTAATTATTCAAATGCGGGAGTTGATGCTATTACAGCATGTGATAGTTATACATGGATAGATGGGATTACTTATACAGCTAGTAATAATACATCGACACATACATTAACCAATGCAGCTGGATGTGATAGTGTATTGACCTTAGATTTAGTGGTAAATTACTCCATAGCTACGAACGATAATTTAGTGGTTTGCGATAGCGCAATGTGGAATGGTAATACTTATAACACAACTGGCATTTACGTAGATACTTTACAGACCGTTCACGGATGTGACAGTGTAGTTACGATGGATTTGGCAGTTAATTATTCAATTGCAACAAATGACAGTTTGGTAGTATGTGACAGTGCGATTTGGAATGGTAATACTTATAACACAACTGGCATTTACGTAGATACTTTACAGACCGTTCACGGATGTGACAGTGTAGTTACGATGGATTTGGTAGTTAATTATTCAATTGCAACAAATGACAGTTTGGTAGTATGTGACAGTGCAATTTGGAATGGTAATCTTTATAGTACAACTGGAATTTATGTAGATACTTTGCAAACAGTTCACGGTTGTGACAGTGTAGTTACTATGGATTTAGTGATAAATTACTCCATAGCTACTAACGATAATTTAGTGGTTTGTGACAGTGCTATTTGGAATGGTAATCTTTATAGTACAACTGGAATTTATGTAGATACTTTACAGACTGTTCACGGATGTGACAGTGTAGTTACGATGGATTTGGTAGTTAATTATTCAATAGCGACTAATGACAGTTTGGTGGTATGTGATAGTGCTATTTGGAATGGTAATGCATATACTACAACAGGTACATATGTGGATGTTTTACAGACAGTTCACGGCTGTGACAGTGTGGTGACGATGGATTTGGTGGTAAATTATTCAATAGCAACTAATGACAGTTTGGTGGTGTGTGATAGTGCTATTTGGAATGGTAACACTTACGATTCTACGGGCATTTATGTAGATACTTTACAGACCGTTCACGGCTGTGACAGTGTGGTGACGATGGATTTGGTAGTAAATTATTCAATAGCGACTAATGATAGTTTAGTGGTATGTGATAGTGCTATTTGGAATGGTAACACCTACGATTCTACGGGTATTTACGTAGATACTTTACAGACGACTTTGGGCTGTGATAGTATAGTTACGATGGATTTGGTAGTAAACTACAGCTCTAGCTCAATGGATACATTAATAGCATGCTATGAATATATGTGGAATGGTAATACTTATATAAATTCTGGGACCTATGTAGACACCTTACAGACAATACACGGCTGTGATAGTGTGGCAACTATAGATTTAACAGTTATTGATATTAGTGTTAGTATTGACACATCGCAATTAAGCCTGATAGCAAATATTATTGGCGGTATGGGGCCATTTAATTATGCCTGGAATACAGGGGACACTTCTGCTACGATAATGCCAAATGCTAATGGGTCTTATTGGTTAGTGGTAGAAGACCTTAATGGATGTATTTCAGACACTGCATTTTTTGATGTTACTTATTTACCTAATGTTGGAATAGTTGATAATGGAAAGTCTATGATTATTAATGTTTATCCAAATCCAACATTTGGAAACGTTACAATTGATCTAGCAAAACAACAAAGTGAAGTACAAATAACATTGTATGACATGTATGGAAAACTGGTATATTTAAATAAATACCAAGATTCTAAACTAGTAGAGTTTAGCTTTGATGCTCCTCCGGGCATATATTATTTAGATGTTAAATCTGGTGATAGGTCATCAAGACACAAAATTATAATGCAATAAAAAAATATAGCCAGATAAGTAATTAATTATTTGGCTATTACTTTACCGTATTGAACATTTCCATTATTATGGTAAATCCTAATTAGACCTACTTTATTAGAAGAGTTGGAAAAGATTTTCTTTCTGTCATAAACTTTTTGAAAATGAAGATTCGAGAATTCATCAATTTTTTCGGAATAAATTAAATTCCCACCAAGGTTATAAAATTCAATTTTATCGATTTCTTTTCTTGGCCAATTAGACTCTACAGTAAAACTTTTTTCAACAGGATTTGGATATATTTTTATTTCACTACTGTATAAATAATTATTTTCAATACTAGTCATTCCATTTTGACTTAAGGAATCCAAGTCTAGATTCTCGTCACCAGCCATATAGTCTGTAAATAGGTAGTAAATCACAAACATTTCGTCAGTTGTATTTAAACCACCACAAATAGTCTGAGGAGGTGTATTTGGGTTGTGTAAATTGGCAGAAGTATTATCGTAAAATGCAGATGCTTTTATAGTACTTCCAGGATCAAGTTTTAACATTTTTCTAAAATGATAAGCCCCCTGCCATTCAAAATCCCAGTTAGGAACCTTAATAAATTTACTTGTATCTCCGGTTGAGTTTAGACCATAAGTTTCAATGGATTTCCCAATTAAATGCATATGAGGAAATACCCCAAAGAGAGATAGTGCTGGTGAAGAATTTGGTATTTGGTAAGCGTCATTTACAGTCTTTGTTTGATTTGGAGGAACACAAAAACTAAGATTTTGTATAATTGGATTAATTTCAATTTCTCTAAATTGATTTACTTGATCTGGATAAAAATAAAAGTGAACTTTTGTACTGTCCATCATCCCTAAAGACCCGACAGGATAATGCATGGCCAATATTACATTGCTATTTGCTGGAAAACTCATCCCGAATGCCATATTATCGTCTCCTGGATAAGTAATTGGCAAAGAACCAGGAGCAAATTCTCCCACCAAATTTCCATTAGTTGGCCCCATACAATTATTTTGAACCCCTAACGACGAATTTCCAGAAGGATCAATATAAACCAAGCAGTGATGTACAATAGCTAAGTTTCCAGGAACAACTTCCACAGCTCTAATCTTCTTATCTGTTAATAAATTACTTGGAATAGTGAAGCAAACATAATCATCGTTTTGAAAAGCATTACTTGAGTAAGTGGGGGCTGATAAAGTTAGATCTGGAGTTCCTAGCTGAGGCCCACTAGTATTGTAAATTGGAGCTGGTGGAGTTAAATTTGGATTTCCTTCGGGTGCTCCAAGACCAACCCAAGTATTAATTAAGTTAATTTCTTGATTGGATAATATTCTCTCATGTCTAAAATTAGAATAGTTGGTATCTGGCGGCCAAGGAGGCATATACCCGGTCAAAACAGATCCTTGAATGGCATTTCTATTATTATATGCACTTTGAAAATCAATTAATGAAAATGGGCCTACTCCACCACTATGGTGACAGCCTGTACAATTACTATAAAAAATTGGAGCAATATGCTCACTAAAAGTTATTGTTCTAGAAAATCTTTGGTCATTTTCCAAAATAAATGAGCAGCAAAAGAATAATAAAAGGATACTTAAAAAAATATTTCTCATAATGAGTTATCAATTATAAGATAGTTGATAATTTATAAATATAGTTTAATTAGGGGAGTTTTAAAAAAGAGGTCTCGATCAGATTCGAACTGATGTAGATGGTTTTGCAGACCACTGCCTAGCCACTCGGCCACGAGACCTTTTAAAAGAAAAACAAAAGTACAATTTCCAGTCAAATAAACAATTTATTCTTCTACTAGTACCGATACATAGTCAATATCTCCATCAATTGGAGGATTTATTTTTTTAATTTCTACTCTACAGTTATTCGCCATGGAGAAGTTTTCTTTTATTTCATGAACAATATTATAGGCAACAGACTCTATTAACTTACTTCTAATACTCATTTGTTTTACAACAATTTCTTTTATTGAAACATAGTCAATAGTTTTTGATAAATCGTCTTTAAGAGCAGCAATTTTAAAATCACAATCTACTTCTACATTCACAATGTAATTGCCTCCTATAATTTTCTCTTCTTCTAAGCAGCCATGAAAGGAAAATGTTCTTATGCCATGTACTTTAATACAATTCATTACAAGTCTGATTTTTCTAAAAAAAGATTTTCAAAGAAAATAGATTTTTCTTTAAACCTATTCATTACTTCTTCTTCTCCAATTAATTCCATTATAGAGAACAAGGATGGTCCCATTCCTTTGCCAGTTAAAATAAGTCTCAAACACGGTAGTAAAGTTCCCATCCCAATTTCTTTTCTTTCAATAAAAGACTTAAAAGTATTTTCAATAGTTTCAGCATTGAAAGATTCAATGGAGTTTAACTCTGAAAAGAATTCATTAACTAGAGAAATAGAATTGCTCTTCCATTTTTTTCTAAATGTTTTTTGATCGTAATCTTCAAATGACTTAAAAAAGTAATCTTCCGATAGCAATTCGTGGTGAAAAGTTGCTCTCTCTTTCATTAGCTCTGCAACTTTCTCAAGGTATTCATTGCCAACGTCATATTTGCAGTTTTCCAACATTAAAGAGGAAAGTTCCGAATTAGATTTGTTTCTAAGATGCTGCTGATTAAACCATTTGGCTTTTTCAGGATCAAATTTTGCACCACTTTTTCCAACCCTTTCTAAAGAAAACTCTTTGATTAATTCATCCATTGTAAAAAGCTCTTTAGAACTACCGGGATTCCAACCTAAAAACGCCAACATATTCACAAATGATTCAGAAAAATATCCTTTTTCTCTATACCCAGACGAAATTTCTTTGGACTTTGGATCGGTCCATTCTAATGGGAAAACCGGAAATCCAAGTCTGTCACCATCTCTTTTACTTAACTTTCCATTACCATCTGGTTTTAATATTAATGGCAAATGAGCAAATTTTGGCATGACACTTTCCCATTCTAAATATCTATATAGCAATACGTGCAACGGAGCAGAAGGAAGCCATTCTTCTCCTCTTATAACATGAGAAATATCCATCAAATAATCGTCTACCACATTGGCCAAATGGTAAGTGGGCATTCCATCGGCTTTAAAAATCACTTTGTCGTCCATGTTGTTGGTATTTACCACAACCCACCCTCGAATCTCATCATAAAATCTTATGTCCTCGTTTCTTGGCATTTTTATTCTAATAGCACAAGATTCGTTTTCAGAAAATCTGTTTTCAACTTCTTCTTTTGAAAGAGTTAAAGAGTTTTTCATAGAGTTTCTTGTAATAGAATTGTATTGCCAATTAGGCATTTTGGCTTTCTTAGCCAATTCTCTCATTTTTTCTAATTCTTCGCTAGTATCAAAAGCATAATATGCATTTCCCGATTTGATAAGTTGGTCTACATACTTTTTATAAATCGGTTTTCTCTCAGATTGTCTGTATGGTCCCTTAGCTCCATTAGATTCAGGACCTTCATCTACTTTAAGCTTACACCACTTTAAGGCATTTACAATGTATTTTTCTGCCCCCTCTACATACCTGTTTTGATCGGTATCTTCAATTCTTAAAATAAAATCTCCATTGTTCTTTTTTGCAAATAAATAATTATACAAAGCGGTTCTTATACCACCCATATGCAATGGGCCAGTTGGACTTGGAGCAAACCTTACACGAACTTTTCTTTTTGACATAGTAATTAGAAGAATTTGAAAAGCGAAAGTAATGTATATCCATAGAATGAAAAATACATTTTAATCTTTTTTTTCAATTGAGCAATCAAGGGTCGTTTAACTGGAACTCACATCTTCTGTTTTCTCTATGCTCAGCATCTGTACAAAACTCTGGCTTGTAACATGAGTTTACAAAATTCACAGCTCCTCTTCCTATTACATTTACCCTTGACCTAGCAATTCCTTTATATTCTAAATACCTTCTCGTAGAAATAGCTCTGTTTTTTCCAAGAACAACATTGAATTTTTTGTCAAGGTATTCCTTAGAACCAAGACAGTCAGTGTAGCCAAAGATTGAAATAGTTTTGTCTTTATGTTCTTTTAAATATGCAGCTAACGAGTCTAATTGTAATTTGGAGCTTTTAGTTAGCTTATGACTAGTAAAATCAAAAAATATAGGCTCAATTACAAATCCAGATTTAGTTAATTTCAAATTATACTTTTTATTTAAATCAATAACTTTTGGAAGTGAATCTCCTATATTTAGAATTAAAGTCTTGGTAAAATAATTTCTCTTTTCTACAGTTAAATAGTAAATATTATTTTCATGAATATGTAATTCAAAATTCCCCAAATCATTGGTGTAACTTAGGTCTTTAGCATTGGTAGTAGAGTCTACAATTGTTATTTTCACAAAATTTAGAGACTCTCCATCCTCTGCATCAATAATTTTCCCAATTGTAGGAGTGTAATCATCGGTTATATAAACATTTATATCTTCTTCATTTTTAAACAAAATACTGGTATGAATATTTGCGATCCCATCTGCTTCTCCCTTATAGCCATGGATTTCATAATCTTCTGCCATCTTCAATTTAAAATAAAAATGACCTGTGGAGTCAGTAAATGAAGAATCAATTTTAATCCCGTCCATATTTATTAAATAA
Organism: Bacteroidetes bacterium MED-G20; assembly: GCA_905182745.1. Taxonomy (GTDB): domain Bacteria; phylum Bacteroidota; class Bacteroidia; order Flavobacteriales_D; family Parvicellaceae; genus MED-G20. Next base: position 61,852 of record CAJJCR010000001.1, on the reverse strand, counting down.
ACTTTTGCATTAGCCTGAATAGTTTTGGTTTTTTCATCTAATACTATCCCATTAAATTTTTTGAAAGCCAAATCTAGTTCTAAATTATGTTGTTTTTTGAATAAATAATTAGAGTCTATAAAGAACTCTTTTAGCCCAAATAAACTATCGTTAAACCCTTTTAATAACAACATCGAATCATTATTAAATGCAAATTGATAATAGCCTTCTTCGTCGGAGAAAATAGTCAGTTTTTTAGATCTTATACCATTATTAATATCAATCTTAACATTTGGGATTATTTCGCCCGTTGCTCTGGCCACAGTATAGCCTTGAATAGTTTTATCATCTTGAAAAATAATATCTTTTCTCTCATTTCTAAATAGAGTTTTATCTGAAATTACAATAGTATCTCCAAATAGATTTTTTTTGGTAGCTACCACTTTGTAAATTTTATTTTTTTTAAGTTCAAATCTATATTTTCCAGAAACGTTAGTATGAAACTGCTTTAATTCCTCGTCATTGTGATTAAGAAGCCTGACAGTCGTGTTTTTTTGCAAACTACTATCACTACTTAATCTAATGTATCCTTTTACATAAGGTTGTATAGGTGTCATATGGGCTAAATATATATCCTCATCTCCTTTTCCTTTTGATCTATTAGAATTTAATATTGCTATACTCTCATCAAACGGATGTAGTACAAAATGAATATCATCTCCAGAAGAGTTAATAGGGTATGGTAAATGTTTGACATTATAAACACTGTCATTGGTGATTTTACATTTGAAAATATCAGCCTTTCCATATCCAGCAAATCCGTTAGATGAAAAATAAAGTATACTATCGTCATAAATTCTTGGGGACTCTTCTCTGTATGGGGTATTTACTAATGGTCCAAGATTTATTGCTTTACCCCACTTCCCAGATTTTTTTTGGTGAGAAACATAAATATCTGTCTGTCCAAAGCCTTTTTTCTTATCAGAGACAAAATAAATTGTCTTCCCATCTGAACTCATACACACTTCCCCTGATCCAGCAGAACTAGATAAAAACCTTACTGGGATCCTGCGTCTTAAATAAATTTTTTTCTTGTCTGAGTTTAATTTTCCTTGATAAATTAATGGGTTCAGAGACGCATCAGAATTTGAATTGGTTAAATAAGGATGCCTTGTATATAATATTTTTTTATTTGAACTATTGGCATTAAAACTAGTGACATTAAAATTTTTGTGAGAAATAATTTGTTCATTTTTAATAATAGTGGAGTCTGGAATAGGGTCACTTATTGATTTAAAGAGCAAAGGGATTCTTAAATCCACCTTGTTGACATATGTCCTTGTTGAAATAGTGCTGCCGTAAGAAAGAATTTTATTTAGCTTTTGAGTAAACTCCTTTTTCTCCTTTAATGTTAGGGAATCATTATTGGATATTAAATTTATGTTATTTGCTAATGCATTATTCTTCCCTTTCTCTAAAATATAAAAGATGCCATCGTCAAAAAAAGATGGAGAAAATTCAGAAGACGCAGAATTTATTTGTTCAAATGCTACTAGTTTTTTGAAAATTTTAATAGTATCCCATTTTATTAGAGAATCTGTGGATTCAATTTGAAATTGAAGTCGTTTTCTTGTGCTGTCTATTGCAAATAATTCGTTGAATATTTTTTTGGCAGCTTTGAATCTTCCAGTACTTTTTAATGCAATACCATAGTGGTATTTTACCGAGTAATTTTTAGGGTTTTGGGCTAAAATATTTTTAAAAACAGGAATAGACTTTTGAAAATCATTAGTAAAGAAATAACAAAAAGCATGTTTTTCTAATTGACTTAGTGTTAAATCATTTTCGCCATTATATATTAATGCTGCTGTTTTGTATTCAAAATTGTCATAAAGAATATCTGCCAATTTTACTTGACTATTTATTCTGCTAAAACAAAAAATAGTTAGTATGAAAAGTATAATCTTTCTCATTTTTATTGAGATCAATTTTCGGAAGTAAAACTTGAGTAGACTCTGTTTCTGTTTTTCCAGGGTGTTTTAGATTGGCTGTCTTTTTTAAGTTTATAGCTTAAGAAAATTTCATGAGTACCAGAACTATAAGTTTTAATTTTTGAAATGCCTACATCGTAAGAGTAACCTATAGTAGCTGTTCCAATATTAACTCCTCCAATAAATGAAACAGCGTCTTTATTTCTATAAGATAATCCTAGTGAATATGCATTCTTAACAGTAAATTTTAGATTACCATCCATTTGAATGAGACTATTATTCATAGCTCTTATAATCATAGAAGGTTGTAATTCGAATATTGCTCCAATTTTAAAGTTGTAGCCACCATGAATGTAAAAAACTCTATCTAAGGTGTTTAGAATAGGGGTGGTTAAAGCCAATAAATCTGTTTTATTTTCAAATAAATTATAGCCAGAAAAGCCAAGAAAATGTCTATCTCCAGACCAATACAAACCAAAGTTGCAGTCACCAATTAATTGATTACTTAAATTGCCAACAGCAACATCCCCAGGAATATCTGTTATAAGACGATTTTTATCTATAGAAAATTGTGTTAATGATCCTGAAATTCCAAATGATAATTTTGTTCTTTTACTAGTCTTTATATTGTATGCAAAAGCTGAGTTGACTCCAGTTCTTCTAGAAGGACCTGAAGCATCATTAAAAACATGTGCTCCTATTCCAGTATTATCTCCAAGAAATGTATGATACATTAAGTTCTGGGCTACAGGGGCTTCGTCAATACCTACCCATTGTCTTCTAAAACTTATTGAAAGAGGGGAATAGGATTTAGTACCAGCAACTGCTGGATTTATAGCAAAGTCATTAAAAAGATATTGACTTGTCATACTATTTTGTTGGCTTTTATAAGTCAATACTATTAAAAGACATATAGAGGTAATAAAAATTCTTTTCATGATTTTATCTTATTATAGTTATTGGTCCAGTTTGATTGATTGTCTGTCCTAAGGCGTTTGTAAGTTCTATGGTGTAATAATAAGTTCCAGAAGGAATATCTAATCCATCTGTAGTTTTGCCATCCCAACTCATAGTATTTCCTCCATTAAACTCCCATATTTGATTGCCCCATTTATTGAAGATAACTAGACTTACTTCTTCATAATTTGGAAAGTTAAGACTCCAATAATCATTAATTCCATCATTATTTGGACTAAAAGTATTTGGCATTTCAATACATTCTAATGTGTTGTCAAAAGTTATGCTATCTAAAAGTTTATAGCAATTATTAGCATCTGATACCAATACATTATAAATTTCGTTATTGGCATACATTAAAGGGTTTTCATAGCTTCCATCAGACCAATCATACCCATAGTATCCCATCCCATTTTGAGAATGGATATGAATCATAATTCCTCCTTCAGCGCATGTTTCTTGTTCAATAGAATAATCAAGTATAATTGGACTGCTTTCAATTTGAATAGTCTCAACATCTGTAGCAACACATGGACCTAAAGTATAAGTGTAAGTAATATTGTGGGTACCAACCCCTGCAATTTTTGGGTCAAAAAATCCATTATTCACTCCATTTCCAGAGAAAGTTCCTCCTGAAGGATTACCACCTTCAAGCTCAAATATAGGTGAATCATCTCCACATATATTATCCAATTCACTTAAATGGGTTTCTAACGTGTAAACATCAACTGTTAATCCAATACAATTACTGGCTGGACATAATCCACCTTCTGCTCTCACATAGTAATTTGTTGTGGTAGAAGGAGATACAGATATCTGATTATTGGTTGTCGTGGAGGCAATTAAAGTTCCTGTTCCACAAGAACCTCTGTACCAAAACCATTGACTTCCATTTATAAGGCTATTTGAGTTATCGATTGAAATTGTAGATGAGTTGCCATTACATATTTCATAAAGATTAGCACTAATTGACGTAGGATCAATATTTGCTTCTAGAACTACTACAGAAAACTGAGCAGAATTCGTACAGTTGTTACTATCTGTATAACTATATGTTACACTATGAGATCCAATTCCTGAAATGTTTGGATCAAATGTACTACCAAGAACTCCAACTCCAGAATAAGTTCCCCCTTGCGGAAAGCCACCTTGAAGAATAAAAGCATTAGACTCACATGTAGAATCAACATTCGAATGGTAAACATTCAAATCATAAGTATTAATTAAGATTTCTTGACAGGCTGAGGCCCCACAAGCCCCTCCGTTTGCTCTAACATAATACATCGTAGTAGCTGCTGGAGTAACAGAAATTGATGATCCATTTCCTAAAAAATTAGAACCACAAGCACTTTCATACCAGCTCCAGTTTGCTCCAGTTCCTAATTGCCCCCCAACAATACTTAGTGATGTGGAACCACCAGTGCAAAAATTATTGGTGCTAGTTTGGATTCCGGTTGGTGATATTGAGCCGTCTTTTGTAATTATGGTAACCTGTTTGCAAAGTGATGCGCCACAAGGGCCAACTATTTTAGCAAAATAAGTGGTAGCTGAATCTGGATAAACAGAAATTGAATCTCCAGTACCAATTACTGCAGAACCGCATGAATTTTCATGCCAAATAATAGAGTGATTTATTGGTATTATAAAATTGTAATTCGCAAATAATTTTACTTCAGTTTGAGGACAAACAGTGTCTAAAGTACTCCATGTGGAATTTGAATTGTTATAAATAGAATCAATAATAATGGAGTCCAAAGAGGGAGTTTCTAAAACAAAAACTTCTGCAGATACACAGCTTGAGACGTCGCAAGAGTCGGCTTTGCAATAAAAAGTGGTTGTAGTATTAACAGGTATATTTGTAAAGTTATTGTTAGAGGATGTTGCAATTAATGTTCCTCCGCAGTTGCCAGTAAATAATTGCCAGCTTGTACTGTTTCCTAAATTTCCTCCATCAACAGTAATATTAACATGTCCTATTCCACAAAGTGTATCATCACTTAATTGAATTGCATTTATAGAACTTGCACATTGACTATATTGGATTTGATAAATAAAAGAGTAAAAAAACAATGTTATAAAAGCATATTTTTTCATATTTTTTTGATAGTTATATAATGTATTTAAAGATATATAAATTCAATTTAAAATAAATATTACATTTTATAATTCATAAAATTTTAATGAGTATGATTTGAGTATAGAAGTTAAAGACAGAACAAAAAATATTTTAATGTATCCTAAAATTATTTTGAGTTATATTTTAGAATATTAAAAACTGTCTTCAATTTCTTTATAAATTAGCATAAATGAAATCTAAAAGACATAAATCAAATTCCTTAGCTGAGCTTTCTACAATATTTGGAATGACTTTGCTTTTAACCTTATTTGGTGTTTTTGTTTATTTCATGTGGACAGCTAATAAAAAGTCAGCCGAAATTAAAGAACAATTGAGTATGGATATTCTTTTCCATGAGACTGTGGATGAATCTATAGTTAGAATGATGGAAAAAAAACTAAAATCTATGGATGGCATTGTTAAAAAAGCACTTTATGTATCTAAGGAAGATGCCCAAAAATTAATGCTTAAACACGTAGGAAAAGATGCTTTTGAAATTTTAGATGGAGTCAACCCTTTGCCTTCCTCAATTCATGTAAATCTTAGCTCGAACTATGTTAATCCCGATAGTGCTGCAAATTTTGCAGCCCAAATAACCAAGGGGAATGAGCATATTATTTCTGAAGTTGCTTACAATGAATCTCAATTTTTAGAAATAGGAACAGTATTTAAAAATTTTGAACTAATCATGCTTTTTATAGCTGGAGTTTTATTAATAATCGCAATTCTACTTATATATAATACCATTAGATTAGCTGTTTTTTCAAAAAGATTTATGATTAGAACCATGCAACTAGTTGGCGCAAAATCATTTTTTATTAGAAGACCTTTTATTTTAAAAGCATTTTACCAAGGATTAATTTCTGCAATTTTAGCAGTTTTATTTTTGTTGTCCTTATGGTATTCTTTTACAATTATAAACCCAAATATCATTTCAGAACTGAGTACAGACAAATTTCTTTTGAATAATGAAATATTGGAGTTTTCTGTAATAGCCTTAGGAATTCTTATTACAGGAATTTTAATAAGTGTTGTGTCCACATATTTTGCACTCAATAAATTTATTTGGGTTAAATCAGAAAAACTATATTAATATGGAAGAAAAAACTAAAATGGTACTAGGTAGAAAAAATTATATGTTCATAATTATTGGTTGCTTAGTTGTTCTATTGGGATTTGTTTTAATGTCTGGTGGTGGTTCAGAAGACCCAAATGTTTTTAATGAAGATGAACTCTTTTCATTTAGAAGAATTACTCTCGCTCCATTTTTGGTCATGTCAGGCTACGGCTTAGTTCTTTTTGGAATAATGAAAAAGCAATAGTTTTTTTGGATTATTTAACAGCTTTAGTTTTAGGAATTGTTCAGGGGCTAACGGAATTTTTGCCTGTTAGTAGTAGTGGCCATTTGGAAATCATTAAAGGAATATTTTCCACCGATTTTAATCCTAAAGAGAGTCTAATCATGACTGTTGTATTGCATTTTGCAACCGCATTAAGTACCCTTTTTATCTTTCGAAAAGACATATTTCAAATAATAAGTGGTGTTTTTTCAAAAAAATCGTCCAGAGAAAGAATTTTCTCATTAAATATTATTGTTTCTATGGTTCCTGCTGGGTTGGTAGGTATTTTTTTTAATGATATTATTGAATCCCTATTTGATGGCCAATTAATCTTAGTTGGTTTTATGCTTATAATCACCGGAATACTTCTCTTTTTTGCAGATAGAGCAAAGCCAACTAATAATTTAATTAGCACTTCACAAAGTTTCCTTGTAGGAATTGCCCAGGCTATAGCAATTTTACCGGGTATTTCAAGATCTGGAGCTACAATTGCTACTTCTGTTATTTTAGGGTTAGATAAAACATCTTCCGCAAAATTTTCATTTTTGATGGTTGTGCCTTTAATTTTTGGAAAAGTAGCAAAAGACCTTATGGATGGAAATATTTTATCCGAAGCAATAAATTTAGGGCCGTTGATTCTTGGTTTTGTTGCTGCTTTTTTCACAGGACTATTTGCGTGTAAATGGATGATAGGTATCGTAAAGTCTAGCAAATTAAAATACTTCTCTTATTACTGTTTTATTGTTGCTGCTATCACAATCATATTTAAGCTATTATGATGGGAATTCCTTTTGATTCAGGTGCTGTTTTAGTGGTTGATAAACCACTAAATTGGACATCATTTGATGTAGTTAAAAAAATCAGGTATGCAATTTGCAAACAATACAATTTAAAAAAAATAAAAGTTGGTCACGCAGGAACCTTAGACCCTCTTGCATCTGGCGTGGTAGTTGTCTGTACTGGAAAAAAAACTAAAATAATAGACCAATTTATAAACGAATCTAAAGAATATATAGGAGAAATTAAATTAGGGTCAACCACTCCTTCATTTGATTTAGAAACGGATATTGATAAAGAGTTTCCTTTGCCAGCTCTAGATGATAACATATTGAAAAAAATCTCTAATAATTTTACTGGCGAGATATTACAAGTACCGCCTATTTACTCAGCTAAAAGAATAAATGGCAAAAGAGCCTATCAATATGCTAGAAATAATGAAGAAATAGTTTTAAAACCTAATTCAGTTACCATTCACAATCTAGAACTTAAAGTTGTTGATAAAAACACATTAAGTTTTAATTGCCATTGCTCAAAAGGAACCTATATTAGGTCTTTAGCACGAGATATTGGCCTTTTTTTAGACAGTGGAGGGCATTTAATGTCTTTAAAACGAATAAAATCAGGAAATTTCTCTCTTGAAATGGCAAAATCTATAGACGAATGGATAGATATCATAAAAGCATCATAATTTTTATTAATTTCGTGCCTCATTTATAAATCAAAGCATGAAGTTATCACAATTTGAATTTGAATTACCAGAAAAGTTAATCGCTGAGTACCCAGCAGATCAAAGAGATGAATCTAGATTAATGGTTGTCCACAGAGATTCTGGAAAAATAGAGCATAGGCAGTTTAAAGATGTTATCGACTATTTCGAAGATGGAGATGTAATGGTAATGAATGACACCAAGGTATTTCCTGCAAGAATGTATGGAAATAAAGAAAAAACAGGTGCTAAAATTGAAGTTTTTCTACTAAGAGAATTAAACAGAGAGAGTTTATTGTGGGATGTTTTAGTTGATCCTGCAAGAAAAATAAGAATTGGCAACAAACTATATTTTGGAGAAGAAGATGACTTAGTGGCTGAAGTTATAGACAATACTACATCAAGAGGAAGAACTCTTAGATTTTTGTTCGACGGTTCATATGAAGAATTTAAGGCTACTATTACAAAGCTTGGTCAAACTCCACTTCCGAAGTATATTAAAAGAGATCCTATTCCAGAAGACAAAGATAGATACCAAACAATTTTTGCAAAAAACGAAGGTGCTGTTGCTGCTCCAACTGCTGGTTTGCACTTTAGTAAACAATTAATGAAAAGACTAGAAATTAAAGGAATTGATTTCACTCCTATTACTCTCCATGTAGGTTTAGGCACTTTCAGGCCTGTAGAAGTAGAGGATTTAACTAAACATAAAATGGACTCTGAGGAATTATATATTGGCGAAGAAACAGTAAGACTAGTTAATGATGCTAAAAGAAATAAAAGGAAAGTATGTTCTATTGGGACCACAGTCACTAGGGCTTTAGAGTCATCGGTGACAGTAACCAAAGAGCTAAAACCTTTTGCTGGATGGACCAATAAATTTGTCTTTCCGCCATATCAATGCAAAATTCCAGATGCGATGATTACCAACTTTCACACTCCTAAATCAACATTACTAATGATGATTTCTGCATACTGTGGCCACGATTTAGTTATGAAAGCTTATAAGGAGGCAATTAAAGAAAAGTATAAATTTTACTCTTACGGGGACGCTATGTTAGTTCTCTAATTTTAAAAACCTCTTTTAAGAGGTTTTTTTTTGATGAAAAAAAAAATAGACATAAGACAACTCTCCCTTGAGAGTCTAACAGATGAAATTGCAAAATTAGGAGAGAAACCCTACAGAGCCCAACAAATTCATGATTGGCTTTGGAAAAAAAGAGCCATTTCTTTTGATCAAATGACTAATTTATCAAAGTCATTCAGAACATTAATTGAGGAGAATTTCATAATTAATGCTTTGGTTTTAAGTGAAGCACAAATTAGCAAAGACAGAACCATTAAAAATGCATTTTTATTAGCTGATGATGCTGTTATAGAAGGTGTTTTAATTCCAACAAAAAAAAGAATGACTGCTTGTGTTTCCGTACAAGTAGGATGTAGTTTAGATTGTGCTTTTTGTGCAACTGGGAGACTTAAAAGAATTAGAAATTTAAATGCAGATGAGATATATGATCAAGTAGTGATGATTAATGATCAATCTAAAAAAGAATACAACCTACCAATTTCCAATATTGTCTATATGGGAATGGGAGAGCCATTACTGAATTATAGCAATGTTCTTAAGTCAGTAGAAAGAATAACATCTAAAAATGGGTTAGGAATGTCACCAAAAAGAATAACAATTAGTACTGCTGGAATTCAAAAAAAAATAATAAGACTAGCGGATGATGGTGTGAAATTTAATTTAGCTCTTTCCCTTCATGCAGCTAACGATGAAAAAAGAAATAAAATAATGCCTATAAATGAATCCAATTCTCTTGGAGCATTAAAAGATGCAATGATATATTTTTCTGAAAAGACAGGGACTAGACCAACTCTAGAATATATTATTTTTAAAGATTTTAATGACGAAATTATAGATGCTGAAGAATTAGTCCAATTTGTAAAATCATTTCCTAGTAAAGTTAATATCATTGAATACAATTCCATTGATAATGGTAAATACCAACAAGCCGATCCTATAAAAGTAGATGCTTTTGCAGATTATCTAGAATCTAAAAATGTTATAGTTAATATTAGAAGAAGTAGGGGCAAAGATATAGATGCTGCTTGCGGACAACTAGCTAATAAGAATGAGTTAGCTAATTAGTTTCTTAGTACTTATTTTTAAAAAAGAATAACATATTATCGCAGATAATATATCTGAAATAGGGAAAGAATACCAAACTCCTTCAATACCAAAATACCTAGGTAAGATTAGAACTAAAGGGATAAGAAAAACTCCTTGTCTAATTAAAGTAAGAAAAAGAGCAGGTTTTGCTTTTCCAATAGCTTGATAAAAAGAAGGTGGTATTAAATGAAAAACAATAATTGGCGTTGAAGAAAAAATCCAAAATATAGCATTTGGTGCAAATGTTATAAGTTTTTGATCTTTGGTGAAAATATGTGGAATTAGATCTGCTCCCAAAACCAGTAACCCTCCAATAAACGAAGCAATAATCACCCCGCTGCTTAAGGCAGTATTGATTACTTTGCTTACTCTTTCATATTTCTTAGCTCCAAAATTATATCCCGCAATAGGCATAAATCCTTGGGCAATTCCTATCAATGGGAACAACGCAAACATGGTCATTCTCGTTGCAAGTCCATAAACAGAAATAGCTATTTCACCACCCATTCCGCCTTCTAGATTTCCATAATAATATAGGGTGTTATTAAGTACTATTGCTAGAAGACTAATAGTTCCTTGGCGAACGAGATTTACAGAGCCAATACTGAAAATTTCAGAGATAATTTTTTTGTCAATTTTAAATAGTTGAGGTATGACTTTTAATTCACCTTTGCCTGAAATATAAAAATATGCTATAAATACCGCACACCCTATATATGAAATACTTGTTGCCCATCCCGCTCCCTCCATCCCCCAATTCATTATATCAATGAATAGGTAATCTAGAAAAATATTTAAAACCGAAGGAATCAATAGAGCTACCATAGCAACCTTGGCTTTGCCTTCAGCTCTTAGATTATTATTGGCCATCATGGAAAGAGCTAAAAAAGGGATTCCCAGTAGAACAATATTAAAGTAGGAAATAGCTAGAGGCATAATTCCTCCTTTTGCTCCAAAGGCATTTAGTATTGGAATTTTTAAAAATAACCCTACAATCAAGGCAACTATTGCTAGGAGAATCGTTAAAGTAATTTGATTATTGAACGATAGTAAGGCCTTTTCTTTTTTGCCTTCTCCCAGAGCACGAGATACAATACTCCCACCACCAATTCCAATAGACATACCAATGGAAGAAAAAAGAAATGAAATTGGAAAAATTACTGAGATAGCTCCAATAGCTAATTCTCCAATATACTGACCTACAAAGAAAGTATCTACCACCATATTTACAGACATCACCATAAAGCCTATTGCAGCAGGGAGAGCTTGCCTTAGTAGGAGTCTTGGAATAGGATCTATGCCAAGATAACCTGATTTTTCTTCGCTAATGTTTTTAGACATTTAAACCTTACAAAAGATTATTCTTAAAAATATAGTCCGCTATTTGAACAGCATTTGTAGCGGCACCTTTTCTTAAATTATCGGCAACAATCCAAATATTTAAACCATTTTCAACAGTTTCATCTTTTCTAATTCTTCCAACAAAAACATCATTTTTCCTGTGGGCTGTTATTGGCATTGGATAATCAAATTTTAAAGGGTTGTCCTGAACTTTAACTCCAGCTGTATCTGATAAAGTTTTTCTAATTTCTTCAATTTGGAATGGTTTATGGGTTTCAACATTTATAGATTCACTATGGCCTCCAACCACGGGGATCCTAACTACAGTTGCAGTTATTTTAATACTATAGTCATTGAAAATTTTACGAGTTTCATCCATGAGCTTCAACTCTTCTGTGGTATAACCATTTTCTAGAAAATCTCCGCCATGTGGAAAACAATTTTGATCTATTTGATAAGGATATACTTTTTGTGGTTTTAGTCCATCTCTTTCATCCATCATTTGTTTTACAGCTGCTTGTCCAGTCCCACTTACAGATTGGTAGGTAGATATAACCAATCTTTTTAAGCCAAATTTCTTGTAAATATCGTTTAATGCTACCACCATTTGAATAGTAGAACAATTGGGGTTGGCAATTATTTTATTGGATTTTTTTAAAACATCTCCGTTTACTTCTGGGACTATAAGTGGAATATTTTCTTCCATTCTAAAAAACGAGGAATTATCTATTACACTTGTTCCGGAGTCAACAAATTTTTGAGCCCATCTTTTGGAAACTTTGCTGCCTGCACAAAAGATTGCTATGTCTGGAATTTGATCGATTGCTTCTTGGATACCTACTATAGTGATTTTCTCAGTTTTGAATGCTACTTTTTTGCCAATATTTTTTTTAGAAGCTACCAAAATTAGCTCAGTAATCGAAACGGATAATTCGCTTAAAACATTTAATACCTCATTTCCAACAAGACCAGTACATCCTACAATAGCTAATTTCATATTATGACTTTGTCCAAAAGTAGTATATTTATTTCTAGAAAAATTGCATCATGAAAAGGATTGGGGGTTTAATTGTTTTTTGTTTTTGCTTTGGGACTTTTTTTTCTCAATTAACAGAAGATTTTTTAGATGGAGATTTTAATAATAATCCAAAGTGGACTGGAGATACTTTAGAATTTATAGTTAATTCGGACTTTAAGCTTCAACTCAATGCTCCGTCTAATAGCGATACTTCTTACTTATGTGTCGAAACTGGAACGCTTAATTTTAATGCCAATATTTCTTGGGAATTTTATATTAAACTCGATTTCTCTCCCTCAAATAATAACAATGTTAGGTACTATCTTACTTCCAATAACAATAATTTAAAAGGCTATTTAGAAGGTTATTTTATTCGAGTTGGTGAAAACGGATCGTTGGATAAGCTAAAACTTTACCGACAAGACGGACTAAATACAACATTATTGGGCTCAAGTATTCACACTTCTTTTGGAATCAATCCAGAATTTAGAGTTCGGGTAAATAGAGACATCAATGGAAATTGGGAAGTTCTTAGCGATTCCACAGGGGGAAATAATTTTATTTATGAATTAGGAGTTAGCGATAACAACCATACTTTCTCCACTTTTTCTGGCCTTTGGTGTAAGCACACTTCTTCAAATAATGATAATTTCTTTTTTGACGATATTAATATTTCTGGGAGTGTAATAGTGGATAGTCTGTCGCCATATGTTGACGTAGCAATTGTAACTGGGAAAAATTCTATTGAGCTACAATACTCTGAACCTTTAAACCAAACTGTCTTTGATGTAAATAATTATAATTTAATCAGTAGTAATTTCCAAAATCCGAGTTCAATTAACACTACATTATCTGGATATGATTTAATTTTCCAAGACTCTTTTTTCGGAAATCAAACCTTAGAGCTTACAATATCAAATATTGAAGATTTATCTGGAAATATAATGTTTGACACTTTACAAATATTGGTTCCTGATACTGCCCAAGCAGGAGAAGTTTTAATAAATGAAGTATTATTTGACCCGCTTTCTGGTGGTTCTGATTATGTGGAAATAGTCAATAATAGCAATAAGTCATTCGATATTTATAAATATTTCATAGCTGATTTTGACAATGGGATATCTAACCTAAAGGAAATAGACCAACATTTTATTTTAAGCCCAGGAAATTTTGCACTATTATCAGAAGATTCATCACAGATATTAAATGATTATCCAACCAACAATCCTCAAGCATTTATTCAGATGGACATACCCAGCTATCCAAATGATTCTGCTACCATTTATATCTTAAGTCCAGACTCAATAGTTTTAAATAAATTTAGTTATACTGACGACATGCACTTTAAGTTAATCAAAGATCCAGAAGGTGTTTCTTTAGAAAGAATTTTAATAAACAGCAATAATTCAAATGCTAATTTAACTTGGCACAGTGCAGCTGAAAATGCAGGCTGGGGAACTCCAGGAGTTGCTAATTCCCAGTATGTTCAAAGCATGTCTAATTCGGATTTCAGTGCTTTAAATGAGGTTTTTTCACCCGATAATGATGGGTACCAAGATATTGCAGTTTTCACCTATAATTTACCAACAATTGGAATGGTCGGAAATGCAGTAATTTACGACAACCGAGGAAGGTTAATCAAACAGGTTTTAAATAACGAACTTTTAAGTGCCAGCGGTGAATTTTCTTGGGATGGAATCAACGAATATGGCCAAAAAGCATCAATTGGAATTTATTTAGTATATTTTGAATGCTTCTCTGACGATGGTCTAATCGTTAACTTTAAAGCTACTGTAACTTTAAAATCTAGGTTTTAATATTACCCTTTGTAAATAAGTTTATTCAAAAACTAATTGCAATGTTAATTTTTGGATATTTGTTTTGAATTGAAAATGACTGTAGAAGATATTAAAAAGCCTGTCAAAGAGGAGATGGCACTATTTGAAAAAAAATTCAAATCTGCCATGAAGAGTGATGTTGCCCTCTTAGATAAGATAACGCATTATATTATAAAAAGAAAAGGAAAGCAATTAAGACCATTATTTGTCTTTCTTACAGCAAAAATGTTTGGCCCTGTCCAAGAAGGAACATATACAGCTGCATCTTTAATTGAATTACTCCATACAGCTACACTAGTTCATGACGATGTGGTAGACGATGCATTTGAAAGAAGAGGGTTTTTATCTATAAATGCTCTTTGGAAAAATAAAATTGCAGTATTAGTAGGTGATTTTTTATTATCACAAGGGCTTCTTCTAACCACTTCTGAAAACAGGATAGATTTACTAAATATAGTTACTAAAGCTGTCAAATCCATGTCTGAAGGGGAGCTACTTCAAATGGAAAAGTCAAGGAAAATGGACATCACAGAAGATGTTTACTATAAGATAATTGAACAAAAAACAGCTTCATTAGTTGCTGCGTGTTGTGGAACTGGGGCTTGTTCTGTTACTGATAATCAAGACATTATTGCAACTATGGAGAAAGTAGGAGTTTATGTTGGAATGGCTTTCCAAATAAAAGACGATATTTTTGATTATGGATTTTCAAAAGATATAGGAAAACCTACAGGAATAGATATTAAGGAAAGAAAGTTAACTCTACCTCTAATTCACGTACTTCAAAAAGTGGATAAGAAAAGTAAAAGAATGATCATAAACACCATTAAAAAAGACAAACAAGACCCAATAAAAATCAATAAAATCATATCTATTGTTATTGAAAATGGTGGAATTCAATATGCGGAAAATAAAATGCATGAGTATAAAAATCTTGCCTTAAAAGAGCTAGATCAATTACCTAATAACCCTGCCAAAGAATCTTTTATTGGACTAATTCACTATTCAATAAATAGAAAAAAATAAAGATTGTTTATTTTTGAATTATATGTCGAATGATATTTCTAAAAATTTAAAAGAACAGATATCGCTTTTGGAAAATGTTCCAGGAGTATATCAGTTTTACGATATCTCAGAATCTTTACTATATGTTGGCAAAGCAAAAAAACTCAAAAACCGAGTAAGCTCCTACTTTAATAAAATCAAATTTGAAAATAGGAAAACTCAAGTAATGGTTCAAAAAGTAGAATCTTTAAAAACCATTCAACTTAATTCTGAGATGGACGCATTACTCTTGGAAAATTCATTAATCAAAAAATACCAACCACGTTATAATATTCAACTTAAAGACGATAAAACTTATCCTTGGATTTGTATTAAAAATGAATTTTTTCCTAGAGTTTTTTATACTAGAAAAAAAATTAAAGATGGCTCTTTATACTTTGGTCCATATCCATCTGTAAAAGTTGTTAAGGCTGTTTTAGAATTGGTGAAAGATAGTTTTGAAATACGCACTTGCGACCATCAGTTGAGTCCCCAAAAAATAGAAGATAAATTTTTCAAAACTTCTGTAGACTTTTATATTGGCAATTGTAAAGGTTGTTGTCAGGGGGAAGTGGATGTTGAGATTTATCAAGAACGCTTAAATAACATGAAGCAAGTTTTGTATGGAAATACCTACAAAGCTTTGAAGGCTTTAAGAGAGGAGATGAAAGACCACGCTAGAGTATACCAATATGAAGAAGCTGAAAAGCTGAAAATAAAGATTAAAAACATTGAAAAATTCCAGGCAAAATCTGTCGTAGTTGACTCCAATATTTCTTCTCTTGGAGTAATTAATATTGTAAGCCATGATAACTATGCTTTCGTTAATACTTTAAAAGTCATGAATGGTGCAATTACAAAATCCAAAACAACTGTTGTAAAGAAAAAGTTAGAAGAAAGCGAATATCAAATTATATCCTATGTCATTGCGGATAATTTAAATGACTTTTTTGACCACGTAAAAGAAATTGTATCGCCTTATTTAATTGCATTAGAAACAACTATCAATTTTCATATTCCTCAGCGAGGAGATAAGAAAGCATTGCTTTTATTGTCTAAGAAAAATGCATTGGCAAAAAAAATAGAATTCTTAAAAACGGAATCCATAAAAAATCCAGAGACGCCAACTGTTAAATTATTGGAAATTTTTAAAAAAGACCTAAGACTCAATCAAAGGCCTGTTCATATGGAGTGTTTTGACAATTCTAATATTCAAGGGAATTTTCCAGTTGCTGCTTGTGTTGTATTCAAAAATGGCAAACCTAGCAAAAAAGACTATAGACTTTTTAATATCAAAACTGTAGAGGGACCAGATGATTTTGCATCTATGGAAGAGGTTATATTCAGAAGATACCAAAGATTAATCCAAGAAGAAAAATCTTTACCTCAATTAATTGTAGTAGATGGCGGCAAAGGACAGTTGTCTAGTGCACTTAAAAGTTTAGAAAAACTAAAACTTGCAAAAAAGATAGCCATTATAGGGATTGCAAAAAGACTAGAAGAAATTTATTTTCCCGGGGACCAATATCCACTTTATTTAGATAAAAAATCTCCATCTTTAAAAGTGATTCAAAATATGAGAAATGAAGCCCATAGATTTGGGATTGCCCACCACAGGAATAGACGTATGAAAGGCTTAGTTAAAACTGAACTAACAACTATAGAAGGAATTGGAGAAAAAACAATTACTATGCTGCTTTCTAAATATAAATCTGTAAATAACCTTAAGACTATTTCACTAACTGAACTTGAGAACTTATTAGGGAAATCGAAGGCTAATAAAATTTTTAATGGCCTTAAGACTAAGTAAAGAAGTTTTGCAATCCTAGATTTGGAATCTTAACACAATATTTGTTATTTTGAATTAATAACCAATGTTAGAAATAAATCAGATTATAAAAGAGCTTTTACAATTACACGATTGTGTGATATTCCCCAATCTTGGTGGATTTGTAGCACAATATTCTCCAGCAAATTTCGACGAAAAAAAATCTGTTTTATCCCCTCCTTATAAGCAAATTCTATTTAATAAAAATCTTGTAAATAATGATGGGTTACTGGTAAACGCCTTTGCTCAAAAAAATAATATTTCATATGAAAAGGCTTTAGAAGGCCTAAGAGATCTTCTCTTAGAAATAAATAAAAATTTAAAGACCGAAAATCAGCACGAATTTAAAGGAATAGGCATTCTATATAATAGTGAAGGGGTATTAAATTTCAAGCAAAAGTCCAACAATTTACTTTCTTCTTCCTACGGACTTATGGATTTAAATGTCGATGAATTTAAGATGTCTAGTAAATCAGAAAAAGTTATTGATTTAAATTCATCCAAACTTTTGAAACCCCAAATTAAAAATTGGGCAATAGCTGCTAGTGTGATTTTAGTGGTTTTTTATTCTGCTTGGATTCCTATACAAACTCAATTACTCAAAGAAGGTGGAGAATTTAACTACTCCGATTTAAATCCTTTTACATTTAAAAAAGCCAATTTAGTGGCTATTGACGAAGTTAAGTTACACCATCCCAAAAAAGAAATAAAAGCTATCCAGCCTATTGAAAAAACATCAGAAAAAAGTAATTCTATAATTTTAAAAAGCGAATTAAAAAACAATTTCAAGACAGTTGTTGTTATAAATAATCAATCTGAGAATAAAACATTTGAAGTAGTAATTGGCTCATTTACTAAGGAGTTAAATGCGAAAAACATGATTGATAAATTACAGAATAAAGGAATAAGCGCAAGAAAATTAAAAAAAGAAAATAAATTATTTAGAATTTCTGTCGGCAAATTTTTAAATAAAAATAATGCCAAAAAATTACAAAAATCAATCCTTAAAAGGCATAAAATCTCTTCTTGGATTTTGACTAAGTAATGCCAAGTGAAGAGTATAAAAAAGCCTATCTTTTCTTGTCTAATAAATGCTCGAAAAAGGAATTATCGGCAAGGGAAGCGTTAATAATATGCTCCAAATACAAGCTTAAGATCGTAGAGAAAAACAAATTAATCAACGAACTCAAAAAGAACCAGTTTATAGACCATCTACGCTATGCAAATGCTTTTGTCCATGACAGATTCAATTTGTATTTCTGGGGGAAGAGTAAAATAAGACACCATCTAATGCAAAAAGGCATTGAAGACTATCACATTGCACCAGCAATTGAATGTATTGATAATGAAAAGTATAAAAATATAGCAAAGCAAGAGGCGTTAAAAAAGTATCAATCTCTTGGCAGCAAGGATGATTTTAATTCAAAACAAAAGATTTTAAAATACTTAAGCCTTAAGGGTTTTGAGGCAGATTTGTCCTTTGAAGTTGTTGACTTATTAATTGATTAAAACTTTAAAGAGTATTGCCATATAATGGTTCTTGGGGGCAATACATTACCGGGTCTATTGGTATACTCTCTATTTAATAAATTATTAACAAGCAGTGAAAATTTAGACTTTTGGTTGATACTGTAGGCCAAACGTGTATCAAAAACTAAATCTCCTGTCATCCGAGAATTTCTATAGCTTCCGTATCCTGGCAATATTTCAATCCCAGCAATAGGAGTTACAAAAACGTCATCGATATTTTCCATTAAACTAGAATATCTACTGCTTAATCCAAGGGCAAATTTTTTATAATCTACTTGAAAATCAATTTTAACCATGTGCTTGTTTCGATACTTGAGTATCGTGTTTTTTGGATTTTCAAAATTTGGATTGCTAAAAGTTAAAAGGTATAAAGAGTCTGCATCAATTGGAGTAGGGTTGATGTAGGTATACCCAGCTAAAGTACTAAATGAAATATTTTCTGTAAAGTTTCCTTTTCCTACAATACTTATTTCAAAACCTGGAATATTTGCATTTTGAATGTTGGTACTTCTCGCCCCTAAATAATTTGACAATACTCCAATTCCATTACTAATTACAATAGATTGAAGCTCAGCTGTACTTATGTCTGAACCGTCTAAATCATAAAACCCAAACATGAACTCCATCATATCCGTGTATTGGGTAATAAAACCGGACAAATCTATATACCCTTTAAAATTATTAATTGAAAAACCTTGTTTTATCCCTATTTCACCACTCCATCCATATTCAGGTAGAATATTCACATTTGGAAAGACATTTAGTCCCCCAACAAAAGTAGAGATATACTTTTCGGCAATTGAAGGGAATCTATAACCTTGCCCATAAGATGCTCTTAGAAATGTATATTTGAATGGATTATAGGTTCCTCCAAGTCGAAATACAGGTTGAAATGGAATACTCAAATCTTTTCCAAATAACTTCCCATTAGATTCTACCTCATCAATTTTAAAATACTCAATTCGCATCCCAGCAGTGACACTTACTTTATTCCACTTCTTATTAGTTTGTATATATCCCGCAATATTGGAAGATTGGTGGTTACCATAAAGTTCAGAAACTACATTGGTATAGGAGCCACTAGCACCGCTTGTTAAGGTAGTATTGCCTTTAAATTTTTGTTGAAATTGGTATTCTCCAAACACAAAATCAGAAAGCGAGTTCTGGTTGGTATTATTAACATTATTTGTTCTATAATATCTAGTTTTAAAGTGGTGCTCTTTCCCATTTTTAGTAACCAATGAAATATAAGGATCAATAATTATTCTTGATGAATTTGAAGTACTCATTGTGGTGCTTTGTGGGTTTGTTCCACCTAGCGCATGAAGTACGCTGTCTTGACCAGCCCATAAGAAAAACAGCGTATTTTTATTGAAATTGTTATTGAGATTTAAACCACAGGACAAACCATTATATTTTTTTGAAAAATGCTTCCATCCAGCATTAATTCTAGATCTTTGATCTTCAGAACCAAAACGATAACCTTGGTCTTTCATAAATGAGCCTCCAACTACTAGTTCGTTGTATTTATTAAGTTTATTTAAATGGGTAAAGTTCCCTTGAACATATCCTCTAGGCTGGCTCCACCAGGTTTGGTCACTTCTTTGGTCTAAAATTGAGTCACCACCAATTAAAGATGTCCCCTTTCTAGTTCCAAACCCAGACATATAAAAACCATTGGAGATATTAATTTTTGTAATGGGCTTTTCTTTTGGATATTGTGTTCTAATATTTATTACGCCATTTAATGCAGAGGAACCATAAAGTACCGATGAAGCACCTTTTAAAATCTCTATTTGTGAAATATTTTCTAGCGGGATAGCAGTCCATTTAATATCATTGGCATCTCCGGCCAGCATGGGCATTCCATCTACCATTACCATTACTCGACTTCCAGCACCATAGCTCCATCCGCTTCCTCCTCTAATGCTTACCTGATTTTCATTTATTTGAACGCCCGGCACTTGTTCAATTATTGATTCAGCATCTCTTGTTGCCTTATTTTCAATTAAATCTGGTTTAATGATCGCCATTGATACAGAAACCTCTCCTAATTTTTCTTCATATTTATTAGCAGAAATGACCATTTCGTCCAATTGATTATTTGTAGCGACTAAAACTACATCTAATAAAACCTGTTGATTATTATTAACAGAAACTGTTTTTTTAACAGTTTTATATCCTATGTATTTAAAAATTAAGGTGTGTTCACCACCAGATAATTCTATAGAATATTTGCCGTTAAAATCTGTTATTGTTCCTATTTGCTCTTGAATTTGGATATTGACTCCAATTAAAATTTCTAAGTCTTCACCATCTCGAACTGTACCGTTAATGATAGCTTTTTGACTATTTATAGTAGCGCTATTAGCAACTAAAATAAGCAGCAACCAAAGTGTTTTTTTAAAATGTAGAGAAAATGACATTAATTAATTGTAATGATATTTGCTATACAAATTAATTATTTTTTCTTAGTCGGAGAATTATATTTAAAATTAATCTTGTTAATTAAGTCTTTTACTTTAATACCTTCCTTGTAAACTATGTGAGAGATTACTTTACCTCTCTTGCTATATACTTTAACATCTCCATGTTTTCGATTATTCTTGTAGTTCGCTTCAGAAATGACAGCTCCTTTTCTAGAAAAATTTTGATATTCCCCCTCTAACAGTCCATTTTTATAATTCACAATTCTATTAGGGACTATTCCACCAGGAAAATAGTAGGTACACTCCCCATTTAATTTCCCTTCGCTATAGTTTTCTTCACTTTTTAAACTTTGGTCATATTCACTGTATTTTATCCATTTACCATCTGGAACAGATTTTTTTACCACTCTATTTTCATCAGGGATAAGCATACTTCTTTTATTTAAAACTATGTAATTTCTTGTTTCAACAACATTCCCTTTTACAGAGTAATAAATCCATGTGCTAATTTTATAATCGTCCTCATACTCTCCTGAATACTTTTTCTGACCATTTGTATAATAGCCGACCCATTTTTCATCCATTTTCCCTAAGTTATAAGATCCATGATCCTTTAACTGTCCATTATCGTACCAAGATTTCCAAACTCCGTTTTCTTTATTCATAATATAGTTTCCCTCCATAGCGGTTGTTCCATTTTCAAATTTTGTCAACCAGAAACCATTTTTTTGATCGTATTTATACTCCCCTTTCTTCCAAATTTCACCAGTATTGTAGAAAAAATCCCATTTACCATCTTTCTGCCCATTAATAAAATTCCCTTTGTAATATTCTATTCCCCTTGGATAATAAAAAGTCCAAACCCCATTTTGTTTATCGTCTTTAAAAGTCCCTTTCATATCTAAAGCGCCATTGATAAAACTATAAGTCCAATCTCCATTTTTTAAATCATTAATATAGTTGCCTTCCATACTTATTTCCCCATTGCCATAAAACTCCTTAAATAGTCCATTTTTCAATCCTTTTTTATATTCTAAATCCTGGTAAACTGTATCTGTTGAAAGGTATAACTCTCTCCATAATCCAGACATTTCTCCATTGAGATAAGTTCCTGTTTTTCGAAGACGACCATTAGGTTTGTAAAGCTCAAAAACTCCATTTTTTAAGCCATTATTATATTTTACAACAGTTTTTAGTTTTGAAGAGGAGTAATATGTTTTCCTATATCCTTTTCCATCCAAAACAAGAGTATCTCCATTTGCTTCATAAAATTGATCTATAAATTCAGTAGTATCGGAACCGCTTATGAAATGAGATTTTTCCATGAGCTTACCATCTTCATAATAATATTCCCAAAAATTACTTTTGTAAGACCGTATCTCTTCAATTCTACTAAGCCAATAGCGTAATACAGTTGTATCTTTTCTATTTATTTCAGGAAGAATATCATATTCTCCTTTTTCAGCCAAAATTCCATTTTGGTAAAAGGCTTCAAAGATCGAATCAATTTTACCAAGAGTGTAAAAAGTCCTAAATTTTAGTTTTCCGTTGAGATAATAGGATTTGTATTCTCCATTCAACTGACCAAGAAAATAGCTACTCTCTTCTTGAAGATTTCCATTTTTGTAAAAGTGAATCCATTTACCAGTTTTAGCGCCAATATTTGAATATCCGCTTGTTTGATAAGTTCCAACACTTCTTACTTTCTTTTCGTTAGTTCCCCAATAGGTTGTAATTGTTTCATTCTTTAATAAGCCATTGTTCTGACTATATATTCTAGAAATAGAAAGTGTTTGAAGAAACAGAACAAATATAATTAATCGCATTTTTTTTGTTATTGAGATAGATAAATAAATTCAATCCAACCTTCTTGTCTTTGTATGCTTGAAAAATCTTGGTTGAATTTCCAATTATTAGCGTAATTTATAGCATTTTCAATTAAGCACTGATTAGAAGTATTAGTTTCTGAATTATCTACTTTGCAGTCTGTTACTTCTCCCTTGGGATTAACCTTAATAGTCAATCTAACTGTACCTGTTTGATTACAAAGGTAAGACGGGATTTTTTGTAAAATCATATTTCTATTTTCACAAAAATATTTTGCAGTAGCATTGGAGGTCTTTTTTAAGGACTTATTTACAGTTTTGCTAATCGAATTATTTTTTATTTTTTCATCAGTAGAATTAGCTATAACCGGATTGTCTTTTCCAAAATCGTTAAATTGTTTCTTTTCAAATTCTTTAACATCTTCTATTACCTTTTCTGCTAGTGCTTTTTTCTGAGACGCACTCATGTCTTTTTTCTGATCATAATTAGAAGCAGCATTGGCAACTACAATTTCATTATTAGAAAAATTTTCTTTGTTTTTTTTTGGAATTAAATTATTTTCTGTGGAGGTGAAATCAAGAGTAGCCAGGACTTTTTCCTTTGGTTGGATTATATAAAAGGAGACATTTTGAATGTTTAGCCAAACAAAAATAAGTATATGAACTATTAATGTTCCAAGGATTGCATTTTGATGTTTCTCTAAAAGAACTAAAAAGTTCATAACGAAGTTTAACAAAATATACGAAGAAAATAATAAAACGTTTCTTATTTAGAAGATTCGTAACGTTCGTTTAAGCAATTTAATTATTTCATGTTGTGATATCGTGACGTTCATTAGCATAACAGCATTGCACCACCAACTCTGTAGCTCATTACATAATCGTAACCAATAGTTTTGCCAATTTCTTGCATATAGTCATTAGTTTTTACAATGTAGCTTTGTGTCAGTTCTAGTTCCTGTCTGGAAACTTGCTCTGAAAGCTGCTGTTCAACTTGCATTATTTCTTGTTCTAGTAGTCTGATTTTTTGAGCCTTTTCCATCTTTTCTCTGTCTCCCATAATTGGTGAAGCTTTTTCAAATTCTTGAACAAGAGTTTCATAAGCAAAGTATTTGCTTTTAATTTGCCCTTCTGCCTCTGATCTTTTAATAGTTAAGGTTTTTTGAATTTTTTTGGCAAATTCGTAGTATTTAGAAACTGTATCGCTATTTACAAAAGCTATATTTAAAATCCCTTCATTTAGAGGTTGGATAGTCAATTCCTTTTCAATAGCAGTTATATTTTCAGTATTACTTGAAGTGGAAAATTGAATAAAATACAATACTGCCAGTAAAACAAACAATATTACATACAGTATTTGGTGTGTTGATTTAGTCATAACAAAGGATTTTTAGTTAGGTTAAATATTGGAAACAAAATTCTCAACAGTTTCAATAAAATCGAAAGGAACTGAAGCCATTTCCGAGTAATCCTTTCCTAGCTCATAATTTCCATCTTCCCCATTTTTATATACCCACCTAATTTTAACTAGGAAACCAGATTTATATATGTTTTCCAATTGGTATATAATATTGAGTAAAAATTTAGAAGATGAAATATTTATTCCTCCTAGATTTATAGTTAACGTGGTGTTTTTACAGGATTCTTAGAGTAATTTTCAATCCAATTTAGAAATATTGTTGAAAAACTCATCGGGAGTTTCAGAAACACAATCACCATCAATTAAGAAAACTCCTTTTTCTGAGTTTAAAGATACTAGTGGAGTTTCTTTGGAAGCTTCTATATAGTACAAACTAGTTCAATTATTAATTGTCAGCTAATATCTATATAATTTTAATTCTAGGAGGAAATTTTTCAATTTTTTTTAACCAATAATAAAATCTTTTAAGTAGTAAGGATTAAAATAAGGATATACTTTCAAACTCTTTATTCTTGAACTTTTCAAATGTATTGTACGACATACCACTTGATGAGTTTGGTACTAATCCATCAATTTTCTACAATTTTAGAATTAAATTCTCCTTTAAACTTTAATGCTCCATCGCCTAAAAAATAAAGTCTTGGTAATTTTTAAATTTTTTAAAAACTCTGAATTAATGTGCGGACATGCAATTTCTGTTATTTGTTTTTTTTGAGAATTATATCCAGCTGTATAAACTTCTTTTCTTCTGGCGTCTATCATTGGAAAATATAACGCATTGTCATTAGTGAATTTGTTATGGTAGCAATTGATCATTATCTCAAGAGAATTCATGCTAATAAGAGGAATGTCAAGTCCGAAAGCCAATCCTTTTGCTGTTGCAACACCAATCCTAAGACCAGTAAAAGACCCAGGTCCTGCACTAACAGCAACAGCGTTAAGCTGTTTCAACGAAAGATTTAAAGACGCAAAAAGATCTTTTATTAATAAATGTAGTTTTCGCCATGAACATATTTTTCACTTGTAATTTCATTAACTCCTAGTGATTTCCCATTTTTAGATAGGTTTACAGAACAAGTTTTGGTAGATGTTTCAATATTTAGAATTAAACCCATTCAAAAATCAATTGTTTTCTTTTTTAATTCAAATTTTTGACCCAAATAAACTTTTCTTACTTGCTCGTCTTTAGCAAGATCTTCTGCTGTTCCATCTTTGAGAATTTTTCCTTCAAAAAGTAAGTATGCTCTATCAACAATAGATAATGTTTCTTGAACATTGTGATCCGTAATTAAAATCCCAATATTTTTTTTCTTAAGTTTAAGAACTATTCTTTGGATGTCCTCTACTGCAATTGGATCAACTCCGGCAAAGGGTTCATCTAATAATATAAAATCAGGTTCATTAGCCAAACATCTAGCAATTTCTGTTCTTCTTTTTTCTCCTCCAGAAAGATTTCTTCCTAAATTTTTTCTTACATGATTTAATCCAAATTCAGTAATTAATCCTTCCAATTTTTCTTTTTGTTGTTGTTTAGACAAACTAGACATTTCTAAAATTGCTTTTATGTTGTCCTCGACAGATAATTTTCTAAAAACAGAAACTTCTTGAGGAAGATATCCAATCCCCATTTTAGATCTCTTATACATTGGTACTTTCGTAATTTTTAAGTCATTTAAAAAAACCTCCCCCTCATCTGGACTTATTAATCCAACTATCATATCAAAAGTTGTAGTTTTTCCAGCTCCATTAGGGCCTAGTAGACCAACTATTTCTCCTTTTTTTAAGCTTACAGAAACACCTTTTACAACTTCAACTCCATTGTAAGATTTATTAATATTTATAGACTTAAGTTCCATTAGTCAGTATTGGGGTTTTCGTTTTCAAGATCTCTTAATCTTTTCTTTTCTACTCTTTTAACGATAATAATTCCAAATTCGTATAAAGCATAAATTGGAAAAGAGACTAAAAGTTGACTTACTACATCTGGTGGAGTAATTAAAGCAGATAGTATTAGAATAGCAACTAAAGAATGTTTTCTATATTTTTTTAAAATATCCGGTCCTAAGATTCCAATTTTTGCTAGAATATACATAACCACAGGTAATTCAAAAAATAAACCAGATAAAAAGGTAGAAGTTGTAATCATTGACATGTATGAACTAATCGTAAAGTTATTTTGAATTTGATCTGTCAATTTATATCCTCCGAAGAATTGAACGCAAAGTGGACTAATTAAGAAGTAGCCAAATAAAATACCCATAAAAAACAACAAGCTAGCGTTAAAGACAATCCATCTAGTTGCTTTTAGTTCTTTAATATTTAAACCAGGCTTGACAAATGACCATATTTGATAAAATGTAAATGGGAAAGAAATAATTAACCCTCCAATTAATGCAAAATACATATTTGTCGAAAATTGCTTGGTCATTTCAATAGATTGAATTTGAATAGGGATGTCATCTGCACAAAGGGCATCACTAATATTTAATTTTTCAGAAAGAAGACAAAAAAACTGGTAAGTAGGAAAAGTAGTTTTGGACATGTTTATGTAAAACTGCTGGACAATAGGGTCAGTAAAATAAAATAAGACTATTGCAGCTAAAATTATAACAACGCTTGATCTTACAAGCCGCCATCTTAATTCTTCTAAGTGTCCTAAAAAAGAAAGTTCTTTTTTTTCATTTTCACTTTTCATAAATACAAATCTAATAGATAATGTCTTTAATAAAATTTTTATTAGCACCAACTAAAGCCTTAAATTTGCATATGGTTAAAAAAATCAGCTTTTATTTAAAGTTTTTATTTCAGGGAACCAATAAATACAATATTCATTCTCCAATGGTTCATGACTTTATAGAAAACATACTTGATAGTTCAATTAAGTATTATTCTTTTATTGGCATAGAACATGTAAGAAGTTTGCTTTTAAAACAAAATGAAGCAATTGAATTAATAGATTTAGGAGCAGGATCAAAATCTATTAAATCTTCAAGTAGTACTATTAATATTCTAACTAAAAAAGTCCAATCTAGTCCAGAAAAAGCACAAATACTTTTTAGAATGGTAAGTTTCTTTCAGAAAAAAAATATTCTTGAAATAGGCACCTCTCTTGGTCTTACAACTGCCTATCTGTCGAATGCTAATAAAGATGGTAAAGTTACCACCATAGAAGGAGACCCTAAAGTAAGTAGCCTCGCTCAAAAAAACTTTAATACTTTAAAGCTTAAGAACGTAGAGCTTATAAACCAGCCTTTTGATAAAATAATTCCCCAACTTTTAAAAAATAAATTTGATTTGATTTTTTTTGATGGAAATCATTCTAAACAAGCTACGTTAAGATATTTTTATTGGTTAGCTGAGTATGCAAACGAAGATTCAATTTTTATTTTTGACGATATTTATTGGTCTGGCGATATGAAACAAGCTTGGGAAGAAATTTGCAATTTTGATAAAGTAATGCTTGGTCTAGATATATTTTCACTTGGAATAGTTTTTTTTAAAAAAAACAGGGAAAAAGAGCACATAAAGTTAGTCCACAGAAGCAATTTTTATTGAATTATAAAACACATTTTAATGTTTATAATTTGTACTGAAGTCTAAAGTTTAATTATCCTGTTGAATTATCATTGTAATTAATATGGTATTCAAACTAAACAAATTCATTTCAAGTTCCATATTTCTTGGACTTGTATTTTTATTCTCAACTTGTAATTCTACCAATACAAATGTCAAGAAATCAGTTCAGGAGTCTATTACCACCACAGAAGAAGTTGAAATATTTAAAAAAATACAGGGATTTAGTCTTGAGAATTTTAAAATTGACAGCAGCTCGGTAAAAAATGGACAAAGTTTTAGTGAGATTTTACAAAGTTTAAATATTTCCTATGACCAAATTTATAGTTTAGGAAATGATTTTAAAGAAATTTATGATATAAGAAAAATATATCCTGGAGATAAATACTTTACCATCTTTAATTCTGATAGCAATAAATTTTCCAATTTAATTTACCAGCATTCACTTACTGAAAAGGTGATTATGAGTTTTTTAGACTCATTGAACATAACCGTTATAAAAAGCCCTGTTGAGATAAGAATTCAAAAAGCATCTGGAACAATATCCTCAAGTCTATGGCAAAGTTTTATCAATAATAAATTAAGTCCTGCATTGGTCTCTAAAGTCGCTAGTTTATACGCTTGGACAATTGATTTTTTTGATATTCAATCAGGAGATAACTACAAAATAATTTTTGAATCCAAATATGTAGAGAATAAATTTATTGGTGTTGGAAATATTAAGGCGATTTTATTCAACCACAAAGGAAGGGACTTTTATGCATTTAGATATTTATCAAAATCTAAAAAGGTTGAAAGTTATTTTACAGAATCTGGAGAAAGTATGCAAAGGGCATTACTTTCTGCACCTTTAGAATATGTAAGAATATCCTCTAAATTTTCTAATAGAAGGTTACATCCAATTAAAAAGATTTACAGGCCTCACCACGGCGTAGATTATGCAGCTCCATCTGGAACAGATGTGGTTTCAACAGGAGATGGAAAAGTGATCTTTGCTGGCAGATCTGGAGGTGCTGGAAATATGATTAAAATAAAACATTCTTTCGGGAATGTGATTACTAAATACCTACATTTATTAAGATTTGAAAAAGGCATTAAGGTGGGTAAATATGTTGAACAGGGCCAGAAAATTGGAGAAGTAGGAAGTACTGGTTTAAGTACTGGTCCACACTTAGACTATCGTGTATACATAAATGGTAAAGCTGAAAACCCACTTAAACTAAATGTGCCGAGTAAAGATCCTATTGCGGAAAATTTAAAGTCAAAATACTATCTAGATATAGCACAAATAAAAGCAACTCTAGATAGTATAAATCTGGAGTAAATTAAAAACTTTTCAACTTATATGGTTGTTCGTATAATTAAGTATATCGTTTCAATATTAGCTTTAATAATTCTATTGGTATTTGGAGTTTTATTTTCTGTTATAAAATTATACGACAAAGAGATTAAAGAAATTGCATTACAACAGATAAATAATCAGCTTATTTCACCAATGATTATTCAAGATATAGAATTAAGTGCTTTCAATTATTTTCCTGCAATCTCCTTGCAATTCTCCAATCTTTTAATAAAAGATCCTTTGGCTGACAATGACACTTTACTCTTTGCAAAGAATGCTTTTCTGAATTTTGATGCTTATGATTTAATTAATAAAAAATATATAGTCAGGAAGTTGGTATTAAAAAATGGGAGTCTTGGCGCCAAAGTTAGCAACGATGGGAAAGAGAATTTCAATGTGTTTGTTTCTAATGACAAATCTGAAAATAAAAACTTTAAGTTTTCTTTAGAGCAACTTACTCTAAAAGATTTTTCAGTGAATTACCAAAACATTCTCTTAAGTCAAGAGTACGATTTCACTATTTCAGATTCAAAGTTGAATGGCCAATTCTCTAACAAAGAATACGACTTAAATATATTATCTAGTATGTCAGTAAATAAATTTAATTTGGAAGGAGTAAATTATATAAGCTCTAAAAACGCGAATACAGAAATTATTTTGCATGTAATAAATGATCCTTTTTCCTTGACAATTAAAAAGGGGAAATTAAAAATAGCAGATATGAACTTCTTTTTAGAGGGAGATTATAAAAGCTCAAAAAAAGACATGTTAAATCTTAATATTAAAGGAAACCAAATTCAAATATCTGAAATATTTAGTATTCTGCCATTAGATTACGCCAGCATAAAAACAAAATTTAGCTCTGATGGAATATTCAATTTTGATGGAAATCTAAATGGGGAGATGAACAACAAGCAACCTATTAGTTTCTTTGTGAATTTTAATGCTGAAAATGCAACTTTGAAAGACAAGCTAAATAATATTCAGTTAGAAAAGATTGATTTAAGTGGAACGTTTAATAACAAGGAACAAAAGCTTAAAATCATTAATTTTTCAGCTCTCATGAATGACAAAATAATGAGTGGCAATTTAGAGGTTAACAATTTTAACAAGCCTACTTATTTTTTAAAGATAGAGGGGTTATTTGACTTAAATAAAATTCCTTTTTTCACAACTCTTAAAGATTTTTCTTTTGATGGAGAAACTGCTATTGAAATAGAAACAAAAATCAACACTAAAAACGATAAATTATTTTTTGAGAATTTAGACGGGAAGATAGTTAGTGAAAAAATAAACATAGATTATTTGCCTCAAAAAACCCATTTAGAATTAAATGATTTTGAAGCTGATATTTCTAAAAAAAATATAGACATTACAGTTCAAAACTCCTTTTTTGATGAAGATGAATTTTCAATGAATTTAAACTTCATGGACTGGAATAAATTGATTCAAGCTGACTCCAAAAAAATTAAATGTAATTACGACTTAAAAATTGACAAATTCCATCTAGATGATTTCTTAGAAATATTTGATTCTAAAGATTCTTCCAATACAGATTATCAAATAGATTTGGAAGGAGCTATAACTGCCAATGAACTTTATTACGATAATTTAAAGTTTTTCAATATTGCCTCCAAAAGACTCAAAATCAATAAATCAATAGAGATTAAGAATTTATTTATGGAGTCTTATGATGGAGATATTTTATTAAACATCTATAATGCGGATTTAAGTAGTGACAATCAAAACTGGTTGATAGACGGCGAATTATCAAGTTTAAATATTAAACAGTTAATGAAATCATTTAACGATTTTGATCAGGATTATATAAAAAACGAACATATTTCAGGTAGTATTTCAAGTGATTTTAATTCGCAATTAATTTTTGATTCTTTAAACAATTGGGATTTTCAAAACTCTTCTGTCGAATCCAAGAATACTTTTAAAGGCATTGTACTTTTAGAGTATCCTTTTTTATATGACATTCTAAAAGTTTTTGAAAATAGTGTTATCACTAGAAATATAATTGATATAAATCATTACGAGAAAAATCTTCATAAAGTAGTATTTAAAGATTTCAAATCCACTATAATTTCATCTGATGGAATAACAGAAATTGATAAAACCAATTTTGAAAATGATGTCTTAGATTTTTCTTTTTACGGAAATTATAATCTTGAAAACCTGGTGGATTATCACTTAAGTTTTAATTGGGCTGACATAGTTAGAAAAAAGAAATCAAAATCTGACATTGTCCAAGAAAACCCAGTAAAAGGGAAACAATTATTTTTAAAAATATCGGGACCTGTTGAGGATTTAAGTTGTGGCTTTGACAAGGCAGAAATTAAGAAAGAAAGAAAAGAAATAATTTCTAATGAAAAAGAAACAATAAAAGACATTATAAAGGGCGAATACCAAGAAGAGGAAAAAAAGAGTGAAGTATTTGAATTAGAACAAGAAATATTAAATAAAGACACTATTCAAGAGCTCAAAGTCCGTCAAAATCTAAAAATAAAAAAGAAAAAGGATTCTTCTAAACTAGATAAATTTTTAAAAAAGCTTGGAGTTGAAGAACCAGAAAAGAAAAAACCAGAATTCGAAATTGATCAATAAGAAATTTCCCCATTATTGAGTAAAATAATTTGACTATTCACTTTTTTTCTACAATGCCATTTCTTGTTTTTAGCCTTGCCTTTTTTTCTTATAATCCCGTTCCAATCTTTTGATGGACTATATATTCTCCCACCATCAACTATGATTTTACTATTTTTTTCTAAAACTACAACCCCGTTTTTTGGCATCAAAAGATTTTTAGAAACTATAAGTGTTTTATTTTTTTTAATGATTATAGTTCCTTTTGATAAAATATTTTTATCCCAATTAGTATTTTTTTTAACAACAATTTTAGAACTACTTGACGTTAAATTATTGGTGGTTAGACTTAGCTCATTTATGGTTGAATATCGGTAATGAATATGCCCAATTTGCATAGGAGATAAGTAATTCCTACATAGATTGTAGCCCATAATATTATTACTAACATTATTAGAATTACAGTTGACCCAACCAAATTTATCTTTTCTTGGAAGGTCTGAAAATTGAGGAGTATTGGTATGTCTTAATCCAATGCAGTGCCCCAATTCGTGAGCGGTTAATTGTGCTGTTGCATATCTTCCATTATCAAGGAATTTTGATACATTCAAGTAGAAAGGGGATGGACCACACCCAAATGCTGGAACAGAACTTGAAGCA
This sequence comes from Bacteroidetes bacterium MED-G20, assembly GCA_905182745.1. Lineage (GTDB taxonomy): Bacteria > Bacteroidota > Bacteroidia > Flavobacteriales_D > Parvicellaceae > MED-G20. The sequence goes on along the minus strand of CAJJCR010000001.1, from coordinate 29,369 downwards.
CCAGTATAAAAGACATGCAAAAATTCTTTATTTTCATTTGTAAATCTTACCCAGTTATCTTTATTACAATTTTTGTCAACTTTCTTAAAGTAGCTTATGACTCCAATTCTTCCCTCGGAAACATTTAGAATTTCTTTAATATGTATAACGGTATTTCTTCCCTCTTTTTTTGCGTGAGAAGTATGCAATATCCCATTGTTAGAATTTGTTCCAAAGACTTTTAAACTATCTAGTATGGGCCTAAAATTATTTTTCACTCCTTTTATAGTAATTGTATTAGAATCTGCATTTATTTCTAAAATTTCTAACCACCTATTGGTGTCTTTTTCCATAACAATTTCCATTCTTTCCCATCCAATACTATCTATATGGTAGGAAATAGTATCTACTAAAAATTGTATTCTTGAATCTTTGATATAGGGTTTTTCGTTATTTGAGTTCTTTATTGAGGGAGATTTTAAGTTGCTGTAAATCTTATTAATCCATTGAAATTGCTCCGCTATTAAATGAGATGAATCTTTGTTGATATTTTTTGGGGTTTCTGAAGATTGTTGTAATACATGAGCCCATACTTTAATTTCTAAAATTGGATGAGAACTAAATTTGCAAGTATCAAATGGTATATAGCTTTTTAAATGATTATTTTGCCCCAATATAAACCCTGGTAAAAGCAATAATATTTTGAATAAATATTTCATTTATATGGACTGAATTTATCTATAATGATACAGTTTTGTTTTTTTAATAGTTTGCAAAATCTACTTTTTCTAAGCAATTAAACCATAAATAGCACTTTTAAATTTTATCGTTTGCTCTGTAAACGCTATATTTATATCCTCATATTTGCACAATAATGTTTAAAAATATAATTTCGCTGTCCTAAAAAATCAATTCTTTAAAATTATGGAATCATTTGTGATTTATTTACCTATTGTATTATCGTTAGTAGGATTATTATATATGCTAGTTAAAAGAGCATGGGTTATGAAGCAAGATGCCGGAGACGGTAAAATGAAGGAAATCTCAGACCATATTTATCAAGGAGCACTGGCATTTCTAAATGCGGAATACAGGTTGCTGGCAGTATTTGTATTTGCCGCAAGTATCGTTTTGGCTGGAGTTTCATTTTTGGTTCCATCTACTCACATTTTAATTGTAGTAGCCTTTATAATAGGTGCTATTTTTTCTGCTTTTGCAGGAAACATGGGTATGAAAATAGCTACTAAAACTAATGTCAGAACTACTCAAGCTGCAAGAACAAGTTTACCACAAGCATTAAAAGTTTCATTTGGTGGAGGTACAGTGATGGGACTAGGCGTTGCAGGACTAGCAGTATTAGGATTAACCTCTTTCTTTATATTATTTTACCAATTGTTCATGGGTGGAGTTTGGTCTACAGAAACTGGTGTTTCAGATATGACTATGGTATTGGAAACTTTAGCAGGATTTTCTTTGGGAGCTGAGTCTATTGCATTATTTGCAAGAGTTGGTGGAGGGATCTATACAAAGGCTGCTGATGTTGGCGCAGATTTAGCTGGCAAAGTTCAAGCAGATATACCTGAAGATGATCCAAGAAACCCAGCTACTATAGCAGATAACGTTGGAGACAATGTTGGAGATGTTGCTGGAATGGGTGCTGATTTATTCGGCTCTTACGTTGCCACAGTTTTAGCAGCGATGGTTTTAGGGAATTATATCATTAAGGATATGGGTGGTATGATTGAAGATGCTTTTGGTGGAATTGGTCCAATATTATTACCAATGGCAATTGCTGGTGTTGGTATTGTAATCTCTCTTATTGGAACTTTCTTTGTGAAAATATCTTCTAATGACGCCAAAGAACCTGAGGTTCAAAGAGCTTTAAATATTGGAAATTGGGCATCTATTTTAATGGTTGCTATATCTTGTTATGTTTTATGTAAGTTCATGCTTCCCGAGACAATGCAAATGAATTTCTTTGGAGAAGGACTACAAGATATTTCATCAATGAGAGTTTTCTATGCTTGTTTAGTTGGCTTAGTAGTAGGTGCTGGTATATCTGCATTTACAGAATACTATACCGGGCTAGGAAAACCTCCAATTTTAAAAATTGTTCAGCAGTCTAGTACAGGGGCTGGAACCAATATTATTGCCGGATTAGCTACTGGAATGATTTCTACTTTTTCATCTGTACTTTTATTTGCCGCTGCAATTTGGATGTCCTATGCATTTGCTGGGTTTTACGGAGTTGCTTTAGCAGCTTCTGCAATGATGGCTACTACTGCAATGCAGTTGGCTATAGACGCCTTTGGTCCTATTGCTGACAATGCCGGTGGAATTGCTGAAATGAGTGAGCAAGACCCTATTGTTAGAGAACGTACCGATATTTTAGATGCTGTTGGAAACACGACTGCAGCTACTGGAAAGGGTTTTGCTATTGCTTCTGCAGCATTAACTTCATTGGCGCTATTTGCAGCGTACGTAACTTTTACTGGAATTGACGGAATTAATATCTTTAAAGCACCTGTTCTTGCTATGCTCTTTGTTGGTGGAATGGTTCCTGTTGTTTTTTCAGCGTTAGCGATGAATGCAGTTGGAAAAGCTGCAATGGAAATGGTTAACGAAGTTGTTCGTCAGTTTAAAGAAATTCCTGGAATTATGGAAGGTACTGGCAAACCAGAATACGATAAATGTGTAGATATTTCTACCAAGGCATCCTTAAAAGAAATGATGCTTCCTGGACTATTAACTATTGGATTTCCAATTATAATAGTACTTATAGGCAAGTTGGCATATCCATCTAATAATCTATTAGTTGCTGAAATGCTTGGTGGCTACATGGCAGGAGTTACTGTTAGTGGAGTTCTTTGGGCTATTTTTCAAAACAATGCGGGTGGAGCTTGGGATAATGCAAAAAAATCTTTTGAAGCGGGAGTTGAAATTAATGGTGAAATGACTTATAAAGGTTCTGAGGCTCATAAGGCTGCAGTTACTGGAGATACTGTTGGAGACCCTTTTAAAGACACATCTGGACCTTCTATGAATATTCTTATTAAGTTAACTTGTCTTATTGGATTGGTGATTGCACCTATTTTAGGTGATGGGCATGTTTCCGATGAGGTTTCAGCAGTTAATAAAAGTGAGATTAAAAAATGTTCTTCTGAAGGTAAAAAACCTTGTTGTGCTAAAACAGAAAATAAAGATTTGGTAGTAAATCCAGATATAAATCTGTCTTCTATTAATTCAAATGTTATTTCAGTCTCCATTAATAAAGATGGAGAAACTATTTCAGACAATGAAATAAAGACTTCTTCTGGTGAAATAAGTGTTGAGCCAATCGAAAAGTCAGAAAAATCTTCTTTATAGTATTGAATATTATTGATTCTTTTCTATTAAATTTAATCCGGCTTTAAGCCGGATTTTTCATATATGAGTATAGTTGTAGACATAGGAAATTCAAGGGTCAAAGTTGCTCAATTTAAAAACCAACAACTTTTAAATGTTTTTTTATATAATAAAGACAACATTGTAAATGAATTGGAAAAAACCCCCTTTAAAACTGGGATAATTTCAAATGTTGGAAATAATAAGTTGGAGCAAAAATTATTGACATCCTTCCCAAATTTAGTTCTTATGTCACATGAATTAAACCTTCCAATTATTGTAAAGTATAAATCTGCAGTTTCTTTAGGCCATGACAGAATTGCCAATGCAGTTGGAGCTTACAATACTTTTCCAAATAAAAACAATCTTGTGGTTGATGTTGGAACTTGTATTACCTATGATTTTATAAATAAATCTAACGAGTATTTAGGAGGAGGTATTTCTCCAGGCTTTAATTTAAGAATGAAAGCTCTAAGTAGTTTTACAGAAAACTTGCCAAGGGTAAATTTTAAAATTAAAAGCACACCATTAATTGGAACAAACACCAAGGAATCTATAGAGAGTGGAGTAATTAATGGAACTATTAATGAAATCATTCAAAATATTTCTGAATATGAACAATTACACCCCGAAATCAACGTTATATTGACAGGTGGAGATACTACTTTTATAAAATCAATTGTATCAACAAAAAAAAACAGCATCTTTGCAGATGAAAATTTAACATTAAAGGGCTTAAATACCGTTTTAATATACAATGCTTAAAAAGTTTTTTCTATATATATTTTTACTTACTACTGTTGTTTATATCAAGGGACAAGTTTTAAATACTTCCCCTTTTTCTAGGTATGGAATTGGCGAAATTAATACTATTCAATCAGCACATTATTTTGGGTTTGGAAATATTACTTCTCCAAGTTCAGAACCACAATATATTAATATTAATAATCCAGCTTCTTACGCATCTTTCATAAAGTATAACCCTATATATAATGTTTCTCTTGCTGGAAAATCTGCTTTATATAATTCAGATTATAACAACAATAAGACTACGTCTTCAGGAAATAATTTTGGGCTAAATAATTTATTTATGGGACTTCCAATTACTAAGAATTGGGGTTTAGTTTTTGGAATAACACCTCTATCCTCTCAAGGATATGAAGTTAGTAGTACAGTTCCTTTTGATACTTCCACCGTTTCTTATATTTTTAAAGGAGATGGATCCGTTAATAAATTACTTATTGGAAATGGTTTTAATATTCTTAATAAAGGGGACACAACAAGAATATCTTTAGGGCTTAATTGTTCTTACTTATTTGGAAACTTAGATAGAACAAGTACTGTTATTTATAATAATTCCAACGATTATAATTCTAGAATCCAATACCGTTCTTCTTTAAGTGGCTGGGGATTTGATTTTGGTTTTCAATTTTTTAAAAGATTCAAAACAGCGTCCAATAACAAACTTTTTTTAAATCTAGGAGTTAACTATTCTTTGAGTTCTGATATCACCACGGACAATGATTTCTTTGCTTATACATTTAAGTACAATTTTAGTGTCCAAGAATTTCCAAAAGATACTTTAGCTATGGAAAATGAAAATTCTAATATAGTTCTTCCTGAAAAATTAGAATTTGGTGTGTCGGTTGGTAAAGTATACAAAAATAAAAGAAGGTGGGACTTTGGTGCTCAATATAGTTCTATAGATTGGACAAAATTTCAGGACAACTCTAAATATTCTTCTCAGAGTGATTTCCCAATGGGTCCTTATACGAGAATTTCTTTGGGCTATAGATTGTCTCCAAACTTAGATTGGTCCAACAATAATAAATCACTTTTGAGTAAGTCTACTTTTTCCTTGGGGATTCACCAAACACAGTCTAAAATATTTGTGAATGAGAGTTCATTAATTCAAAATGGCATAAATTTTGGAGTATCTATACCACTGCTTAGTTCAAGATCGCTTTCAAGAGTTAATTTTGGGGTTGAGGTTGGAAAACTTGGCGATTTAAAAGATAATAAAATTGAAGAGAATTATATTAAATTTTCCATAGGATTTTCACTTGGCCCTGACACAAGATATGATCGTTGGTTTAGAAAAAGAAAATATGATTAATAAATAAAAAATGAATAAATTATTTGCATCCATAGGTTACCTATTTTTTTTTCTTACTGTTTCTTCACAGGACTGTTTTCAAGCGAGTAAAGCTAACTGGGGAGAAGACAGTACAGAATGCAGGAAAAATGTTTCTTTATATTCAGAATTTATGAAGCAGAAAGTTTATCCAGACGCTGCTAAGTTTTGGAATAAAACACAAATATTTTGCCCCGAATATAAGCCTAATTTATATGCAAATGGCGCTTACATTTACAGAAATATTGTTAAGGAAAAGAAGAAAGAAAAATCCACTGAAGTAAATCTTTATTTAGATACTCTTTATTCAGTTTATGACCAATGGATTTTAAACTTTGGTAACTGTGACGAAATTAAAGCTGCTATGGCTAAAGATATAATCACTCTTTCAGACAGAAAAAACTTTAATAAAGCCTATGAACTGTATAGAGAAGTTTTTCAAAATTCGCCTCAAATAACATCATATTCTGACATCAAATATTTTTTTGTTTATGGTGCTAAAACTTTGTACAAAAAAAATATTATAAAATGTGATCAGTTGTTAGCTGATTATGAAATGTTATCCTCTGTTTGTGATAATAATATATCTAAAGGAAAGAAAGTAGAAAAATATTCTAAAATTCAAGAACTTCTAGATAAGGAAATTAGCCCATGTGCTAGTTGTGATAAACTGGAAGAGATATACTCTTCAAAATATAATGCAGATCCTGAAAATATGGATTTAACTAAGAAAATTTTTGAAAGATTAAGTAACAACAAGTGCACAGAATCCAATTTATATATCACTTTGTTGGACAAAGTTTTAAATGATCCTGATAATCCACCTACTGCAAAAGATTTATACAACGCAGCAGTAGCAGATTATAAAAGAAAAGAGTTTCTTAAAGCTGAAGAGAGATTTAATAGAGCTATAACGATATGTGAAGATGAAAAATTAAATCAAAAGATGTATGAAATATTGTACGACATTGCATTTAATAAAAAGCAATACAAAAAAGGATTTTCAATTGCAGCAAACCTCTCTGACAAATGTGTTTCTAATGATAAAAAAGCCAGAATTGTAGCAGCTAGTTCATCTAAATATGGAAATTCAGCTTTTAATAAAAGTCTAATTTATTGTTTAGCATTAAAATATGCATCTAGCTCTTGTGGTAAAACACCAACTTCTGCAATCAATAGTTGGAATGGACAACTATTACCAAAAAGTGAATTAATAATGTTGGATATAAAGAGCAATTCTTCACAATTAGTTCCTTTTTGGGGAAAAAATATCGAACTAAAAACTAGAGATTGAGAATTCGATTAGTATTGAATTTATTTCTGTTTTTAAGTGGGATTTTATTTTCTTGTGTTGAGAACAACAAAATCAACGATTTAAAATATTCCAGTAATGAATACCAATCTCTAGAGACTTCAACTGGAGTTACTTTAAACTTCTCAGATCTTGGAAAATCTAAGCTCTTGCTTAGAGCGCCAAAACTTATTAAGTTAATGGCAGATCAAGAGCAGTTGATTATGGAATGTCCAGAGGGATTAGAATTAATTTTCTTTGATTCTCTTATGGAAGTGGAATCAGTTCTTGTAGCTGACTATGGGAAATTATTTTCCAATGAGCAACAGCTTTTTGTGCGAGAAAATGTGGTATTTAATAACCGTAATTTGGATACATTATTTGCAGAAGAATTGGAAATTGATTTTGCTAAAGACAGTGTGTATTCTGAAAAATTAGTTACCTTTTCAAATAGTGAAGGAAAGATTAAAGGCACAAAATTAAAGGCCAATAGTAACTTCACTTTTTTTCAGCTTTCTGATGTTTCTGAGAGCCACGTTAATTATGATTTACAGTAATGGAGAGTTTAAAGAAATGGAACAAACGTTCAGAAAAAATTTGGTTAGTAATATCTATTATTTCTACCATTTCCGCCATCTATTTTTCTATTATTAATGATTTTGACAACAATAAGGCTTATTATCTTTTAACAGTCATGTCTTGGGGAATATACTTAATAAGAAGAGGGCTAAGTAAAAGATTAGGAAATAAAAAACAATAATGTCAGCTATTTATTTACTTCTACTTACAGTTACATCTTTATTATTTTCCGCTTTTTTTTCAGGGATGGAAATTGCATTTATTTCCTCTAGTAAGATTAAGATTGAATTGGACAATAAAAAAGGAGAATTTAGTGCAAAGATTCTTTCTTTTTTCAATGGGAAACCTGCATGGTTTATAGCCGCAATGCTTATTGGAAACAACATAGCAATGGTTATTTATACCTTATATATTACCCAGTTATTAGAGCCCTATTTATTGACATTTAATTTTAACCAAACTATAGTTCTTTTAATACAAACTTTATTTTCTACATTTTTCATATTGTTATTTGCAGAGTTTTTACCAAAGGCTGTTTTCAGGCTAAATCCCAATGCAACCCTCCGTTTTTTTAGCTTGATATTATTTGTTATTTATGTCTTGTTATGGCCAATTACTGCTTTTGTAGTTTTACTAAGTAATTTGGTTTTGAAAATTTTTGGAAATCATGAACAACAAGACAAAGTAAGTTTTAAAAAAACAGATCTCGACCTATACATAAATGAGCTTAAGAAAGACTTAGATGGTGGTGAAGAAATGGAGCATGATGTTAAGATTTTCCATAATGCTTTGAGTTTTTCTGAAGTCATTGCAAGAGATTGTATGGTTCCAAGAAATGAGATTGTTGCCTTAGAAATCAATGATAATATGCAAGACTTGAAGCAACTATTTATAGATTCAGGCCATTCTAGAATTATTATTTACAAAGACAATATTGACAATATAATTGGTTATGTACACAGTACAGAACAGTTTAAAATGCCAGTCAGTATAAAATCAATGTTGATTCCTGTTTCCATAGTTCCTGAGTCAATGTCTGGCATAAAATTATTAGAAGATTTTATTGACAAAAAGCGAAGTGTTTCTGTAGTCGTCGACGAATATGGCGGCACATCTGGCATATTAACTATGGAAGATATAATGGAAGAAATTTTTGGAGAAATTGACGATGAGCACGACCAAGAAGAACTAGTTCACCATTTAATTGATAAAGAGACTTATTTGTTTTCAGCTCGATTAGAAATAGATTTCATTAATGAAAAATATAGATTAAAACTTCCGGTTAAAGAAGAATATGAAACATTATCTGGAATGATTGTCTCCTATGCGGAAACAATTCCTGAACAAGGAACAATTTTCAATATTGAAAAATACGAACTAAAGGTTTTAGAAGTGGACGAAACAAAAATCAGTAAGGTTCAGTTAAAAGTAATTCAAGAAGATTAACTTTTCAATAGTTTATTAACTAGGATTTTTCCTGGAAGATATGCTGAGACAAATCCTGTGAACAACAGTATAGCTATTAATAATAATAAATCTTGAGATTTTATCATCACAGGCCAATATTCAATGGCTGCATTTTCTAATTTTAATAAATGAAATTTCATTTGGATTAAACATAAAATGGTTCCAATAATCAATCCACTGATACTACCAAGATAACTTATCATTAATCCTTCTTTAAAGAATATGTTTTTAATAATCTTTGGGTCACATCCCAAAGCTAATAAGCTTTTAATATCTTTTTTCTTGTCAATTATTAACATTGTTATTGAGGCTACTACAGTAAAAGATGAAAGTATTAAAACAAAAATTAAAACGGCTAATACCATCCATTTTTCAGCATCGCTAGCCGCATAAATAAGTTGGTTGTTTTCTTTATGAGTTTTAAAAATAAAATTTGGATTCTGGGCTGTTAAGAGTTTTTTTGTAGGAAATATTTCTTCATTGTCTTTCAAAAAAACCTCAATATAATTAGCCCCATTTTGTCTTTCAAAAATCAAATTAGCTGTTTTGTAATCAACCATTGCAGATGAAAAGTCTAGTTCAGGATTTATAGTATAAACGCCACCAAAAATCAAATTATTTTTCTTTAATGAGCTTTGGTTTTGGATAGAGAGTTGTTTTTTATTTGAAATACTAAAAATTTTTATTTCATTTTTAATATTTTCATTATATGGAATTTGTAATTCATTTTGAATTCCATAACCCAAAAGTATTTTAGGGTAATTTTCTATATACAGTTTTCCATTGCCTTCAATTAAATTAGAACTCCAATTTTTTTTATTGTAAGTAGTGCTATCTATGCCTCTTACTGTTGCTGTAGCCCATTTGTTTTCAAATTTCAACATTGCAGTTTCTTCAATTATTTTACTGTAATATTTTATTTGACTATTAAGTTCTAATTTGGAAAATATGGGATCACTCTCTTGGATAAACTTTCCAGTTTGAGGATAGATATATAAGGAAGCTGAAAATTTTCCGTAAACATCTTCTACATATTTTTGAATCCCGTTAAATCCACTTAAAATCACTACCAAGGAAGCAGCACTAACCAATAACCCAAACAAAGAGATAAGGGAAATAAGATTGATAATATTTCTAGATTTCTTAGCAAACAAATATCTTTTAGATATAAAGTTGGAAATGTTCATTGTTACTAAGCTAACAATAACAATATAGTTTTAGAATTTAATTTTGTAAAAACTGCCAATTTTTGGTTCTATATATTGTTTTATTTCAAGATTTGTTAAAACAAAATTTAGAAAAGAAGTCTTTAAACTAGTTTGTATTTGAATTTCATTAATAGATATTTCATTATTTTTTGAAATGATACTTAAGACCAATTTCTCCTCTTTGGAAAGCTTGATATTATTATGTTTTAAAGTAGTTTTATTTTCAACCTTTTTAAGATTTAAATACTCAACAATTTGTTCTGGATGATTTAAAATTGTTGCCTGATGTCTTTGAATTAATAAATTTGATCCAGATGAATATTCTTGGTGATTGTTTCCGGGTACCGCAAAAACATCTCGGTTGTAGTCATTTGCCAATCTTGCTGTAATCATAGCACCCCCAGTTTTTTTTGACTCTACAACTATCGTGCACTTACTCATTCCAGCAATAATTCTATTTCTTCTTGGAAAATGATAAGTTCTTGGACCTTCATTTGGCGTATACTCTGAAATAAGTATTCCATTTTCTTTTATTTTTTGGCTATCTTCTAAATGCTTTCTTGGATATATTCTGTTAATTCCACTCCCAAGAACTGCATGGTTTACTAAATTAAGTTCGTTTGATGTTCTGTGGGTATATATATCAATCCCATAGGCCAGCCCACTAACTATTCCAATTGGATATGGCTTTAAGTATTCTAATATTTTTTTAATTTCTCTTAATCCATAATCGGTGCAACTTCTAGTTCCTACAATTGATATTAAATTTTGCGTATTAGGATTTTGCTCTCCTTTTATATAAATTAAAAATGGTGCATCTGTGCAATGGATAAGGTCCATAGGGTAAAAATCATGCCAATAAGGAATAATTTGGATTTCACTTTCCATACATTCTTGAATGATTTTTTCTGCTTTTTCAGCTATAGCGTTTGAATTTATTTGTTTTAATATTTTTATTCCAGTTTTAGAATTAATTCCTCTTAAACTCATCTTTAAGTTGTCCATTGCTTTTTTAGGGCATTTATGATCTTCAATTAGTTTTTTTTTAATACTAAATGGCAATCCTTTTATCAATGAAAATATCACGGTTTCTAACATTACACCTCAAATAAAAGATTCAAGAACATAGTTTTTTTACGTTTTACTTGTAAGGGTTCTTAAATTATCTTACTTTTACGTAGAAATAGAAAGTTAATATTAAAGAGGGGACGAAGGTCCCCTCTTTTTTTTCTTATTATGATTGCAAAAAAAGAAATTATCCGATTAGCACAAGAAAGAATTAACGAACTAGATAATGGAAATTATTTAGTGGATGTTAATATATCTTCTAAGAATGCTATAAATGTAAGAATGGATAATCTACACGGAGGAGTTAGTGTCAAAGACTGTGTTAGTGTAAGTAGAAATATAGAACACAATTTAGACAGAGAGCAGGAGGATTTTGAATTACAAGTTTCTTCTCCAGGATTAGACCAGCCATTTATGGTTCAACAACAATACTTGAAAAATGTTGGACGAAATGTAACGGTTAATACATATAGTGAAGAGATTTTCACAGGTGAATTAATAAAAGCAAATCAAACAGAAATTTCTATTAAAGAGATTAAAACAGAAAAAAATAGGTTAACTAATAAAAAACAACAAGTGGAAACTATTCATCAATTATTGATGAGTGAGGTAAGAGAAACTAAATTAATTATATCCTTTTAATTAAATAAAATGAATGCAATAGAATTAATAGACTCATTTTCAGAATTCAAAGAACTAAAGAATATTGATAGAGTCACCATGATGAGAATAGTAGAAGATGTTTTTCGTGCAACTCTAAAAAGAAAATATGGTTCTGATGACAACGTTGATGTCATTATTAACCCTGATAAAGGTGATTTAGAGATATGGCTAAATAGAGAAATAGTCAAGGACGAGGACTTTGAAGATGAAGGGACTCAAATTAAATACTCTGAGGCTTTGAAAATCGAACCAGACTTCGAAATTGGAGAAGAAGTTTCTCAAGAAGTAAAGGTCGAAGATTTTGGACGAAGAAATATTTTATCATTAAGACAAAATTTAGCATCTAAAGTTTTAGAATTAGAAAAAGACAGTATTTACCAAAAATATAAGGAAAGAGTTGGAGATATTGTCAACGGAGAAGTCTACCAAATATGGAAAAGAGAAATTCTTATATTGGATGACGATGGCAACGAATTAATTTTGCCTAAAACAGAACAGATTCCATCGGATTATTTTAGAAAAGGAGATACTACAAGAGCAGTAGTTTCCAAAGTGGATTTAAGAAATAATAGTCCTGTTATAATTCTTTCTAGAACAGCTCCAGAGTTTTTAGCAAGACTATTTGAGCAAGAAGTTCCTGAAGTATTCGATGGGCTTATAACCATTAAAAAAATTGTTAGAAATCCTGGGGAAAGAGCAAAAGTAGCAGTAGAGTCCTATGACGATCGAATTGATCCTGTTGGAGCATGTGTTGGTATGAATGGTTCAAGAATTCATGGTATTGTAAGAGAGTTGAGAAATGAAAATATTGATGTTATACCTTGGACTACTAATTTACAGCTGTTAATTCAAAGGGCATTGAATCCAGCCAAGATTACCAATATGAAAATTAACGATGACCAGACTAGAGTTGAAGTGTTTTTAAAACCTGATGAGGTCTCAAAAGCTATTGGAAAAGGTGGTCACAATATTAAATTAGCTTCAAAATTAACAGAGTTAGAGATAGACGTATATAGAGAAGGAGCGGAAGATATAGACGATGTCGATTTAGATGAATTTACAGATGAAATTGACGATTGGATTATTGATGAATTAAAAGCTATCGGTTGTGATTCTGCTAAAAGTGTCTTAGAAATTGGCAAAACTGATTTAGTAAAGAGAACAGATTTAGAGGAAGAAACAATTGATGAAATAATAAAGATTCTAAGCTCTGAGTTTGAGAAATAGAATCTAGTTAGAAACGATATATTATGGCAATATTAAAAAGGCTAAGCAAGGTTGCAAGAGAGTTAAATGTTGGTATTTCTACCATCGTTGAATTTCTTAATTCGCAAGATAAGGAGGTCAGTTCTAATCCAAATACTAAAATTGGTGAAGAATTGTATATGCTTTTATTACAAGAATTTCAAAAGGAAAAATTTGAAAAAGAAAAAGCCGATAATGTTGTAATAGAACAGACCGAAAGAAAAGTAATTTCTATAAATAAGGAAGAGCCCAAAAAGAATGTTGAAAAAATAATTGCCAAAGCAGATAAGCTTTCTGGACCTTCCGTTCTTGGTAAAATCGATTTAACTCCCAAAGAGAAGCCAGCTGCTCCTGTGAAAGATGAACCTGCTGAAAAAGTAGTTTCAGAAGGGAAAGTAGAAGAATCGGCAGTAAATAAAAAAGAACCTGTTCAAAAATCAGAAACCATCAAAGCAGAGGTCAAGAAACTTTCTGGGCCAACAGTCCTAGGTAAAATTGAATTACCAAAAACTCCGGTCAAATCAAAATCTACTAACCAGGATGATCCCAATAAGAGAAAAAGGAAAAGAATAAAAAAAGTAAATGTTGAGAAAGCCGGAAAAAAAGCTTTTAAAGATCAAAAAAGACCCTCAAGAGTAACTCAAAAAACTGAGCCAACACCTGAAGAAATACAAAAAGAAATTAAAGAAACTTTAGCAAGACTAAGCAGCAAAGGGAAATCTAAATCTTCAAAACTTAGACGTGAAAAAAGACAGGCAGTTTCTGATAAAATGGAGATAGAAGAATTAATTACTGAACACGAAAAAAGTACTTTAAAACTTACAGAGTTTGTATCGGTATCAGAACTAGCTTCAATGATGTCTAAGTCTCCAAATGATGTGATTGGCACCTTAATGTCAATAGGGATTTTTGCTTCCATAAACCAAAGACTGGATGCAGAAACCTTGACTATGGTTGCAGAAGAGTTTGGTTTTACTGTAGAATTTGTTAGTGCAGATGTAACTGCTTCAGTTGTACAAGACTCTCAAAATCCTGAAAACATGCAGGACAGACCTCCAATTGTTACAGTAATGGGGCATGTTGATCATGGTAAGACATCTTTATTAGATTATATAAGAAGTGCAGATGTTACTTCTGGTGAAGCAGGTGGGATTACCCAACATATTGGAGCTTATTCTGTAAAACATAATAATAAATTAATCACCTTTTTAGATACACCTGGGCACGAAGCTTTTACTGCAATGAGAGCTAGAGGAGCCCAAGTAACAGATGTTTCTATAATTATTATTGCTGCCGATGATAGAGTAATGCCACAAACAAAAGAGGCAATTAATCATTCACAAGCTGCTGGAGTTCCTATGGTATTCGCTTTAAATAAGTGTGATATGCCAACAGCTAACCCGGATAAGATTAAGGAAGAATTATCTGCGATGAATATTCTGGTCGAAGACTGGGGAGGTAAATACCAATGCCAAGAAATTTCGGCGAAAAATGGTACTGGGATAGACGAATTACTTGAAAAAGTTCTTTTAGAATCGGAGCTGCTAGAATTAAAAGCGGATCCAGATACGGATGCAAAAGGTACAGTTATTGAAGCTTCATTGGATAAAGGAAGAGGTTATGTTACAACACTTCTTGTTCAATATGGCACAATGAAAGTTGGTGATACATTAATTGCTGGGAAAGAATTTGGTAAGATAAAAGCCATGCATGACGAGAGTGGAAGGACTGTAGAATCGGCAGGTCCATCAAGACCAGTTTCTGTTCTTGGGATGAATGGTGCAGCAAGCGCTGGTGACATTTTTAATGTACTGGAAGATGAAAAAGAAATGAAGCAAATAGCTTCTAAGAGACAGCAACTTCAAAGGGAACAAGGTCTTAGAACTACTAAGCACATCACTTTAGATGAAATAGGCAGAAGAATTGCTTTGGGAGATTTCCAAGAACTTAATGTAATTGTCAAAGGAGACGTAGATGGTTCTATTGAAGCACTTTCAGACTCTCTATTAAAATTATCTCAAGAATCTATACAAATTAATATTATTCATAAAGCTGTAGGACAAATTACAGAATCAGATATTTTATTAGCGTCAGCTTCAGATGCTATTGTTATAGGGTTCCAAGTAAGACCATCTGCTGGAGCAAGAAAATTAGCAGAAAAAGAAGAAATAGATGTAAGACTGTATTCTATAATCTATAAGGCGATTGAAGAAATCAAAGAAGCAATGGAGGGAATGCTTTCTCCAGAGTTTAAAGAACAAATTGTTGGAACAGCCGAAATAAGAGAAACTTTCAAAATCACTAAATTTGGAACTATTGCAGGATGCTACGTTACCGATGGCAGAATTAACAGAAATCATCAGGTAAGAATAATCAGAGAGGGAATTGTTGTTTACTCTGGAGAGCTAGGTTCTTTGAAAAGATTCAAAGACGATGTAAAAGAAGTGAAGAACGGATATGAATGTGGTTTGAACATTGCCAAGTACAATGATATTCGAGTTGGAGATGTTGTAGAAGCATATGAAGAGGTAGAAGTAAATAGAAAGCTTTAGTCCTCTTTTTGTTCACTTTCCATCTCTACTGGGAGATAATATTTTAATTTAATTCCAAAAAAGTTGCCCCTCAGAAATATTGGTTCATATCTATCATAGATTTGACCATCATAATAAAACTTTATCCTAGTTACCGCAATGGATGATATAGGAATATTTATTTCTGCTCCTATGTAAAATACGCCAATTTTACTACTTCTTTTTTCAATTCCAAGTTCCCCACTTAACGACCCGTTGATCCATCTTGCTCTTTCTGAGTAATGGTCTATAAGAAAGTTAACTCCATTACTAGCTACTGCAGAAGCGTAGTAGTCTATATTAAAACCAATAGAGTTTCTCATAAATAAATATTTATTTAATTGAACATAAATTATCCCTTTAACAGGCGAAGAATAATTAATATATCCAAAACTACTGGTATCACCTAAAATACTTGCTTGGTTAGAGCTTACTCCTATTAACTTAAAATTTCTTTGACAAAAAACTATTCCCGTTTCTAAACTTATTTTTTTGGAGTAATCAGTTTTTAATAACATTCCAAAGCTATATCCTAGTTTGTTATTTATTGAAATACTAGAATTATTTTCAGATACTTCTAATGGACCCACACCAAAATAATTGATTGGGACCAAAGAGCCTATTAAAAAACCTACTTGTCTATTTTTTTCGTCTTTTTTTTGACCAAAAAAGCTAGAGGTAACCATCAAGAATAATAATACAAGGTTTTTTTTAGTCAAATTCTATTTGTTTTTATAATAAGAAACCACAGCAAAAATTACGATTAAAAAACTTAGTATTATTACTGCATATTGAGCCCAAGACTGAGAAATAAATGGCGATCTGAATTCACCAATTGTTTGATAATTAAGATTAAGCACTTTTTGATTGTCAGTTTTTCTTATCCCAAATAAAAATATTTCCCCTCTTTTATTAGGCTCATCTGCATATTCAAAGTGAATATTCTCCTTTAAAAGTAGGTTTTTAAAATGTTCAGCTTCTTGTTTTTTATAAAAGAAAAAAACCTTGTAAGCTTTATTAGTAGGGTGGTCTTTATGATTAACTAATTTAATCAGACCTTCATCTAAACTGTCCATTTATTTTCTTTTAATCATTCCAATCAGTTAAATATTCTATTGGTTTTCTTTGGCCTTTTGGCCAGTCAATAGTAGTGTAACCAAGATATAAAATACCCAAACACTTGTCTTGCTTTCTTATATTTAGATAGGAGTTCATCTCCTTAGAATAAATAATTTTTGGACTAGACCAAAACGAACCCAATCCGTAAGCTGTAGCGGTAAGACACATGTTTTGAATTGCACAAGCTACAGCTTCAACTTCTTCAATTTCTGGAATATTTTCATTATTCCCTCTCTCCATACATACAACTATTGCAACAGAAGAAAGAAATGGTCTTGCCATAATCTTATTTAGTTTTTCTTCTTTAAATAAATTTTCTGGGGTTAATTTTTTATATAGCTCACCAAGTTTTTCACTTAATTCTCCTCTGCTTTTTTCTCTATAGACTTTAAATCTCCAGGGCTGTGTATTTCCGTGAGTTGGAGCCCAAGTTGCATTTCTTATTAAATGTTCAATAATTTCTTTATGAACTTTTCTAGAACTGTAGAACTTAGGGTATATAGTTCTTCTATTCTTTATTAGACTCTGTTATTTCACTTAAGTTATATTTCATATTTTAATTGTAAAAATCTAATAATACTTTTATCAAGGGTTATTTCCCAAATATTCACACAAAAATATGATAATATTGTACCTTTGACAAACAATTTTTGCATGTTAAAGATTACAGCTATAATACCAACATTTAACGAACAAGATCATATTCTTCAGGCAATTGAAAGTGTTTCTTGGGCGGATGAGATTATTGTTGTGGACTCTTTAAGTACCGATAAAACAGTAGAATTGGCCTTAGGAAAAAGAGTAAAAATTATTAAGCGAGAATATCAATATTCTGCCTCGCAAAAAAACTGGGCTATTCCACAAGCTACCAATGATTGGATCTTTTTATTAGATGCAGACGAAAGACTAAGTGTTTCGCTAAAAGACGAAATTCTAAAATGGAAAACCTCCAATCCCAAGTATGATGCATATTGGATAAGAAGAATCAATCATTTTATGGGTAAAAAAATTAAATACTCAGGTTGGCAAGGTGATAAAGTTATAAGACTTTTTAAAAAAGAGTGTAGATATGAAGATAAAAAAGTGCATTCTGAAATTTCCTTTAGTGGAGAAATTGGCAATTTATCAAACCCGCTCTTACATTTTACATTTAAAAACACAGCCCATTACTTAAAAAAATGGGACCAATATTCCACTTGGAGTGCCAAAGATCATTTTGAAAAAGGACAGAATCCTAGTTTCTTTCACTTCATAGTAAAACCCGCTTTTAGATTTTTTAGAGACTTTTTTTTAAGAGGAGGTTTCTTAGATGGGAAAACTGGATTTATAGTTTGTAAGTTATCAAGTATGGGGGTTTTCCTTCGCTATGTAAAGCTTAAGGAATTAAAAAATAACTCTCTTACCAAGTAGCATCTGGATAGAGAAGAGGCAAGTGCTGCATTTCTGCTAAAATATATCCAAGATATTCTGTGTGAAACCCATCTTTACCATAGTTTAAAGAATAATAAATATTCTCAGGAACTTCTATTTCTGAAGTCTTTAAAGTAGTTAACCACTATATCTGACCAGTCATTTTTAAGACTACTTGATAAGGGACCAAAATTATTTTTGTCTATAGCAATATCTGTCGAATTATCTGTAAATAATTCGTCTGTATACATCCAAAGATCATTTATAGCATTTTGAATTCTTTTGTTGCTTTCCTTAGTTCCTAAACCAAGTCTTTTTATCCAGTCATTACTTCTATCTAAATGATAATTCACTTCTTTAATTGCTTTTTTTGAAATTCCTAAAATTGTTTCATCCTTACTATTTAAGAGTTTATTGAAAAGAACCTGATGGTAACAATCCATTAAAAACTGTCTTGCTAGAATAAAAGCAAAGTCTGTATTTGGAGTCTGTACTAAATGCAAACATCTAAAATCACCTTCTCTTCTTTTAAAAGTAAGAAGATCAGCAGTAGTATCGCCTTTCAATTTGGCGGCATAATTTAGAAAGTTTTCTGCCTGACCAAGCAAGTCTAACCCAACATTGGTAATAGCTAAATCCTCTTCTAAAATAGGAGCTTTACTACAATATTCTGCAATTCTATGACTCAATATTAAAGAAGAATCTCCCAGTCTTAAACAATAATCTATAAGTTCATTTTTCATTAAATATGCTTTATCACCATCGGGAATTTTATAGAATGTTGGATGTCTGTAGACTTTATCATTTGAAGGGTCAAAAAATGATTCTCCATCACTTGCTTCAGAAGAAACTATATCTTCAGCCTTTACTATCCAAATTCCATTGCCTTCGTTTCTTCTAGTATATAAGTCTCTAGCAGATTTCATTGCCATTTCCTTGTCGTAAGCATGTAAACTGCCAACGTGTTTATAAGGCCTGCCTGCTTTAACCTGAATAAACACTTCCCATAATATGCCTTGATCGTCGCTACTCATTTAGGCTGTTTTTTTTGAAAGATTTATTTTATTGGAATAAGCTTTTGCCGCTTCTCGGACCCATTTTCCATCTTCATGTGCTTTGATGTGGTGATTTATTCTTAGTTTATTTCCTGGGCCATTTCCTTTTACAACATTCCAAAACTCGTCCCAATCTATTGGTGAGTAGTCATAATTTTTAGTCTCTTCATTGAATTTAAGGTTCGGATCTGGAAAAGTTAAACCTAAATGATGACCCTGTTCGATAGTTTTGTCGATATACCTTTGTCTTAGCTCATCATTGGATTCTCGTTTGATTTTCCATTTTAAAGATTGATTAGAATGCGCGCTCTCTGAATCATGAGGACCAAACATCATTATGGATGGCCACCACCAACGATTTAATGCATCTTGTGCCATTTGTTTTTGTTCTTCTGTCCCTTTTGCTAATTGAACCATTATTTCAAACCCTTGTCTCTGGTGAAAACTTTCTTCCATACATATTTTCACCATTGCTCTAGAGTACGGGCCATAAGAAGTGCCTTGTAGAGAAACTTGATTTACTATAGCGGCACCATCTACCAACCATCCAACTGCACCCATATCTGCCCAAGTAAGAGTAGGATAATTAAAAACACTAGAATATTTTGCTTTTCCTTCGTGAAGCCATTGCAAAAACTGCTCTCTTTTAACCCCTAATGTTTCTGCAGCACAATAAAGGTATAGACCATGACCTGCTTCGTCTTGAATTTTAGCCATTAAAATTTTTTTAGCTCTCAAACTAGGTGCTCTTGTGAGCCAATTTCCTTCGGGTTGCATTCCGATTATTTCTGAATGGGCGTGTTGAGATATTTGACGAATTAAAGTTTGCCTATACTTTTCAGGCATCCAGTCCTTTGGCTCTATTTTGATGTTAGCATCAATTTTTTGTTGAAATTCTTCAAGTTTTCTTTCGTTTTCCATAGCTCAAATTTCTAATTCGTTTAAAATTACTAAGTATTTCATGACTTTCTAGGTTTTGTTCACCCCAATTTTCAATTTCATCTTTGGTCCATAATTTTGGAAAAAATGTTCTTTTTTGATACTTAGGATGCATATATTTTTTCCAGTCACTCCCTCCCGTTGCCTTCTCATTCTTTTGGGCTCCATCTAAATACTTTGAAGCAGTATTGTAATGCTCCATTACCCATTTTACATTTACTGTATGGTCAAAATGTCTCATAGAATTTAAAAGTTTTAAATCGCTTTTATCCTTTTCAGGAA
Source organism: Bacteroidetes bacterium MED-G20 (assembly GCA_905182745.1). Taxonomy (GTDB): domain Bacteria; phylum Bacteroidota; class Bacteroidia; order Flavobacteriales_D; family Parvicellaceae; genus MED-G20. Next base: position 8,976 of record CAJJCR010000001.1, on the reverse strand, counting down.
GATTGTCATAAAGACACCAAAGGTTCTTATTGTTGTATTTTTTCATAAAACCAATAAAATCATCCAAATATTTTTCTTCAAAAAGACGAATCATCGGACTTTTTTCTCCAGTTTCATGATTTTTCCCAGCCGCTTGCCAATATAAGTGTTCAAAAGCATGTTGAAATGGTGTATTTCTATTAATTGTTTTTCTAAATCTGTAGTCAATTAAGTTTATTAGATCAGTACTAGCAAATTCAATCATTCTATATTGAGCACTTTGAAAGCCACTAGCAGGAGCTAATGTTTTTCTGAACTTCATATATTGTTCCAAGTCCATTCCATCTTTCATAATCCTAAAGGAACTACACAGCATATCAAAGTATCGACTAATCCTTTCTAATCTTTCTGAAAAAAACTTGGATGTTAGCTTTTTACAAAACGCCAATTGTTCAATTTCCCATAGAATCATCTTAAATAGTAATTCATTGATTTGATGGTATACAATAAAAACCATTTCGTCCGGTAAATCCGTTCTTTGGACTTGAAGGTTCAATAATGCTTCCGGTTGAATATAATCCCAGTAGGTTAGTGGCTTTGCACTTTGAATTCCTTCTAGATAAACATCCGTGTTGAGCCCTTTATCTGAAAGAGCTTTTAAAGTATCTTTATTTAATTTGCTGTCCATTTATTATAGTGTTCCTCTATTTTGTTGCTCTCTTTCAATAGATTCAAATAAAGCTTTAAAATTTCCTGCTCCAAAGCCTTTAGCTCCCATTCTTTGAATAATTTCAAAAAACAAGGTGGGCCTATCTTCTACTGGTTTAGTGAAAATTTGTAAAAGATACCCTTCTTCATCAGCGTCCACTAAAATGGCTAATTCTTCAAGTTCATCAATATTTTCATTCATTATTTTCATATGCTCTCCTAACCTTGAAGGAATTGCAGTGTAATATTCTTTTGGTGGTGCAGATAGAAACTCAATTCCTCTTGTTCTTAATTTTCTTACAGTCTGAATAATATCATCTGTTGCAATAGCAATATGTTGAACCCCGGGACTTTCGTAAAAGTCTAAATATTCTTCAATTTGTGATTTCTTTTTTCCCTTGGCTGGTTCATTCAACGGAAATTTAATTCTACCATTTCCATTACTCATCACTTTACTCATTAATGCTGAATATTCAGTATGAATCTGCTTGTCGTCAAAGGATAAGAAGTTTACAAAACCCATAACTTCCTCGTACCACTTTACCCAAGTATTCATTTCCCCCCATCCAACATTTCCAACCATATGATCTACAAATTTAAGCCCCACTGAGCTAGGATTATACTCGGACTTCCATTTGATAAATCCAGGAAGAAAGTCTCCTTTATAATTCTTGCGTTCGATAAATAAATGTACTGTTTCACCATAAGTGAAAATTCCAGATTTTACAACTTCTCCAAATTCATCACTTTCCGTAACTGGCTTTAAATAAGATTTTGCTCCTCTTTTAATGGTTTCCTCGTAAGCTTTTTTTGCATCATCGACCCAAAGCGCTATTACTTTTACTCCATCTCCGTGCTTTTTTACATGTTCACCAATTGCTGATTTGCTATTTAGGGCTGTGGTTAGAACTATTCTAATTTTATCTTGTTTTAATACATAAGAAACACGGTCCTTTAATCCCGTTTCTAGGCCGGCATAGGCAAGTGACTGAAAGCCAAATGCTGTTTTATAAAAATGGGCTGCTTGTTTGGCATTTCCAACATAAAATTCAATATAATCTGTCCCTAAAAGAGGTAAAAAATCTTTGGCTTCTTTAAAGATTTTTTCTAGGCTATATTCGGTGTTTTTTAATTCTTTTTTCATTTAGTTTAAAGACTAATGCATCCAAGATTTATAATATTCTTTAATTTCAATTTTTAAAGCTTGTTCGGTTAGTTTTAGAGGCTTAAATGTATCTACCATAACTGCCAATTCTTCCGTAGATTTTTTGCCAATACTTCTTTCGTATGCTCCTGGATGTGGCCCATGTGGAATTCCTGAAGGATGTAAGGTTATTTGCCCTATTTCAATATCGTTTCTGCTCATAAAATCGCCGTCTACATAATATAGAACTTCATCAGAGTCTATATTGCTATGGTTGTAGGGCGCAGGAATTGCTTCGGGATGGTAATCATACATTCTAGGACAAAAGGAACATATAACAAAAGCCGGTGTTTCAAAAGTTTGATGAACTGGAGGCGGTTGATGTACCCTACCTGTAATTGGCTCAAAGTCGTGAATAGAAAATGCATAAGGATAATTGTATCCATCCCAACCAACTACATCAAAGGGATGAGATCCGTATATGTAATCGTATAAAAACCCTTCTTTTTTAATTTTAATTAAGAATTCGCCTTTTTCATCATGGGTTTCTAGTTCTTTAGGAACTCTTATGTCTCTTTCACAATATGGGGAATGCTCTAAAAGTTGCCCAAACCAGTTTCTGTATTTTTTGGGGGTATATATAGGGTGAGAAGACTCAATTATAAAATGTCTATTATCATTGTCTTTAAAATCCATTTTATAAATCATTCCTCTTGGAATTACTAAATAATCCCCACTTCCAAACTCTATTTTCCCTAATGGGGTTCTTAAAACTCCTTCTCCTTTATGAATGAATACCACTTCATCTGCATCTACATTTTTATAAAAAAAATATTTAGAGTTTTCGCTAGGATTTGCTAAATGTAGGTTCACGTCAGAATTGGTTAATACAGGAACCCTAGATTTTAGAAAATCAGATTTTTCATCAATTGCAAAACCTTTAAATCCTCTCATTTGCATATTATTGTTTACAGCGATTTTCGGAGAAATATCTATTTTATTTAATATTTCTTTTACTTCTGTAGGAGGATGAATGTGGTATAATAGAGACGACATTCCTTCAAAGCCTATTGTTCCAAAAAGTTGCTCGTAATGAATTTTATTACCACCATTTTTGAATACAGTGTGTCTTTTGTGGGGAATATTACCAACCTTATGGTATCTAGGCATAAAAAATTATTTACAATTCAATAAGATAAAAAAAGTTATTGAATAGGAGGTTGCAATCGCATAAAAGAAAATAAATAATTGTTAAAAAGAAGCTTTTATCTTCCTTCTTGACCCCGAATTAGCAATCCTCATAGTTTTTGGAGTATTGGTTAATTTTTTATAAACTGTTAAAGTTAAAAACATGTAGCTGTCGTTGTAATTTGGCCCTCCTCTTTCATGGCCTGGCTCAGTCCGAGTTCTTGTGGCCCTATAAGGGTTAGTTCCACCAAGGTCTGATGCCGGTATCGAATTAGTTGGATAAATAGGTGTGCCATTTACATCAAATGGAGCATAACCTATATATAAATATTCAGCGCCAGTCTGAGTCCCAGACATTATATATGCGCTTTGTGCTAATTCCGACCCACCAAGTATTGTCATCTCCTCTCTAAGTTTATCTTTATCATAATAAAAGGTGCTTGCATCGTCTAGGTAATCCGTATTTGTAAATCTATAGCTCGCCTCTAATTTAATTCCAGCAGTAGTATGAAATGCTTTTTTTATGCCAAATCCAAATGGAATGCAAATTGCAAATGGTTTGTAAGTTTGGTGTTTTATTCCTGTAACTTCTTCAGAAAACATTGCAGGCCCCCCTTCAAACCCTTGCCCTTCTGTATGGAGTTCTCTAAGTTTATATTTTTGGCCATTACCAACATTTACAGTGTCAGAATTTAGAAATTTATTGGTGCCATATGGCTCGTAATAAAATCCGCCAAAGCCTGCGAAAATATACAAACCAAAGCCTACAGGATTTTTAGCTCCAATACTCTTACCGTACTTGTTTTTTAAATTGTATTTATTACCGACTTTTTCAGGAACTAAAGTAAACTCTATTATTCCACTTCCTTCAGCTATAGTTGTGTTAAAGTTCAATGCTCTATTTCTTCTAAAGAAGTCTCCAGAATATGTGTCATCACCTGAGACTTTAGCATAGGATAAACTTAATCGTAGAGCTAATTTACTTTTTAGATGGTACAAGTAAGAAAAATTAGTTGCAAAACTTGTTGTTTGGATGTTTAAGTCAAACAAGAAGGATCTAGCAATTGGCTGGTCACCAAATATATTCCCTGTAAATAAACTATTTTCTGGGGCACCACCACCACCAATATCTGTTAGGCAACTTGATCCTCCTATCCCAAAGTCAATTTCGTGTCTTTTAGTTTTGTATGAATTCCTATTGTAATACTGTGCGTTATAAACAGTCGGAATAAATATAAAAAACAGAACTATATGAATGTAATTTTTCAAATATCAGCAAATATAATTTATTTCAATTTTAAATTAAAACAAATATAATTTAATAGTAGGGTATTTATTTTAGTAAAAGCTTTTTTAAATTCCATAAAACCACTCCAATACTTACGGAAATATTCATAGAATGTTTCGTCCCCCATTGGGGGATTTCTAATGATAAATCGCATAAATCAATTAGTTTTTGCGAAACACCATTTATTTCATTTCCAAAAATTAAAAGAATTTTCTTATTAGTTAATTGGTATTCTTCTAAAGACACAGAATTTGATGTTTGCTCTACAGCAATAATTTCATAGTCTAAATCTCGATATTTTGTTAATATTTCTGATGCATTTTTTTCATACTCCCAGTCTACACTTTCAGAAGCTCCGATTGCTGTTTTTCTAATTTCTCTATGAGGAGGTTGACCAGTGATTCCACATAGATACATTTTTTTTACTCCCATTGCATCGCAGGTCCTGAATACAGAACCAATATTGTTAAGACTTCTAACATCGTCCAATAAAACTATTATAGGATCTTTCTCAACCTCTTTAAATTCTAAAACACTTAAACGATTTAGTTCCTCTAGTTTTAATTTTTTATTCATTAAATGTTAATTTGCTAAAATGCGCATTTAGTTTATTTTTACAAACATATCTAGATACGACCTAAAGACCAAATGTCAAAAGTAAAACCCAAATCTGAAACTCCTTTGATGAAACAATACAATTCCATCAAATCTAAGCATCCCGATGCTTTGCTTTTATTTAGAGTAGGGGATTTTTACGAGACTTTTGGCAAAGATGCAATTACAGCATCAAATGTATTAGGAATAACTCTAACAGCTCGCAATAACGGATCTTCCAAAATAGAGTTGGCAGGATTTCCACATCATTCTATAGGAACTTATTTGCCAAAATTAGTAAAGGCTGGTCATAGAGTAGCAGTTTGTGATCAATTAGAACAACCAACAAAAGGAAAAAAAATTGTAAAAAGAGGGGTTACAGAGCTGGTGACACCAGGAATAGCTTTAAGCGACCAATTATTAGACAGCAAAGGCAATAATTTTCTTGCTGCTGTTAGTTTTCACAAAGACAAAGCTGGTGTTGCCTTTTTGGATATTTCTACTGGAGAGTTTTATGTTGGCCAGGGGGATGTTAATTACATATCAAAATTAGTAAATGATTTTTCCCCATCAGAAATTCTATATTCAAGAAATAAACATTCACTTTTTCAAGATAATCTCCAATCTAAGGCCTATACTTTTAGGCTAGACGATTGGGTTTTTCAAAATGATTTTGCTCTAGAAAAATTAAATATACAGTTTGGAACCAAGTCTTTAAAAGGCTTTGGAATTTCAAATATGGATTTGGCTATTATAGCAGCTGGTGCAGTTCTTCATTACATTACCACTGCCGAACATCATCATACAAGTCATGTTGCAAGCATTCAGAGAATAGAAAAGGGCAAACATTTGTGGATGGATGATTTTACTGTTTCAAATTTGGAACTAATATATTCTACCAACCACAATGGCCATACTTTGGTAGAGGTTCTAGACCAGACTTCAACAGCTATGGGGGCAAGACTGCTAAAAAAATGGCTTTTATTTCCATTAATTTCAGCTGAAAAAATACGAGACAGACTTGAAATGGTAGAGTTTTTCATTAATGATTCAGAACTTTTTGAGTTTATTAAAAGTCAATTTAAAGAGATTGGAGATTTAGAAAGAATGTCTTCAAGGCTGGCTGTTTTAAAAACTTCTCCAAGAGAGCTAAATCAACTTAAAAAATCATTACAATCAATTATTCCAGTAAAAGAAAAATTATCGTCTCTAAATCAAAAGCAACTTAATTTCTGGGCTAATAATTTAAAGGACAATTCAAAAACGATTCAAAAAATCGAAGAAGTTCTTCATGAAGATGCTCCAATAGCCGTTGGCAAGGGACAAGTAGTAAAAGACGGATTTCACAATGAATTAGACGAGTTAAGAAATATACTTTCAGATGCTAAATCTATTTTGTTGGATATTCAAAAAAGAGAAATTGAAAAAACTGGTATTCCTAGTTTAAAGATTGCATTTAACAATGTTTTTGGCTATTTCATTGAAGTTAGAAACACCCACAAAGACAAAGTTCCTGAACAGTGGATTAGAAAACAAACGCTTACTTCAGCAGAAAGATATGTAACAGAAGAATTAAAAATATATGAGGAGAAAATTCTTGGTGCAGAAGAGAAAATCTTAAAGTTAGAATCGGAGATTTTTTCACAACTTATTGAAGATGTATTACCAAACATTGAGGATATAGTTTTTAATGCAAAGCGTATTGCTTATTTAGATGTAATTCATGGATTAGCCCATGTTTCTAAAATAAATAATTATTCTAAGCCTATAATTAGCGATGGTCTAAAAATTGATATAAAAGATGGTAGACATCCTGTTATTGAGCAGTTTCTTCCAATTGGCGAGTCATATATTCCAAATGATATATTTTTAGATAATAAGCTACAACAAATAATGATGATTACTGGTCCAAATATGAGTGGGAAATCTGCGCTTTTGAGGCAAACAGCTTTAATATTAATAATGGCACAAATAGGTTGTTTTGTTCCTGCTAAATCTGCAGATATTGGGGTAATTGATAAATTATTTACTAGGGTTGGGGCAAATGATAATATTTCGTCAGGCGAATCCACTTTTATGGTGGAAATGAATGAAACTTCTAGTATTATGAATAATATTTCTTCTCGAAGTCTTATTTTATTAGATGAAATTGGAAGGGGCACTAGCACTTACGATGGTATATCTATAGCTTGGTCAATTGCAGAGTTTTTACATGAAAACCCAAAATTACAACCAAAAACCATGTTTGCAACTCATTACCACGAACTAAATAATATGACTAAAACCTTTAATAGGATTAAAAATTACAATGTCTCGGTTAAAGAAATAGATAAAAAAATTCATTTCATTAGAAAATTAATTGAAGGAGGAAGCGAGCATAGTTTTGGTATTCATGTCGCAAAAGTTGCGGGAATGCCTCAAAAGATAATTTCCAAAGCAGAGAAAATATTAAAGAATTTAGAGTTAGATAAAACTCAAAACACTAAAAAAGAAATAAGTACACTAGAAAATGAAGACCACCAACAATTAAGTTTTTTCCAGTTAGATGATCCTATTTTAAGCGATATTAGGAATGAAATAGAAAATTTAGATGTCAATTCTCTTACGCCAGTTGAGGCTTTAGTTTTATTAAATGATATTAAAAAAAAATTAGGTAGTTAATTTTCTATCGGTTTTATTAAAATTTAATTATTTTTGGCACCCAATTGTTCTTTTACGTAGATGCGAAAGTAGCTCAGCTGGTAGAGCACGACCTTGCCAAGGTCGGGGTCGCGAGTTCGAATCTCGTCTTTCGCTCCATTTTACTTATTTATAAGTAAATGCCCGAGTGGTGGAATTGGTAGACACGCAAGACTTAAAATCTTGTGACCATCTGGTCGTGCGGGTTCAAGTCCCGCCTCGGGTACTTAGCGGGAGATAGTCGAAAGATTGTCTCCTGTTTTTGTATAAATTAGCGAAATTTTTAAAATTAATTCCCATGAAAAAATATTTCATTCTAGTTCTAATTTTAGCTTTTAGTTCAGCAGTAGTATTCCCGCAAAAAAAATCTTCCAAAAAGTCAAAATCTAAAGTCGAAGCGCCTAAAAAAGATAAAGACGCAATTAAGAAAATTAGTGAGGTCACTAAAAAATCAAAAAAAATTGAAGGATTATTTGACTTGTATCAAGATACAGTAAACGGCTCCATTAAGATGGTTATAAAACAAGATCAGATTGGAAAAGAATATATCTATTTTAGTCAAATAGCAGATGGGGTGTTAGATGCAGGAAGCTACAGAGGATCTTATAGAGGGTCTAAAGTTTTTAAAATTGAAAAATATTTTAATAAAATAGAATTTATAGTTCAAAATACTTCTTCCTATTTTGATCCCGAAAGTGCATTGTCTAAATCCTCTTCTGCAAACATGAGTGAAGGAGTTTTGGCAAGTTTAAAAATAGTGGGAATTAATAAGAAAGATGGGCTATTTTTAATAAACGCTGACCAACTTTTTCTAAAGGAAACATTCTCTCAAATCAAACCACCAAGATATCCCAAACAATCTCCTACAGCTTTTACTCTGGGCAACCTTAAATAAAGAGAAAACAAAAATTAACTCTATAAGAAATTATCCAAAAAATACAGACTTAGCAATTGAATATGTTTATTCCAAAATTAATGTCCTTAATGGAGGTTCTAGAGCTGTTGCTGATGGGAGGAACGTAAGCATTAAGGTTTTTCATAGCTTAATTGAAATGCCAGATAATGATTATGAAATCCTGGTTGACGACCCAAGAGTAGGTTATTTTACTACTCAGGTTACAGATATGACCTCAACTAGTTCAACTCCCTATAGAGACTTGGTTCACAGATGGAATCTTAAGAAAAAAGATCCAACAGCAGCGATTTCAGAACCTGTAAATCCTGTTGTTTGGTGGATGGAAAATTCAACTCCTAAAGAGTGGCGTCCCATAATTAAAGATGCGGTTCTGCAATGGAATGTAGCTTTTGAAAAAGCAGGCTTTAAAAATGCAATGGTAGTTAAAATGCAACCAGATTCAGCCGATTGGGATGCTGGAGATATAAGATATAATGTTTT